>NZ_VHJK01000001.1:1977891-2685587 GCF_007004095.1 Erythrobacter insulae
TTGATCCGCGCGTGATTTCCGGCGAAGAAGAGGCCTGTCTGAGCGCAAACGGCGTGGCCGGTGCATTCCCCGGCGCCAGCGGCACAGTTGCCGATTTGGGCGGCGGAAGCCTCGAGCTTGTTGAAATAAACGGCGGCGAACCGGGGAGCGCGACATCAGTTCCCTTGGGCACTCTGCGTCTGCCGGATTATCGCGATAAAGATGGCAGCGATTCCGATATGCGCAAATCGCTGGAAAAAGCGCTCAAGAAAGGCGCGAGCGATTTCGGAAGCAAATCCGGAATTGAAAAGCCGCTTTATCTGGTCGGGGGAACGTGGCGGACAATGGCCGTTTTCGCGATGCAGGAGCAGGGGCATCCGCTATCCGATCCGCACGGTTTTGAGCTATCGGCAAAGCAAGCGAAAGAGCTGGCTAAAACACTTGCAGATCAATCGCCTGATGAGTTGAAGGCGCGCGATCGGATTTCGTCAATGCGCGCGGAAAAATTGCCCGATGCGGCGGTGTTGTTACAGGCGCTATTGGCGCGCATTCAGCCGAGCGAATTGGTGTTTTCTTCATGGGGACTGCGTGAGGGATTGCTGTATGACCGGCTGCCTGATCACGGCAAATCAAAAGACCCCTTGCTTGCCGGGATCGGTGTTTTCGCGACCCAGCGCGGCGCTCCGCAAACTTTGGCTGCCCGCATTGCAGCATGGACTGTTGATGCGGCACCATCTGGCGATCACGGGACCGAGCGGCTTCGGCTGGCGTCGACGATGCTCGCGCTGGCATCTATGCAAATCGAGCCGAACATACGCCTGCCTCAGGCTATCGATTGGGCGCTGCATAAACGCTGGATCGCAATCTCTTCGCAAGAGCGCGCGATGATGGCGGCGGCGGTTGCGGCAAATGGCAACCATATTCAACTGCCGGACGAAATCACCGAACTCGCCAGTGCCGAAGCGTTGAACGAAGCAATCTGTTGGGGGCTGGCGGTACGCCTAGCCCGGCGAATAGGAGCAAATTCCCAGCGCTCGCTTCAGGTAAGCCGATTGATCGTGCGCAATGGGAGCTTGGTCTTGCGGTTAGAGAAAAGCCATGAGGCATTGTTTGGTGTGCCCACCGAAAAAGATATCAAACTTCTTGCGGGCCGGCTTGGTATCGAGTGGGATGTGGAAATCGTTGGTGATGGCGAATTGCACCTGGACAGGCATGATTGATCTGCACCTGTCCGAGTTTTAAGATCAACCTTCGGCGCGGCGTTCCTTCGATGAGAAAGGCGAGAAATCGGTTTCTGTATCGAACAGATCGACGCCCTCGGCTTTCTTCAATTTTCCGACGACTAGATAGGTGACCGGGGTAAGGGCAGCCTCCCAAACGACTTTCAACAGCCAATTGGTTATCATGACTGTGATCACGGCCTCGGTCGTCCAGATACCGTAAAAGGCGATCGGATAAAAAATCAGGCTGTCGACGCCTTGGCCTACTACGGTTGATCCAATGGTGCGCGTCCACAAGGCTTTGCCTTTGGTCCAAACCTTCATCTTGGCCATGACGTAGGAATTCACAAACTCGCCTGCCCAGAACGCAGTGATGGATGCAAGGACGATGCGCCATGTGCTTCCGAACACCGATTCGTATGTTTGCTGGCAGATCGAGCCGGGCACGCTGTCACTCGCTCCCTTCAATATAAACGCATCCGAAGCAGAGCATGTCCACCCGTCGAATGCAGGCAGGCTGACCACAATATAGCTCATGAACGCGAGGAACAGCATTGCGGCAAACCCGGTCCAGATAACCCGCCGGGCCCGTGCAAAGCCGTATATCTCGGTCAGGATGTCACCGATGACATAGCCCAACGGGAAAAAGAGGATGCCCGCGCCATAGATGAATACACCATCTGCGGCGGGCCACCATCCGGCGGGCCACCAGCTGACTTCGACAAAAGTCAGCTTGGCCGCGCCGATAATGTTTGACAGCAATAGTATCGCGACAAACGCCGCCATGACGAAATCATAATAGCGAAACGCGACCGGCGCGTTGCTGGTCGCGACGATCCCGTCGTCGGGATCTGTATCGAAAGCTGCTGCTGGATCGCTCTTTTCCATATTTAGGTGCCCTAGCGTGATTCCCATGTGCCGAAAAGCACGCTATTGGACCAATCGGCGCGCGCCCGTAGCTCATCTGGATAGAGCGCGAGACTTCTAATCTTGAGGCAGCAGGTTCGAGTCCTGCCGGGCGCGCCATTCTCACTTCATCCTGATCAAAGCACGCCCGGCATGAGTTCGCCTGTGTTGGGCGTTCAGGGTTGGGCGAGGTTCATAATCGCGGTCACAATTTGCGTATTCCTAAACGCGAATGGAGACGGACGATGAAACCTATTGCTTCGATTATGCTGGCGGCCGCTGCGCTGGCCACCCCGGGCGCGGCGTTAGCGCACCCTATTATTGTTGAACGCGACAGGGGATTGCCGATCGCTCCCAACAATGACAGCAATTCGTACTGGCTGGATTTCAAGACCGATATCAGCGAGGCAAAACGCGAGTTGAAAAGCGACCTGCGCCGGGCAACCGACGATGAAGATCGCCGTGACGCGCGCGAAGAATATCGTAGCGAAATCGCTGATGCCAAACATGATTACCGCAAGGAAATGCGCGAGCGTGGATACCGGGTCGCGAATTTCCGAGAGGATCGCCGGTTCTCGCTTCGGTAATCAGCCGCGCTTGACTGTCGAAAGCAGCTCGGCGGTGATCGGATAACCGGCATCTTCCATGATCGTCAGCATTGGCTGATCATTGCTGTCGTCGATTTGCGGGATGATCGTTTTGACAGGGATTGCCTCTGCATGGGCGCGCGCCTCATCGAAATTCGCGAACAATGCGAGCCGTTCAAGGTTGCGGCGGGTCGGAAAGATCAGCTTGATTTCGCCGCGCCCCGCCGCGTCAATCGCGCCTTGGGCACTGGTCCAGAACAGTCGCGTATTCTCTGAATTGTCGATCGACACATCGACCTCCCCGGTTCCCAGATCGGCAAGGTAGAAACGGGTGTCGTACACGCGCGATAGCTTTTCATTTTGCGGAAACCAGCGGGCGAACGGAACTATCTGGTCAAGGTCCAGATCCCATCCGAATGCGTCGAGAACCGGAGCAAGTGCTCCTTCTGCCTCGATCATAGTGCGCGCTCTTCTGGCGCTATCGGCGGTTATGTCCCCCGATAGGCCAAGGGCGAGGCCCGTCTCTTCCAGTGTCTCTCTGATCGCAGCGATCTGATGCGCGATCTCATCGACGCTTAACGTGCTGTTTTTCAGGGTTTCAGCCAGTTTAAAATCTGCAGGATCCACGCGGCCACCGGGGAAAACCGCCATGCCGCCTGCAAACGCCATGTTCCGCGAGCGTACCGTCATCAGCACCTCGGGAGGGCCGCCATCCGAAGCGGTTCGAAAAATCACGATCGTTGCTGCGGGGATGCCCTCTGGGCCTGTTTCGCTGGTCATGGTTGCATTGATGACGTGCGCGGCCGCTCTTGCCAAGTCTTTGCAATTATTCGCGGCTTGCGATTGGTCAGGACCTGTCGGACCACTTTACACTGCGATACAGGTTTAAAATGCGATAACCATTTAAGGGCTTGAAAAACATGAAAAACTCATTTTTGGCACGGTCAATGCATTGTTGTTGACGAGCCCCAGTGGTCTTCAATCAGAGGTTCGACCTTTCCTGGTCTCTAGGTCCAACCTCCCCGTTTCAAAAAAAGAAACCGCCCTGCTTTGGTCAGCAGGGCGGTTTCATTTTGGGCCAATCATTCAGCCCCAAATCTATTGCCAGATTTTAGCTTTCCGCTTTGGCAACGCCTTTTTCGTCGAGCAATTGCTGCAATTCGCCAGCTTCGAACATTTCCATCATAATGTCGCTTCCGCCAAGGAATTCGCCCTTAACGTAAAGCTGCGGGATGGTTGGCCAATCGGAATAGGTTTTAATTCCCTGACGCACTTCCATGTCCTGCAGCACATCGACGCTTTCATAAGCGACACCGCAATGGTCAAGGATCGCGATTGCACGGCTTGAAAAGCCGCACTGCGGGAACAGCGGTGTGCCCTTCATGAAAAGAACGACGTCGTTTTCGCCGACGATGGTGGAGATGCGGGTATTGGTATCAGCCATGATTGGTGCGGCCTTTAATGCTGTGTGTTTGTTAAGAGATTACGTGGGGACCACTGTGGTGACTTGCAAGGCGTGGAGTTCGCCGCCCATCTTTCCGCCGAGGGCTGCATACACCATCTTGTGCTGCGCAACGCGCGGCTTGCCCGCAAATTGCGGTGCCGTGACTTTCGCTGCCCAGTGATCGTCATCACCGGCCAGATCAGTCAATTCGACCACTGCACCCGGCAATGCGGCGACAATCGCCGCTTCGATATCAGGCCCTGACATTGGCATCTGTTTAGCTGCCGCCCATCAATTGACGTTTGGCTTCGATAGCCATCTCTTCGAGTTTTTCGCGGATAACGGCTTCGCTGACGTCGGCGCCTGCGGCTGTGAGATCGCCGAGCAGCTTGCGGATCACGTCTTCGTCGCCCGCTTCCTCGAAATCGGCCTGAACGACGGCTTTTTTATAAGCGTCCGTTTCTTCTTCGGTCAGGTTCATAAGGCCAGCGGCCCATTCACCCAGCAACCGGTTACGCCGCGCGGCGGCTTTGAAAGCGGTTTCTTCGTCCATGGCGAACTTGGCTTCTTCAGCGCGTTCGCGATCTTTAAAATCGGTCATTGCAATCCCTCCGAAAGTGTCGGTTTGAAAATAGGGGCGAGCAGCGCCCTCGACAAGGCGCGGACGCCCGAAATTTTAGTCTATCGTGACAACAAGTTTGCCGACAGCTTCGCGGTTTTCCAGCTTTGCGATGGCATCGCCAGCGCGCTCCAGCGGGAATGTCTCAGAAACAAGCGGATCGATCTTGCCTGTTTTCATCAATTCAAACAGTTCGTTGACCTGAGCAACGAATTTGGCCGGCTCCCGAGCCGTGAATGCGCCCCAGAACACGCCGCAAATATCGCAGCTTTTCAAAAGCGTCAGGTTGAGCGGCATCTTCGCAATGCCGGCCGGGAAACCCACGACCAGGAAACGGCCTTCCCATGCAATGGAGCGCAAGGCCGGTTCAGAATATTGTCCGCCGACAATGTCGTAGACGATGTTGGCGCCGGTCGGCCCGCAGGCTGTTTTGAAAGCATTGGCCAGCTCTTTGGAAGCGGCCTTGTCCATTTCTCCGCGGGGATAGATAACCACTTCATCCGCCCCTGCTTTGCGAGCGACTTCGCCTTTCGCTTCGCTCGATACGGCTGCGACAACGCGCGCGCCGAACGCTTTGGCGAGTTCCACCGCCGACAGGCCAACGCCGCCAGCCGCGCCCAGCACCAGCACCACGTCGCCTTCTTTGATGTGCCCGCGATCTTTCAGGCCGTGAATGGTGGTGCCGTATGTCATCAGCAGCGAAGCCGCTTTCTCGAACGGGACACCATCGGGAATGGGGAACATTCGACCTGCCGGAACAACCACCTTTTCCGCCAGTCCGCCATTGCCGATACCGGCCATCACGCGGTCACCGGGCCGATAATTATCGACGCCTTCGCCGACGGCTTCGACCACCCCGGCCAATTCGCCGCCCGGGGCAAACGGACGCTCGGGCTTAAACTGATACAGATCCCTAATGATCAGTGTGTCGGGATAATTGATCGCGCAGGCTTTTACCGCGACGAGCACTTCGCCTTTACCAGGGGTTGGTGTTTCGATTTCATCGAGCGTCAGAGTCTCTGGCCCACCGGTTTGGTGGCTTAACATGGCTTTCATGTGGGTCTCTCCCTTAAACGTGTGTGCCTTTGATAAGCCAATCCTGCGCGCCGGCGCGCTGGCTTTCAAAGTGTCCGATCTGTGCTTGTCGTTCCAACGTCAAAGCTACCTCATCCAGACCGTGAAGCAGGCAGTGTTTGCGGAACGGATCAATGTCGAAAGTGAACCGGTCCTGGAATGGAGTGGTGACTGTTTGATTTTCAAGATCAACCGTGATTGGCTGGCCCTCTCTGGCGACTTCCATCAGGCGGTCGATTGCATCCTGCGGCAAGACAACTGGCAAGATTCCATTCTTGACCGCATTGCCAGAGAAAATATCGGAATATGACGGGGCAATAACAGCGCGAATTCCAAGATCGAGAATAGCCCATGCGGCGTGTTCACGGCTGGAGCCGCAGCCAAAATTATCGCCTGCAATCAGGATCGGTGAACCGGCATAAGCGGGATCATCAAAGACATTGCCTTCGATTGCGCGGATCGATTCAAAAGCCCCTTTGCCCAAACCTTCGCGAGTGATCGTCTTCAGCCAAACGGCCGGGATGATGATGTCGGTATCGACATTCTTCGCGCCAAACGGAATGGCGCGGCCTTCTACCTGCGAAAGCGCATCCATCATTAATGCTCCTCAATCGGTTTGCGGCGGCTCGCCCGAGGGAATGGTCCCTGACGGGTTCGACCCGTTCGCATTTTCCTCTGGTCCCTTGCGGAACCGTTTTCCGGCGTAAAGCAGTGCAGCGGCAATAGCAGCTGAACCGATCGTCGCCGCAGCCCCGATTGCGGCGTTGCGTCCGGCGCTGCTCTTCGATGAATCTTCTGAAGGCTTTTTCGTCATGTAATTCTCATGCGGCGCGATTGCGGGCTTTGCAAGTTATGAACGATCAAAGGTCGCGGACATCTGTTAGACGCCCGGTCACCGCAGCGGCAGCAGCCATGGCGGGAGAGACGAGGTGGGTGCGCGCACCCGGTCCCTGTCGTCCCACAAAATTGCGGTTGGAGGTTGAGGCGCATCGCTCGCCAGGGGGCACTTTGTCGGGGTTCATCCCAAGGCACGCGGAGCAGCCGGGTTCGCGCCATTCAAATCCTGCATCGGTGAAAATTCGATCGAGGCCCTCTTCCTCGGCCTGCCGTTTGACCAGCCCGGATCCGGGCACAACGATGGCCCAGCGAACATTATCGGCGATCTTGCGGCCCTTCAGCACTTCTGCGGCGGCGCGCATATCCTCGATCCGGCTGTTGGTGCAGCTCCCGATAAAGATGTTCTCTACCGGCACATCTGTCATCTTGGTGCCGGGAACAAGGCCCATATAATCGAGGCTTTTCTGTGCAGCGGTGCGCTTGCTTTCATCAGCAAAGCTGTCCGGGGCAGGGACCGTCCCGCCGATTGGCACGACATCTTCGGGGCTTGTGCCCCATGTCACAGTCGGTTCGATTTCGGCGGCAGCGATCACCACCGATTTTTCAAAACTTGCCCCCGGATCGGTTTGCAATGTCCTCCAATAGGCAAGCGCTTTGTCCCAATCTGCGCCTTTGGGAGCCATTGGGCGGCCTTTCAGATACCGAAAAACGGTTTCATCAGGAGCAATCAATCCGGCCCGCGCGCCCGCTTCGATACTCATATTGCAGACCGTTAAGCGTTGCTCGACGCTCATTTTTTCGAACACCGGGCCGCGATACTCGATCACATAGCCGGAACCGCCAGCCGCGCCGATCACGCCGATAATGTGCAGGATCAGGTCTTTGGCGGTAACGCCGTGGGACAGTTCGCCTTCGACGCGAACTTCCATTGATTTGGACCGCTGAAGCAAAAGTGTCTGCGTTGCCAGAACATGCTCGACTTCGCTGGTGCCGATACCGAAAGCAAGCGCGCCCAACCCGCCGTGGCTCGCCGTGTGGGAATCGCCGCAAACGATTGTTGTTCCGGGAAGCGAGAATCCCTGCTCTGGACCGACAACATGGACAATGCCCTGTTCTTCGTCGGCGTCCCCGATGTAACGGATTCCGAAATCAGGCGCATTCTTCTCCAACGCTTCGAGCTGCGCCGCGCTTTGCGGATCGGCAATCGGTATCTTCACACCGTGCGCATCGCGCCGCGGGGTGGTGGGCAAGTTGTGGTCGGGCACCGCCAATGTAAGTTCCGGGCGCCGCACTGGCCGACCGGCGGTTCGCAGGGACTCAAAAGCCTGAGGGCTGGTCACTTCGTGAACCAGGTGCCGATCAATATAAATCAGCGCCGTGCCATCGTCGCGTGTCTCAACAACGTGGTCATCCCAGATTTTCTCGTAAAGCGTGCGTGGTTTGCTAGCCATCATGGTCTCTTGTGCTGTTTCAGACTCAGCGATTAGCGGCCCTTGGGCAACACTGGCAAGTTACTGATGAAAAGAGTTGTATTGGTCATGGAAATGCAACCTGTTCGTTGCTAACTTACAATCATGTCAGCAACTCCGTATGCCTTTCCGATCAAAGTTCTTCCCGAAGACATCGATTTCATGGGGCACGTCAACAATGCGCGCTATCTGAATTGGGTTCAGGATGCAGTCCTTGCCCATTGGAACAAACTCGCCCCCGCTGAAGAGGTCGCGAGCAAAGCCTGGGTCGCTCTCAAACATGAGATCACCTATCGCAAACCGGCGTTTCTGGAAGACGATGTAATTGCGAACACCGTGCTGGAGCATTTTAAGGGGCCGCGCGCGTTTTATCGCACGGTGATCAAACGCGGGGAAGACGTGCTGGCCGAAGTGCAATCCAGCTGGTGCTGTATTGATGTCGATACCCTTAGACCGGCCAAAATCGGCGAGCATATGCGTGAGTTCTTTTTCTCGGAGAGCGATTGAAACCGCCCAAATGACGGCCCAGTTGATGCCCCAGTTGATTGCCCGGTAGAATGATCGCGCGATCCAATTCTAGGAATCTTGGGGTATACGCACCCGGTTGACCTGATTATGCGTATCTACACCAGATGACTTCTCGTTTCTCCCTTCCCAGTCGCACAGCTCAGGCCGTGACCGGCAGCGTTCTGGCCGCATTGATTGCGGGCACTTGGCTTGGAATTCACGCGTATGGCATGTTTGTTTTCGAACTGACATGGGCGACGCTGCCCTTTGCTTTGGCATTGGCGGTTGTGCAATGTTGGCTTTCGGTCGGGGTTTTCATCGTAAGCCATGATGCGATGCACGGCAGTCTCATCCCCGGAAATCCGCGCGCCAATTCCGCAATAGGGGCGGTTTTGCTTGTTCTGTATGCCGGGTTCGGGTGGAAGACATTGCGCGATGCGCATTTCCAGCATCACAAATTGGCCGGTCATGCAGGCGATCCCGACTTTGACGAACACAATCCGCGCAGTTTTGCGCGTTGGTATGCCACATTTTTCAAACGGTATTTCGGGTGGCGGTCGCTGCTTTATGTTCACACTGTCGTCGGCATTTATTGGTTGGTGATCGGTATCCCGATGGCTCAGATATTCGTGCTTTACGGCGCGCCGGCGCTGCTTTCATCGCTGCAATTGTTCTATTTCGGCACCTTCCGCCCGCACCGCCACAGTGAAACCGATAACGATCAGGCATTCGCCGATCAACACAACACGCGCAGCGAGAGTTTTGGAACCCTCGCAAGTCTCGCAACCTGCTTTCATTTCGGCTATCATCTGGAGCATCACCGGCGTCCTGATTTGCCGTGGTGGGCTTTACCGAAAGCGCGAAAAGCCGGTGTCGGGAATGTCGGAAAAACACAAGAGGCAACCGCATGAGCTGGTTAGAAGCCATTTCAATTACCTTTGCCGCTGTCATCGGCATGGAATTGTTCGCGTGGTACGCGCACAAATACATCATGCATGGCTGGGGCTGGGGATGGCACCGCGATCATCACGAACCACACGATAACAAGCTTGAGAAGAATGACCTTTTTGCTGTCGTTTTTGGAACGATCAACGCGGCAATGTACATTTTCGGCTCGCTTTACTGGGAATGGCTGTGGTGGGCCGCGCTGGGCGTGAACATTTACGGCGTGATTTACGCCTTCATCCACGATGGATTGGTGCATCAGCGGTTCTTCCGCTGGGTCCCGAAAAAGGGATATGCCAAACGGCTGGTCCAAGCGCACAAGCTGCATCACGCGACTATCGGTAAAGAGGGCGGGGTAAGCTTCGGCTTTGTCTTCGCCCGTGATCCGCAGAAATTAAAGGCCGAGCTGAAACAGCAAGCAAACGCGGGCGTTGCCAAAGTAAGAGACGCGCGCGTTTAAGGTCTGGAAATTAGGTCCTTAAAGCATGGTGGGTGACACGAACCCGCCGTCGAGGCCGCAGGCAAATTTTCAGAAAAACGCAATTTTACAGTGATCTAAGGCCACAATGGCGCGCGCAAGTGTGACTTTGCGATTGGCGCGATCTGTTCGAATGAATCAACAATTTGAAAGAGCGGTTGTTGCCCTATCGCGTGTGACACCGTGTAGGAAACTAGCTTGCGGCGATCCGGCCCGCATGCTCTTTAACCAGCGCAATCATATTCGGTACGCCTTGCGTGCGATTGCTCGACAATTGGTTTTTGAGATCAAACGGCTCAAGCGCGCCCATCACATCCATTGACGCTACTTCGTTTGCGGGTCTGTCCTGAACTGCGGCGATAACCAGCGCGACGATCCCTTTCGTGATCGCGGCGTTGCTGTCGGCCAGGAAATGGAGCGCCTTGGTCTGCTCGGTCGGGTAAACCCAGACCGCTGCCGAACACCCGCGCACCAGTGTCGCGTCTGTCTTCAATGCATCAGGCATATCCTCCAGATCACGGCCAAGCTCGATCAACAGACGATATCGTTCATCGCCTTCGAGAAATTCGTATTCTTCGAGGATATCGGGGAGCGTTCGCATGCCGGGGTATTTAGGGCTGCGTGCGCCCATGTCCACCCATGAAGCCCAGTTAAAATGCCCGGATCAGAGCGTTAAAGCTCAACTCCGCTGGCAATCGCTTCCAGCTTTTTGATCCGCTCTTTAAGATCGGCGACCTCTATCCGCGCAGCGCCGACGCCCGCACCACCTTCAATTTCAGGAGCGTTTGGGTTTTGCTGCGCGGAATCGGGGCGGCTCATTTCCTCACGTTTGAGATCGAGCCAGCCTTGCCAGGCGCGCAGCAATGCAAAAGCAACCACGCTGATACCGACCACACATGTGGCAGCGATCATGAAAATCGGGTCCGTCATTCGCTCAAATCCTCCATATTCTTTGAGGAACGCCGCGCAATATCACCGCGCAGGCTTTCGATTTCTCGGGCGATCCGCTGCGCTTTGCGCGCTTCGCAGCTGTTATCATCGGTCGCGATCCGTTCGAGCACCTGAACGCGGTTTCGCAATTCTTCGAGCTCGCGCGCATCGATCGTGTCCTGATCGTCATCCGCAAGGCCGCTGTCCGCAGGCGATCCCGATAACCGGGTAATCTGCTCAATCAGCCGGGTGTTTTCGTGGCGCAGCCGCAAATTGCGGTTCCGTTCGTAGGCCCACATCGCAACGAATACGATCAAGGCGATCACCATCCAATTCATTGTGGGCCTTTCTCCGGTTCCTCATGGCGCGATGGCGCGCTTCGCAAAGCCTCGATCTCGTCGGCAAGGCCGAGCGACTGATCGGTCGCAATCCGTTCAAGATTTTCGACCCGTTGCGCCAGATCCATTGGATCTGAGCCCTCGGCTTTTGATGAATATGAATGTTCGGCCCGTTTGCCCGACTTTGAAAGGCGCAGCGCGAGGTAGATCCCGCCAGCTCCGACAGCTGCGGCCAAAGCCGCAATCTGAATCGCATCCATCATCAAGGCAGTATCCGGCCCGAACATTTATGCGTTTCCTTCGTCCGAACGCTGGGCCAGTGAACGATCGCGCAGCTTGTCAATCTCGCTACCGAGTTGATAGCCGCTATCGGTTACAATGCGTTCAACATTGGCCATACGGTCCTTTATCGATGACAGTTCGGCGCGCAGTTCCGCGTTTTCTTGCGTCAGCAAGGTTACGCGCTGTCTGGCTTCGCCATCATTGCTGGGCTTCAATGATTGGCCCCACATCCCTTCGAGCGGATAACCATGTTTGATCTTTAACCGTGTGGTGTGGATCCACCCTGCAACACCGGCTGCACCGATGGCGAGGCCGCCGCCAATAATCCATGGCAGATGCGGAACAATAATGGCTGCGGCGTCGATGCTCATGCTTCTTCTTTCCGGTTCAGGTTAAGGGGGATGCCGCTGCCTGAAGTTTCCACTTCTTTGACATCGCGCAGCGCTTCGATCTGGGTTGCCACATCATAACCGCGATCGGTCACGATGCGCTCAAGCACCTGGACCCGGTCTTCGAGTTTGGAAACCTGGCTCGCATATTGCGCCGCTTTTTCGCTGCTTGCTTCGGCAGTTGCTGCAATGCGTTTTTCTTCAAGTTTCCGATTGTTGACCAACCAGATGATACCGAGAACCATAATAAAAGGTGCCAATGGTATCAGAATGCCCAAATCCATTTTCAATTCCTCAGGTGTTGATTTTAACGAAGCCGCTCGATTTCGGCGGTCAGGCGCGGATTGCTGCTGACGTAATGTGTTTCTACCGATGCGAGCCGGCGATCAATGTCGCGGAAATTGGCGCGGATTTCACGGGCGGTGCGTTTCGGACTTTGCCGGACACCCTGCCAATATTTCTGTTCGCGATCATCGCGGTAAAGGTGCGGTGGCTTTTTGTTGAGCATAAGGCCTGCGATAAAATAGCCCGGCACCGCGAGCCCTTGGGTGACAAATATCGAGACAATAGCCGCGATGCGTACCCAGGCGACACTGACGCCGGTGTAATCGGCGATACCCGAGCATACGCCCATGAGCTTCGCATTGTGTTTGTCACGGTAAAGTGTTGTGCGAGGCGAATTCATGATTTGGCTCCCTTTTTCTCGGCGAGCATCTGTTCCAGCTCACGCAGTTGTTGATTGTCGGTTTCCTGGTTTGCCAAGAGGCGCTTTACCGGGGTGAATGAAGGGTCGTCGGAGGCCACCAGCCGCTCTACCGTGTCCATCCGTTCATCGAGGCGCTTGGCGAGGTTATAGAGTTCCTCCAGCAGCACTTCATCGTCGCTCGTGATCGTTGCAGAGGTTTTCCACTTCGTCACATAGTGCAGGATCATCCACGGCAGTCCGATGAACAACATGCCAACCACCATAATGGCAAGTACTTCTTCCATCGCTTATTCCCCTTTGTCCGCGCTATCTTTTCCAAGCGCTTTCTTCATCTGTTCCAGTTCATCGTCGATTGCATCGGCGCCTTCGAGCGCGGCAATCTCGTCCGAAAGTGACGGCGTGTTGCTCTCTTCCGCTATGGAAAGCGCATCAGCGCGGCCTTCGGCATAATCGACGCGGCGTTCGAGCTGGTCGAACCGCGACAAAGCCTCGTCAGTGCGCTCGTTGCTCATCAATGTGCGCAGCTTAAAGCGGTTCTCCGCGCTTTCGAGGCGGGCGGCGATCTGCGTCTGGCGGCTGCGGGCTTCGCGCAGGCGATGTTGCAGTTTGGCAATGTCTTCTTCGTATGCGCGCAGGGCATCGTCGAGAACGGCAATTTCCGTTTTCAACTGATCGCCCATGCCGACCGCTTTCTTTTTCTCGACCAAAGCGGCGCGGGCAAGATCTTCGCGATCCTTGCTCAAAGCGAGCTGGGCTTTTTCGCCCCAATCATTCTGGAGCCGGTCGAGTTTTACGACATGGCGGTGCATTTCTTTCTGATCGGCAATGGTGCGCGCCGCGCTCGCCCGGACTTCAACGAGTGTCTCCTCCATTTCGAGGATGATCATGCGGATCATTTTTGACGGATCATCCGCCTGATCCAGCATGTCGTTAAAGTTCGCAGCGATAATATCGCGGGTGCGGCTGAAAATGCCCATAAAGGCTACTCCATCTAAAAACGGGTTTTTGGCGCTTTCGCGCGAGTCTCTCGCGTTCGTGCTGTTGCCAGTTTGCGTCGGAGTGGGGCTCCTGCGCAAGGCTTCTATTTCGGCATCAAGACGCGACAGACCGCTCTGGCGGACAACGCCGCCAGAAGTTTGAACCGAAGCGGGGCGGCTGCCGGCGCGCGCGGGGGCAGCGGCGCCAGAGGCAGCTTTTGCGGGGGACTGACCCCGCTCCGGCTCAAAAGGGTTGGTTTCGCGCTTAGTCACAGGTTTGCTCAAGCGATCTCTGCGACAACAACGGTGTCGCCATGTGGCTGAGCGAACTGCGCTGCGTCCGGGTTGGCAGCGCCAAACTGCGATGTGAGTACCACCATCGCGCTCATTGCAGCGATGCTGGCAAATGCGGCCTGACCCAGTTTGCTGGTCCAGAAGCTCTTGGCGAAAAACAGGTTGCGATACATAATTTCGGTCCCTCCCGAATGAATAACTGATCTTGCCATTCACTTTGCAACCGCCGTGCCAAACTTGAAAAATCCCGTAAAACTGCGCTTTTTCAGGCTGATCGCCTGCTGCGTGTTGGTTTCTATTGCCAAGCATTGGGAATTTTCACTATAGATTGGCCATGGAGCGCGAGAATCAATTTATCGGCCAGTCGGGGGCCTTTCTCGATGCGGTCGAGCGGGCGTCTCGCGCGGCACCGATGAGCCGGCCCGTGCTCGTGATCGGAGAGCGCGGTACGGGCAAGGAATTGATCGCCGAGCGTCTTCACCGTCTTTCTTCCCGTTGGGGTGAGCCGCTTGTTACCATGAACTGTGCGGCGCTTCCCGAAACCCTGATCGAGGCCGAATTGTTCGGACACGAGGCCGGAGCCTTTACCGGGGCTACCAAAGCGCGCGCGGGAAGGTTCGAAGAAGCCGACAAGGGCACGTTGTTTCTCGACGAACTGGGCACTTTGTCGATGGGCGCCCAAGAACGCCTGTTAAGAGCGGTCGAATATGGCGAGGTCACCCCCATTGGTGCCTCGCGCCCGATCCGCGTCGACGTGCGAATAGTGGCGGCAACCAACGATGATTTGCCGGCATTGGCCGAAAGCGGGGAGTTTCGCGCCGACTTGCTTGACCGATTGAGCTTTGAAGTCATCACTTTGCCTCCCTTGCGCGTGCGCGAAGGGGATGTCGGCGTATTGGCGCAGCATTTTGCGCGCCGGATGGCGGCAGAGCTGGATTGGCATCAATGGCCGGGATTTGCGCCCCATGTGATGGAGCAGCTCGAAAATTATGCCTGGCCCGGCAATGTCCGCGAACTGCGCAATGTGGTGGAGCGCGCCGTGTATCGCTGGGATGATCCCTCCGCACCGATTTCTCATGTGCAATTCGATCCGTTTGATAGCCCTTGGAAACCCGCTGCGCCTTCCCACCGGAAGAAAGACACAGGCGCAACGTCAGCGGCCCCTGCGGCGGCGCTGCCAGCGGGCTTGGCTCCGGCTGCGGCCGAGTTTGAACACGTCGATGATCTGCGCGCCGCGGTGGATGCACATGAGCGATCGATCGTTGAACATGCTTTGGGAAAACATCGCTGGAATCAGCGCCAAACGGCGAAAGCCTTGGGGCTGAGTTACGATCAATTGCGCCACGCGATTAAAAAGCATGGGTTGCTGCAAGAAGCGGAAGAATAGAACTTTTGCGACATTGCGACATTGCGGCAGATAACCGCTTGTTTACCAATGCGTTGTAACCTTTCGCCAGAAGCAAGGGGTGAATTATGCGTGTTATCGGCGATTTAATCGAGAATGTGTTTGGCAGCATCCGGTTGATTTTCCTGTTGGGCTTTGCCGCGATTGTCCTGTTCGGACTGTTTATGACGGTGGGCGCAACGGTAATCGCACCGCAAGCCGTAAACGCAGCCGCAGAGCGCGCGGAGCGGCTCGGTGAAAAAGCAATCGACGCCGAACTCGAAGCGCGCAAAAACTACCAAATGGGTCAGGAGGGCTGGGGATATTCCGAGCCGCGCACTGGTTCTGGCGCTACCTATCAAGATGGCGAGGCTGTTGGTGGTTGGGGTGACGACGACTAGAATGGTCGTTCGGTGACCGTCTTTTACTAGTAAATCAGCAAATTTACAAAATTCCCTCTGTATTTTAACTAGGTCGTCTTGCGCTTTAATTGTCGCAAGCTACAACTTTCCCTTCGGTCATTTTGATCGAGAGCTGCCACCTGCGGGATCGGGTGCCGGTTTTTGTAGTGAAGGAGGGAAGTCTTGGGACTAAATAAGACAAATATGGTTGCACTTGGGGTCGCACTCGGGGGCATGGGATTGGCGCTCGCATCACCAGCAGCAGCTCAAGGGAAGAGCCCTCGCGCTGGCGATAAAATCGCAAATTCGTATATCTGCGTCTTTAACAAACAAGACGTATCGCGCGGCAATGCCCGCGCCGAAGCTGCACGTTTGAACAATGCCAATGGCGGACAGTTAAAGCGTGTTTACCGCAACTCGATTCGCGGATTTTCGACGAATATGAGCGCGACCGCAGTTGAGCGGATGGCGCGCCTTTCTCCGAATATCTCTTTCTGCGAACAAGACCAGGTCGTCACCACACAGCAACGCGGTAAGCCACCTAAGGGCGGCGGCGGTGACACATCCCCATCACAGTCAACGCCTTGGGGCATTGCCCGCGTGAATGGCGGCGGCGCTGGCAATTTCGCCACCGCTTGGGTCATTGATAGCGGCATTGATCTCGATCATCCCGATCTGAACGTCGATACATCGCGGTCCTTTAATTCTGTCGGTCGTAATGCTGATGATCAAAATGGCCACGGCACCCATGTTGCTGGCACGATCGCTGCGATCGATAACGCGATTGGTGTGATCGGTGTCGCTCCGGGCGCCCCGGTGGTCGCGGTGCGTGTGCTTGATCGCCGCGGGTCAGGTTCGACCTCCGGTGTGATCGCCGGTGTCGATTTTGTTGCCGCCAATGGCAGCGGAGGCGATGTCGCGAATATGAGCCTTGGCGGCGGTATCAGCACGGCGCTCGATGATGCGGTTGCAGCTGCGGCCCAGGCCAGCGGCGTCCGCTTTGTCATCGCTGCGGGTAACGAAAGCCGGGACGCAAACCTCAGTTCACCTGCACGCGTGAACGGCAACGGCATTTACACAATCTCGGCGTTTGCTCAGGGCGATGTATTTGCCAGCTTCTCCAATTTCGGCAATCCGCCGGTGGACTACGCTTCGCCGGGTGTGGCTGTATCATCGACCTGGAAAAGCGGTGGTTACAACACGATTTCGGGCACTTCGATGGCCGCGCCGCACTTTGCAGGAATCCTGCTGCAAAGCGGATCGACCAATGATGGCGTTGTTTCGGGCGACCGTGACAATACGGCAGACGTTATCCGTGTCGTTCAGTAAACAGTCCTGAAACCAGTAGAACAGGGGGCTCGCAGAGATGCGGGCCCTTTTTCATTTCAGCTTTTAAGCCGGGGAGCAATCACAAGACCTCTTGCCATTCCCGGTCCATGAGCCTAGTTGAAGCCCATTCCGACATTGTCGATACAAGTTTGGATGCTGGCGCCACACGGTGCCGGTACAGATCGGCTTTGATTGTGCGGACCTGATAAACGGAATTTGATGACTGATATTGCGCGCCTGACTGATCTGATCGAACCGGAAGCTGCGGCTTTGGGTTTTGAATTGGTGCGCGTGAAGATGATGCCATCGGAGGCCGGCGACGGCGGCGAAGCATTGCAGATCATGGCTGAAGACCCGGCAACAGGCCAGCTGGTGATTGAACAATGCGCCGAATTGTCGCGCCGTGTATCCGGTGTGATTGACGCGCGCGAAGAAGCAGGCGAAGTGTTGATCGAGGGTGCGTATCACCTCGAAGTGTCATCGCCGGGTATTGATCGCCCGCTGACCCGTGAAAAAGACTTCACGAATTGGGCGGGGCACGAAGCGCGGATCGTCATGATCAAAGGCTGGTCGGGCGATGAAAAGGGACAGCGCGTATTTAAAGGCGAGCTTACCGGCATCGAAAATGATATGGTAAAGTTGAACGCCGCAAATATCGGGGATGTCGAACTTCCCCGGACACAAATTCACGCAGCCAAGCTCGTTCTGACAGACGCGCTGATCGCTGCAACCAAGCCGCTCGATGTGAGCGGTGCCGATGAAATCGAAGCAGAAGAAAAGGCAGACGATTGATGGCCAGTGCCATTTCCGCCAACAAGGCAGAACTCCTCGCGATTGCAACCGCAGTTGCTTCGGAAAAGATGATCGACAAGTCGATTGTTATCGAAGCAATGGAAGAAGCGATCCAGAAATCGGCCCGTAATCGTTACGGCGCTGAAAACGACATTCGTGCAAAGCTGGACCCGCTTACCGGTGATCTTACGCTGTGGCGGGTTGTCGAGGTGGTTGAGGAGGTCGAAGACTACTTCAAGCAGGTCGATCTGAAGCAGGGCCAGAAACTGCAAGAGGGCGCGGCGATCGGTGATTTCATCGTCGATCCGCTGCCTCCGGTGGATCTGGGCCGTATCGATGCACAAAGCGCCAAGCAGGTGATCTTTCAAAAGGTCCGCGATGCCGAGCGTGAGCGTCAGTTTGAAGAGTTCAAAGATCGTGCCGGCGAAGTTATCACTGGCGTGATCAAGTCGGTCGAATTCGGCCACGTGATCGTCAATCTTGGCCGCGCCGAGGGTGTGATCCGCCGCGATCAACAGATCCCGCGCGAAGCCGCCCGCGTTGGCGAGCGTGTCCGCGCATTGATTACAAAGGTGGAGCGCAACAATCGCGGTCCGCAAATCTTCCTTAGCCGCGCCGCGCCTGATTTTATGCGCAAACTGTTCGCGCAGGAAGTGCCGGAAATCTACGACGGTATCATCGAAATCAAAGCCGCAGCCCGCGATCCGGGCAGCCGCGCAAAAATCGGTGTCATCAGCCACGATAGCTCGATCGATCCGGTCGGTGCCTGCGTTGGTATGAAGGGTAGCCGCGTTCAAGCCGTCGTGCAGGAATTGCAGGGCGAAAAGATCGACATCATTCCATGGTCTGAAGACATTGCGACGTTTGTCGTCAATGCGCTTCAACCGGCGACTGTTGCGCGCGTTGTTCTTGATGAAGAAGATGGTCGTATCGAAGTCGTGGTTCCTGATGACCAGCTTTCGCTGGCAATCGGTCGTCGCGGCCAAAACGTGCGCCTCGCCAGTCAGCTGACCGGCCACCAGATCGACATCATGACCGAGGAAGAGGCATCCGAGAAGCGCTCCAAGGAATTTGCCGAGCGCTCCAAAGTCTTCGAAGAAGAACTCGATGTCGACGAAACGCTGTCACAGCTGCTTGTGGCCGAGGGTTTCGCGATGCTCGAGGAAGTCGCCTATGTCGATAAGGCTGAACTGGCCGCAATCGAAGGTTTCGATGAAGAGCTGGCCGAAGAACTGCAGAGCCGTGCCCTCGAGGCGATTGAGCGTCAGGAAGAAGGCCACCGCGCAACCCGCCGCGAGCTTGGCGTTGAAGATGATCTGGCGACCATGCCGCATCTCAACGAATCGATGCTGGTCACGCTTGGCAAGGCAGGCATCAAGACGCTTGATGATCTGGCCGATCTGGCCACTGACGAGCTGATCGCGAAGAAACGCGAAGCACCGCGCCGCCGCAACAATGCAGACGGTCCGCCAATGCGTCGTCCGCAACGCGAGCAGGATAAAGGCGGCGTTCTGGGCGAGTACGGTCTTTCCGAAGAACAGGGCAACGAGATTATCATGGCTGCCCGCGCGCACTGGTTCGATGACGAAGATTCGTCCGGGCCTGACACTCAGGAGGCCGCCGATGCGGACTCCACCCAATGAGCGCGTAAGTTCAGACATCGCTGAAATGCCCCATTCCCGGCAAGCTGATAAGGCTTCCGGGAGTGAGAGGCGCTGCATTCTGTGCGGAGAGACATTGCCACGGACCGATCTGGTGCGCTTGGCAATTTCACCAGAAGGGCAGGTTCTGCCTGATCCCGGTGCAAAAGCGCCGGGGCGCGGGGCGTGGATCGCCCCTGATCGCGCCGCTCTTGAAGCAGCGATGGCTGATGGCCATTTAAAGCGTGCATTGATGCGGTCGTTCAAAGGCGGCCCGGCAAAGGATGACGGTGGGCGCATTAGCCTTTCCTACTCTGATGAATTGCCGCAGCAGATCGAAATGGCGCTTACGCGGCATTTTACCGACCGGCTTGGGCTGGAACTGCGCGCTGGAAACATTGTGATGGGATCCAGTCGGATCGAAGAGCAAGCGCGTCAGGCACGTCTGGGACTTTTGCTTCATGCGAGCGATAGCAGCGCTGACGGGCGCAAGAAATTGGATCAGGCCTGGCGTGTGGGCGCCGAAATCGAAGGGTCCGGTCAACGTGGCCGGGTCTTACCACTGGACCGCGACACGCTCTCTGTGGCATTGGGCCGCGAGAATGTCGTCCATTTGGGCGTTTCGGGCCGGCCTGAAGATTTGGAAGGCTCCAATCAGGCGCGCGCAGCAGTGCGCGTGGCGCAGGCGGCAACCCGCCTATCGAGGTTCATGAGCGGCACCGATGCCGCGCATGATCGGCCTGTTTCAGACGAAGCGCATGCCGTGCCATCCGGCGCTGGCGGCGACGACAAGATTGATACGTGAAGGATTAACGAGCTAGAATGAGCGACGAACCAGAAAAACGCACCCGTAAACCGCTGGGCCTGAAAAGGGCGGTCGATGCTGGCGAGGTCAAGCAGACCTTTAGCCACGGCCGCACCAATAAGGTTGCGGTTGAGGTGAAGCGCCGCCGCAAACTTCTTAAGCCCGGCGAAACTCCGCCCGAGCCAGCGCCGGCACCCGCCCCTGCGCCCGCACCTGAACCTGCGCCAGAGCCCGTGGCTCAGAAGCCTGCGGCGAAAAAGCCTGCTAAAAGAGCACCTGCAGGCGAAACTCCGCAAGAGCGCGTGAAGCGCCTGCAACGCGAAGCGGAAGAGCAGCGCCTTGGGCAGCTCGCTGATGATCGCAAACGCGAAGAGGAAGCTGCGCGCAAGCGGGACGAAGAAGAAGCCCGTCAACGCGAACAGAACAAAAAAGCCGAAGCAGAAGCGGAAAAAGGCTCTGATGAAGAAGCAACCGCCCCGGCTGAGGAGCCGGTCGCTGAGCCGGAGGTAAGCGAAGCGCCGCCAGAGGCCGACGCACAGCCGGTTGCGCGCAAGTTCACTCCGGTTGCCCGGCCTGAACCAAAGCGTCCGGACAAGAAAAAGAAAGAAGAAAAGCGCCCGGTCAAAGATACCGGCAGCGCCAAAGACAAGCGCCGTTCTGGCAAGCTGACTGTGACCAAAGCGCTCAACGAGGACGAAGGCCGCCGTGCGCGCAGCCTCGCCGCGCTCAAGCGTGCGCGCGAAAAAGAGCGTCGGATGCAAGGCGGCGGGTCTTCGAAACCGCGTGAGAAGCAAGTTCGCGATGTCATCGTTCCCGAAGCCATCACCGTGGGCGAGCTCGCCAAACGGATGGGCGAAAAGGGCGCGGATCTCGTCAAAGAGCTGTTCAATCTCGATATGATGGTCACCGTAAACCAGACCATCGATCAGGAAACCGCAGAATTGCTGGTCGAACAATTCGGCCATAACATTGAAAAAGTATCCGAAGCCGACGTCGATATTCCGACGGAGCAGGATGTTGATCCGGAAGAAACGCTTGAACCGCGTCCTCCGGTCGTCACCATCATGGGCCACGTCGATCACGGCAAAACCTCTTTGCTCGATGCCCTTCGCGGCACCGACGTAACAAAGTCAGAAGCTGGCGGGATTACGCAGCATATCGGCAGCTATCAGATCACGACCAAGGGCAAGAAGAAGATCACCTTCCTCGACACTCCGGGTCACGCGGCATTTACCGAAATGCGACAGCGCGGCGCGAATGTTACCGATATCGTGGTTCTGGTGGTCGCGGCGGATGACGGCATCATGCCGCAGACGATCGAAGCCATCAAACACACGCAGGCTGCGGGCGTTCCGATGATCGTTGCGATCAACAAGATGGACAAACCCGAAGCCGATCCGAACAACATCCGTAGCCGTTTGCTTGAACACGAAGTGATCGTCGAAGCGATGTCGGGCGAGGTTCAGGATGTCGAGATTTCGGCAATCAAGAAAACTGGCCTCGATGAACTGGTCGAAAAAATCGAGCTTCAGGCTGAACTGCTCGAATTGAAAGCGCGTCCGGATCGCGATGCTGATGCGACTGTGATCGAAGCGCAGCTGGATAAGGGCCGCGGCCCTGTCGCCACTGTCATCATCACTCGCGGCACTTTGAAACGGGGCGATACTTTTGTTGTCGGCACTCAAAGCGGCCGTGTGCGGGCAATCGTCAATGATCAGGGCAAACAGATCAAGGAAGCTGGCCCCTCAATGCCGGTCGAGGTTCTTGGCCTTGGCGGTGTGCCGTCGGCTGGTGACCGGTTGACCGTGGTCGAGAACGAGCAGCGCGCCCGCGAAGTTGCGCAGTACCGTCAGGAAAAAGCGACAGAGAAACGCACCGCACTGGCTCCAACCAGCTTTGATACGATGTTCAACAACCTCGCATCGGACGTTATCGAATGGCCGGTTCTGGTCAAAGGTGACGTGCAGGGTTCTGTCGAAGCGATCGTCACGGCGCTCCACAATATCTCGACCGATGATATCAAAGTCCGCGTGCTGCACGCAGGCGTTGGCGCCATTACAGAGAGTGATGTGACGCTGGCGGCGGCTTCCAACGCGCCGATCATCGGCTTTAACGTGCGGCCCAATGCAAAGGCCCGCGATCTGGTAAAACGCGATGGCGTGCGGATGATGTATTACGATGTCATCTATCACCTGACCGAAGCTGTTGCGAAAGAGATGGCGGGCGAGCTGGGCCCGGAACGGATCGAAACCGTTGTCGGCCGCGCTCAGGTCAAACAGGTCTTCAAATCTGGCAAAAAAGACAAGGCAGCCGGTCTGCTGGTCGAAGAGGGTGTCATTCGCAAAGGCCTCTTTGCGCGTCTTACCCGCGACGATGTTATCGTTTCGGCGACCACCATTGCCTCGCTGCGGCGGTTCAAGGACGACGTGGACGAAGTCCGCTCGGGTCTCGAATGCGGCGTTGTGCTGGAAGACACAAACGACGTTCAGGCTGGCGATCAGCTCGAAGTCTTCGAAGTCGAGGAGCGTGAGCGGACTATCGAGGTTGGCTAAGGAGTAGAGAGCGGTGGCGAAGATATATGAAGGCCAGCGCTCTCCCTCCGCCGAGCTTATGGGAAGCGAATTTGTTTCGTTCGACCCTGAAAAGGGTGAATTGACGACACGCTTTACGCCTCCGGCCAGTTTTGCGAGCCCGCGCGGGGTGGTGCAGGGCGGGCTGATCGCGGGCTTTCTGGATGAGGTGATGGGCGGCGCGCTTTTGGCTGTGACCGATCACGGTGACGGCGAGATACGGCTGCCGCTCAATCTCGATATGAACCTGACTTTCATGCGCATGGTCCCGCTTTCGGCGATCACCGCAAAGGGCCGCGTTGTTAAGCACGGCAACCGCGTCGCCTTTCTGGAAGGCGAATTGTTTGATGCAGATGGTAACATGCTCGCGCGGGCAACATCGACCGCACTGCCGACGCCCATGCCTGAAGGAATGCCATGAAACGCGGCGAGGAATTTCCTGATCTGGCAGTGGATTCGGTGATGGGATCGCCGCACAGCGCGCTTCTCGGCTCAGAATTTGTCGGTTTTGATGCAGAAACTGCGACCGCAACCATGCGCTTTACCGTCAACACCGCCATGACCACCTGGCGCGGCGGCGTGCAGGGCGGACTGGTTGCGGGTTACCTCGATGATGTGATGGGATACGCCTATGTCGCGGCGACTGATGGCGAACAGGCACCGCTCAATCTCGAAATTTCAATGCAGCTGCTCGGCCTGATCCCGGTCGGCGCGACCATCATCGGCAAAGGCCGCGTTGTGCGCGGGGGCCGGCGGGTCATATTCCTAGAAGCGGAGCTGTTGAGTGAAGAGGGCCAGGTTCTGGCCCGCGCTACATCGACCGCCATCCCCACCGCGCGCCCTGTCCCGCCGCCAGAGGCAGGCGAGTAATGGCGCGTTATCTTGCGCTGCTGGGAAGCATCAATATTGGCGGCAATCGGATCAAGATGGTCGATCTGAAGGCAGGTCTGGAAAACGCCGGTTTCAAGGACATCTCTACGGTCGCGGCGAGCGGTAACGTCATCCTGACCGATACCCGCGATCCCGCCACGCTGGAGGCGCAGCTGGAAGAGGTAGTGCAGCGCGAATTTGGCTTTCGGTCGTGCGCCATGGTGCGCACCGATGCGCAAGTGCGCGCCGCGATTGACGAAAACCCGTTCCATGGCACTGGTCCAGAGCATGGATCGGACAAAATGGTGCACTCAATTTTCCTCAGCCAGCAACCCGAGCAAGAGGCGGTTGATAAATTGATCGCGGAGCACAAATCTAAGGGCAGCGAACGGCTCGCTTTGGGTCGCCGCGTCCTTTATCTCGATTATGTCCACGGGGTGGGCATCTCTGATCTGTCGAGCAAATTTCTCGAACGCCGATTGGGCTGCAAAGGCACGGCGCGCAATATGAATTCACTCAAAAACATTCTCTCAAAGATGGTGTAAGCCTATGGCCCACAAAGATCCATTTACCGCTGAACAGCAATCGGTCCGCGTCCTGAAAGTTGGCGAGCGGGTGCGGCATATCCTGTCCGAACTGCTCGCGCGTCAGGAGGTGCATGATGATATTGTCAGCGCCGCCAATATCTCCGTCACCGAAGTCCGTTTAACGCCGGACCTGCGCAATGCGACCGCTTATGTGAAACCGCTCTTGGGGGCGGGCGAGGATGATGTTGTGAATGCGCTGCGTCAGAACACGGCGTTTCTGCAACGCGAAGTCGCCAAACGGCTAGGCCTGAAATTCGCACCCAAGCTTAAATTCCGCAAGGATGAAAGCTTTGCCGAAGCGGATCGGATTGAAGAATTGCTGCGTGATCCAAAGGTCGCCCGTGATCTTGAACCGGATGACGGGGACGACACCTAATTCGGTGTCATGCGTGCGCGCAGCTCGATTTTGACATTGTTGCCCACGATCAATTGATAGCTTTTCATACCGTACTGGCGGCGATCAATTGTGGTCGTCGCAGTAAAGCTGACCGGCTTTCCTGCGCCCGATTTGCTGGGGTCACTGTCAAATTTAACGTCGAGTGTCTGCGGCTTGGTAACTCCGCGCGCGGTGAGATTGCCCGATACAGTCCCGCGTGTGGCAGATGACAGCTTCAACGATTTGCCGACGAAACGCACAGTCGGGTATTTCTCAACCCAGAAGAATTTATCTCCGCGCAAACGCTCTAGCGTGGTTTCATCCGGCGCTTGCAAGGCGGTGGCATCGAAAGTCACATCGATCGCCGCACGCTCAGGCGCGCCGGGGACAATGGTGACATCACCTTTCATCTTGGGAAAAGTCATCGTTTTGCTGGACAGGCCGAAGAAAGCGACTTTCGCCGTTACCTGACTGGCTGCGGAATCCAGCGCAAATTCGCGCGGGGCGCTGGTGTTGGCGCTCAGCAACAGCGCAAAAAGCGGTGCGAACAGGATCGTCTTGGGCATCAGGTGTTTTGGTCGCAAAATCTTGCTCCTTGGTTCCCTGTAATACGCCCCACTTGCCCAAAAAGTTTCAGGTGCTTGATTTCCATGCGGCGGGACAGACCTTTGCCTGCCCCGCTTGAATTGCCGGATTATCCGCCTGAAGCGGGAAGCGCGTATCCTACAGGCGCATCGGGACCCAGCGGGATCCCGAGATAAAACCATAGCACGATCAGCAATGTACCGGAGATTAAGAGCCAGATCGAATATGGCACCATCATCGCGGTTAGGCTGCCGAGGCCAAAGTCTTTTTGCCAACGCTGGGCAAAGACCAGGATAAGCGGGAAATACACCATCAGCGGGGTGATGATATTGGTTGCGCTGTCACCCACACGGTACGCGGCGGTCGCGCCTTCCGGACTAATCCCGAGCAGCATGAGCATCGGGACAAGGATCGGGGCAAGCAGCGCCCATTTCGCGCTGGCTGATCCAACGAACAGATTGAGCAGTCCGGTAAACAGCACCATCAGGCCCAGCACCAGTGGCAAAGGAAGGCCGGTCGATTGGATCGCGTCTGCGCCGTGCACCGCCGAAATCAGGCCGAGATTGGACCAACCAAACATCGCGACAAAATGCGCCGCAGCAAAAGCGAGGACGAGGTAATACCCCATGTCCTTCATTGATTCCGCCATCATATTGACGAGATCGCGGTGGTTCTTGATCGCGCCTGTCGCCCGGCCATACGCCCAACCGGTCAACAGGAAGAGGAGGAAGAATGCGCCGACAAGCGAGCGATAGAGCGGCGCAAGCTGGGCATGGATCGAACAATCGTTGATCCCTTCGCATACGGCCTCGTCAATCAAAGGCGTGCCGGGTGCGAACACCATCACAAACCACAATCCCACCACAAACAACGCCGCCACACCGGCATGGCGCAATCCTTTGGCAGCGATGGCGGGATCTTGTTCGGTTGGATCGGGGGTGTCGTTGTTCTCAGATCCGGCCATAGCGCCGCCGGTCCACGGGCCAAGGCGCGGTTCGATGACCTTGTCTGTCACATACCAGATGATCGGCAGGAACAGGAAAGTCATCACGCTGATAAAGTACCAGTTGCCAGCGATATTGGCGGTCCACGCCGGATCGAGCGCACTCGCTGCGACAGCTTCCTCGGTAATGCCGAATAGCAACGCGTCCAGCTGGCCCGGTGAGACATTGGCAGAAAAACCGCCCGAAACCCCGGCGAATGCTGCTGCGATCCCTGCCAGCGGATGCCGCCCTGCGGCTGCGAACAGGATCCCGGCAAGCGGGATCAGCACCACATAGCCTGCGTCTGCGGCATGGTTGCCAAGCATCGCGACAAGCGCGACCACCGGGGTCAGCAACGATTTCGGCGCGCTTTTGACTGCGCTCGCCATGCCTGCGGCGAAAAAGCCGGACCGTTCGGCCACGCCAGCGCCCAGCATCACAACCAGCACATATCCAAGCGGATGAAAGTGGGTGAATGTTTTTGGCATTTCGACCCAAAGACGCTGGATATTCTCGGCAGAAAGCAGGCTGACCGCTTCAATCTGGAGCGGGGCGCCTGTCGCTTCGTCAAGAGTGGTCGGGTGAAAGGCCGAAACGCCCAGTGCCGCGCAGATTATCGAAACGGCGATCAGGGCGATGATTAGATAGAAAAACAAAAACACCGGATCGGGCAGCTTGTTGCCGCTGCGTTCGATCCAGCCAAGAATGCCGGTCATGCCTTGATTATCGGTTTGAGCCGCAGCTTCACCTACCATGAAAAATCCCCGTTATTTGCTCTGCAATTTGCACCGCCTAACATTGCGAGACGTGCCTGTCTGCCCCGTGAATGGGGTGATCTGTTGAAGGCGGTGGACATAGCGGTGCGCTGCGCTTGTGCTGGCACGGGGGAGGGTGCAACTCTGCGGCCATGGCAAAGCTGTATTTCTATTATTCGAGCATGAATGCGGGGAAATCCACCACGCTGCTTCAGGCGGATTTCAACTATCGCGAGCGCGGCATGAACACGATGCTGTGGACGGCGGCGCTGGATACCCGGTCTCGCGGCATGGTCAGCAGCCGGATCGGTTTGGAAGCAGATGCGCATCTGTATGCGCGAGACACAGATCTGTATTCCGCGATCAGTGTGGCGCATGAAAACGCAGCGCTGGATTGCGTGCTAATCGACGAGGCGCAATTCCTGACCAAAGATCAGGTCTGGCAACTGGCCAAAATTGCCGACACAGTGGGCATACCGGTCCTGTGTTACGGCATCCGTACCGATTTCCAGGGGGAATTGTTTCCCGGTTCTGCTGCGTTGCTTGGCATTGCCGATGCGCTCGTTGAGCTGAAAGCTGTGTGTCATTGCGGCCGCAAATCTTCGATGAATTTGCGGGTGGATGCGTCTGGCAAACCGGTTGAGGAGGGCGCGCAAACAGAGATCGGCGGGAATGACCGTTATCTTGCGCTGTGCCGAAAACATTTCAGCGAAGCCCTTGGTGGCTAGCGCGCAGCTCTTTGACGCCCTACTTACCCCAACATGTCCGAAACCATTATTCTTGCGCTGGTCCTGATCCCGTGCCTTGTCGTTGCGATTGTCTTTCATGAGGTCGCACACGGCTATGCCGCGAAATTGCTGGGCGATACCACGGCCAGCAGACTGGGCAGGTTGACCCTTAATCCCATTCCGCATGTTGATCCCGTCGGCACGTTGCTCGTGCCCGGCTTTCTGGCGCTGTTTGGCGGGCCGGTGTTCGGCTGGGCGAAACCGGTTCCTGTCAACAAACACCTTTTGAACAATCCGCGATACGGAATGATGGCGGTCGCAGCGGCTGGCCCGGCGAGCAATTTCGTCATCGCGCTGGTCGCGGCAATCCTGTTCGGATTGTTTGCACCCGAAGCCGCGCGGTTTGGCGTTGAAGAAGGTTATTCAATGCTGATCGTTGATGAAGGCGGCGACATTCGCCCGCTGACATCGATGTTGTATTATTCGATCCTGATGAATGTGTTTCTGGGCCTGTTCAATCTGCTGCCGATCCCCCCATTTGATGGCTCACACATCGTCGGCGGATTGCTGCCTGCAAGTATGCGCGCGCAGTGGGAAAAGCTGCAACAGGTTGGCATGTTCCTGTTTATAGGACTGATCGCTGCCAGCTGGGCATTTGGAACCGGGTGGATCGCGCAGATTGTGATGCCGCCTGTCGCATGGACTGTAGATCAATATCTGACCATCGCCCAAATGATCAGCGGGATTTAGGTGCCGCTGGCCGCTGCGCTGACTGCATCGATCAAGCGGGCTTCCGGATGACGATCAAGCAGCTTTGCAAGCCACGTATCCCGCTCTGATTTGGCGATACACGCCACGATACAGCCGCCAAAACCGCCTCCGGTAAGCCGCGCACCAACAGCGCCCAGATCAGTCGCCGATGCAACGAGCGCATCGATCGGGGGCAGTGACATTTCAAACAGATCCCGCATCGACACATGGCTTTCATTCATCGCCTGTCCCAAGGCCGGGATATCGCGGTTTTGAAGCGCGGAAATCGCGGTATGCACGCGGAGGTTTTCGCTAATGCAATGCAGCGTGCGCTTTTTCGGGGCTTCGGAAAGATCGGCGTTCTGGGCCTCTTCCCAATCAATTAGGCAAAGATCCTCGGTCCCGAAATAACGCTTTGCCGCGTCACATTCCGCCTTGCGTGCGCCGTATCGCCCATCAGTCAGCTTTCGCGTCAATCCGGAATGCACAACGATCAGTTCATGCGTATCAGGCAGTGCGACCAGATCATATTGGAGAGCGCGCGTGTCGAGCGCCATAGCTGTGCCTGGCGTGGCCAGCGCGACTGCCATCTGATCCATAATTCCGCAGGGCACGCCCATATATTGGTTTTCAACTCTGCGCGCCGCGATGGCGATTTCAATATCCGTCAATGGCGCAGCATTTGCGCCGGCATTGGCGAAACGCGCAGCTTTGAGAATGGCAACAATCAGCGCGGCGGATGATGATAGGCCCGACCCTTCGGGAATGGTGGAAACCACATCAAGCGTGGCACCCCCATCCAGCAAACCCAGCGCGTTTGCCTCGCGCAGCGCGCCCACACAGGTATCGGCCCAATCGCCGACCGCATCATCGGCCAGATCGCGGATTGCAGGTGCATCGTAATTGTTCGAAGTGACCGCAACGGCGCTATCGCTGCGCGGGGCAAGAGTTACCTCTAAACCCACAGACAAGGCTGCGGGCAGAACCATGCCGCCATTATAGTCCGTGTGCTCTCCAATCAGGTTCACCCGTCCCGGTGCACACGCGGTGAAGTGATCTGTCACTTTTAGACCTCCCTCAGCGCCGCTGCGGCGCTTTCCGGCATGACATCAACCGTGAAAGTGCCAGTATGCTGTTCCACCGAAGCAAGGTATTTCATCCGCCCCGGCGCGCGCAGCAACGGGTAAAACTGCACCGTGAAATGATAATTGGCCGACCCGCCAGCAGGGGCAGAGTGAAACGCCATCATCGTCGCAGCGGGTTGTTGGAACAACGCATCGTAACGGCGCGTCACCTCACCCAGCCAATAGGCCAAGCCTTCGAGCTCTTCGTCTGAGCAATCCCAGGGCCCTTCGCGGCGAATGCGCGGGGCGAGCCAGATTTCATAGGGAAACCGCGCAAATCGCGGCACGAAGGCAGCCACGCCTCCCGCTTCGCCAATGCCGTAATCGGGCAGGGCAGTGGCGATTTCGCCAGCCAGATCATATCCATCGACAAATGCCGAAATCGCCCGCTCTTGAACAAGCGGGACACGATCAAATCCATAGATCTGTCCGTGCGGATGGTGCAGCGTCACGCCGACTTCGTCTCCGCGATTTTCGAATGGTAACACATAGTTACAGCCCGCTTTGAACAGTGATTGGTAACGATCTATCAATGCCGCGATCAACACCTGCCGCCGGTCTGTGCCGATGGAAAGGAGACTGCCCTTTGCCTCGGGCGCGTAGACCACAACTTCGCAGGCCCCCCTTGCGGGTTGGCTGGCGATGCCGGGCAATGTCGCGGCGCTATTGGCATCGGAATGAAACGCGGCAAATTTGTTTTCAAAAATCGCCAGCTCAAAATCCTGAAAAGGGATTTCGGTTGCTGGCCCGCCCGCCTGTGTCGGGGCCAGCGGATCATCGGCAGCCGAAGGTTTGAATGTGCGGTTCTGACGATGCGCGGCATAGACATTCCATTCGCCGCGCAGCGGGTGGTGCCGGATCTCGCCGCCTTGCGCGATATCGTCTGCGCTTTCGGATTGCACCGCCAGAAGGTGCGGCGTGCGGCCATATAGGTGCAGCATCCGGCCATCGGCCTTGCGGTGGTCGCGGCGATAGGTTGGTACGCCGCCGACAGAGCGGGGAAGTTCGATTGGCGCGCTCATGCAGCAGCGATGCCTTTGGCAAACCAGCTTTCGACCCGTTTCTGCGCTGCTTCATCAAGATGCAGGCGCAGCTTGCTCCGCCGCCACAGGACATCCTCTGCGCAGGTCACAAATTCATGCTCGACCATATATTCAAGCTCGCGCGCATACAAATCGCCGCCCAGATGCTCGCCCATGTCATTCAGGCCGCGCGCATCACCCATCAGCGTCCTGACCCGCGTGCCGTATGCGCGAAACAACCGGCGCATCCCATCTGCGGGAAACCAGCCGTAATGCATCTGCATCTGCGCAAGCCGGCTGTCGAAGTCCTCGACCGGAATATCGCCTCCGGGCAGACACTCGTCGGCAGTCCAGGCTTCACCATGGAGCGCCAGTTTCGCAATCGCGTGTTCGGCGAGCTTGCGATAGGTAGTGATCTTCCCGCCAAAAATCGAAAGCAGCGGCGGCGCATTGCCGTCATCGCCGCGGTCAAGCTCAAACACGTAATCGCGCGTTACAGTCGAATTGCTGGCCGATTTGTCATCATAAAGCGGGCGCACTCCGGCATAGCTTGCCACGGCCTGTTCCGGCGAAATATCGCTGCGCAGATATTCATTGGCCGCATCGCAAAGATAAGCGGCTTCTTCGGGGGAAATGTCGATGCCGGTCGGATCGCCTTCGAAACCCTGATCGGTTGTCCCGATCAACGTAAAATCCCGTTCATAAGGGATGGCAAAGATGATGCGGTCATCCTTGTTTTGGAAGATGTAGCAATGATCGCCTTCGAACAGGCGCGGAAAAATCAGGTGGCTGCCTTTGACCAAACGCAGGTTTTCGTGAGCATTATCGGGCATTGCGCGGCCCAGCACTTTATCCACCCACGGTCCTGCGGCGTTGATCACACGGCGCGCAATGACACGTTCTTCCTGACCGGCCTTATCGCACAAATCGGCAATCCACACGTCTTTGCGGCGGTCTAGTCCCGTGCATTCGGTCTGCGTGCGGATATCGGCGCCGCGCTCTTTCGCATCGACGCAGTTGAGCACGACCAGACGCGAATCCTCGACCCAGCAATCCGAATATTCAAATCCGGTCTCAAGCCGTGCTTCCAGAATGCCGCCATGCGGCGCAGCGTGCAAATCGAGTGTGCGCGTGGGCGGCAGGATTTTGCGCCCGCCCAGATTGTCATACATGAACAATCCGAGCCGCAGCATCCATTTGGGGCGCAGACCCTTGTCATGCGGCAACACAAATCGCAGAGGCCAGATAATGTGCGGGGCAATTTTTAGCAGGCGCTCCCGCTCGATTAGGCTTTCTCGAACCAGCCGGAATTCCATATGCTCCAGGTAGCGTAAACCGCCATGAACCAACTTCGTCGACGAACTCGAAGTGTGGCTGGCCAGATCGTCTTTCTCGACCAGCAACACCGACAAACCGCGACCGGCTGCATCGCGGGCGATGCCTGCGCCGTTGATCCCGCCGCCGATTATCAGCAGATCATAGGGTTTGCTCATGGTTACACTCACTCGCAGGCTTCAAGGTGATAGATCAGACACGTATCGGGGAATGTTAGCGGCGGCTGCATACCATGTCCCATCAACGCCGCACCTGAAAAGATGTGCCCGTCACCCATCAAATCGGTCTCGTCGATGATTGAAGGGGTGCTGATGGAGGGGTTGTGAAGCGGCCAGATCAACCGCACACGATAATCCATGTCAGGCAATAGCCCGCGAAACTGGATGCGCCGCGGCAAGGTATCAAGCGACGTGTCCAGCATCGTATAGCTGAACAGACCTTCGCGTTGATCGGCGGCAATGCACCCGACCAGATTGGTTGCTTCGGCGCTTTCGAGACGGTTAAAGCGGCCCTTGTGGATCAGATCGCGGTGTTTCTTGTGCAGCGCGATGCCCGATTTCAGGATCGCCAGATCGCTTTCTCGTTCGGCTCTGAGGTTCAGCTCCATTCCCATATGGCCAAGCATCGCGCTGCCCACGCGAAACGCCATGCCGAATTTGCGCCCGGTGATATGGCAGGTGCGCGGACCGACATGATTGCCGAGCACGCTGAGCGGGAAGAAATGGCTTGCGCCGCGCATGATATGCTGACGCTGACGCGCATCGTTGTTGTCCGATGTCCAGATCCGGTCAGTATGACGCAAAATGCCGAAATCGGCGCGCGCACCGCCCGATGAACAGCTTTCGATTTCCAGCTGAGGATGCGCGGCGCGCAGCTTTTTCATGAGGTTGTAAACCGCGCCGGTTTGCCGGTGCATCACCGCGCGCCCTTCGCTGCCCGGATGGGGCGTGTCGCGGTTCATGTCCCATTTTATATAGGCGATCCGGTATGTGCTCACCAATTCGCTGATGCGGTCGAACAGATATGCGCAGACTTCCGCCTTTGTAAGGTCCAGCGTCAATTGTCCGCGAAACGGCACCGTATCAACGCCTTCCAACCCAAGCACCCAATCGGGATGCGCACGATACAGATCGCTGTCGGGATTGACCATTTCCGGTTCGAACCAAAGGCCGAACTCCATCCCCAATTCGCGGACTTTATTGGCCAGCGGATGCAGCCCATCGGGATACAGCTCTGGCGTTACCCACCAATCGCCCAGTCCAGCGCCATCATGGCGGCGCGATCCGAACCAGCCATCGTCCAGCACAAACCGTTCTGCGCCAACATCGGCAGCGGCCTGCGCCAAATCGAGCAGGGCGGCTTCATCATGATTGAAATATACCGCTTCCCACGTGTTGTAATGGACGGGACGAGGTTTTGGCTGGGTGCGTTTGTCCATCACCGCTGTGGTCAGATAATCGTGAAATGCATGGCTCACCGGATTGAGGCCAGCATCGGACCAACACGCGAGAAAGTCGGGCGTTTGATAGCTTTCGCCCTCGGAAAGACAGATTTCGCCGGGCAGGAGCATTTCGCCCATTTGAACGATTGAGCGCCCGTCATTGTGCCGGTCTATGCGCAGGCGGTGATTGCCGCTCCACGCCAGATGAAAACCAATTGCCATTCCGGCATTCTCACCGGTTTGCGGTGTCGCCATGATACCGCCGGGAAAGACATGATGGCTGGTCCTGCCCGATGCGTTTTCGCGCACAATGCTGCCTTTGAATTCGGGGACTTCCTCGATCGCAAATTCATGTGCCCATTTGCCGGTGAAGCTTAAAAACCGCGTCAGGCGTGGGTCAATCGGCAGGCACAGCGCGGCGCACCAATCCATTGCGACATCGCCGGCGCGCGTGTTCTCAATACTGGTGCTACACACCAACATGCCGGTGGCGGCGTCGAGCTTGAGGATATGGCGTGCGGCGATGCCAGCGTGCCGGTCGATACAGTGGACCGCGATTTGGGATGCGGATGCCTGATCCACGCGCGCAACGCGAAGATCAATTGCCCAGTCTTTGCCCGATCGGTGCGCGGTGAGGCCTGATGGCCCGGATATGCCCGTGCCGACCTCATTAAGAAATGATCCGCGCAGCGGCACTGCGGCGCTTCCCGGTGCGTGCTGCTGTGTTGAAAGCAGCGCCAGTTCCTGCGACGAGACGTTGGGCAGATCGCGCCCCGCATACAGCACAATCGGCCGATCACCGTGGCTGGCTTCAAGCGCTATCAGAGCGCCGCCTGCGCGCAGTTCATAATATCGGGGAGAGGCTGTCGTGGTCGCATTCATTACCCATCGCCATGCGGCACTCAATTGGCTAGGACAAGCCATAACCGCCAGCAGAGCGGTGCTGGGAGTACCAATTCGATGAACTTAGTCCAGATCGCGGTTTTTGTAGGTATAACCGCGTTGATCGCCTTTGCGACCTATCTGCATTGCCGTGGCAAATTGAGCGATGGCCATTCCGGCGAGAAGGATTACTTCCTCGCGAGTGGCGGTTTGAAATGGTATTTTATAGCAGGCTCGATCACGCTCACGAATCTTTCGACCGATCAGCTGATCGGGATGAACGGTAACCAGATGGCCTTGCTCGCATGGTGGGAATTTGCGGCGGTCGCCGGCCTGCTGATCCTGACCTTCGTGTTCCTGCCGGTGTATTACAAAAACAACTGCACGACGACGACAGAACTGCTTCAGAAAAAATACAATGACAAACATATACGCGCGCTTATCAGCGTGCTGTTTTTGTTCGGTAATCTGTTCATTTTCCTGCCCGCGATCCTGTATGGCGGATCGTTGTTTCTGCTTTCAATGGTTCAGCTGGACACGGGTCTGGAAAACATTCTTGTCGTGTCGGTCATCCTCGCCGCTGTCGGCGCCGCTTACGCGATTTTCGGCGGACTGCGCGCTGTTGCCGTGTCGGACACCTATTCGGGCATTCTGATCCTCAGCCTTGCGTTGCTGGTTGTTTATCTCGCGCTTCAGGCGATTGATTTTGACCTCACCGGTATTCCTGCAGAGCGCCTGACGCTCATCGGCAGCAATGATAGCCCGATCCCGTGGCACACATTGCTGACTGGGATGATCTTTATCCAGACATTTTACTGGTCAACCAACCAGACCATAACGCAGCGTGCCATGGCCGCGCCTGATATCAAGGAAGCGCAAAAAGGCGTGCTTGCCGCAGCGGGCATCCGCTTGCTGATCGTGCCCGCCATCGTCGTGATCCCCGGTATCGTTTCGTACAAACTGTATGGCGATGTCGGCGATGCTGCCTATGGCCAGATCGTCGGTGATGTTCTGCCAGTGTGGCTTTCCGGCGCATTTGCAGCCGCTTTGGCCGCGGCCGTGCTGACAACGTTCAATTCGATCCTGAACGCATCGGCCGCGCTGTATGTTTGCGACATTCACGAAGCGTATGTGGACCGCCCAAAATCCGTCGCCAAACTCAGCGCGATTGTTTCCATTGCGATGTCGGTTCTGGCGCTGGCGCTCGTGCCATTCTTCGCCAGTCAGGAAAGCCTGATCAACACCGTTCAGGAACTGTACGGGCTGCTTTCCATGCCGATCCTGAGCGCGTTCATCGTGTGCCTGCTGTTCAAAAACGTAAAAGCGGGAGCGGCCATGATTGGCGTGGTGACCGGTGTAGCGTTTTACGGGTTCTGGAGCATGATCTGGCAGCCCGCCCACTACATTCACGGCATGGCAGTGACGCTGGTATTGTCCATCGCGATCGCATTGGTGATGAATAAACTGGCCTATGGGCTGACCCCGCAATTTTCGCTTGGCGGTGCGGATACCGCTCCTGAAGCGGCTTGAGATGCTCGGTTTAAGGTCCTAGCGCGGCGAGATGAATTCTAATTCTGCCCCAAAACACCCGCCCGGGCGTCAGCCGCTTTCGGGCTGGATCATCCTTGACAAACCGCGCGGGCTTGGCTCGACACAGGCGGTTGCTGCGGTGAAGCGGAACCTGCGCGAAGGCGGCTATGCCCCCACCAAAAAGGACATGCCCAAGGTCGGGCATGGCGGCACGCTTGATCCGCTGGCCGAGGGTGTTCTGCCGATTGCGCTGGGTGAGGCGACCAAACTGGCCGGGCGGATGCTCGATGCCAGCAAGATCTATGAATTCACGGTCCAGTTCGGGGAGGAAACCTCCACGCTCGATACCGAAGGCGCAGTGACGGCCCGTTCTGACCGGTTCCCGCCCATGGCGGCGGTCGCAGCCATGCTGGAGCATTTTACCGGAGAGATTGAACAGATCCCGCCGGCTTATTCCGCGATCAAGGTCGATGGCAAACGCGCCTATGATCTGGCCCGGGGCGGCGAGGAAGTGGAGCTGAAGACCCGCAAAGTCACGATCCATTCGCTGGAAATGGCATCGGGTTTCAGCGCGTCTCAAGAGGTCGGTTCAGCCTTTGCCGATACCGCCGGACGGCCCGACCCGTATGATCCAACTGCACCGCTAGTCATCGCCACTAGCGTCACGTTGACCGCGCATGTCTCTAAAGGCACATATATCCGGTCTCTTGCACGGGATATCGCGCGCGCTCTTGGAACTGTTGGTCACGTTACCTATCTCAGGCGGATCAAGGCCGGTCCGTTCCACCAGGATCAGGCGATTTCGCTGGACAAACTCAACGGAATCGGTAAGGGCGCGGGCCTTGAAGACCTCCTCCTGCCGCTCGGGGCGGGGCTGGACGACATCCCGGCCCTAATTCTCGATCAGACAAGCGCGCAGGCGGTCCGTCAGGGCCGGGTCTTGTCTGAACTGCCCCAACCATCTGGGCTTTATTGTGCGATGCTGGATAATGTTCCGGTAGCGCTCGTTGAAATTGCAGATGGCACGGCGAAAGTCGTACGGGGTTTTAACCTTCCCGATGTCGCTGAGTAAGAGAGAATAATATGTCGGTTTCACCCGAGCGTAAGCAAGAAGTTATCAAAGAGAATGCCCAGGCCAACGGCGACACGGGCAGCCCCGAAGTCCAGGTTGCGATCCTTACCGAGCGCATCAAAAACCTGACTGGTCACTTCAAAAGCAACCATAAAGACAACCATTCGCGCCGCGGCCTTCTGATGATGGTCAATAAGCGCCGTAATCTGCTCGCCTATCTGAAAAAGAAAGACGTCGAGCGTTACAACGCCCTGATCCAGAAACTGGGTCTGCGTAAATAAGAGTTTCGTGAAGGGCGGCTCCGCGGGGTCGCCCTTTTCGCATCTGGGGAGGAACAATCGGGAACCGGTTCACGGTATCCCGAACTTCTCGTAAATAAAGGCCCGCACCGCAATTCGGCGATGCAAGCCTTTGGGGCACAGTTTTAAAGCCCCGCACCGGTCCGGGCCGGCACACCCGGAAACAAGTAGGCCCCGCAATGCAATGTGGCAGGCGGGTTCAGAAGGAAAATACATGTTCGATAAGAAAACCGTATCGCTGGAGTGGGGCGGAAAGACCCTCACCCTCGAAACAGGACAGATCGCCCGTCAAGCAGACGGCGCCGTTCTGGCCACCTATGGCGAAACCGTGGTGCTGTGCGCAGTCACCGCTGCCAAATCTGTGAAAGAAGGGCAGGATTTCTTCCCGCTCACCGTTCACTATCAAGAAAAATTCTCTGCAGCTGGCCGTATTCCGGGTGGCTTCTTCAAGCGTGAAGGCCGCGCGACCGAAAAAGAGACGCTTACATCGCGTCTGATCGACCGTCCTTGCCGCCCGTTGTTCCCTGAAGGGTTCTACAACGAAATCAACGTCATCTGTCAGGTGCTGTCGTATGACGGCGAGACCGAACCAGATATCGTCGCCATGATCGCGGCATCGGCTGCGCTGACCATTTCGGGTCTGCCATTCATGGGCCCAATCGGCGCGGCACGCGTTGGTTACAACAATGAAGGCGAATACGTCCTGAACCCGACAGTCGCAGACGCGCTGGGTGAAGACGGCAATCTCGACCTCGTTGTTGCGGCAACACAAGACGCCGTGATGATGGTCGAATCCGAAGCGAAAGAACTCACCGAAGAGCAAATGCTCGGTGCGGTCATGTTCGCCCACGAGGAAAGCCGGAAAGTCATCGGCGCGATCATCGATCTGGCTGAACAGGCTGCAAAAGAGCCATGGGAACTGCCAGCAGTTTCTGACAATTCGGACATGAAGGACAAACTGAAAGCTTTGATCGGTGATGATATCGCCGCCGCTTACAAGATGACCGACAAGTCCGAGCGTTCCGATGCGCTGAATGCTGCCCGCGCCAAGGCGAAGGAAGCATTCGCCGAGGAAGACGGCCAGACACAGATGACGGCTGGCAAAGTTGTCAAGAAACTGGAAGCGGAAATCGTTCGCGGCGCTATCCTTAAGGATGGTCAGCGTATCGATGGCCGTAAGACCGACGAAGTTCGCCCGATCGAGGCGATGGTTGGTTTGTTGCCGCGTACCCACGGTTCGGCGCTGTTCACCCGCGGTGAAACGCAGGCGATCTGCACCACCACGCTGGGCACCAAGGATGCAGAGCAGATGATCGACGGGCTGGAAGGCCTTTCGTACAACAACTTCATGCTGCACTATAACTTCCCGCCATATTCGGTCGGTGAAGTGGGCCGTTTTGGTTTCACCAGCCGCCGCGAGACCGGCCATGGTAAGCTCGCCTATCGCGCGCTCCATCCGGTTCTGCCATCGGTTGAGGATTTCCCTTACACCATCCGCGTTTTATCAGACATCACCGAGTCCAATGGCTCGTCTTCGATGGCAACGGTTTGCGGTGGCAGCCTCTCGATGATGGATGCAGGCGTTCCGCTTAAGCGTCCGGTTTCGGGTATTGCGATGGGCCTGATCCTTGAAGGCGAAGATTTCACCGTCCTGTCCGACATTCTGGGTGATGAAGATCATCTTGGCGATATGGACTTCAAAGTGGCCGGTTCCGAAGAGGGCATCACCAGCCTTCAGATGGATATCAAGGTTGCCGGCATCACGCAGGAAATCATGACTCAGGCGCTTGAGCAGGCGAAAGCTGGCCGCGCGCACATTCTGGGCAAGATGACCGAGGCCCTCAGCGGATCACGCGGCGAAGTCAGCAAGCACGCTCCACGTATCGAGACGATGCAGATCGACAAGTCGAAGATCCGCGACATCATTGGTACAGGCGGCAAGGTCATTCGTGAAATCGTTGCGGAAACCGGCGCTAAAGTCGATATCGACGATGAAGGCACGATCAAGATCTCGTCTTCCAACGCTGATGAAATCGCAGCGGCTAAGGCTTGGATCGAAGGCATCGTTGAAGAAGCCGAAGTCGGCAAGATCTACAACGGCAAAGTCGTCAACATCGTTGATTTTGGCGCATTCGTGAACTTCATGGGCGGCAAGGACGGTCTCGTCCACGTGTCGGAAATGAAAAACGAGCGCGTTGAAAAACCAACGGACGTTGTTTCCGAAGGCCAGGAAGTAAAGGTCAAGGTTCTCGAAATCGACCAGCGCGGCAAAGTCCGTCTGTCGATGCGTGTCGTTGATCAGGAAACCGGTGAAGAGCTGGAAGACACCCGCCCGCCGCGCGAAAGCAAACCGCGCGGTGATCGCGGTGATCGCGGTGATCGCGGCGGCCGTGGTGGCGATCGTCGTCCACGTGGCGGCGGCGGTGGCCGCGGCGGTGATCGCGGCCCACGCGGCGGCGGTGACAAAGGCGGCGACAATGATGGTCCCGCTGCAATGCCGGACTTTCTGAAGGACTAACTCCTTCGTGAATTTATCAAAAAGGCCGTCTGGGTAATTCCAGGCGGCCTTTTTTGTTCTTTCTGGCTGCGATGTGGTAAATCACCGCATGAGGATCGAAGGTGCGCATTTTGGGCACCGATACTGTCCCGCCGGGCGCTTCGTTTCAACTCAATGGAGGACGCCTTATGTCGGAAGCAATCAACGAAGCACGCTTGGAAAAAGTCGCAGGCAAAGCGGTTGGCGATGTCGCCAGCGCCTTGAGCATATTCATGGCCTATCTTGGCGATCAGGCCGGAGTTTTTGACACTCTGGATGGTATGGGGCGCGTCACATTGAGTGAGCTGTCCAAGGCGACCGATCTTAACCCCAAATACCTGCACCAATGGCTCGGCTCTGTCGCTGCTGCGGGCTATGTCAACTTCCACCCGGAGGATGACACATTCTCGATCTCACCCGAACAAGCCCTGATCTTTGGAAGAGAAGGACAGCCTGCCTGTATGCAGGGGTTCTTTCAGGCTGTCGTTTCGCAATACGATGCCAATGTAAAAGCCGTAGAGACGTTTCGGACAGGGGCAGGGCGCCCTTGGAGCGACCAATCGCAATGCTGTTTTTGCGGGACGGACAGGTTTTTCCGTCCGGGATACGAGGCCATGCTGGTTAGCGAATGGATACCATCGCTGGGCGGCGTCGAGGACAAGCTTAAATCCGGTGCCAAGATCGCAGATATCGGCTGCGGGCATGGTTCCTCCAGCGTCCTTATGGCCAAGGCTTTTCCCAATTCGAAAGTCTACGGGTTCGATTTCCACGCTCCCTCGATTGATGAAGCCAAGGCCAAGGCAAAGGCGGCAGGGGTCGACAATGTCGAGTTCGCTGTTGCCAGTGCGCAGGATTTTCCGGGCGAGGATTACGATCTGGTCTGCATTTTTGACGCCTTGCATGACATGGGCGACCCTGTTGGGGCCTCAGCCCATATCCATGGCGCATTGAGCGGTGACGGCACTTTCATGCTGGTTGAGCCGATGGCTGGGGACGCGATGGCGGATAATATGCACCCTCTTGGGCAGATCTATTATGCGTTCTCGACCACGGTTTGCACGCCATGCTCGCTGGCGCAGGACGTAGGCCTTGGTCTCGGCGCACAAGCGGGGCAGAAACGCCTCACCGACGTGCTCAACCAGGGCGGCTTCGCAAATGTCCGGCGAACGGCTGAAACGCCTACGAACATGGTTCTTGAGGCGACCGGCTAACTCCTCGGTTCGAAGCCGGAATTCTGTGTTCAGATAATGTCGGGGCGGCAAAGGTTGCCGCCCCGACAGATCGTTTGTCGGATGCAGGCACAGGAAACTCACTGGCGGGCTATTCGCCCCGAGCGACATGATCTAAGGCCGATTTCATGCTAGAACGCAAACAGATTGCCCGCGCTCAAATCCCCGGCGGGGAAGAAGAGCTCACCCTCGTCAGCCATGGCCGCGATTTCATCATCATGCTTGGCCGTGATGAGTTGATGGGCACACGGATGCAGTTTTCCGAGGAACAGCTCGCCGAGCTGACTCTGGCCGAGCTTGCTGTGGCGAAACCGCGCGTGCTTATTGGCGGGTACGGGATGGGCTTTACCTATCGGGCTGCTTTGGCAAATTTGCCTGAAGGCGCGCAGGTCCGCGTGGCCGAGATCGTGCCGGAAATCCTTGACTGGGCGGCGGGGCCGCTTGCGCATCTAACAGGCGATACTCTGGATGATCCGCGCGGAGACATCCGCATTTGCGACGTTTCGGCCTTAATCGATGATGCCAATGATGGCACGTGCGCGAAATATGACGCGATCATGCTGGATGTTGATAACGGGCCGGACGGGATTGTTCGGGACCACAACAACCGCCTGTATTCGCGCACCGGACTTGCCAAGGCGCATGATGCGCTGCGCCCGGGCGGTGTTCTGTCCGTATGGTCGGCCGCAATCGATCACAAATTCACCCGGCGTCTGATGGATTCCGGGTTCGACACCGAAATGCGCGAAGTGCGGGCGCGGCCCAATAATAAAGGGCCGCGCCACACGATCTGGTTCGCCAAAAAACGCTAAACGGCTTTCGAGCGCCTAAAAATCATAGATGATCGTTACACGGCTGAGCGTGTCTGTCTGAACGGCGCCTAATGGCGGATTCGTGTCATGCTCCACCGTGTAGGAAATGCTCGCTGAAAAGCCGCCGCCCAGACCGGCTGAAAGGCCGGTTGTGCTGACATAGGTGCTGTTGCCCGATTGAACGAAAGCACTGGCATCTTCGGTCAATTTCAGATTTTCCGCAATTCGCCAGTCAAAATCAAGCGCAGCAAGACCTGCCAGCGAGCTATCGGAGGCGCCCCCGGTAAATTCCGTCTGACGGAATGCCGGGCCGGCTTTGACAGCCAATTGCATCGCATCGGTATCGATTACCCGATACCCGAGGCCTCCCGATGCGGAATAACGCGCTGAAAAGCCTTGAAACGTATCACGCTCATATTGGCCCAACCCGTAAGCGAATAGGCGATCGGAGATGTTATAATTGGCCTCGTAAGCGGCCAGAAACTGCTCGCGCGTGGTGACGCCGTTCGTCTCCTGATAATCGACGAGACCGGTCAGTTTATGGCGCCAGTCGATACCCACCCGTTCCAGCTTCAGACCGGCTGTAATACCTGTATTGGATGAATTGCCTGTGCTGCGAAACGCCCCCAGCTGCCCTTCGCCTGACCAATTATCGAACAGGCCGGCATTGCGGATTTCCGCCTCTTTCTGCTGGGCGGCGTACAGCTGATCTTTCGCAAGATCGCGCTCGTACTGCGCGAGGATTTTATCCAGCTCTTCGCCAGCATCAGGGTTTGTCTCACGCGCGAGTTCAATCACGGTGCGAACCTTGCCTTCATCGCCGCTTTCAAGCGCGGCATCGATCATGGCGCTCACAGGAGCAGGAATGTCTGCCAGGGCAGCGCTAGGCAATGTTAGCAGGGCCGCGGCGGTGAGCGCGGCGATAGATGATCCAGATTTTAACATTTTACCCTCGTTTAATGCGCACTGCGCCCAGGAAATCGGTTTTGCCAATCGACACGCCAAGCATCCGTGCGATTGAAAATGCTGCGCTCGCATGGAAATAAAAGTTCGGCTGGCTAAAACTGAGCAGGAAATCCTCGACTGTGAAATCCATCCCGCGATCCTTGAATTCAAAGCGCATGTCGCGGCCGATCCAGCTTTCCATCTGTTCTTCGTCATGCGCTTTCACGATTGCCCGCGCATCGGAAAGTTTGGTTCGCAACCCTTCGAATGTTGAGGGCGGCGGGTTCAAATCGGGACTGTAAACGCCGTCTTGCACGGCTTGCAGAGACCCTGCGGTATGTTCCGCGACGCTTTTGATTTGATACGAGAATGGCAGCATATCCTCGATCAGGCGCGCATTGATGATCTTGTCATGATCGCAATCCTGATCGCCGCACCACGCCTCTGTTTTGTTGAGCAGGTGATCGGCTGTTCCCAGCATTTGCAGGGCGCTTGGCACAAACGCGGCGTGAAGTGATAGCGGCATCGATATCTCCTAAGATCTCTCGGAATTTGGGTGTCTATTACAAAAAGGCCCGCCGATGGAAACCGGCGGGCCTTGTAAAATTGTATTGACCGTCTGGCTTAGCGGACGCGCGGACCGCCAAATGGCAAAGGCGGCGGAGGCCGGCGAACGCCTCTTGGTAGCTGTGCCTGATAGGCCCGCCCGCAATGTTCGACGCAATAAGGAAAGCCCGGATTTACCGACTGGCCGCAGAAGTGAAAATCCGGTTCGCCGGGATGGCCCATCGGCCAGCGGCAAACTTTATCGGAAAGATCAAGCAGGCTTGTCTTATCAGCGATGTCCGGGCTGGGCTTGGCCGGAACCAGACGGCGCGGCGGCGCAGGCGGGATTGGCGGCTGCTGGTCACCTGGACCCTGACGCAGAAACCCGCCTGGTCCAACGGACACAATCTTTGGCAGGTTGGGCGCTGGGTTGGGCACCGGCTGCGACGGCGCGCTATCGTTGCCAGTTGCTGGTGCATCGGCGTTGACGGGCGCAGGCGCGGCCTTTGGCGGAGCTGGCTTTGCCGCAGGTTTCGGCGCAGCCTTTGCCGCCGGTTTGGGCGCAGCTGCCTTGGCCGCCGGTTTTTTGGCGGCTTTCTTTTTGTCGTTGGCTTTTACCGGGGAGGGGCGTGATTTCAGCCCGAGGCGGTGCGCTTTGCCGATGACAGCATTACGGCTGACGCCGCCCAATTCTTCTGCGATCTGACTGGCAGTGCTGCCGCCTTCCCACATTTTCTGGAGCGTTGCGATACGCTCATCAGTCCAGCTCATAAATCTCTATTCCGTTCTCGTCTGTGTAAGGCGCGGTTTCAACCCGCTCACGCCTTGTCAGTTGTCTGTCAAAGCCCTACTCGGCGATGCTATGCAAAAGCAAGCATCTCCTAACCCTTCGGCAAGCCCTGATCGGGACATCAATTCCGGATCGTATGCAACCTCAGGCAGTATACGGTTTCCGGCTCGCGGCGAACCGGTGATTACCGGGATCAATCGCGTAGGCCTGTTCGCTCTCTATATGAAGGAGGTGCGCCGGTTTCTCAAGGTGCAGACGCAAACGATATGGGCTCCGGCGGTCACAACGTTGCTGTTTCTGGTCATTTTTACCGTCGCATTGGGCCGTGAAGGCCGCGAGGTTTTAGGCGTTCCATTTGCGAGTTTTGTCGCGCCCGGCCTGATTGTCATGGGTATGATGCAAAATGCTTTCGCGAACTCTTCGTTCTCGCTGCTCTCGGGCAAGATCCAGGGCACGATCATAGATTTGCTTATGCCGCCGCTTTCGCCGGGGGAATTGATGGGTGGGATTGTTCTCGCTGCGGTTACGCGCGCTGTTGCCGTCGGCTGCGCGGTTGCGCTGGCAATGAGCCTTTGGCCCGGCGTCAGCTTGAGTGTGGAGCATTTATGGGCTGTCGTTTGGTTTGGCTTGATGGGATCGGTCATGCTGGCTCTGCTTGGGCTTGGCACGTCGATCTGGGCTGAGAAATTTGATCACAATGCTGCGATTACGAATTTCGTGATCGCCCCGCTTTCGCTGCTTTCGGGCACATTCTACGTGATCGATAATCTGGCGCCCGCGTTTCAATCGGTCAGCCGGGCAAACCCGTTTTTCTACGTGATTTCGGGCTTCCGTTACGGTTTTCTGGGAGAGAGCGATATCGGCAGCAGCAGCGCGGTAATGACCGCCGCGATCGGCATTGCCGCGTTCAATATACTGCTCGCGTTGATCGTTTATCTGGTGCTGCGTTCCGGTTGGAAGCTGAAAAGCTGATCAATCAATGAGTGAGGGACCGGCGCATCCGGTACCGACCATCTTTGAACTGTTCAAACAATTGCGGAACGGTGGGGTGATCGACTGGCCCACCTTCCATATCAGCGATCAGATTGCCCTGACTGACATAGGCGACATAGCTTTCATCCTCGTTTTCGGCGAGCAGATGATAATATGGCTGGTCACGGGGAGGGCGCATGTCCTCGGGTATCGATTGATACCATTCCTCGCTGTTGGCGAAAACCGGGTCGACATCGAACACGACCCCGCGGAAATCGAATATCCGATGGCGCACAACCTCGCCAATCCCGAAACGGGAGCAAGTTTGTCGCGGCGCATTGATCGTGCGCCCAGCCTGTGTCGAGAAGAACTCAGAACGTTCCATACAAACGAAGATATGGTCTTTCGCATTGGCAAAACAACCATTCGGAACTGTATCCGCCAAGATATACCCGTTTTTTGTGGCCGAACAGGCCTTGGCAATGATGGGAAGCTGCGCTAACGGGCGCGCTCTTGGTTGCACAATGTGATCGTCCATCGACCGGACAAATGCAGCAAGAATTCTGTACGCCTCCCCTAATGGCATGGGCGTGAGCAGGTATGCGGAGAGATGCCGGAGTGGTCGAACGGGGTAGTCTCGAAAACTACTGTGCCCTTACGGGTACCCAGGGTTCGAATCCCTGTCTCTCCGCCATTTGCCCCCAGCACCAGTCTCTGGCTTCAGGACGTCCGCGCCAAACTGTGCTGTGCGTCTGATCGCAGCGTGTCGCTGGATCCGGTTACTCGATTGCACTTTCACGGAGCAATTGGACCGGACCAATCAAACCAGATGGCACGAGCGGATCATCGTTCTTGAAGAAACTCTGCGTCGAGAAAGTGCGCCTTGGCCCTGGCGGAAGTGGCTCATTGTCACTGTACCATTTGACCATATTGTTGTTCGGCCAGTGTTCCGCCACGACAAAACCGCTGGTATCCTCCAGACCGGCATCACCGATCAGGCGGTTCACCCACAGGTTGGCGATTTCAATTTCGAGGACATTCTCTCCCGACCGCACCGCTTTGGTGGCGTCGAGCGTATAAGGCGGCGTCCACAGCGTGCCCAGATCAACCCCGTTCAAGGTAACGCTGGCGACAACTTCGACCTGCCCAAGATCGAGCAGCAAGCGACCCGTTTTCGCGGCTCCACCGCCTGACCAGTTGAAAGTATGCTGGTATCTGGCCTTGCCCGAAAAGTGCCTGATTTCAGTATTCTTGGATGATCTCAGGTCGAACAGCGCGGGTGCCTCGAACGGAATGGTGTCGCTGTAGAGCGGATCGAAGGCGATCGACCACGGCCCTGTCAGTTCTTTTTCAAGCGTATTCGCAACGGCCTGAGGTGCAGCAAAAGCATTGCCCGGATCAAAGACCAGGAACGCTGATTGACCTGCTAACAGATCAATTTGCACTCCTGTTCTGCCACCAGCCTCCAGCTTTGCAGGCATCGGGCGCACCGCGCCTGTTACCGGATCCCACAGCGCAGGCGCTCTGCCGCTTACATCGAAAGACAGATCATATTCGGCAGTTTCTTCCCCGAGATTGAGCAGGAAAAAGACATCTATGTCTCCCACTTTGCGCTGGGTGAATAAGGGGAGGGGACCGGCAGAGCTGACCCGCGCAGTCAGGCCTTCCATCGCAAAAACCGCTTTCGCGTCGTCGCCTTCATGGCGCATAGCCACGGGAACACCGGCCTCGCGCGCGGCCTGCATCCGAGCCAGCGCAGCCTTGCCGGGCGCGCGGTTCTGCGGCCACCAGATCATACTGTAACTCTGCCCGTTAGGCAGTACCATTTTCCCGTCGACAAAGCGTGAGCGAGACAGAAGGCTCTCTTCATTAAGGCAATCAAACTCTGTGCCCGCCGGCAAACTGTCGGCGAGGTTCTTTTTCTCAGGGCAGGAGACCGGGCTATCTTCGCCGACATACATGGCAATATCGACGACCGGTAAACCCTGTCTGAGCATGTAATGCCCGCGCGCCATATATTCGAACCACGCTTTGCCGCCTTTATCCCACCACGGCTGGGTCCGGTCAAAATGCGAACCGTAACGGTTCATCGTCATACCGGGCATTACATGGGTGTTCGCCTGATGGGCAAAACGATGAAACATGAACTGGTTGATACCGTTCACCCATGCCCTGTCGCCCCATTTTTTTCCAAGCGCCGGTGAGAAATGCCAATTGATCGATGCGAAGGCTGTGAAGGCTTCGGCTGCGATCATCTTTTTGGCGTAAAGCCGCCCTGCAGAGACGGCATCGTTCAGCTGCGCAACCTCGCGCCCCATCCAGAATTCACCGGTGGGGACCGATGCGGTGGATCCGATATCAACGTCGTCAGATGGCCCCATTCCATAAGGCTGCACGTAACTTTCCAGCCCTTGGCTTTCCATCATTTCGGCAAACACGCCGTAATAATTGTCGCGGATCAGATCGGCGTTAAAGGACCGTATCCCGGCCAACATGTCGCGGGTCTCTTTCGCACTGGAAACGAGCCGTCCGGTGTAGATCGGCAGCCACGGGATAATGGATTGGCCAAACTTTTCCGCGAACAGGTCTTCGTATCCGCTGGTCCAATTCTGACCGCCGACCTCGTAGCTGTCGATCATCACACCGTTTGTGGCGCTAGGCGCAACGGCTCTCGCGCGGTTAAGAACGGGCCCGATAAAACCGTCATAATGCGCTTTGAATGCGGCAGGCGCGAATTTGTCGACCTCGAAACCGGTGCCTTCGGGGGACGCGATGACATTGGTCGCGCCGGTTGAGGTGTATCCAAACCGCAGAACCGTCCAGTCGCCAGAAGGGAGAATGGCGGTAAGATTGCCTGCATCGTCAAGCGAACCCGAAAGATCGATAATTTGCGCCGGGTCGATGAGTGTACCGGCGGCGCTATCAAGCTGCTCGGGCAATTGTGTGCCTGCGCCCTGCGCCATGCTGGTATGCAAAGTCACATCGGGAATTCGGGGGACTGCCGATAATATCAACTCGCCAAACTCAATTTCCGCCGCTGTGCTGACCCGGAAATAGCGCGCCGTTACGCCGGCAAAAGCATCATCGACCATCCATTCAAACTTGCCGATACGGCGTGTCTTGAAAGTTTTAACGCTTTCCCAGGTCATCCCGTCATCCGATTTCTCAAGGCTCGCCACAAGTCCTCTGGTCGGCGAGTTCTCCAGCAGCAGGCTTCGGATTGTTACAGGATCATCGTAGGTGAATTGAACCCAGCCCGGCTGCTCCTTGCTGGCGGGCAGAATTGCTCTGGTTTCGCGATTGCCGTCGGTTGCCAGATCGACGGCAAAGCCCGGATCAGACGCGGTGACAGACGGGCTCAATGTCGCATCAATTTTTTCCGTCGGCAGAGCCGGATACGCAATGACGGCGATGTCTTCATACAGATTGGCGCGCGATACCGGCCTGGCCAGTTTCGCATTCACTCGCCCGCCTGCGATAATGGCCTGGCTCCAGACGATCCGTTTCATCGACTGTTCGGGCGTGATCCACGGCCCGCCGCTGGATGACCAGCCATCGGCATTGTGGAAATTGAACAGCAGACCAAGACGCTCGCATTCTGCGGCGACGTGCGCGATCAGGTCCAGATGCTCGGGCGAGTTGAAACGCACTGTACCGTGCGGAATACCCTGCGTAACGTGAAACAGCACGATGCCGCCGATCCCGGCTTCGGCCATTGCTTCGAGGTCTTTTGTGATCCCCTCGCGGCTCATGTTGCCGCTCATGACGTGGAACCACGTCATCGGGCGGGCTTCGGCAGGCGGCGATTTGAACTGCGCTCTCATCTGCTCGATGGTAGGGGCATCAGTGTCGGGTGTAGCGGCCACTGCTCCGGAAGCTGCCAACATGAGCCCGGCAACGCCTGCCGTTAAACGCACTCTCGATGCGGCAAATCCAAGTTTCACGGCCTATCTCCCTCTTCAGACGCCCCAACGCGCCGGCTTGTAAGTGAAAGGGTAGCGCAAAAACAATCAGAAGCAATCATTCGCTAAATAGGGCGCAGCCAGCCGCCGGGCCGCGCTCTGATCGCGGGCAAGAATTGCAAGCCAAGGCCTGTGTGCCGAAGTTTGCGTCAAACGCGATGGGATAGAGTCATATCTGTTCGATGCGCACATTCACTCATTTGAGGCTGAGCGCGGTTGCTACTCTGGCGTGCTGGTCACGTTAGAGGGGGCCATTGCCGCTCACCGTCATATGTTCGCCCTAAAGTTTGATTGAGTATGCGTAATATTGATCACAAATTTTGGTAAATTGGCAAGTCCCCGCTAGGCTGACCTTATGCGACTCTTCATCCTCTTGTCTGTCATTGTCCTGGCCCACGCGTGCGCGCCTGCTGGTCCGATATCTGTTTCTGATCCCGCGGCCATGTCTGATCGGCCCAACATCATTCTGATCACGGCAGAGGATTTGGGGCCACGCGTCGGTTTTATGGGTGATCCGGTCGCGGTCACTCCCAATCTCGATCGGCTCGCGTCGCAGAGCGTGCAGTTCAATCGCGCGTTCACCACCGCTGGGGTGTGCTCCCCTTCGCGCGCGGCGCTGATCACTGGCGCGCACCAGACGACGATCGGCGCGCACAATATGCGCACGTCGAGCTATGGCGAGAACATGGACGAAGGCGCGCCATACCGCGCGGTTCCGCCGCCTCATGTTAAGGCGTTTCCTGAGCTTTTGCGTGCTGGAGGCTACTTCGCCGTCAATGACTTCAAAACCGATTATCAATTCGGCAATGCCTTCACCGTTTGGGATCGCAACGCGTTGGGGGCTGACTGGAATGACCGCGCGCCGGGCCAGCCGTTCTTTGCGATGATAAATCATGAAGTAACGCATGAGGGGCGCACGTGGCCGCCCGACACGGATACAGCGCTGCATCCAGTCGTCTCCCGTCGCAACCCGCTCAATGCTGAAATCGATGCCGCAAAGGACTTTCCTTTGACCGATCCTGCACGCGTTCGGGTTCCGCCCTATTGGCCAGATACCTATGAGGTCCGTGCCAACCTTGCACGGTTCTATGACAATATCAGAGTCATGGACGGCCAAGTCGGCGCGCTGCTCGACCGGCTTGAGGTAGAGGGCAGGTTTGCTGACAGCATCATCATTTTTACGACCGACCACGGGGATGGTTTGCCGCGCCACAAACGAACGATTTTCGACAGCGGTACGCATGTGCCTCTGATCGTGCGCTTTCCCGATGGGTTTGAGGCTGGCACTCAGCGCGATGATCTCGTCAGTTTTATCGACCTCGCACCCACGATCCTGAATTGGGCAGGGCTCCGCGTTCCTGAATGGATCCAAGGCCGACGCATTTTCGATGACCCGGCGCCGGAAGCGATCTTCATGGCGGGCGACCGGTTCGACGAAGTGCCACAGCGTTTTCGCGGCGTACGCGAGAAAAAGTGGCACTATATCCGTTATTTCAGCGATAAGCCGGTGATCCCCTCGCTCGGCTATCAGAACGTCAATCCGATCATGCGGGAAATGCGGCGTCTTCAGACGGAAGGCGGTCTATCGCCCTTGCAGGCCTCCTACCTCGCGGACACTGCCCCTCGCGAATTCCTGTTCGATACTGAGGCCGATCCCGATGAAGTGCGCAATCTCGCCGATGATCCGCGCTTTGCAACGATCAAACGCCGAATGTCAGGCCGGCTAGAAAAATGGATCGAGGATAGCGGCGATATGGGCCGCATCGCGGAGCGCGACCTGGTCGCTCGTATCTGGCCGGGCGGGCAGCAGCCGCAGACAGCGATGGTGGAGGCCTGCTTGACCTCTGATGGCAAGGTGATGCTCGCTTCTATGACCCATGGCGCATCGATCGGCTATGGCGGAGCGGATGGCGAGGCGCTGCTCTATGCGCGGCCCATCGATGCAGCATCGCCGTTCCAAGCTAAAGCGGTCCGCTATGGATACAAGCCATCGCCGGTAGCGGATTTCGATCCAGCAAGGCTTTCGACCTGTTAGCGTTGGATCAGTCTGCGGCCTCGATCTCGATATGAATCCACGCCTGCATTGTTTCGCCCGGTGCCAACATGGTCATGCCGCAAGGCTTCGTGTTAATCGCATCGGTCTCATGACTTACCGGCTCAATGCAGAAAAAATCCAGTCCGCGCGGTGTGTACACGACCGTGAATGGCAAATTTTCTGACGGTTTAATGGTCGCCTTGGCGCAAAGATCGGGCCAGATCAGCGTGAGCGGACCTTTGCGGCCAGTGTAGACCGTATCGACCGTGCGTGAGCCAACCGGTGCGCCCTTCCACCAATCCGCAGGCTCTGACAATTCAATCAGCCGGGTCGGTAAACAGCCCTCATCAACAGACCACTCACCCTTGTGCAGACCATGATAGGAAGTCTTGTCCCCTCGGTGAAAATAAGGATGGAAACCCAGGCCCGCTGGCATCACCGTCTTATCGACATTGGTGACTTCGAGTTGCAGAAACAGGCCATTCTCTGCGAGCGAGATATATTGCCGCGCCCGATACCGCCATGGCCATGCGCTGCCATCATGAGTGTGCTCGATGACAACCCGCGCCGCATCCGCGCTGATGACATCCCATGCGCTTAGCCAGCCATAGCCATGGATTGGATTGTTATCATCAATAGATGGCGCGTTAGGGGCAAGCTTGAATGTGCTGCCGGCCAATTCGAATTCGCCAGCGCCGATCCGGTTGGAAAACGGCACAATCGGGAAGCACGCTGTATTGGACATTGCGCCGGGCATCGACGCGCGAAGTATCGCATGTCCCGCCCATTCAAATGCCGCAAGTGAGCCGCCCCGCTCAGGATCTATGACGACATGATAGTCGCCGGAATTCAGTTCAAGCATAAAGCACTATTGCCCAATGTACGTTCGGGTTCCCTATCTATCGGAGCTTTCCCTCGCTCGTTGAACGGCCAAGACTTTCAATGGCGTGTCCCGGATATGCCTTCTTTGCCGCAGTCTCATACTTTTCTTTCTGCGCGCAGCGGTGCGCGAGACGAGGGCCGTCGAATTGGAGGATATGCAGGGTTAAGCCCGCACACCCTTTTTCGCCTGAGATGATCTTTGTTTGCGCGTTAGTCGAACTTCAAGTCCTCACTTGGAAATGATCTATAATGCGTATATATGATCAAAAAAGATCATTAAAGATTAAAGGGTGTGGGGTGATGGGTCGAAACTTGCGCGGTGTATTGTCGGCTATTGTATGCTTCTCGGTCGCGGCGTGCTCTGTCCAGTCCGGGCAGCAAAGCAGCGTTTCGCGGTCGGATGCTGCCATTACAGCGCCCGTTCCGTTTGCTCTGAAAGTTGAAGGGCAGGCCAATCCGGTTGGGGTGGGGCGTGAGACACCGCGCCTTTCCTGGCGCAGCGCTGTTGACAGTCAGGCTGCCTTTCAGATTGAAGTCGCATCCACCCCCAATCTGCTTGGGTCCGGTGCGGCGGATCTGTGGGCAAGTGGCCGGGTCACAGATGGCCGCTCGATCGCCATACAATACGAAGGTGAAGCTTTGCGGTCGCGGCAAGAGGCCTTCTGGCGGGTTCGAATTTGGGCCGAGGGTGAAGATCAGCCGGGCGAATGGAGCGATGTCAGCAAATGGCAAATGGCGTTGCTTGAGCCATCGGACTGGAGCGCGGATTGGGTGACTAGTCCGATCTTTCCGGCGGCTGAAGAGACGGCGGGTATGACGCGGTGGCTGGAAGCGACCGCGGCTGACAAACAATTCAAGAATGAAGAAACGATTGCGGATACCAAAAGCCGCCTGCGGGATGTGCGCCCCGCGACCTATTTCCGCAAAAGCTTCATGATTACAAAGCCGATTAAATCGGCGCTGCTTTATTCCACGTCGGCGGGATATTCGGAGTTTTTCCTGAATGGCGAAAAGATCGGCGACCGGATCCTGAACCCGGCTCAGACCGATTTCGACAAGCGGATTTATTACGATATCGATGATGTCACAGACCGGCTGGATCAGGGCGAGCAGGTGCTGGGCGTCCATTTGGGCAATGGGTTTTATGGCGAGCGTACAGCATTTGGAATGGACAAGCTGTTCTATGGTGAGCCCGCCGCGATTGCTCAGCTCGAAATCACCTATGAGGATGGGGCGATTCAGACGATTGTGAGTGACGGCAGCTGGTTCGCTCATCCGTCCCCGATCCTTAAGAACGGGGTCTATTCGGGCGAATTTTTTGATGCGCGTAAGAATGTTTCTGCGTGGAATGACGTGGGTGATGATGGCAGCACTGGCTGGCGCAATGCGTCGGTCCTCGATGCAAGCCCGACACAGGCGCTGGTCGCAGCGGAAATGCCGCCTGTTCGCCGCGTCACCGAAGTGAAGCCGAAAAGGGTCCTCAATCCCGAACCCGGTATCTACACGATTGATCTTGGACAGAATTTCACTGGATTGCCGACAATTGACATGTCGCGCCTTGGCCTTGCCGAAGGGCAGGTGGTGTTGCTGCGCTATGGCGAATGGGCTGACAGCGATGGCAGGGTCGGGATGCAATCTGGCGGCGGTGCGCCGCGGACGAAACAGGTTGATGCCTATGTCTCCGACGGTAAGGACACAGCCGCGTGGTCGCCATCATTCACCTGGCATGGCTTTCGCTACATCGAAATCAGCGGGATAAACGGACCGCCCCCTTTGGACGCTATCACTGCGCATCTGACCCGGACTGACATCGACCGGATTGGACACTTCTCTTCGTCCGATCCGCTGCTTAATCGCATCCATGAAACCGCCCTGTGGTCGTTTGAGACCAATATGGTTTCGGTTCTATCCGACTGCCCGATCCGTGAGCGCAATGGCTGGACCGGAGACGCGCATGCGATCATCCAGATGGCGAGCTACAACTTTGCCATGGGGCCATTTCTCGACAAATATCTGGGGGATTTCAGAACCACTGATTTTATCTCGCCCGCTATCGTGCCGGGGCGGCGGACGCATTCCGGCAAGGTTGACTGGGCGGCGGCAGAGGTTTTCCTGACTTGGGAGCATTACATCCACACCGGCGATGTGTCGGTGATCGAGCGGCAATATGAAAGCCTGCTCGATTATGTCGCCTATGTCGAGAAGGCGATGGATGATGACCGCGTTACCGATCCGTTTCATTATTACGGCGATTGGTGCGACGCATTGCCGGAACTGGGAATGGAGCGCCCGCTTGGCCGCTGCGCATCGTTTAGCACGCCGGGCGATCTGACCGCGACAGCTCTGATGGCGCGGGTGTTCCAGCAAATGTCGGATATGGCCGATCGGCTTGGCCGGGACGAAGACGCGAAGGCATTCGGGCAGCGTTATGATGATGTGAGCGCAGCGTTTAACCGCGCCTATTATCAGGGCGAAGCGTCTGGTTACGGCAGCCAGACTGCCAATGCGATGGCGCTGCAATTTGGCATCGCACCCGCTGACAAAAGAGCGTCAATCGGCGCAGCAATTGATCGAGATGTTCGTGAAAAGTGGGGTGGCCATGCGTCGGTCGGGGCGCTGGGACAGACGTGGGTGTACCCCGCGCTTTCGGAGGCCGGTTATAACGACACCGCATTCGGGATTTTCAAGGCCAAGGGGCCGCCTGGATATGCCTATCTGTTCGATACGCTCGATGGCACAACCTTGTGGGAGAATATCACGGGATACGATCCTGCCGGTGGCGCCGAACCCAGACGCTCACTCAATCACCCATTCAAAGGTGGCTACGATGCATGGTTCTATAGCGGCCTTGGCGGGATTATGCCGGACCCAAAGGCTCCGGGCTACAAACGGTTCTTCTTGAACCCGCAATTCCCGGCCGATCTGGGTGAGGCCAAGGTTTCTCTCGAAACGGGATACGGAACCATTCGCAGCGCCTGGAAGCGTGAGGGTGATGCGATCATCTGGGATGTCGAGATCCCGCACAACACTTCGGCTTTGGACATCCGCAACGGCAGCTCGCGCCTGATCGGGCCGGGAAAGCACCGCTTCCGGCTTAATGCCGGTGATGCTCAAAAAAACATTGGGCAATGGGGCGAGTAGGATGTTTGTAGCACTCAAAACTAAGTTAATGGCCGCGCTGGGCGCTTTCGCGCTTTTGACCGGCTGCGCTTTGCAAACCGAAAAGACCACTGCGGCCAGCCGTGCTCAGGATGACGATCAGCCCAATATCATCTGGATTATCGCCGATGATCAGGCCTATTCGGATTTCGGTTTTATGGGGCATAACCTTGTTCGCACGCCCCATCTGGACAAGCTCGCCTCTGAGTCCGCTGTTTTTCCCAATGGCTATGTGCCGACCAGTCTGTGCCGTGCATCGCTCGCTACATTGATCACCGGCAAATATGCTTTTGATCACGGTATCTGCTTCAACGATCCACCTGATGGCATCCCGCACTCAGAGACATTTCGCTTTCTCCAGATGCAGAAACCCATGCCCATGGCGCTAAAGGCGGCTGGCTATCGCAGTATGCAGACGGGCAAGTTTTGGGAAGGCAATTACGCCAATGGCGGATTTACCGATGGCATGACGCAAGGGACACGTCACGGTGACGCGGGGCTTCGTATTGGCCGAAAGACGATGCAACCGATTGACGAATTTTTGGGTGATGTCGGTGAAGATCCGTTCTTCCTCTGGTTCGCCCCATATTTGCCCCACGCGCCATTCGACGCCGTCGAAGCATATAAAGAGCCATTTCGTGGCAAGGGTCTGGGGGAGCGGACGATTGGCTACTACGCCAATATTTCTTGGCTCGACGATACCGTGGGTCAGCTCATGAAGCTGCTCGAAAAGAACGGCAAGACCGACAATACCGTCATCATGTTCATCGTCGATAATGGCTGGTTGCCCAATCGCGATGGTGAGAGTTTTCGCGATCTTCAAGACAGAGTTATTCGTTTCGATCCGCGTAGCAAGAGCTCACCCTATGAAGGCGGCGTGCGCACACCCGTCTTTGTGCGCTGGCCCGACCGGATCAAACCGGGCCGCCATGATGATCTGGTCAGCTCGATCGATTTCTTTCCGACCACGCTGGCGCTGGCAGGTTTGCCACAACACGAAGCGCTTCCGGGGCGCAATCTGCAACCGTTCCTGGAAGAGCGCAGCAGCCTTACCCCGCGAACCGTCTTTGGCGAGATTTACTACCATACCTCGGTCGATCTCGATGATCCCAAAGTCAACGTGACGCATCGCTGGGCCAGAAAAGGCGACTGGAAACTGATCCTCAATGACTTCGATAGCGGGCAACCGGAACTCTATAATCTGGCGTCAGACCCTGATGAGAAGACGAATCTTGCGCGTGCTTCCCAGCATGCAGACCAGATATCTTCGCTGCGTGCCGAGATCGAGGAATGGTGGCCTGATTAAGCCGAACCGCGCGGTTCCGAACGACCTGCAACAGAGAAAGTAAACGATATGAAAATCGACCGGCGAACCACTCTGGCGGGTATTGGAGGACTAGGCTTTGCCGCAGTAGGCGGCTTTGGCAATGTGCTGCATGCCCGCTCCAATGATGACTACCGCGACAAATCTCTATCGCCAGCCCGCCGCGCAAAAGCGCTTGTTGCGCTGATGACGCTGGATGAGATCGGCGCCCAGCTCAATTGCCCGCGCGCAGCCGATGTGATGGCCGACGCAAAGGCGTTTGAAGCCGACTTTCCGTACTTCCGATACGGCATTGGCGGTGTGTATTCCGCCAGCCTTGAAGCCGGTCCTGCCGACAATGCCCGCGCCGTAATCGCGCTCCAGCGCGAAGTGATCAGCCGTAGCCGTTTCGGTATCCCCGCGTTCATTTTTGAAGAATGTCTTGCTGGATTGCTTGCCGATGGGGCAACGCAATATCCGCAAGCCATGGCCATGGCCTGTGCGTTCAATCCTGAACTTGTCGAGCAGGTTTTCGCCGCGACCGCCAAAGAGGCGCGTTCGCGCGGTGCGCAGGCGTGTTTCTCGCCCAATATCGATATCTGCACCGATCCGCGCTGGGGCCGGGCGGAGGAGACATGGGGCGAGGATCCCTATCTGGTGACGGTTTCGGCGCGCGCCATTGTAACCGGATTGCAGGGGGCACCGGCCGAATATCTTCCTGCGGACCGCATGGCCACCAGTGTGAAGCACTTTGCAGGGTACGGGCAGGGGATCGGCGGTCGCAATTTTGCGCCGTCGCATATCGGGCCGGTCGAAATGCAGAATGTGGTGTTGCCGCCGTTTCGCGCTGCGATCACCGAATCTGGATCTGTCGGCCTGATGGCATCCCACGGCGAAATTGATGGCGTGCCCGCTCATGCTGACACGGCGCTCTTATCAGATTTGCTTCGCGATGAGTGGGGCTTTGACGGTTATGTCGTATCCGACTGGGATGATATCCGCCGCATCCACAGCCTGCACGGTGTTGCCAAAGACGAAGCAGAAGCCGCGATCATGGGGCTGAAAGCGGGCGTTGATCTGGAGCTCGCCAATAACGGCGTCTACCTGATGCTGCCCCAGCTTGTCCGCGATGGCCAGCTTGAGGAAAGCTATGTTCGCCGCGCAGCTGAGCGCGTTCTGGCGGCGAAGTTCAAATGCGGCCTGTTCGATCTGCCATGGGCAGACCCTGCCAAAGCGGCAAGTCTCGCGCGTAGCAAGGAACACCGCGCTCTGGCGCGTAAAGCGGCTGAGGAATCGGTAGTTCTGCTCAAGAACGAGAATGCAGCGCTGCCGCTAGACAAGACTGCGACAAAGAAGGTGTTGGTCGTCGGGCCCAATGCCGCTTCGGTGCATTTGGGCGGATACTCGCCCAAACCCTTTATCGGGGTCAGTATGCTCGAAGGGATCAAGGCCTATGGCAAGCGGGCGGGTTTTGAAACCGTCTACGCGCCGGGATGCCGGATCACGGCTGGCGATGAAGGCCAGAACGAGATCGAGACCGATGCCGCAGATGAGACCGTACGCGCCGATCCGGCGCTCAATCGCAAACTCATTGCCGAAGCGGTCGCCGCCGCAGGCGATGTCGATACGATTGTGATGTGCCTGGGCGGCAATGAAGCGACAGCTCGCGAAGCCTATTTTGCCGGAGACTCTCGCGGAGATCGCGATGATCTGGAGCTTATTGGTGAACAGAATGAGCTTGCCGAAGCCTTGTTGGCTATGGGTAAGAAAACGGTGGCCGTGTTGATCCACGGACGTCCGCTGTCGCCGCAAAAGCTGGTGCAGAAATGCCCCGCAATTCTCGATGCCTTTTATCCGGGCGAAGAGGGCGGACATGCCCTCGCCAACATCCTGTTCGGCGATGTAAACCCGAGCGGAAAGTTGCCCGTCACGCTGGTCCGCAATGTCGGGCAATTGCCCGGTTTCTACTATCAAAAGCCGACCGGTAAATTCAGGAACTATGTGTTCTCCGAGTCCACCCCTCTTTATCCGTTCGGCCATGGATTGAGCTACACGCAATTCATTTGCGGCGCTCCGGTACCTGAGGCGACCTCAATCAAAACGGGCGATATGTTGAAAGTCTCGGTAACGGTGCAGAATACCGGTGAGCGGGCGGGACAAGAGGTCGTCCAACTCTACGTCCGCGACGATATCGCCAGTTTGACAAGGCCGGTCAAACTGCTGCGCGGATTTGAAAAAGTCAGACTGGCGCCCGGCGAACAGCGCACTGTCCAGTTCACGCTTGGTGCTGAAGATTTCGGTTTTCGCGACGCGAGTGGGAAGCTCCTGCTTGAACCGGGTAGCTTCACCATCATGGCCGGCGCCGACAGCGAAAATTTGAAATCGGGTTCGGTTGAACTGACTTGATCTAAATCGGGAAGACATCATGAAAGTTTGTGGAATTGATACAGCGCGTTTGGCGTTGCTCCTATCTTCATCCATCGCCTTGGCGGCGTGTGGTGGTGACGACAGTTCGCCTGCGCCACCTGTCGTGGGTGCGCCGACACCATCTCCCACATCAACGGCGACACCGACACCCACACCGACACCCGCACCGACACCTACAGGCACTTTCGCTGCCACAGGCGGAGAATGCGACGGGACGGCAGGATGGCAGGCAATCGCTGATGATGGCCTTGATGATACGCAGGCGATACAAACCTCTTTGCAGGAGGCCGCAAACAAGGGCGACACACTTACCATCCCGGCAGGCACGTACAATATTGATGATCCCGAAGGCGTGTCTGTCATTATCCAGAACAAGGATTTCGTGATTATCGCAACCGGCGCGGCTTTTGTCGCCGGCCCCAACGTCAATTCCGACCTGATCGATTTCGATGCGACCAGCGCCAGCTTCAGCAGTAATTGCGGTGGTAGCGCGCTTGTCGATCTGAGCTGGACGGGCGGCGAGCTTGATATTTCGCGCGCTCACCTGTCGGGCACTGTCCCGCAAGGAGGCTCAGTTGGCGCGACCATGGTTGGAAGCCCGGTCGCGGCGACGACTGATGGATTATCGGTACGCGGTGCGACCGGTGGAACCAGTCCCCGTGCAAAGGTTGATATGGTCACCATTCGAGGGCTGACTGTGATTGGCGCGCCGATCACCCAGGCCAACCGGACGGCCTATTTTTCAGACCCGGATACTGCGCCGCCGATAGATAGCGAAAGCGACACCTGGCGCAATGCGGGCGGAGACAGCGGAGTCTTTGTGATGGGCGCGCAATCGGCGTTGATTGAGGACTCGACCTTCTTCGGCATCCGGGATGCGAGCATCTATATGTCAGCCGCTCCATACGACGCATCGCTCGGCGGTAATTATGTGATGCGGGGCAACCGTTTTTACGGCGGGTTCGACGGTATTTCGTCAAAGCGTGGTGCGCAAAATATCACCATGGAAAACAATGTTTTCGTTAATATTGTTCGAGCAATGTCCCTGGAATCGCTGAGCCAACCCTTGCGTGACACGAACAGCCAAACTGCGGAACGGATCGTCGATCCTGTTGTCATGGCGAACAACACCTTTAACGGCGTCCAGCGTGCCATTCAGGTGGAATCGGCGAACAATGTAACGGTGTCGGGCAACGTCATACGCAATCTGGGCGCGCGGGTCGCGCAGCGGAATGATCCTGTCAGATACAGCAGGTATGAAGGTATCGTTCTGGAAGGTGTTACCAATGCATCGATCACCGATAACGACATTCTGGGTATCGATGGAACGCGGGGGAGCGCGTCGACAACGGTGGGAATAACGATCGCATCCCACGCGGGGGTGGCGGGACCTATCGCTTCGTCAAATGTTGTGGTCGGTTCTGATAATCTGCTGTCGAACCTGGACAGCGATATTGAATGATGAGCCAAATCATCCGGCGCGTATGACATCACCATCTCGCACGCGATGATTGTTGTTATTATCGTAAAAAGAAAAGGGGGCGCCGCGTGGACGCCCCCTCATTTTTTGATGTTCGAAGTGTCAGTTAGAACTTGAAGCTGACGCCCGCGACAATGCGCCGGTCAGTGAAGTCCTGCTGACAGAGCAACGTATCGTCATTGATGCAGTACTCATCATTCTGCTCGCGCAGCAGATTGATGCCATCCAGACCCACTGTCACGCGATCGGTGACGGCATAGCTGATGCTGGCGTTGAGCTGCCCGCGATCATCGACAATGCGTGGCAGGCCAAAGCGCTGGGTCTGGGTGCCGCGGAAATCCGAACGCCAGCTGTAACGGGCTCGGAAATTGATCCCGTATTTGTCGTAGAACAGCGTGGTGTTGTAGGAAAAGTTCGACAAATTGGGCAGTGTGACGAGCTGCTGCACAACATCATCTTCAAGCCCTGCGGTCGATTGATCGGTATCGGTACGACCAAGCAACAGGTTCAGGGCATTGGCACCACCGTTTCCGTTGAAGAAGTTCGTAACGTCGCCGCCATCCTCCTGATAGGTGAAGTTCCCAATAAACCCGAAGCCCGAGAGCCAGTTTGCGTCGTCGAGAACATCTGCAAGCGAGTATTGCAGCGCTACTTCGACACCGGTTTGGGTGGTCAATCCCGAAGAGTTCACGATTGTACCAACGGGAACGCACAGACCCTGGCCTTGGATCGACGAGAAGACGTTGCGGTCCGCGAACGGGTTGAAGATGCCGCCACCTTCACACGGTGCGGTGATATCGCGATCGATGGCACCGCCAGGTCCCGTCGTTTCCAGCGGAAACTCGGTTTCTTGAGCGAACAGATTTGTCCGGTCTTTATGGAAGAAACCCAGGCTCACAAATCCGGTATCTGAGAAGTAGTATTCACCCGCCAGATCGAATGACCAAACCGTTTCCGGCTGAAGGTTGGGGTTGCCAATATTGACGGCCGCTGTTGCACTGCCGCCAAAGGCGACAGAAATCGACAGGTCATCAAAGTTTGGACGACGCAGATCGCGCGAGATACCGGCGCGCAACAGGAGGTTATCAGCCGGTTCGGCCACAAGGCTCCAGCGCGGCAGGAAGAACTCGTAGTTTGACGATTGACTCAATTGGCCATCAACAACCCCGTTGATGACATTGTTGCCAATCGAGTCGATCTGAGTGCTGACCCAGCGCACGCCAAGGTTGCCGCGGATCGGAACGCCCGCGACTTCACTGTCGTAATTGCCCTGAATATAGAGCGCGTTGGTTTGCTCCTCGATGTCGAAGAACGCGGTCGATGTTTCCACCGGCGCCCCAACCAAAGGCAGATTGACCCCGTTTGCTTCGTTTTGCGCCGTGATTGCCGCGTTCACAGCGGCGATCACTTCGTCAGTGTTGTTGACGGATGCGACCGGGTCGACCGTCAAATAGTCTGGGATGAACAATGCCCGCCCGTCAGCAGCGTTGAAGTTGCTTGGGCCAGCGGTCACAAACTGGCTGAATTGATCGAGCGACGGTCTGAAAAAGGCGGGCGAATTTGCGGAGGTGAAGATGTTCCGCAAAGTGCTGTCGACATTCTCCGCCTTTGAAGAATTGTACCGCCAGCCCAGATCAATGGATGAGAAGAACGGCAAGATGCCTTCAGAATCGAAGTTCAGGTCAAGCCGGAAGGCTGTCTCGCTGTTTTCATTCTGGTTGGCGCCTTGGGTAATTGTACGGATACGATAATTTGCCGGATCAAGAAGTTGGGCCGCCGTTGGCGTCTCAGCCAGCCCTTGGGCGATCCCGAACTGGAGGGTCCCGCCGGTGGTGTCGAAAATGGCAGGGACACCATTGTCGCTGCTTTGGCCAATAGAGGGTTGCGGACCATTTGGGTTGATAAAGTCGGTCTCGAAGGTCAGGTTGGGGAACACCGTGTCCGATGTCGAACTTGAGACTTCGGCGTTGACCGTAAGGCGGCCAACTTCCCATTCGAGCCCAGAGGCAAGAACCGAGCTGTCCGTCAGGCGGGAGCCGGTTTGCGAGGCGGTACGAAGGTTGGAATCGATCGCTCCGTTGCTGGTCACGCCAACACCGAGAATACCTGATGTGACCGCTTGAATTTCACCAAGAACCAACGTTCCGTTTGGTCCTTCCACCGAGCCCAGATTGACGGTCTCGAAGCTCGTATTGTTGGTGTTGTTGATCACCGCAGAAGAGGTCGTGCCCGAGAAGAAAGCTCGCGAGCTTTGCTGGATGCGTTCCTGATCGTTGATCGTGGCGTCGACATAGAGCCGCAGATTGTCTGCCGGCTTCCATTCAAGCGAACCGGTCCAGTTGATGGTTGTATATTCCTGATTGCGCAGTTGCTGATCAAGGAATTGTATGCGCAGGAACGGGAACGCTTCGGCGCTGGCAAAGCCAGAGTTTGGAAGTACGGTCCGGTCGCGGTCGACGCGGGGCGCGAACTCGGTAACATCAAGCTCCGCGTAGCTGGCGCTCATCACGAAACCGATTTCACCGATGCCGGTGTCCCAGCTATTGCCGAGCGTTGCGGAAAAGCGTGGTGTGATCGTGTCGGATAGATCGCTGTGCTCGCCCTGCGCTCTGAATGAGAGCAGCGGCTCGTTCAGATCGAGTGGCCGGATCGTGCGCAAATTCACGGTGCCGCCGACCGATCCTTCGATGGTGCGGGCTTCTGGCACCTTGATCACTTCGACTGCGGCAATCAGGGCTGCGGGAAGGTCTTCAAAGCTGATGCCTGACCGTCCGGTGCCAGATCCGACGGTTGAAACGCCATTGATCTCGACCCGGTTTGCACCGGTGCCGCGAATTTGCACGCCCGTGCCCACACCTGCATCGCGCGTGATCTGAACACCAGTGACGTTCTCTAGAACTTCAGCAAGGTTCTGATCCGGCAGCTTACCAATGTCCTCTGACTGGATCACCTCGATAATATTATCTTTGTTACGCTTTTCATCGAGCGCGCTGGCGAGCGATTGTCTGATGCCGCTGACGATAATTCCGGGATTGGCACCGGTGTCATTTTCTGCCGAGTTAACCTGTGCGTCGTCTTCATTAGACTGCGCTAGGGCGATTGATGGGGTTGCCAACATGGCTGTAATAACTGCCCGCGACACAGCCGTGCGCAGACTTGATTTAGCTAACTTCTTCATTTTTCTCTCCCAAGGATGGCCGAAAGGCTCTTTTTTGTCATTTCTTAGTCAAAAGTCGTTTTGCATGCAGTTACATGCTCAAAGATGATTGAAAATAAGCAATTTAGATACTTCATTTTCAAAAGGCGATCTCTCCTTTCCCTTTGGTAACGGCGTATGGCCCGCCTTTGGTTGCCATTGCTTTTGATCGCAATCTACCAATCCCCTTTTTCGGCGTTACTCTTTCGTTTGATCCAGAGGCGCTGCGCACCCGAGATCCAGTTCGATTTTGCCCAATGGGCCAAATGAAATGATGCTGTGTGCGCCCACTTTTGCTTCATGAACCCCCGTAATCGCCCCCGATGAAATCAAAGTTCCCGGTTGCAACTCGATCCCGCGTTGTTTCGCGTTTTCAATACAAAAATCCCGGGCCGTGAACGCTGCTGCGAATACATCTTCGAGAACCTTCCTGCCGATGAGCGCGCCATCGATCCAGATCGAAACTTCAAGAGGCCTGTCAAAGTCGCTCCACCCGACGATCTCTTGCCCAATAAGCACACCATTATTGTTCCCGAAGTCGCACACGACAGCGATCGGGCCATAGTCATTGATGGCTGGAACAGGGCTGCTCGCAATTTCGGCGCCGGTAAAAATACGATCCTGTGCGCGGCTTGCTCCGAGCTGGATGATCAGTTCTGGCTCTATCGCGGCAAATCCATTCTCAAAGACTGGCATGGACGCAGATTCGCCGGTTTTGACGGACCGGCTGAAAATTGGTCCAACCAACCAATCCGCACCAAGGCGTTCGCGCCATTGTGGAGGAATGCCGCCGACCTTCCATCCCGCAACTTTATCCGGCCATCGTTCGATCGAATACGATTGGATTTCGTATGCTGACACAAGATCGGCAGGGAGCGTGCCTGGGAATTCGGAAAGAGCTTTCGCTTCGCGACGCGCATTAAGAAGGTGCGCGGACATTTTTCTATCCGCCTCGCTTATCACCGTCGCAGCATTTGCTCCGGGTGCGACCAATTCATGTGGCGAGCTCACAGCGCACTGTCTTGTTTGTAATTCATCGCCAGATCCACGCGTTGGTTCCCCCTATTGAGCCAAATGATCAGCCGGTGACCAAAGCGACGGTCGACGGCACTAGACCTCTCGCCAACATTATTGACACCGGTATCATCACGGGTCAATACTGGTTTTGTCAGTACCATTTCGGGAGAAAATGATGACTAGCCTCGCTCGCGCGTTTCCTTTCTATTCGAACGGCTTACGAGCTATGGCTGCATGTGCCGCGGTAATGGCTGCGCCGGCAGCGGCGGAAAATTTGCCTGCCATTCTTTCGGATCAAACGGTGAAAGACGATCACCCGCTTCCGGATTATTCCTATGCCGGCTACGGATTTGGAACCGCAGACATTCCACACATCGCGAAGACCATTGATGTGGCTGAATTCGGGGCTGTTCCCGATGATGGTAAGGATGACAGCAAGGCACTTCTCGCAGCATTAAAGGCTGCGCACGAAAGTGCCGAGCCGGTGCGCGTCCAGTTTCACGCTGGACGGTATGTTCTCAGCGAGATCCTGTGGATTGAACGCAGTGGTATCGTGTTGTCTGGTATGGGCATGGGTGAGGGTGGAACAGAACTTTTCATGCCGCGCCCTCTGAACCAGATCGACGATGGCGGCGCGCTCGACGAAATTCGGACATATCTGGAAGAAAACGATAAATACGAACGCATTCCTGATGCAAATTTAGAGGTCCTGTTCTCGCCATACAGTTGGAGCGCTGGATTTATCTGGACCCGTGTGCCAAATGGTCGCCACGCGACCTATCTTGAGCGTTATGACCGCCCCATACAGGCCGTTGCGCCGATCGCCTCGGGTGCGCAGTTCTCGCGTGAGCTTACCGTGACCGATACAAGCAGCCTGGAGGTCGGTGATGTCTTGCAGATCAACTGGCATAATCGGGCGGGGCCAGACGGTCCGCTCGTCAAATCTCTTTACGGCAATACCAAGGAAAAGATCGGCAGCAGGCATTGGGAATTGCCTGATCGTCCGCTGGTGCGTCAGGCCACCCGTATCGAAGCGATCGAGGGCAATAATGTCACCATTGCAGACCCGTTGCTTCACTCCATAAATAACGAATTGCCAGCGTATTTTTCGTCGTGGGAGCATCTGTCGGATGTGGGCATACAAGACCTGTCGCTTGCCTTTCCCGAAAATCCTGACTTCGGGCATCACAATGAAAGCGGCTTCAACGGGGTCTATTTCACCGGTGTGCATAATGGATGGATCCGAAATGTCAGGATCGCCAACAGCGACAGCGGAATTCTGACCGACGATCTGGCTAATGTGACGATCCGCAATATCGTGACCGAAGGCGATCACACTGCGCATTACAGTGTCCATATCGGCAACGTGCACAATGTGTTGGTCGAAGGGCTTACGGTGTACAATCCGACCGTCCACGCGCTCAGTTTCAACACGCAGTCAACCAAGTCGGTTTACAAGGACGCTGTGGTCTGGACCACTCCAACGCTGGATCAGCATGCAGGAGCGAACCACCAGAATTTGTACGACAACGTGACTGTCCATGTGACGCCTGACCGGAAAGCTGACGATGGAACGCCTATGTACGATCTCTACAAAGCGGGCGGCGCGGGATATTGGCTGCCAGGACACGGTCGTTACAATACCGCGTGGAACGTAAACGTGCTGGTCGCCAACGGCGTGGAGCCGGGCGGCGAAATCGTGATCCTTGGGGCTTCCGAAGGCCCCGATGCACGAATTGTGGGTATGCATGGAAACCGCAAAATCCGCCTGGACCATACGCCAGAGCCTTATCTGGAGTGGCTTAACCGCCCGGTTGAAGGCATTCCGTCACTCTATGCGTACCAGCTACACCAGCGTAGGTAGAGTTAGAAAATTTCGAATAAGCACCTGAAATAAAATGATTTCAGCGCGGTCTGAATTTTGGGGCTGTTACAAGTCGGGACAAAATCGATTAGTTCCGACTTGCTACTTAAATGAACAGAATGCAGGGAGATTGAAGAAATAAGTTCGGCGCTGCATGTCACGCCGGACAGCGATAGAGGATATGCGAATGCATGCGGCCGAACGCGAAGAAATAATTCTTGATGCGCTGACGAAGAAGGGCTTCACCACGTATCGACATCTCGAAGCGAACGTCGAAGCTTCTCCTGCAACCATTCGGCGCGATCTGGCCCGGCTCGAGAAGCAGGGCAAGATTATCCGCTTGCACGGAGGGGCGAAGGCCGTTGACACGGAATTCGGTGCCGCCGGTACGCCGGCCAGCCTCGCAGGCACGCCGTTTGAAAAATCGCTCAAGCAGAACATCGCCGAGAAGCGAGCCATTGGCCGGGCCGCTGCGGAATTGTGCGCACCGGGCGAGGGCATCATAATTGATGGCGGCACCACGACCTACCAGATGTGCGAACATCTGGCCGACCTTAATCTTCAGGTCCTTACCAACTCGCTTCATATCGTGAATGCATTGCTTGGCCAGGAAACAACGCAGCTGCTGGTTCCATCAGGGCCAATCTTCCGAGAACAGAATATCATTCTTGCGCCTGCTGGCGAAACCACGATGCCCAACTTTCATGCAAGCAAGCTGTTCCTTGGCGCAGCGGCCGTCAGCCCACGTGGGATTTTTCAGGCGGATGCTCTGCTTGTGGCAAGCCAGCGCCGATTCCTTGACCGGACCGATGAAGTGATCCTGGTCGTCGATAGCGGTAAGCTGCAAGCGTCCTCGGGCGCCATTGTTTGCGAACTGAACCGCATTGACCGAATGATCACAGATGACGCCGCAGATCCAAAGTTGATCGATCAGCTGCGCAGCGCCGGTCTGCAGCAGATAGACGTGGTGAAGCCAGTCAGCTAGCCGCGCTTGCTCTCGACCAGAATGTCTTGTGTGATCTCGTCTATAGAAGTCGCACCCGTCAACGACATCGCCACTTTCATCTCTGCTTCGATCAATCGCAATACGTGGGCGATGCCAGCCTCACCGCGGGCACCCAAAGCATAGGCCCAGGCCCGCCCGATCAATACGCCCTTGGCACCCAGCGCCAGCATACGCACAACGTCCAGCCCCGACCGTATCCCGCCATCAGCCATCACGGTCAGCCGGTCGCCCGCAACTTCGGCAATTCGCGGCAAGGCCTTGGCGGTCGAAGGCACGCCGTCCAGCTGACGTCCGCCGTGATTGGACACAATCAGACCGTCAGCGCCAAGTTCTGCAGCTCGTATCGCATCTTCCGGATCTAAAACGCCTTTTATGATCAGCGGGCCGTTCCATTCGCTGCGAATGAAATCAAGATCGTCCCAAGTCACTGACGGATCGAAATTGTCCCTCATCCACGCAAAGAAGTCTTCGATTCCCGACTTGTCGCCAAGAACAGGCGCAACATTACCAAGACTGTGCGGGCGCCCGTTGATACCCACGTCCCATGCCCATTGAGGGCGCATTGCCCCTTGCAATGTCCGCCGTATCGCTCCTGTAATTCCTGGCGCTCCGGCCAGACCGGAGTGATAATCGCGATAACGGCTGCCGGGCACTGGCATATCGACAGTGAAGACCAACGCGGTGCAACCGGCCGCAACGGCGCGGGCCATCAGCTCACGCATAAAGCCGCGATCGCGGATCATATAGAGCTGGAACCAGAACGGCTTACTGCTTGCGGCTGCCACCTCTTCAAGATTGCATGCAGAGACAGTGGAAAGGGTGAAGGGGATACCAGCCTTGTTCGCAGCACGCACGGCCTGGCATTCGCCGCGCCTCGCATTCATTCCGGCAAGCCCGATTGGGGCAAGGGCCACTGGCAGTGCCAGTTCCTGATCGAACAATCGCGTCGAAAGGTCGATTTGAGAGACATCGCGCAGCACCCTTTGGCGCAGAGCAACATCTTTAAGATCGGACACGTTTCGCTCCAGCGTGACCTCGGCATAGGAGCCACCATCGATATACTCGAACAGGAAGTGCGGAAGCCTGCGGCGTGCGAGTTCGCGGTAGTCGATTGCGCTTGCAGCGTTCATGCGTTCACCATCTGTGCCTGATGCCAGGCTTCGCGATATCCGGAAAGGTCTGCGTCCAGAGCCTCGACCTGCGTGAGTCCTCCTTTCGGGCGGATTTCAGGGTCGATGAGCCTCAGCGCACCAAAGCTCACATCATTATGGGCGTTGGCAACATAGACTTTTGTATCGGGCCTGAGGCTTGCAAGAGCTCTCACAAACACTTCTGCTTCTGCAAAGCGTCCTTCTACCAGAATACAGTTTTCAGAGCCGATGAGGTCCAGTGAAGTGTCGGCGACCAATGCGGCGTAAAGACATGCCCCCGCTCTTCGCGCAAACCAGTCATCGGGCCGGTTAATCCATCCGCCTTGGCCCTGTGGATATGGGCCGTTTCCTGGTGCGAGAGTGGGCAGGACCATGGCGGATTGCGCAAGAATATCCGGCACCGCTTCGAGCAGGCGCGGCTGATCCGGCTTGATGTCAACCTGCCGCGTATCGATCTGGATCAGGGTTTCAATCTCGCGACCACCCATAAAGCGTGCGGATGGCACCGGATTACCAAAGGCATCGACATTGACGAGGCAGTCGCGCGCTTCGGGCAGCGCCCGCATGTCTACCGCGCTCGCCGCGAGGCGCATGGCAATGAACCAAGTTCCAGTCGAGAGAATCGTCACTTCGCGGTTCTCGATGTCTTCAAATCCGCGTGCCGCGTTCAACGCGGCGTTCGAATCGTGCAATCCCGCCAAAACCTTGGCGTTTGCCGGCAAGCCGGTCTTTTCCGCCAGACTGGACCGCAAGGTTCCGATCACATCTCCGGCCGCAGCAATTGGCGCAAACCGATCAGCCCAGCCGCGGTCGATCGCAAGTGTCGAAAATGTCCCTTTTGCCGGTGCCCATAGATCAGAATGGCAACCCATACTGGTCGCCTCGGTGCACGCCTCGCCCGAAAGGAACCAGCCCCAATATTGAGCCCATGGAACCAGAGTGGATTGCGCAATCAGATCAGGGTGAAGCTGTTCCAGCCAGAACAGCTGCGCTCCGAAATTAAGGCCGGCGGGAAGGTTCGGAGACCCTGTCTCAGCGAAGGGCGATCTGGCGGCATTATACCGCGCACGCAAATCCACGGGAAGGTCCTGCTCGTAATCGATCGGTGCGATGGCCAATTTGCCTTGGCAGATGGCCGCAACTCCGGCGCCATGCGCCACTGGCACAATATATTCTACGGGATGACCGGCAAAGCTTGCCAAAGCCGAAGTCAACCAATCCCCGATGCCGTGCCCATCGAGGCGGCGTATGCCGTCGACCATAACAGTTTCATTCGGGCGAGTCTCCCGTGCGACCATTTCGCCGTCGCGAGACCAGAGGCTGACCTTAGCGAGCGTTTTGCCGATATCGACAACAATTGCAAAACCGTCTTTCAAAACTCTCTCCCAAAAGTATGATGCACTTTAATGATTGACGATTAGCGAAAATGATTGATTTTGAAAAGGGTCAATGGTATCGACTCCGTCATGAATATGCACGCATCCTTGGCCGAAGTCGCCATTCCGTTTGCCATCCCCGTAAATCGTTGGGATGAGCAAGTTGCAGCCAACAAATCTGAAGCGGAATTACTCCTCTACAGATCCAATCTGCTTGGTGCGGATCTGACCGTCACTAATTTCGGCGGCGGTAATACGTCTGCGAAAGTGGATGAGCGGGATCCGTTGACGGGCGATCAGGTCGAAGTGCTCTGGGTCAAAGGCTCGGGCGGTGACATCGGTTCAATGGGTATGGATGGCTTTGCCACGCTCTATCAGGAAAAACTGCTCGCGCTTGAATCGCATTACGAAGGTGAGGGCGATGATGACAAGATGGTCGGCTTCCTGCCGCATTGTACATTCAATCTAAACGGCCGCGCAGCCAGCATTGATACCCCGTTGCACTCGCTTTTGCCGTATAAGCACATCGATCATGTTCACCCTGATGCGATCATCGCGCTTGCGGCGTCGAGTGGCGGTGAAGCGGCAACGAAAGAATTGTGGGGCGATGAAATCGGTTGGCTGCCATGGAAGCGCCCTGGCTTTACGCTGGGTGTCCAGATTCGCGATTTTGCGCTGGCGAACCCGCAGGCTAAAGGCGCGATGCTGGCCGGGCACGGGATCATTTGCTGGGCTGACACCGCGAAGGAATGCTATGATCAGACCGTAAAACTGATCACCGAGGCGGCTGATTATTTGAACTCAAGATTGGCGAGTGGGCCTGCCTTTGGTGGTCCGAAAGTGGGTCCTCACGAAGATCGGCATCAACTGGCCGCCGATTTGATGCCGCGACTGCGGGCATTGATGGTTGGTGATCGTCGTAAGGTCGGGCATTATTCGGATGACGACGCAACACTCGAATTTGTTGGCGGTGCAGAGTTTGAGCGTCTGGCGGCGCTGGGAACATCGTGCCCTGATCACTTTCTGCGGACTAAAATTGCGCCGCTAGCGCTTGATCCGGCAAAGCTTGATGATGACGCTTATCTGGAGCAGTCCATCACCGACTATCGCGCGATGTATGCGGCGTATTACGAGCGCTGCAAGCGGCACAATTCGCCTGCTATGCGCGATGCCAATCCGGTGGTTGTGTTGGTTCCGGGCGTCGGTCGCATGACCTTTGCCAAGGACAAGGCGACGGCTCGCATTGCTGGCGAATTCTATCTCAACGCAATTAACGTGATGCGCGGCGCCGAGGCGATCGGGGACTACATCGCGCTCGACGAGCAGGAGGCGTTCGATATCGAATACTGGCTGCTTGAGGAAGCTAAATTGCAACGCATGCCGGCTCCCAAGGAAATGGTGGGCAAGATTGCGCTTGTCACAGGTGGCGCAGGCGGCATCGGTGCCGCGGTGGCGGAAAGAATGCTCCGCGAAGGTGCCTGCGTAATGCTGGCTGATCGGGACGAGAAGGCGGTCAAGGAAATCGAGGCCGGTCTATCTGAAGCGTTCAGCAAGGATGTAGTGCGCTCAGTAACCTGTGACGTCACAGACGAGGCGCAAGTGGCGTCGGCTTTGAGTGCCTGTGCGCTCGAATTTGGCGGGCTCGACATTCTCGTGGCTAATGCCGGGATAGCGTCATCTGCGCCCATCAGCGAGACGACTATTGAGCTGTGGAACAAGAACTTCGATGTTTTGGCGCAAGGTTATTTCTTGACCGCGAAGTACGCGTGGCCACTCCTTCAGGGGATGGCTGATCAAGGCGGTTCCAGCGTTGTTTTTGTTGGGTCGAAGAACGCTGTGGCAGCGGCAAAGAATGCCAGCGCCTATGCAAGTGCCAAGGCTGCGGCCAATCATCTTGCACGGTGCCTTGCGCTCGAAGGGGCCGACAACGGCATCCGCGTCAACATTGTCAATCCCGATGCCGTTATCAAAGGTAGCCGGATCTGGGATGGTGACTGGCGGCAAGAGCGTGCTGGTGCCCACGGCATCGATTCCGGTGACGAGCTTGAAGAGCACTATCGCCAGCGATCAATGCTGAAGCGGTCTGTATTGCCACAAGACATTGCTGAAGCTGCCTATTGGCTTGCCAGCGAGGCGTCGGCAAAGTCGACCGGCAATATGATCAATGTGGATGCTGGCAACGCTCAAGCATTCACGCGTTAGCGTCAAAGTCGGAGGGGACAAATGACACAATTGCCTATTTCGGCTGATTTAATCGCCGAACACAATGCGAATTCGCGTGATGCATTGGCAGAGGATTACGCGGCGCTTGGGCGCAAGCTCGAGCGGCGCGGTATCGCGATCGATGCGTTAAAGGATAAGGTCAAGGCATTCGGAGTGGCTGTGCCAAGCTGGGGAGCAGGGCGCGGCGGAACGCGGTTTGCGAAGTTTCCGATTGCAGGAGAGCCAACCAATATCCACGAAAAGTTGGAAGATTGCGCCGTAATTCATCAGCTGGGCCAATCGACCCCAGCGGTCAGCCCGCATTTTCCATGGGACTGTGTTGAGGATTACGCGGCTCTGAAAGACGAAGCTGAGGCGTACAATCTTGTCTTTGACGCAGTGAACTCTAACACTTTTCAGGATCAACCCGGGCAGGCACAAACCTACGCCACCGGTTCTTTGTCCTCTACGGTTCCAGAGACCCGTCAGCAGGCAATCGATCACAACATTGAATGTATCGAGATCGGTCGGAAGATCGGTTCGAAACGGCTGACAGTGTGGGTAGGGGATGGGACGAATTTCCCTGGCCAGCAGGATCTCGGACGCAGCTTTGATCGCTACATCGAAGCGGCTTCGCAAGTTTATGGCGCGCTTCCCGACGACTGGCAGATGATGCTTGAGCACAAGATGTTCGAACCTGCTTTCTATTCCAGTGTAATCTCCGATTGGGGAAGCTCGCTGATGGCGGCACAAGAGCTGGGCGAAAAGTGCAAGTGTTTGGTTGATCTGGGGCATCATGCCCCCAACGTGAACATCGAGCAGATCGTGGCGCGCCTGCATCATGCCGGCAAGCTGGGTGGGTTCCATTTCAACGACAGCAAATATGGCGATGACGATCTCGATAGTGGGAGCATCAACCCGCACCAGCTGTTCCTCGTTTTTAACGAACTGATCGAGGCCCAAGCCAATCCGCGCGACGGTTTTGATCCGTCCTACATGATCGACCAGTCGCATAATGTGACCGATCCGATTGAAAGCATGTTGTCATCCGCAGAGACAATCGCTGGATGCTATGCTCGCGCGGTCTTGGTTGATCGTGAAGCGTTGCATGCTGCGCAGAATGACAACGATGTGATGCTCGCGTTTCGCACCTTGCGAAGCGCTTATGAAACGGATGTTACACCGATCCTTGCGCAGGCCCGCGATGAACTGGGTGGAGCCATTGACTGGCTCGGCGTTTATCGGACCAGCCAATACCGCGACCGCAAGGCCCAGGAGCGTAAAGCTGTCGGTCTTGGAGCCGGCATCGTCTGACGTCCTTCAATCTGATCCGGGAGTATTCCGATGACTTTAATGCGTTCGTTCGCAGTGGGCTTGTTGCCGCTTGCTGCCTTGACAGCAGGCTGTGTGAGCATGCCTTCGACCCAGTCAACTCTCGAAGCTGCGCCTGTCGACACAAGCGAGCAGGCAGAGATCAAGGCAATGGCCAACAAAGTCGCAGATTGGCAACTCGCCAATCTCGATAATCTTGAAAGCTACATCCGATTTATTTCTCGCGAGACTCCCAATCCACGTGGCTGGGTCAAAGGGACATTCTTTCTTGGTCTGGCAGATTATGCCGAGCAGACCGGGCAGGAACGCTATACGAACGCCTTGGCGGCTATCGCTGAGCGTGAAAAGTGGCGTCTGGGCGACCGGCTCTATCACGCCGATGATCATCTTGTCGGGCAGGTCTATATGAGCCTTGCCCGGGCTGGTGTACCGGGTGCTGATCTTGGCCCGACCCGCAAAACGCTTGATGCGATTTTGGCCGACAAACCGAAAACGCAAATGCTTCACCCGGACAATCATAACGATCCGGGCTGCGCAAAACGGTGGTGCTGGTCCGATGCGCTGTTCATGGCTCCTGCTACCTGGTGGGACGCGCATGAGACGTTTGGCGATGAGGCTTACGCCGATTATGCACATGCCGAATTCAAAGTAGCGACCGATTTGTTGTTCGATAAGGAAATCGGACTCTATTATCGCGACAGCCGCTTTTTCGACCGACGCGGGGCAGACGGCGAAAAGCTTTTCTGGAGCCGCGGCAATGGCTGGGTCTATGGCGGGTTAGTGAATATCATGCGCACCATGGCGCAAGACGATCCGCGCCGGGAATATTACGTCTCGCTGTTCCGCAAAATGTCCGATCGGTTGGTTGCCATTCAAGCGCCAAACGGAATGTGGCGCGCATCACTCCTCGCCTCAAGCGCAACACCTCCAGAGACGAGCGGCACCGGCTTTTTTGTCTATGGGCTCGCATGGGGTTTGAACGAGGGGCTTCTTAAGGGTGATCAATATTCATCTGCAGTGGATGCTGGCTGGGCCGCATTGATGGCCAATGTCGATAGCGAGGGACGGCTTGGATATGTCCAGCAGGTCGGCGATCAGCCTGAGGGTGTGCAGCCCGATGACCGCCAGCTTTATGGTACCGGGGCATTCTTGCTGGCGACAGGCCAGATTCTGCGCCTCGAACAAAAATAACATAAATTACTGTTTGGAGAAATAATGTTGCGCTGATCACGGTGTGGTGATGCATTTTTGCATGCCATGATGAAAAAACAATCATAAAAAATCATCAACCGTCATGAACGCGCATTGACACGGTCGAAATCAATCGGTCATAAGTCAAAAAAAAGACATTTGGACAGAGGGGATAATACATGACTTTTAACCGTACCGGCGGAGCGCGCAGCGCGTTCGATTTAAACTTGAAGTTGGGTGTGGCAGCCGCGGCGCTTTGCATTCCATCGCTTGCTGCTGCTCAAGATGCTACCGATGACGACGCGCAGGAAGAGGCAGCCGAAGAACAGGTCGCTGTCGATGCGAATACTCCCAACCCTGAACCCGGCATTATCGTCAGCGGAATTCGTGCCAGTCTCGAAGATGCGCTGAATATCCGCCGCAAAGCAGATGTCATTCTGGACGGTATTTCGTCGGATGACATTGGTTCGACACCGGACCTCAACCTGGGTGAGGCGCTCGCGCGTATTCCCGGTGTTCAGATCAACCGTGAGGGTGCGCGCCGGGACGCCACGATTTCGGTACGCGGTCTGCCTGGCCGGTTCACCAAAACGACAGTGATGAACCAGACAATCGCTTCGACAACGCGGGGGGCAAACACGGGCAATCCGTTCGGCATTTTCGAGACTTCGATTTTTAATGGTGCGAATGTCATCAAATCTTTCACCGCCGATACGCCGGCTGGCGGACTTGCTGCGCAGGTCGATCTGCGTTTGAATAGCGCTCTCTCGCGCCGTGAAGGCTTCGTTGTTCGCGGCGAATTCGATTATGAGGAAACAACTGGCGATTATCTGCCGAAGTTCTTTTTCTCCGGTGCGCAGCGCTTTGGCCGGCTCGGTGTCTACGCGAACTTCGCGTATTCAGAGCAAAGCTTCCGGCGCGATTCGCTCCGGTTGAATAACTATCGCGAATTTACCGCCGATCAGGTTTCTGCCTTTGCGAATGGCACCGCTGTCAGCGGAGTGGGTGACGGGCTCGACGCGCTATCGGCGACGCCAAATGCCGCATTCGATATTGCCGCTGTCGGGGCCAATGGTCTTGATAATGCCGTGATCTTCCCGCGCGTTATTCGCCAGTTTGTCCAGAACAACCGGGGCGAACGCTATTCCACCAGCGCCGGACTTGCCTATGAAATTTCGGATAATCTCGTTTTCCGGTTCGATGGCCTCTACACCCGCCGTGATCTGAGTGAATCAAATCAGGACATCTCGATCTTTGAGGCTACGAATAACTTCAACTCGCTGATTTCACCGCTTTCTGATCCAGTCAATGTCGGTGTCGTGGACTTTGATGAAGATGGGACAGAGGAGAATGTCTTTCTCGTCCCGCGTGTCCTGATCAGCGATTCTCAATCGGCTATCGAAAATCGCAGCTTTCCAGCTGTTGACGAAGCGTGGGCGCTTTACCCGCAGTTTAACTTCGAGAACGATGACTGGCGTGTCGATGTCATCGGCACATATTCCGAAGCATTGGGGACTTCGTCGCTGAACCAATACAGCCTGCGTGTGCGCAACCGCGGTGGTAGTGCTGCGACGCGTAACCTGGACTCCAATCTCGACGGCATTGATGATCGCGGTAACAATTCGATCCTGATCATTGATCAGGGTCTGGGCGATCTGGGCAGTGTTTTCGTTGATAACATCGTTGATCCTCGCCTGCTCGAACTCGACCAGACGCGTGGAAATCACCGGATTGAGGCGGGCTCCGGTATCGGCGCGCGTGACGATTTTGCAGGGTTTGTTCCTCCTGGGCCAAACCAGAATGGGTTCAACCAGCCAACATCAATCCTCGCGCTCGGCTTTAACGAAGGTGTGAAACGCGACCTTAAGTCGATCGATGTCGACATTGCGCGCAAGTTTGAAAACAACTTCATTACCGAAGTGCAGGTCGGTGGCTATTACAGCGACGAAACATCTGATCGTTTCCGCTCCGAGTTTGGCGGGCTTGGCCTCAATTATGCTGCTGCGTTCAACCCGAGCATTCTGGTGCCTAACGATGGCGTCGCTGAGGGCGGAGCGTATCTGGGTGGTCAGGTGCCCGGCGTGGAGCTGGACAACTTTCTCTCGCTCGACATTCCGGTTCTCGAAGGTCTCTTGGGTTCGGCCAGCCAAACGCCGAGGGATGATCTGCGATTCACCCCTAGCGCAGGCAACATTCGCGGATACTTCCCCCAGCTGACGTCCGAGAGTGCGGCAACCATCACCGCAGAAGAAATTCTTGCGGCTCTTCCTCTCGTAAGGGCGCCTGGCGGAAACACATATCTTACCAGGCCGCAGCTCTCCCGCTCGTCAGTAGTCGATAACAACTTCACATCTTCACGTGAGACGCTCGAACTTTACGGGATGGTAAAGTTTGATCTGGGCTCGGTTTCCGACACCCAACTGCGGGGTAATATTGGTCTGCGTTACGTCAAGACTGATCTTATCGGTCAGACGAACCCGACTTTCTTGCAATTCTACGATAACCTTAACGCACTGCGTGCTGCCAATGGCGGCCCGGCTCTGGAATTCAAAGATACGAGCGATAACGATGCCTTGGTCTTTGGTGAAGGGCGCAGCAATTTTGAGCGCCTCCTTCCGTCTGTGAACTTGATTTATGAGATCACCCCTGACGTGGTGTTCCGTGCAGCGTATTATGAAACATTCGAAGCTCTCGATCTTGCTGAGTTCACTCCAACGCCAACGTTGATTGTTGAAAATGAATTCGACCCAGACGACAATGATTTTGATCCTGAAGATCGCATTGTCGGTTCAGATGGCAATCCAATTCCGCGCACATCGGTCAACATTTCTACACTTGATGTAGAGCCGCGCCGGTCAAAGGCATTCGATGTTGGATTGAGCTGGTACAACGGGTCCGGCAATGTCATGTCGGTCGGACTGTTCCGCAAATCGCTGATTGGCGATATCTCGCGTCAACGGAATTTCTGTCCAGAAGGCGAAAACCTGTCGGTAGACGGTCGCACTTTCAACTCCATCCGTTTTGCTGACGTGAATTCACCAAATGATATCGAAGCCTCATTCGCAGGCAGTTGTGTGTTCACCAATGATCTTGGTGACCCGCAGCGCATTCGAGTGTCGCGCACCGTCAACAATCCGGACACAATCAACGTGACCGGTTTCGAAGCGCAGATTCAGCAACAATTCGACTTCCTGCCCGGCTTTTTGAAGAACACTGGCACGGTCTTGAACTTTACGCGGGTTCGTTCTGGCGGTGACAACAATGTTCAGCTCTTCAACGTGGCTGAGGATACTTACAACATCATCGGTTATTACGAGGACGATTTCCTGCAGGCGCGACTTGCCTACAATCACCAGTCTGAAATCCAGCGTGAAGGCGGAAGCTCCTTCATTGGTGGTTCGACCATTATCGCTCCGCGAGGTCAGCTGGACTTTAGTGGCGCAATCAGGCCGTCCAAAGGGCTCGAAGTTCGCTTTGAAGTCTTCAACATCACCCAAAGTTCGCGTCTTGAATATCTCGGTGTCGAAGAATTGTTCCGCTTGTATGAATATGATGGCCGGACATATTCGCTTTCGGCAACATACCGCTTCTAGTGAATCCACGATCCTCCCCGTGGGCCGACAGTCAGCCGCAAAGCTAGCTGTCGGCCCATACTACTTGATCGATAGGGACAAGATAAAGAATGCGCGGATCGAAGATTTTGACGAAGTTTACACTGCTTTTTGCGCTAACGGTTGCTGGGGTAAGCCAGCCGGTCCTGGCCGAGCCGGTCCCGTCCCAGCCCAGCGACAAACTTGCGGATGAACAGCTCAATCTCGCCAGTGAAGTAGAGGCAATCGATTTCACGTGGTCCGGCCACCGTGTTTTCGCTCAGATGATACAACGCGGCGATCACCAGATCATTGCGTATTACGATGCGAACCGTCAGATGAGCATCGCCCACCGCGCGCATCAGCGTACGCCGTGGCGGTATCAGAAAGTCCCGAGTTTTGTCGGCTGGGACAGCCATAATTACGTCACTGTCGATGTGGATGAGGAAGGCTACATCCATGTGATGGGCAACATGCACAACGATCCGCTGGTTTATTTCCGCTCCACCGAGCCGTGGAATGTCCGATCGCTAAAGCAGGTCGATTACATCATTGATCCAGAGCGTGATACAAACGTGACCTACCCCCGCTTCATGCATGATCGGGACGGGCGTTTGATTGCGATCTACCGTTTGGGTGGCAGCGGGAACGGGCGCTATTATTATCACCGCTACGACACCGCAACAAAGACATGGTCATTGATGCATGATGGCCAGTTTTTCGATGGGGAAGACGAGCGGGGCGCATATTACACCGGACCCGTTCTGGGGCCGGACGGTAATTTTCATATGATCTGGGTCTGGCGCGAAACGCCCTCTGCCGCGACGAATAACAATCTTTCATATGTGCGCAGCCCCGATTTGGTGAATTGGGAAGATTCCAATGGCAAACCTGTTGCGCTGCCACTGATCCGTTCCACTGGTGAGATTGTGGACCCTGTTCCGACTTTTGGCGGGATGCTCAATGGTCAGAAGAAAATCGGGTTTGACGCCGATGAGCGTCCGATGATTTCATATTACAAAAATGATGCGAACGGCGATACGCAGATCATGCTCGCGCGAAAATCGGGCAAGGGTTGGACTACGCATCAGATTAGCGACTGGACCGGCAGCAAACAATTTCTCGATCGCGGTGGCAGTCTGAATGTTTCCATCCTTGTGCCTCAAGATCCCTATGTGGCCGATGACGGTACGATCAGGGTGAGGGTGCAGCGCGATGGCGAGGAGATCGAATTTGCCGTTGATCCGGCAAGCAATCGCACCGTTAGGGCGGGCAGCTCCAAATCAACGCCTGACGTTATCGGGACCTTTCAGGACAATCCCGAGCTTGTCCAATTCGTTAGAAAAGCGGAAGGCACGCCCAAAGAAAGTGCGTATGACTTTTACCTGAGTTGGGAGGCAAACCCGCCGGCTCAAGATCAGGCGCGCGGAGAGATCCCTGCGCCAGCTACGCTGCGGCTTCACAAGATCCCGCGCTAGGTTGGTTGGTGTGTTTGACGCGTTTCGTGGTTTTGCAAGGCTCGCCCTCGTAACCATCGGTGCCGCTTCGACGCTGCTTCCTGGGATTGCACCGGCTACAGCGCAATCGGATTTAGAGAAGCTGCGGGCGGAGTTTGCCGCGCCACCTGCCGAAGCCCGGCCATGGACGTGGTTTCACGTGATGAGCGGTAATATGACCCGCGAAGGGATCACCAAAGATCTCGAGGCGATTGAGCGGGTCGGTATCGGCGGGATCGTATTATTCCATGTCACGCAGGGAATTTCCTATGGTCCGGTCAAATTCAATTCACCAGACCATCTCGATCTGATTGAACACGTAGCCGCCGAATGCGAGCGGCTCGGGCTCAAATTCACGTTCCACAATGCAGATGGGTGGTCTTCCACCGCTGGACCATGGATTTCGCCCGAACAATCAATGAAGCGGCTGGTCTGGAGCGAAGCCATTGTGGCTGGCGGAACGGTTTCGGCCGGGCTCAGGAAGCCCGGGACCGTCGAGGGTTTCTATCGCGACATCGCGGTTGTAGCGTACCCTTCCTTGTCAGGAGAAATCGCTGATCACATAAACAAGCCAGTTCTCTCCTCTTCAGATCCGGATTTCGACCTGGATCGGGTGACAGATGGTGAGGTGTTTACCCAGAGCCTTGTCACCGCATCGAAAGACGAGCCAGGCTGGGTGCAATTCAGCTATGATCGCCCCGTGCCTATTCGCAAAGTTTCAGTTGGCAATGTTGCTGAACGCGATATCAAGATTGCGTTGCAAGTCTCTGATGATGGGATAAATTTCAAGACCGTCCGTGAGTTCAAGAAAACCCGTTTGCTGCGCGTCGAATGGGAAGTCGATGCGGCGTTCGCTCCGATCGAAGCGCGCCATTTCCGCGTCACTTTCGACAATAAAGCCCTGATCGGGGAGATCGAATTATCCCAGCTTGCACAGGTCGCCAACGCTTCTGGCCATAGCGGTATGGGCTATGTTCCGGGCAACCAGTTGCCGGTTCAGTCCGCGCCGCTGAATGGCGATGTGATACGCCGCGATGCGATCCGCGATCTTACGCAATTTGTCGGCGCAGACGGGCGTTTGCAAACCACATTGCCTGAGGGCCAATGGACCGTCATGCGGTTTGGATACACGTCCACCGGCGCGCGCAATGTAAACCCCTCTCCAGAGGGCAACGGGCTTGAAGTTGATAAGTTTGATGCGTCCGCGTTCGGTGTACATTATGACGCCTTTATCGCGCCGGTGATCAGACGGGCGAGGGCGGTTGCACCGGCGGCCACGGCCGGTGTGATGATCGACAGCTATGAAGTTGGCGGGCAAAATTGGACGCAGGGTTACGATACCCAGTTTCAGCAATCGCACGGCATCGATCTAAAAGGCTGGTTGCCTATTTATGCGGGCCGGTTTGTATCCAGTGCGGCGGCGACAACCGATATGTTCGCCAAAATCCGCAGCTTCAACGCGCAGTTGATCAACGACAATTATTACGGCGAATTCGCGCGCTTGATGGAGCAAGAGGGGCTGGAAAGCCTGATCCAGCCCTATGGACTGGGGCCTTTTGACGAGCTGAACGTGGCATCGGTCGCCTCGATCCCCGCTGGTGAATTCTGGGTTCGCCGCGATGATCTGTCCAACCTCAACGGAGCTGTTTCGGCCGGACGAATATATGGCAAGCCGGTGATCGCTGCGGAGGCTTTCACAGCGGTATGGGATGATAACTGGTTTTTCGATCCTGCCTTTGGCAAAAAATGGGGCGACCGCGCATGGGTTGCCGGGGTGAACCAGTTTTTCTTTCACAGGTTCGCGCATCAGGCAAACACGCATGTGATGCCTGGCATGACGATGAACCGCTGGGGCTCTCACTTTGATCGCACTCAGCCGTGGTGGGATAAAGGCGGAGCGGCGTGGTTCGGGTATATGGCGCGGGGACAGCACATGTTGCGACAAGGCCGTGCGGTGTCCGATGTGGCAATGGCAATCGGTTCAAACAGCCCGGTTATCTGCCCGCAAAAGTCAGAGGCGACCAAGTCCTTGCCCGTCGGCACCGAGTTTGACTGCGTGGACACACCGACATTGCTGCACCGCAGCCGGTTTGAAGGAGGCGCGCTGGTGCTTGAAAGCGGCGCGCGATATTCGATGATCTGGTGGCCGCACAGCGATGCGCCATCCGCTGCTGAGGCGGCCCGTTTGGATGAGGCGAAGCGAGCGGGCGTGGCTGTTGCGTTTGTTCATCGCGGCGATGTGGCGGCCGATGTGTTTGAAGCCGCCGGTCTGAAACCGCGCGTATCTTCTGTTCGTGAATTGCCTTCGTTTACGCACCGAAAAGTCGGCGAAAGCGACATCTTCTTTGTTTTCAACGATTCTGACGAAAGCAGGCGCTTTGATCTGTGTTTCCGGGTGAACGGTAAGCGGGGCGAGGAATGGCATCCGGTCAGTGGAGGCAACCGGAAATTGGCCGGATCTGTCGATGCTGGCGGCTGCACGAATATCGTATTGGATCTGGCGCCCTATGAATCGCGCTTTGTTGTGTTCGACAATACGTTCGAATTCGCGCCGGGCGGGGGCGCGCCATATTTGGCTTCGAAAACTCTGGCCACTCTTGATCAGGGATGGTCGATCAATTTCGATCCGGCTTACGGCGATGCAGATGATCTTACCGGCAAAGCCCTGTTTGATTGGAGCAAAAGCGACAATCCCGAAATCCACCACTTCTCTGGCAAAGCCACCTATCGCACTTCGTTTGAATTGACGGCTGACGAGATGAATAGCGCGTCTCTCATGGCGCTAAATCTTGGTCAGGTTGAAACGGTCGCAAATGTGCGCGTGAACGGTCAGGAACTCGGCGCAGTTTGGACTGCGCCCTATGCAATCGATATTTCTACGGCGGTTCGCGAGGGTCGCAACGTCGTGGAAATCGAAGTCGCCAATCTGTGGGTAAACCGCTTGATTGGCGACGCCGCGCTGCCGGACACCAGCGGATATGAGCCGGAATACAATATCGGTTATCGGCCAGAGGAAAATCTGCCCAAACGCGATATGGTTGAATGGTACAGTTCCAATCGGCCACCGCCGCTAGGTCCGCGGCGCACCTTCGCCACGCATTCCTTTCAAAAACCGGGCGATCCATTGATCCCTTCCGGCCTTATCGGACCGGTTACCGTCACAGCTCAGGAAAACTGATATGCTCCACCGCCTATTTTCGCTGATTGCCAGCCTTGTCGCTTTGTCCCTCGCCAGCAATGCGGCGGCGCAAGATGTCTCCGAAGCGGGCGCGCGCTTTGAGCTGGTGACGCTGAATATAGACGGGCCGGAGCTCGATGAACGGAACGGCAAAAATCCCTTTGCAGATGTGCGTCTTGATTGGACACTGACACATGATGGCAAGACGTGGGTCATTCCGGGTTACTTCGCAGGCTGCGGTGATGCAGCAGACAGCGGATGCACCGGCGGAAACATCTGGCGCGCGCATTTCGTGCCTCCGCATGTAGGGGATTACGACTGGAAGGTCGATTTCCGCAGTGGGACGGACATGGCCGTGGCGCCGTCTCCGGGGAAACGCCTGAATGGGCATGGCGTGACTGGAAGCTTCTCTGTTTCCGGGGATTCTGCCGATCCGATCCGGGCGCGCGGGCTGCTGCAATATACCGGCGAAAACTATTACCGCTTCGCTGGCGATAACAGCATCTTCTTCAAATTTGGGCCTGATGCGCCTGAGAATGTGCTCGCCTATGAAGGCTTTGACGCAACGCCGAATTTCAAGGGCTTTCGTAAAAGCTGGCAGGCCCATGACGGTGACTTGCGCGGGGAGGGCAGCCGCCTGCTTTGGGGTAAGAACAAGTCAGGCGCAGGTCTGCTGGGTATGTTTGATTACCTTGCCGATGCTGGTGCCAATTCGGTGTCCATGCTGCTTTGGAATGCTGGCGGTGATGATCGCAACGTCTTCCCCCATCTTATGGCAGTTCCAGCAGAGAAATTCGCGCAGATGGAGCCGCGCGCGCAGTGGGACGATGGGCTGGTTCAGGACCGGTTCGACCTTTCCAAGCTGGATCAATGGCAGCGCGCGTTAAGCTATGCTGACAAGCGTGGATTGCACCTGCATCTCAAATTGCAGGAAACCGAAAATGACAGCTTTATGGATGGCGGCGCATTGGGCCGGACGCGCAAACTGTATCTGCGCGAAATGGCGGCGCGGTTCGGCCATCTTCTCGCGCTGACATGGAATTTAGGCGAAGAGAACGTGCAGCATCCCGGCGATGTTCGCCATATGGCGTCCTATCTCGCAGCGCTTGATCCTTACGATCACCCGTTGGTGCTGCATTCCTATCCCGATCAGAAACAGCGATACCGCGCGTTTCTTGGCCCGGACTCGGCGCTTAATGGCCTCAGCCTGCAGGGGCGAGAGGATGATATTTCCGATTTGCGGCCCGATGTAACTGCGTGGATACGCGAGGCTCAATTGGCCGGAAAACCGTTGGTCATGGCCTATGACGAGCCGGGCCGCGCAGATGGCGGCGCGGGGGTTGATCCCGGTTATCCCGATGACCGCTTGCCTGCAAAGCGCGAACTGCAGCTCGATCCCGAACTGTTTCTGCGCGATGGTCTTTGGAATGCGCTGACGGCCGGTGCAAACGGGGTTGAGGCCTATTACGGCTATAAAACCGGATGTAGCGACCTTGATTGTCAGGATCACCGAACCCGCGCGCGGCTTTGGCGCGAAGGCAGGACGGCGCTCGATTTCTTCCGAAAGCACGTAGGGGACCGGGCGGTGCGCATGATCGCCGCTGATCACCTGACACGGCCTCGTGATGATTTTGTCTTTGCCGAACCGGGCGAGTTCGCCGTGATCGTTCCGGGTGAAGAAGAAACCATCATGGCAACCGGCGGCATCGAAGGGCGCTTTTCCGTGCGTTGGTTCGACCCGGTGAACGGCGGTGATTTGCAAACAGGATCACTTGCCGAGATCGACAACCACCGCCGCAACACCAAGATCGGCGACCCACCCAAAGGCGGCAGCGGCAAATGGATCATCGTAGTCGAACGGATCGATCAGGGCATTCTGGTCGAGGCGGAAGACTTCGTGGCTCAGCGCGCCAATGAAGTGCGCAGCTGGTGCAGGAGAGCTGAATGTCCGGACGGGTGGGAGCGCAATGGCGCGGCGGACTATGTCGCGCTGCTCCCCGACACCCGCGTCACCCACGATGATGAATTGGTCAGAGGTGAAAATTTCAGCGGATCACCCGGCAAGATGGCGATCCTTTCCTATGATGTGGATTTCCCGGCTGCGGGTCGCTGGTATCTATGGGTCCGCGCGCATTCGCTCGGTTCCGAAGACAATGGCCTGCATGCGGGCATCAATGGTGAATGGCCGGAAAGCGGCGCGCGTATCCAATATTGCGAAGGACGGCAGCGTTGGCATTGGGATAGCCGCCAACGCACACGCGAAGACCACTGCGGTGTAAAAGGCGGGCTTTGGCTGGATGTACCGACAGCAGGTACGCACCGCGTGGAATTCTCCATGCGCGAAGACGGCTTCGTGTTCGACGCCTTCTACCTCACGCTCAGTCCGTACATGCCAGGCCAGCTCGAACAGGCCAATTTGCAGGCCGCAGCGACGCTTACAGCAAAAGGAACAAAGCGATGATCTCAATGCGCAACTTTACGCCGGCCCTCGCGGCGACATGTTTGCTTATGAGCGGTACGAGCGTGCTGGCCGAGGGCGCGCAGGATGCCAAGCGCGCTCACATCACCGGCTGGGATCAGCTGACCGCTAAATCTCACACGTCAGATGGGATGGAGCGTTCGCGCGATGGCAAGCCCCGGTTTGCCGGACCATTGGGCGCGCAGGCGGTGAGCTATAATGGCTATCAATACGTTGTGTTCTATTCCAGTCGTGATCGCAGCAAGCCGCGCGAGGAAGCCGAAACCTATGTCGTTGTTGCGCGGCGAAAGCTGGGCGCGTTTGACTGGAATTACTCGGTTCTGGACGGTTACAAGGTTACCTCGGATGATGCCCACAACCGCCAGACCATCGGGATCTCGGGCGGTGATGGCGTAATCCATATTTCCTTCGATCATCACAATCGGCCAAAGATGAATTACGCGGCCACGGCCACCGGCGTTGCCGACAATCCCGCGTCCGTAACGTGGGATAACAGCGTGTTCAAATATGCCGAAAACCTCGGCGGTGATCCCAAGACGCGCCTCAACGTGACCTATCCTTCGTTCAAGGCGTTCCCCGGGGGCAATCTGGTAGTCTATTTCCGCACCGGCGGTTCCTATGGCGGTGATATGCGGCTGGGCAAATATGATGCCGAGGCCGGCCAATGGGGTAAGGTCCATCAGGTGTCAGACCGACGCGGCACTTTCAAAGGGCTTGAAACCTCGCGGGGGCCTTATCTCGCCAACGGCATGCAAGTGGGCGGCGATGGCTCGCTCCACGCAGCATGGGTGTTTCGTGAGAAGCCATGCGATTACACCACCGCCTCGCGTAGCGAAATATTCTGTAATCACGGGTTGTTCTACGCCAAATCGCTTGACGAGGGGCGTACTTGGTTACGTGCGGACGGATCGGTAATCGCCGACACTGAAAAGGGAGAAGCAATCTCCATCGACAATGTCGGAGGCCCTGTGATCGAAATCCCCAAGGGGCTTGGTCCCAGCAATCCGTCGATCACATCGACAGTCGATCCAGCCTCGGGCGATATGCACGTGTTGCTGCGCCACCTTCCGCAGCCCGGAGCCAAACAATCGTACTATTTTCATTATCTCGGAAAACCGGATGGCAGCTGGAGCCAGCAGCAGACCAATTTCGACGGCAATGATGCAACGCTCGCCGTGGTCGGTGACCGGCTTTACGCCTTTGTAGGACGCGATAAGGGGCAGATCTACTACGCCGAGCGCAAGGCCGATTTCCGCAAATGGAAAAGGCTTCCGATCGAAATAGACAAGAAACGCAAGTTCGATCCGCAAGGCGGCTACATCACCTGGGACCTCTCGCTGATCGAAGAGGGGCAAGCAACTATGCTGTGGCACCGCACGCCAGAAAAACGCGGCGTTTCTTCACCGTTGCAGGTCTTTGAAATCGCGTTCGAGTGATGGCGGCGTACATGAAAGATCGAAATGTGACACTGGTCCAATTGAGCGGGCTGGGTATTGGCGCGGCGTTCCTGTTGGCCACAGCAAGCCTTGCTCCGGCCACTGCGCGCAATCCGATCATCGCGAATCAGGGCGTTAACGATCCGCATATCCATATTTTTGATGACAAGGCGTATCTCTACGCCTCGCATGACAAGTCTGCACGAAATGCGGCTTTTGTCATGGAAGACTGGCAAGTCTGGTCATCCGATGATCTCGTCAACTGGACGCTTCGGTCAACGCTTTATCCGGATCAGACATATCTCAAATCACAGCCCAATTTCGCATCGGCCTGGGCCACGGATGTCGCGGAGAAAAACGGGAAATATTACTGGTATTTCTCCGAGGCCAACCGCCAGACGGGCGTTGTGGTGGGAGATAGTCCGGTCGGGCCTTGGCGTGATCCGCTTGGCAAGCCGCTGCTGGCGGAAACACTCACACCGACACATGAGTATGATCCGGGGTTGTTTTCGGAAGGGGATGACCGCTTCATCATCTTTGGTGTGTGGGACTATTATATCGCGCGCCTCGGAGATGATATGATCTCATTGGCGCAAGAGCCGCGCAAGATCGATATCGCGGGCGCGAAGGGGCCATATACCTTCACCAAAGGAACGCCGTTCGATGGCAAGCTTACCGACGACAAGCCTTTCCTGCACAAACATGGCGATCTTTACTATTTATCCTGGGGCGCATTTTACGCCACTTCGCCTGACCTTTATGGTCCGTACGAATATCGCGGCGCGGTGATTACCGAAGCGAGCTTTCCGACCGGGCTTTCACAACCAACCTGGCCGACAGGTCCGCAGCAGGGGCGGCATGGATCATTCTTCACTTGGCACGGCCAGACTTACTTTGCCTACTGCGATATCTCGCAAAGCGGCAATCGCTACTTCCGTGATACTTTTATCAGCTACGTTCATTATCGCCGTGATGGCAGCATCGCCCCGATACGTGTCGATTTGACCGGTGTGGGGGAGTATCTCGCCACATCCGACCCAATCGAAGCTGAAGAATTTTATGCGCGGAACAGGTTCAAAAAGCGCGAACGCGCAGGAGCTTCCAACAGTTTCGAGGTGATGCTCGATGGAGCTGCTGGAGAGCTCAGCTTTCCGAACATTCGTGGTCTTGGCGGCAAGGATACGATTGTTCTGGACATGACGGGGGACGCAGCGCTGCCATTTGTCGTATCGATCAGCCGAACTGGCGCGTCAGAGCCAATCGCTGCTCACTCTCTACGAGGCGCAAAACTGTGGCGCATCCCGCTGGGCTCGCTTGGAGAAAGCGAAAGCCTTGTCATTAAATTCGAACGGGCTGGGGCAGGGGATCTTGCGCTGGACCGGATCTGGTTCGAATAGCCGCCCGATACAATTCTCAATCGTGCGAGAATTGCTTGGCCAGTAAGTAAGGGAAACTGGTTGCCGGGTCGATATCGACCTGCATGATCGGCGCCATGTATTCTGACCAGCGCGCGTTGACTTCATTGTCCGCCAGAAACGCAGCAGTTGCTTCGAAATCATCGGTTTCGAAATAGCCGAACAGCGTCAGGCCATGCGCAAAGATATGGTAATTGCGGATACCCGATTGCTGCAAAGCCTCGGTCATTTCAGGCCAGATTTCATCATGGCGCTTTTTGTATTCCGCTTCGTATCCGGGGCGGATAGCCAACACCCATGCATATGACGCCATGCGCAGTCTCCCTCTTTCAATTTTCGCACCTAGCATGCATAAGCACTCAAGAAAATCCAATTTCATTCAGAAACAATCATACATTCAAAAGCCGGAGTTCACCGTGAATCTAGACCGAAAGTTTGCCGCCGACCAACAGCGCTATCGCACAATGCGCAACGAGGAGCTGCGCGAAAGTTTCGTTGTTGCCGACCTGATGGCCGAAGGCGAATTGGTGCTGACCTTGTCCGATATTGATCGCGGCATTGTTGGCAGCGCGGTTCCGCTAAAAGAAGCATTGGAATTCAGCTCTTTCGCAGAGCTGGGCGGCGGGGCCTTTACCGCTCGGCGCGAAGTCGGTGTGATCAATATCGGTTCACACGGCAGCGTGACCGTGGGCAATGAACGCTTTGCAATGGAGCGGCTCGACAGCCTTTATATTGGCCGCGGCGAGCATCCGGTGAAGTTTGAAAGCGATGATCCCGCCAGTCCTGCGCGCTTCTATCTGGTCAGCTATCCGGCGCATACCGCCTATCCACACAAGCTGGTGAAACAGGATCAGGCGAACCGCATTGATCTGGGTGAAAAGGCGACCTGTAACGAGCGCACGATTTTCCAGCCGCTGCGTCCCGGTATCGTGGAAAGCTGCCAGCTTGTGATGGGTTTTACCTGCATTGCCGAAGGCAGTGTATGGAACACTTTCCCCCCGCACACGCACGATCGCCGGTCGGAATTCTATTTCTATTTCGATCTCGCAGACGATGCCCGCGTGTTCCATTTCATGGGGCGGCCTGATGAGCTTAAGGCGTTGCCCCTGTCGAACGAGGAAGCCGCGCTTTCCCCGTCATGGTCGATGCATTGCGGTGTCGGCAGCGGGGCCTACAGCTTTATCTGGTCGATGGGCGGCGAGAACCAGGAATTCGACGATATGGACCATGTGCCCCAAGCCGCTTTGGCCTGAGGCCGCATTGGTTTAATCCGGCGATCTTCGGTATTAGGGCGCGCTACTTCGCGTAGCGCGCCTGTTCCACAATCTCTGCATCGAAGCGCGCTGCAAAATCGGCCGCGATTCCCGGGTTTTGCGCGGAAACATCATTCGCTTCACCTGGATCTTTGGAGAGATCGTACAGCTCGACAGGCGCGTCTTTTTTCACGCGAAGGGCTTTCCATTTGCCGATCCGGCCAGCTTGCTGAGTGACGCCAATCACGCCGGAATTGGGATCGCCGAGCTGGCGCGAGAATGCCCAATAGAGCATCCTTTCCGGCAGAGTCGCATCTTCGCGCATGAGCAATTTGGCCAGCGATACGCCGTTGGCTCCCATTGCCTCGGCCGCGTCAGGTTTGCCCGCCAGCGCGCCCAAAGTGGGGAGCAGATCCGCGAACATGACGGGCTCATCCTCAATCCGCCCGGCTTTGATGACAGAAGGCCAAGTGGCGAGGAACGGCATATGAATGCCCCCTTCTGTCAGGTCACGTTTGCCGCCGCGATAGGGCCCGCCCGCAGCAATCCCGATCGGGTCGCCGCCGCCTTCGGAATGGGGGCCATTGTCTGAGGTTATGATGATCAGCGTGTTGTCTTTCAGCCCCTGCGCCTCCAGCTTGGCGACCAGTTCACCGACATAGGAATCAAGTGCGGCGATCATGCCCGCTTGCACTGCATTGGGTTCGTCAATCGCCAGCGGATAGTAGTCCGGGAACTGGCCCGCCGGAGTCGGCCCGGCCAATCCGTTATACGGCGTTTCGGGGAACTTGCCGCGATAGGGGGCAACGAATTCCTCTGGCGCGGCCATTTCCGAGTGCGGCGAAGTGTAGCTTACAAAGGCGAAGAACGGCTTGTCGCCGTCCTGCGTGCCCAGAAATTCCAGCGCGTCATCCGTGAATATCCGCTGGGCGTAGCCTTCGCGTGCGCCAGCGCGATTCTCAGGGACCGGGACCATTTGGTTGTTTTCGAACAGGAACATTGGAAACTGGCGGTGCGCCTGAATGTTATGCAACAGGCCTTTCCACTGCTGGAAACCCATCGCCATCGGATCCGTTTCGCCAAAGGTCGTGCCGATACCAAATTTGCCAAACAGCGCAGTGGTGTAGCCCGCATCGCTGAGCATGTGCGCCATGGTTCGGTCGCCCTTATTCAGGGATACCGTGTTGGCCGTGCTGCTGAGGCGGGAGGCGTCGCGTCCGGTCATCAGCGAAATGCGCGAGGGAGAGCACACCGTGCTGCCCGCATAGCCATTGGCAAAGATCATACCTTCGCGCGCCAGCGTGTCGATATTGGGGGTTTTGATGATGCTGTGGCCGGTGATCCCCAGCTGTCCGTAACCCATATCGTCAAACAGGATCAGCAGGACATTGGGGCGAAGCGCCTCAACCGTCTCCGATGCCGTCTCTACGGGCTCGCTCGTGGTGCTTGCAAAGCTGGACGTAGCGGCGCATCCTGTCAGCGCAAGAACGCTTGTCGCGGCGACCAGGGTCATGAATTTGCGAGTCATTCGGTTGCCCCTTCAAGCGCGGCGAGTTCTTTGGTCAACAATGCTTCAAATGCCTCGCGCGATTTTACGCCCGAGGGATCGAGTTCCCATGCGGCGAGGAAGGCGTATTCAAATTCCGGCTGACCAAAGGCGATGTAATGGGTCGAATTGGCGAGGCCGCCATAGGTCGCCTCATCGGTGCGGTAGAAAAGCGCCATGCCAAGGGCGTCCTTGTTCTCGCTTTGCGTGTCACCCCATGTCGCAACGTAACGCCACGCGCCGTCTGCGCCGCCGGATTGCAGAAACTGCGCCCCATCATGCATGACCACGCCGGTTGCCAATGGCAGCGCGCCAGTGGCCGTTACTTTGACACGGGTTAGCGGGCTGTCCGACCCGATCGAATAATCGGCGACAAAGCCGCCAGTGCCGCCAGATGGTCCTGCTATCCCACCGGCTGAGATTGTGAAGGCGCCATCAGTCTCGCCGCTTTGCGTAATGCTGGCGGAAAGTTCTGGCACCGCGCCGAACTGTTCCGGTTGATCGCCGCGCATGATGCCGATGCCGCCAAGACCGAGGCTTGGCCCGACCTTGAGCACGTCCATCCCCCACGGGGCGAGGGTGTGATAGCTGCCATATTCGGCAATCGTGCCAAGGGCAGGGCCCGGCGCTTGCTTGCCGAATATGTCGCTGACCAGCCGACCATCGAGATACAGGCGATAACCAACCAGACCGTTTTCCCACCCGATCCCTTCGTAGGGCATCATGCCGTCGCCGATTTCGTGCGAGGCCGGCACTGTGAATTCATTCACCGAAACATAGGGTGCATCCGCATTATCGCGCACGCGCAGGTCCACCATGACTGGAGCAGCGTTAATCCCGGCTTCCTCGGTCCCGCCAGATCCTGCATTGCATGCTGCTATATTGGCAGCGAAGATCAGCGTGGCTGCTATTCTTGAAGTTTTCACTCACAGGTCTCCTAAACGGTCAAAGCGTTGGCGCATCGCCGGCCGCATTATCCTTCCGCGGCTGCTTCTCGTCTCACGAGCAATATCGCAAACACGAAATAGGTCACCGTTGGCCAAATGATCAGGGACTGGAACCGCGCCAGATCGCCCGATGTCAAAGCGGAAATTCCCAGAGCAATCGCGACCAGAAGCGAAAGGCTTGCCCCGATCAGAAACAACCGGTTGGTGTTCGATGATGCAAGTTGGGGCTTTGCGTGACTGTCCAGAAACGCTTCCTCCGCTTTACGGCGGTTGTTTTCGGCCTGTTCAGAGGCTGCGAGCTGCGATGCATCGACCGCCTTGGCCCCCATTGCCGATGCCAACAACGGATACAGAAGCAGGGCGGTAAGCCATGCTGGCACGAACAGGAACAGCACGTGTACGCCAAATTGGTATCCGAGCAGCGCGGCAACGCCTACGCTTGCGATCCAGGTCAAAAGGGCGGGCGTGTTGAGCGCTGCTCCGGTTGCGATGCGCCAGTAGCGCGTCAGACCAAGCTTCTTGAACAGGAAATGTTCTGCGAAAATCAGGCCGCCAATCGGCGCCATGACCAGCGCCATGATGCCGAGGAAATCGAGCAGCCGCGTGAACACAAACGGGAAGCACGCGATGATCGTCGTGATCACGCCAACAACCAGCGTAACCCTCTCGCGCGACCATGCCGGGTGGAGCGACTGGAACGCCAGACCCGACCGGTAAATAGTCGGGTTGGAAGTCGTCCAGCCTGCAACGATAACAGCAAGAATGCCGATGGGGCCTAGCGCCTGAAACGCGACTTCGCCTGCATCCATAGAGGTTAGGGGCTGCTGAAGGATCATCGCCGCGCCAGCGCCCATGATGCCCGCCGCAAGCCATGCCGCGAAATGGCCAATGAACATGCCGAGTGACGAATACCAAGCATAAGAAGAGCGGCGTGCAAAGCGCAGGATCGACATGTCACCCAACCCGCCATGGAACGCGAGGTTCGCTCCCCATGCGATGGCGACGACATGCCAGAAACCCATGTCGGTGCCCTGGTCGATCCAGATGCTGGTCTCTGCCAGATTCAAGAAGTCGCCATAGCTGCCGATGCTTGAAACCGAAGGTGTTCCGGCGAGGATTACCGGCAACAGCGCCGCTCCGCCGACAAAGAACATGGCGATCATCCACGGCGCGGCGACTTCAGAAAAACGCGCGACGAAGCTGAACCCGCGCATGGCAGCGAAGGAAACGACTGCGCCTACACCAAGGGCGATAAGCACAAAGGTCATGCTGGTGGGATACCATTCGACCTGCGGAGGAATACCGAAGAGAATGCGGACCGCACTTGCCGAAACGGTAATCATCGCCCCGGCCAGAATGCAGAACAGGATCCCGTTGATGACGCTGTAGATCTTGATGAAGCCGGGACCGGCGATTTTTTCAAGATAGGCATAGAGAGTTAACCGCGTTTCTGTCGCGATAGGAGCGCAAATCAGCACCCAGCTCAGCACTGCGAGCAGGTTGCCCACAAGTAGGCCGGCAATGACGTCTCCTGCGCCAACACCCCAAGAAACGAACATGGCGCCAATAACGAACTCTGTCCCGGCGACATGCTCACCCGCGTAGGATGCCGCAAAATATCGGCCCGGCTTAAGCGCCGCCGGTGCAACCGGCTCGCGTTCGAATTCTTCCATGTGCTCTCCCCTCGTATTCTTTAAGCGAGAGATTAGCTCGCTTTCCTCTCGATGCAAGAAAATGATCGAAAGTGATCAAAAAAGATTATTGATCGCGAATGCGCTGTTTCGCCTTACATCATGCCAAAGAAGCGCGGCAATGCCTCTGACAATGCGGGAACAGCGGTGGTCACTGCCAGCGCCGCAAGCATCGCGAGATAAAGCGGGATCATCGGTTTGATCATCGCGGCGACTTTCGTCTGGCCGACTGCGGCCCCGACAAACAAAACCGTTCCCACAGGAGGAGTGCACAATCCGATCGAGAGGTTGAAAATTAGAATCATCCCAAAGTGCACCGGCGAAATGCCCAGAGCCACCGCGACAGGCAGCAGGATGGGAGTGAAGATCAAAATTGCCGGAGTGATGTCGAGGAACGCTCCAACAATTAGCAAGACGACATTGATCAAAAGCAGCAGCAGGAGCGGATTGTCTGAAATAGTCAGCAGTCCATCGGCAATGGCGCCAGGCATACCGGAATAAGCCAGCATCCATGCCATGCCGGTCGACGCTGCTATCAGGAACAGCACAATCCCGGTTGTCTCCGCCGATTTGATGATCACACCCGGTAAATCTTTCCAGGCCATTTCGCGGTGCAGGAATATACCAAGGATCAGCGAATAGACGACCGCGAAGGCGCTGGCTTCCGTTGCGGTAAAGATACCCGATACGATCCCACCAACCACGATGACGAGCATTGCGATGCTGGGGATGGCCGGGATAACAGTGCGAATGGACTCCTTGAACGGCAGCCGTTCGGAAACTGGATAATTCTCTTTCTTGGCAATAATCACTGCCGCGATGACCAAACAAAGACCAGCGAGCAAGCCGGGGCCATATCCAGCCAAGAACAACGCTCCGATGGAAACGCCCCCTGCGGCGACGGCATAGACGATCATCACATTGGAGGGCGGAATCAGCAGGCCTAGGATCGATGCAGAGGTCGTAACCGAAGCGGCGAAAGGCGCATCATAGCCTTCTTTTTTCATCGCAGGCACCATGAACGAACCGATTGCCGATGTTGCAGCAACGGCCGATCCGGAAACTGAACCGAACAGCATGCTGGAAATAATGCTGACGACGGCAAGACCTCCGGGAAGGGCGCCGATCAATCCTTTGGCGGCATCGATCAGCCGCCTTGCAACGCCGCCTGCTCCCATCAAGTAACCGCTTAGAATAAAGAAGGGGATGGCCAGGAGGGTAAAGCTGTCGAGGCCGGCAACCATACGCTGCGCCATGGTGGTCGTAGCGGGATCGAACGGCATGATCGAAACCAGCGCGGCCATCGTGGAAAGTCCGATCGCAAATCCGATCGGCACGTTAAGCGCGACCAAGACGAAGAATACAAGGACGAGGATAAGTCCGGTCGTCATTGGACGTCTCCTTCTATGGTCTCTGTTTCGGTTGCAGCGCCTTCAAGCATGAATGAAATCGCGAAATAGGCGATTACCAGACCGCATACGGGCATGATGCTGTAAATGGTCCACATGGGCAGGCCAAGTGCGGCCGAGGTCTGGCCCAGCGTCGCGGTCACATTGACCAGCAATCCTCCGCCATAGACCATGACCGTCAAAGCGAATGCTGCGCATGCAACCCAGATCGCGCGCGCCGACACCTTTCGCCCGGACGGGGACAGTCTGGCTGAAATGAGATCCACGCCCACATGCATGCGTTTGGCAAATGCATACGCCATCGAGACCATGCCTAACCAGATCAAGAGGAAGCGGGCGATTTCCTCGGTTGCCGAGCTGGGTGCTTCCAGCACATATCGACCGATCACCTGCCAAATCACAGTGAGCACGGTGGCGCTGAACAAAAAGACCAGAAAACCGCCGAGTGCCTTTTCTATGAATGTTCGCATCATGCAGTCTCCGACATGGCTTCGATCCGGGCCGCAAGGTCACCAATCCGTGTTCCATTGAAGCTCGCTTTGAATTCGGCAACGGCAGCGCGGAATGGCGCCTTGTCAGGCCGATTGATGGCAACTCCGCTTGCCTCGATTTCGGCGAGAGCGTCATCCGATGCCTTGCGCCACAATTCCCGCTGGTAACTTTCCGAAGCGGCCATCGCCTCGTTAGCCCACCCTTGCTGCTCTTCGTTCAGGCCATCCCATACGCTCTGACTCATCACCACGATATCAGGGGCGCTGACATGCTCATCAAGTGAGTAGAATTTGCACACCTCATGGTGCCGGGCGCTGAGCACACTGGGCGGGTTGTTTTCCGCCCCGTTGACCACGCCTTGCTGCAATGCGGCGTAAAGCTCGCCAAAGGCAATCGGAGTGGCCGCTCCGCCAAAGGTCTCAACAGTCTTGATCAGGGCTTCGCTAGGCAACACGCGCAGCGTCTTGCCACGGATATCATCCGGCGTGTTTACTGGGCCATCCGTCATATAAAAACTTCGGGCACCAGCGTCGTAATGCCCCATCCCCTTCAGAAGGATCTTGCCTAACCCGCCGAGCATTTCTTGACCGATTTCGCTTTGGACGACGCGCCTTTGGTGTTCGCTATCGTCAAAAAGATAGGGCAGCGAATATACGCCCATGTCCGGCGCGAAATTTTCGAGCGATAGCGACGAAACCTTGGTCATCGAGATGGCGCCAAGTTGGACAAGTTCGACCAGTTCGCGTTCGGTTCCAAGCTGGGCGTTTGGGAAAATTTCTACGGCGAGTGTCGATCCCGAAAGACGAATCAATTCATCACGAAATCGGGCCATTGCCAAGTGGACCGGATGCTGTTCATCCAGCGTATGCGCCAGCGTGATGCGATTGGACGCGCCCAGGCTCGCGCAGCCCGGCAACAACCCTGCGAGGCCTGCAACGGACAGCATCTGCAGATGCCGACGCCTTGATTGGACCAGCAAATTCCCTCTCCCTGCCATCTTTGATCTTGCCTGCCATCACAGGTCAGATCATCAGTGGTAACCGGTGTCATATTTTCTGCAAGTATGATTTGTGAGATTGCCATGATTAATTGAAGGTGACAGTGCAGGGCAGACGTAATTCACTGTTCGTCCGAAGCCTGACATAAGGGGCAAGCAATGACAGATGCCGGCGAAAATTCGCAAAATCAGAGCACGCCCACAATTAACGATGTGGCGGCAATGGCGGGCGTTTCCAAAAAGACAGTCAGCCGGTTTATCAACAATTCGCCATTGATGAGCGCTGCCACTCGCGAAAAAGTCTCGGATGCGATTGATAAGTTGGGCTATGTGCCCAACCCGCAGGCGCGCGCGCTTGCCTTGCGCCGCAACTTCATGATTGCGCTGCTGCATGACAACCCAAACGGGCAGACTGTGCTTAACTTTCAGAAAGGCGTTCTATCCGCGATCAGGGATACCGACCTTGCGCTTGCTGTTCGGCCGGTTGATCGCACGTCCGACGATCTGCTTGATGATATCGAGACGTTCCTGACCAAGCAGCGACCGCTGGGCGTGCTGATCCTGCCGCCGATTTCTGAACGCGACGAGATAGTCGATCTGTGTAAGCGCCTCGACGTTGCATATATACGGGTTGGTTCGACCGTGCTTGATGAGCATTCCCGCTGTGTCGCCTCCAATGATCGTGCAATCGTCCAGGAAATGGTCGCGGCCCTCATTAAACAAGGGCACTCAAGGATCGGTTTTGTCAGAGGGCCTGATGGTTTCAGGTCGCCGCTCGAACGCGAAAACGGCTTCCTTGATGCATTGGGCGAGGCCGGCCTTCAGCCGGATCCGGGTTTGATGGTGAAGGGCAATTACCGTTTCCAGTCCGGTCTGACCGCGGGCTTTGAATTGCTCAAGCGTACGGATCGTCCCAGTGCGATATTCGCCAGCAACGACGAAATGGCCTCCGGTATTCTCCACGCTGCCCATGCACTGGGAATTGCTGTTCCTGATGAGTTGGCGATTGTCGGATTCGATGACACCGCCACGGCATCCCACGTCTGGCCGCCTCTCACGACTGTGCATTGGCCGATTGAGGAGATGGGCCGACTGGCGGCGATGAAACTGGTGCCGGAATTTTTGGGCGAAGGCGTTGCCAAGCTTGATCTGGAACAAGTGATCGTGCCGTCGCACATTGTTGAAAGGGCTTCGGCCCGGCTCAGCTGATAGGCTGCGCTGGCCCTGTATCTTCATGGCGGGGCTATTGTACCAGCAATCAAAATCCGACAATATCGCTCAAGAGTGATCTTAAACGGCGTGGCGCTGGCCGCTTGGGCTCGATTGTGGCCCGGTCTCCGGTGCGGTCGTTGGAATCGGACCTTGGAGTGACAGTGGCAAAATCTTATCAAACTTCGATCCTGTGGGCTGCTGCGGCGCTGGTGTCGCTTGGTCCGTCCGTTGCGCCGCTTTCAGCGCAGAATCGGCCGGACCTGTTCTTTGGCCCGGCTGATCATGCACAGATCGAAGCGCGCTCACAAAGCCTGCCTTGGCTTCGGAAGGCGAGAGCGGAAATCTTACGCAAAGCCGATGCGTTTCTTGTGACTCCGACCGATCCTTATCCTCTTGTATCGAACCAAAACGCCTTGGGCACGGCAGGGCGCGCGTTGCAAAACCGCCTCGGCACATTGGGGTTCGCGACATATCTGACAGGCGATCCGCGCTATGCGGCGAAGGGGCGAGAAATCCTGCTTTCGGTGGTCCGCCAGACGCAGCCGCGTAACAAGGAGCATTGGCAAAGCCATCTGCAACAGGGGGACGCCGCACAGGCTTTCGCCATTGGCTATGACTGGCTTTACGGCACCCTGAGTGATGCCGAGCGCGCAGAAGTTCGCGCCGAGATGGAAGAGATCGGTACAATCCTGTTCGAGGTGAACACGGCCTGGGGTAAGGACGCGCCCGGCGTTTCTTCGTCGAACCACAATTCAGTGCATTTTGGCGGGCTCGGCCTTGTTGCCCTTGCGCTGGGTGACAAACTGGAATGGGTTGAGATGGCGACCCGGCGCACGCGGGCTTTTTTCCAAACTTTTGCTGACCCTACCGGCTACGCTACCGAAGGCGTCCATTATGTCGGATACGGGCTGGGCGGCGCTGTGCCTTTTTCGATGGCATTGAAGCGTCACGGCGGCCCTGATCTGCTCGCTGAAGCGGACGAAGTATTGGCGCTCGCGGGCGATCAGATGGTTTGGAAACTGCTGCCTTTTGATGGCTTGATGTTGCCGCTCAACGACAATTTTGACCGCCCGGCAGAGATCGCGGCTCTTGTCGGGACATTGCGCCACAATCGCGGCGACCAACTTTGGGCGACGCTTGAAAGTTTGGAGAAGTCGGGATCGACCGATGAGCTGGGGTCTTATTTCGGCATATCTTACACCGCGCCGTTTCTGTTCGTGTGGGGCGATAAGCCTGTGCGGCCAGTGGACCCGGTTGCGGCCGGACTTGGGCTGGGTCACCGGTTTGAATCGGGGCGTGTCTTTCTGCGTGACACATGGACCGGAGAAGATGCGGCCCATGTCTCGTTTAAATCCGGTTATGACAAGCACCGCGGGCACGACCATCAGGATGAAAACTCGGTCACCTTCTACGCCAAAGGCGAAGGCTTTCTGATTGATCCGCAATATTGGCTCGAGCGGAGCGACGCGCACACAACGCTCAAGATTGACGGGGCTGAGCAAATCAAGGGCGGTGACGGGCGGATCGTCGAATATCGCGAGGATGAACGCGGCGCGTTTGTTCGCGGGCAAGCGGAAGAGGCCTACGATTTTGACGCGGCGTTTGTAGGGCAGGCGGACCGTAAACTCTATTTTGTGCGGACCCCGCGCCCGTATATCCTGTTCCGCGATGATGCGCGGACCGAAAACAGCGGGACGAAACCGTTTGAAAGCCGCTACGCCACCTATCCGGGTAACCGCGTGGAGCAGTCCGGTGATGCGGTGATCATCCATGGTGAGCGCACTGGCAGCAAGGCAATGCTAGCCGTTTATTCGGGAACCGAGCAGCTCCGCGTAAGCGAGGACGACCTGAGCGAGGTTACGCTGATCCGGCGGCGCACCGAATTCCGCTATGACGAATACCTCAGGCGTATCGCAGCCCGTTTTGAGGCCGAAAGTCCCGAACTGATCAGTCTGGTCGTGCCGTTCGAAGGCGAGGTACCGCCTTCGGTCGAAGTGCGCGCCGGGTCAGCGCGCTATAGCTTTGAAGTGAAAGTCACATTTGCAGACGGAAACAGCGACACTTTGTGGGTCGGTGAAGACAATATCATGCTGCGTTAGGCAGTCAGAATGGGAAAGGGTTCACGTGCTAACAACGGACCGCAGAAACTGGATTAAGCGTGTAACGGCAACGCTACTCATCGGCTCAGCACCCCTGCCAGTCCGCGCTTTTGCCAAGGGGAATGAGCCGACCAAGCATTTTACCGCAAACGGCTTTGGCGAGGGGGTCGCAGTCGTGCAGCACCCCGCTGGCGAGTTTCATCTGGGCAAAACCTATGTCTCTTATCAGGGGCCGCTCGAGGACCCCTATGTTGCGGTCTATGATCATAAGTCAGGCAAATGGGATGGTCCCTATCAGGCCGGTGTCAGTCAATTGGGAAAGGGGCCGGAATTCGCAGACAAAATCGACAGCCATGGAAAGCCCACCATGCTCATCGACGATGCGGGCTATATTCATATCTTCTACGGCGGACATGGCGGATCAAAAACCAATGGTCTGAAAAATACACTTGGCGGCGCTCATGCTGGCGATAATCGCCATGCGGTCTCGAAACGGCCACTCGATATCAGCGAGTGGGAAGATCTGGACAATATCTCGCCATTCGGGACTTATAATCAGGCAATCAAGATGGATAATGGCGATATCTATCTATTCTATCGCCATGGCGCACATCGCAGCAATTGGGTCTATCAGAAATCAACCGACAATGGCCGCACCTTTGCAGCTCCGGTTTCATTTCTCAAACGCAAGCGCCGCACGGATATTGAAGCGACCGACAGCTGGTATCCCTTTCTGGCAAAGGGGCGCGGTGACGAGATCATCTGCAGCTTTGATTATCACGTTTGCCGCGATGCATGGCCGGGACGCGGCCATCAGGGTGAGCGCCACAACCTTTATTATCTGACCTTCAACACTACGGATGGAAGCTGGCGCAACGTTAAGGGCGAAGAATTGCCCATGCCGCTGGATCGCGAAACGGCCGATGCCAAAGCGCTCGTATTTCAAAATGATGAGGTCTGGACTTTCAACCAGTCGGCGACGCTCGATAAGAATGGCCTCCCGCATATCGGAATTGCGATGGGTTTCGACACCGGTGTGCGGCATGGCGGGCCCAAGGCGATGCGGCATTTCCGCTGGACGGGCAAGCAATGGACTGGCGGTGTCAATCGCGGGCTTCCGGTTGCGCGCGGTGATTTGTATGCTCGGGATCAGAACAAGGTTCGCTTTTTGCTGGCGTGGAACGATCCCGATGGGGATGTGCGTGTTGGCAAGATTTCGTGGTGGGAAAGCGAAGATGGCGGTGCCACATTCGCGCTGGGCAAGACTTTGCTGGAACGGCGCGGCAAGGCATTTGCCACCAGTGCCTTCATCCGCAACGCCCATCCGGATGCGCGCGTGATCGTCGCCGAAAGCGCGCCGCGCGGATCGAAGATGCGACCGATGTATCTGGTCGGCGATAACGGACCGATTGGCGGCGTTCCAGAAGTGATGGGTGGATAATGGCTGGAGAAAAGGCGGGGTTCCTGCCGCTCCAAATTTGGCCGTTAGCCATCGCGCTTCTGGCGATGTTTGCCGTTCCAGCGCAGGCCCAAATCAAGCATGGTCTGCGAGACGCAGAAGGGCGCCACTATATTCCGCGCGGTTTCGTCGTAAATACGAATGACGGCAACCAATCGGTGATGTTCGATGAAGGAGATTATTGGCGCATGGCGCGGATGGGCGCGAACACGCAGGTCATCCGTCTGGAACTTAGCCGGTTCGGCACGATGCCGGGAACTACGTTTGACCCCTCCTACCTTGAAAAACTGGAAAGGCTGACTCAGCTCGGCAGCGATGCCGGCATGACGACCAGTTTTAAAATGACGCTGTATGGGGTGCCGGATTTTTCGTGGGAAGGATTCTGGAACAACACCAACGGGATTCAGGATAATTATGCCAAGGCGTGGCATATCATGTGGGAGCGGTTTGCCGACAACCCTGATGTCGTCGGCTATGATCTGGTCAATGAGCCGCGCAAGCTTTCAATGGATATTTCATATGATGATCTGACGCGGCAATTCCTGATCCCGTTTTATGAGCGCCTGATTGCCGAAGGGCGCCCCTATAACCCTGACAAGCTATTCCTGTGTCAGACAATTTTCATGAACAAGGGCGAAGCGATTGAATTCAATCAATATGCCGAAATCAAAAACCCGATCAAAGGCGAAAATGTCGTCTTTGCACCGCACATCTATCAGGACCGGATCGACTATATTGAACCGATCCTGAGCCGGTTTGAGCGGGAGGCTGCGTTGCTCGATGCGCCAATTCTGGTTGGCGAGTGGGGCTTTCCAACGCTGATGTCGACAGACACGTCGGTGGAAGATCAACTGCATTATCAGCGTTTTTACATCCGCACCGCAGAGATTTTCGATGAAACCGGCATGGGAACGATCAAGGCGTGGTTCCTTGGCAATCCGCGTTATCAGAACTTTCTGCCCGGCGGTCCGTCCACATGGGCGATCTTTCAGGACAACCAGTCACGCGGCACGGTGGAGCGCAAATACATCACCGATATTATCGCGCGCCCCTATCCCAAGATCATTGCCGGGAATCTGGAGCGGTTTCGCTATGACTTTGCCCAGCGCGAGCTTTCAGCCACCATTACGCCTGATAACAGTAAAGGTGTCTCCTCATTGTTTGTCGGGGCTAACCGGCATTATCCCGATGGTTTCTCGCTACATTTGAGCAATGGCTTCGTGCTGACTTATGCACCGGGCAGCGACGAGGGGCTTCAGGTGGCGCGCGCCGGCGAGGGCAGCCAGCTGTCGGATTTCATCTGGGATGAAAGTGCGCAGCAAATACTCGTCTTGCGCTGGCCCGATACGGCTGGCTCGATAGATATCCGCGTAACGGCGGGCATCTGGAAAGATTTGCCACCGGCACAAATTCCGCGGCGGCGCGATGGTTTGTAAAGCCGCGCTAACGCCCTGTCATCACGTCAGCGCGCGGATTGGGAGGGATGATCAACTATGACTGGTCGTGAAACGTTATTGCGATTTATCGGAGCCCTGTTGCTGCCTGCCGGCTGTTTTCTCTCGCAGAATGCAGTTGCACAGTTTGCGCCGGGAGATACCGAGGAACTCTATCTGGATGTCGATAGAGACGGGGCAACAGACCGCGTATCGATCGTGCGATTGGATCGTGCAGAGCGTGCGCGAGTGGTGGTTAGCTTCGCGAACGGTCGCAGCATTTCCCCTTTGACGCTGCAATTGCTCCCCGGTGACAGGATCTCGGTTGCGCTGCATGCCGGTGAAGGCGATCCCTATTGTGGCGAAATGCCGAACGAAGCCGATTGGCCTAATGAACCTGTTTGCGGGCGCTTTGCCACGCATTCTCCCGTCCCGTTTTTCTCGGTTCGCCACAGCCGGTTAGGCACGGTATTGTTCGGCTACGATGACCCCTGCATTTATGAGGCGAGGCCGATCGGGCCGGACGGAGAACCCGGAGAGTGCGATGCTTCACGCGCCGATCTGGTTATGTTCCTGCCATTCGAGCAGAAGCCCTAGCTGCAAATCCGGCGATTGCTTGTCCGCCGCGATGGTCACGACGCCGCAGTGGGTGAGGGGAATTCCGGAAGCGCGTTTGCAGGAATATAACGACCGAGCCGTTGCTTGACCTCAGCCACTTCAGGCCGTTCTGCCAGATTGGTCCACTCCATCGGATCGTTTTCGTGATCATACAGCTCCTCTGATCCGTCTGCATAGCGGATGTAACGATAGCGCTGGTCAATCACGGCGTAATTGCCTTCGCCATAGACGGACAGCTGCGGTTCAACCGGCAACGCCTGCCCCAGTGTCAGCAAGGGGGCGAGGCTGCGTCCGGCGTTTTCCGTATTCGCAGGAAGGCCCAGAATATCGATCGTGGTGGGATAGATATCGATCAGTCCGACCGGGTCAGTGATGACCTGAGGGCGAATCCCCGGCCCTGCGAACATCAAGGGCACGCGGGTGGACCGCTCCCACAAAGACATTTTGGCAAACCGCTGTTTCTCGCCTAAGTGGTATCCATTGTCAGAGGCAAGACAGACCAGCGTATCTTCGGAACGGCCCGATGCGCGCAGGCTTTCCATCACCATACCCACGCAATGATCGACGAACGCGATGGAGGCGAGGTAGGCCTGCATGATCGGGCGCCACTCGTTGTTTTCCATCGCCCATTCCAGCGTCGGCATTTGTGGCACTGCGGCAAGGTCGCGGGCCGCCTGAGGCACATCGCCAAGGTCGTTGGCGAGCACCTTGGGCATCTCGATTTCATCTAAAGGAAACTTGTCGAGCCAGTGCTGGGGAACGTACCACGGCACATGCGGGCGCACGAAACCCAGCGCCAGCATGAAAGGCTGTGTATGTTCGCGCTGAAGAAACTGCGCGCCCCATGTCGCGGTGATGTGATCGATCATCTCCGCATCCGTATCAGGGTGGGCGCCCCAATCGGTGTGGGTCTTATCGCTGTCCCACTTGATCCGCTTTTCCGGTTTCGGTCCGTAGTCGCCATTCTTCGCGGAGCGAGCGTGGTATTCGTCAAACATCCCTTCCTGCCCGCCTTGATGCGACACTTTGCCGCGCCCGGCGGTAAAGAACCCGTGCGAGCGCAGATATTGTGGCAATAGCAAGGTAGGGGACACGGCGGCCACCGCTGGACCAAGATCGGCATCCTTGATCTGGCCGTAAATGCCTGTTTGCGCGGGATAAAGGCCGGAAAACAGGCTGGCGCGCGATGGGCCGCAAATCGGGGCCTGCGCATGGGCGTTGGTGAACACCGTGCCCGAGGCGGCGAGCGCATCGATATGCGGCGTATTTACCTGAGGATGATCGCCCAATGCCGTAACCCAGTCATTGAGATCATCGATGACGATTAAAAGCAGGTTTTTGGCTTTGCCAGCACCAGCGGCTTGGCCCGGTTGCAAGCAGCCGGACAGCATGGTCGCGCCGAGCAAAGCGCCCATCGAAAATTCTCTGCGAGAAACTTGAACCATATGCTTCCTCCCGCACACAATGAGTGCGACCCTGCCTGCCTGTGCTTGGTTTTGATCGTAAATGAACATTTCTGGTTTGCAAACGCCATTTTGAAGGGCAAGATAGTGGCTCAATCAAGGCGCGGCACAATGCGCCAGACAGAATAATTGGAGAGCTGCCCCATGAAAATCCGTTTTTTGATCGCGCTTGGATCATTGGCTCTGGCGAGTGCCGGGGCAGGCGCAGCGAGTGCCGATGATCACGCAGCCGATGAACGCCCGGTCCGTTCCTGCGATGCTATCGTGCCACATTGGAAGGCGCCGGTCCTGGTGGCTCCTTCGCAGGCCTCGGCTGAAGAGGTCGGCTGCGCTGTCGCCGCGTGGCAGCTCCAGGCAAAAGAGGACATGAGCTATCTCGATCTGAAGATCCCTGAAAGTTCGTACGGGCGCGGCTGGGTCAAGGCGGCTTTCTACATCGGGCTCGATCGCTACGCTGCGAAGCTGGGCGACGAAAAGCTTTTGAACCGTGTGCGGCAATACGCTTATGAAAACGGTTTGGAGCTGGGAGACCGCGTCTGGCACGGCGATGATCAGGCGGTGGCCGCAGTCTACGGCGCGATTGCGCTGCGTGATGAGAATCCGGCATTGATAAAGAAGTCGGTTGAAGTGTTCGATCACATCATCGATCAAAATTACACGATGAGCCTTGAATTTATCGAGCCGGAGGATGGCCATACCGAGGGCACGTGCCAGCGGCGTTGGTGCTGGGCTGATGCGATCTTCATGGCCCCGCCATCATGGGCGCTTGCAACCAAGGTAACGGGCGATCCACGGTATCTGGATTACGCCGCGAAAGAGACACGCGCGGTAATCGAATATCTGCAAGATCCGAAAACAGGCCTCCTGTTCCGCGACAGCCGCTATTTCGAGGCGAAAACGCCAAATGGTAAGCCCGTGTTCTGGAGCCGGGGCAATGGCTGGGTGTTTGCTGGGCTCGCCCGTTTTATCGAGGATATGCCAGCCGATCATCCTGAACGCGCGCTCATGGTAAAGACGTATCAGACGCTCGCCGCAAAGCTCGTCGAGATTCAGCGCGAAGATGGCTATTGGCCGACTTCGCTGATGGATGCAGAGTACCTGACCAATCCGGAAACCAGCGGCACGGCCTTTTTCGGCTTTGGGCTGGCGTGGGGTCTGAACAACGGCCTGATCAAGGGCGCACAATTCGAAACCGCTCGCGACAAGGCGTGGGACGCGATGCGCAAAGCCACCACTGACAGCGGTAAGGTCGGCTGGGTGCAGCAAATCGGCAAAGACCCGCAGACGACTGATGCCGACACCAGCCAGCTTTACGCAACAGGCGGCATGTTGCTGTTCGCTTCGGAAATGCTTTAAACCCTCACTCACGGACGATCACATGAAACACTCTCTTTTCCTTGCGGCTGCATTGACGGTTGGCATCGCCGGGCTTTCGGGATGCAGCGCCGCTTATGGCCCGCAAAGCGCCTCGGCACAGACCGCCGCGCAGACCGACTATTTCGCGGATAACGGTTTGGGAAATGCGGTTGCCGTGGTTCAGCACCCAGCCGGGGAATATAAGGACGGCATCACCTATGTGAGCTATCAAGGCCCGCTCGAAGATCCCTATGTCGCGTCATACGATCACGAAACCGGCGAATGGAGCGGACCGTTCAAAGCCGGCATCAGCGCGATGGGTAAAGACCCCACCCGCAAGATCGACAATCACGGCAAGCCGACCCTGATCATCGATGATGCGGGCTATATCCATATCTTTTTCGGCGGCCATGGCGGCACGCCCGAATTGGGGGAGAATCCGCTCGGCAATCACCACTATGGTGAGAATAAGCATGTGGTTTCCAAACGCCCTTACGATATCACCGAATGGGAGGAGCTGGATACGATCCCGCCTTTCGGCACCTATAATCAAGTGGTGAAGATGGATAATGGCGATATCTATCTGTTCTATCGTCATGGTGCCCATCGCAGCGATTGGGTGTATCACAAATCAACCGACAATGGCCGCACCTTTAGCGAGCCTGTGTCTTTCCTTAAGCATAAACGCCGCACCGATATGCAGGCCGTCGACAGCTGGTATCCCTATGTGACCAAGGGACAGGGCGATGAGATCATCGTCAGCTTTGATTATCATCTGTGCTGGGACGGAGCAGGCGCGCCTGATGCGCGCGGTCACACGGCCAACCGTCAGGATCTGTTCTATATGGTCTTTGATACAGGCGATGGCAGCTGGCGCAATATCGAGGGCGAACAGCTGCCGATGCCATTGACGCGCGAGGTTGCCGAGGACAAGGCGCTTGTCGCGAAATCGGGCGATCTGTGGTCTTTCAACGCATCTGTGGCGCTTGATGATCAAGGGCATCCCCATATCGGTATCACCATGGGTGAGGATCTGGGCGTGTCCAAAGTGGGCGGCCCCAAACAGATGCGCCATTATCGCTGGACCGGCAGCGAGTGGATTGGCGGAAAATCGACCAAACTGCCGATCGGGAATGGCGATCTGGTGGTCGATAACAGCGACAATGTACGTTTTCTGCTCGCATCGCAGAACCGCAATGGCGACGGTATGATCGCGTGGTGGGAAAGCGATGATGCCGGTGCCAGCTTTACGCAGACACGCGAGCTTCTGGTCCGTGACAGGGCAAGTTTCGCGATCAGCAGCTTCATTCGCAACGCGCACCCCGATGCGCGCGTGGTGGTTGCCGAAAGAGCGCGCGGTACGGATGACCGGCGGATGTATCTGCTGGGTGATAATGGACCCGTGACACGGTCGGCCAGCCAGCGCTAAACCGGCCCCATGACACGATTCCCGATCAGCAATTTCAATCCGGCATTCAATCCGGCAGCCAATCTGGCGCTCACGTTGGTAACGCGCGGTGCAATCGCGGCTGGTGCCGCGCTTAGCTTAGCGGCGTGCAGCGCCTCGGAAGGTGAGGAAAACGGTGAACCGTTGCCGACCGCAGCGAGCGACTTTGCCTCGGCAATCACCTGCAAAACCCCCGCTAGCGTGCGTGTACGGATTGACGGTGGAACGTTCATCATGGGCAGCAACGCTGTCTATGCAGAGGAAGGCCTTGAACGGGAAACAACAGTTGATGGTTTCTGGATCGATCCTCATGAAGTGACCAACCGCCAGTTCGCCGAATTTGCGGCGGCGACGGATTTCAAAACTGTGGCTGAAAAACCGGTCGATCCGGCGCAATTCGGTGTTCCGGTCGAGCAAATTCCGCCCTTCATGCTGCAGGCTGGCTCCGCCGTTTTCACCCCGCCAGATCGCCCGTCGCGCAATTATGGCGATTGGTGGGCATATGTCCCTGGCGCGAATTGGCGCAAACCCTATGGCCCGCAAGGCCCCGATGCAGAGCCAGATCAGCCGGTGGTGCATCTGGCATGGGACGATATGCGCGCTTATGCCGATTGGAAGGGCGGGCGTATTCCGACCGAAGCCGAGTGGGAATATGCGGCCAGTGCAGGCGCAGAAAAATACACAGAACAGCCCGATCCGCGTCTTGCGAATAGCTGGCAGGGTGTGTTCCCGGTCGTCAATGAAGGCAGTGACGGGTTTAAGGGAATTGCGCCGGTTGGCTGCTTTGAACCCAACGCAAACGGCCTTTACGATATGGTCGGTAATGTTTGGGAAGTGACCGCCGATCATTTCCGTCCAGGCCATGATCCGGCAGATCAAGACAATCCCCGCGGGCCCAGCGAAAATGCCGCCTATGACCCGCTCAATCCCGGATTTGCCAGCCGCGTGATGAAGGGGGGCAGTTATCTATGTGCGCCGAATTATTGCCAGCGCTATCGGCCTGAAAGCCGGCAAGGCCGCGATGTGGGCCTCGGCGCTTCAAATGTCGGATTCAGGCTTGCTTACGATAGCGCTCCGCAAAAATAGGCGGCGTAACCGGGCGCGCTAACGTCCGGGAAAAAGCGTACGTTTGGTTAGTTCCGGATCGAGTGTAAAATGGCTGGAACAAGTCGAGGCGATTACATCTTCTAATGCGCTGGTCGGTCTAAGATCGCGCGCCTGATAAAGGTCGCTCTGCCTCAGGCCGGGCCAATCGCCGAGCACTTTGCCGCCGCCCAGCGACCCGCCGTAGAGCAGGGTGGTAGAGCCGGTGCCGTGATCGGTCCCACTGGTCCCGTTGATGGAGGCCGTGCGCCCGAATTCAGTCGCGACGATCACCATTGTATCAGCCCACAACTCACCCAAACCCACTTTTAGCGCTTCAATCAGCGTGTCGAGCTTGCTCAATTCGCGGTCCAGCCGCCGGCTCTGGCCATTGTGCGTGTCCCAGCCCGTGGTCTCGATCATGGCGATGCGCGCACTATCTTCGCCCGATAACATGCGCGCAGCCAACGCCCCCACATCCGCGGCCTGGCGCATATTGCCGCTGCCATTCATGCCTTCGGCCATGGCGCGGGTCGCAAGGCTTTCTTCCCACAGCATATGCAGCCGCTCATCACCCATATAAAGCTGGGCAACCCGGCGCATGTAATCGTCCGCCGCATCGGGCAGCCGCGAAGGCGCGTAGGAGCCAGCCTTATGCGTCCCTTGCAGCGCCAACGGAATGTTCTGGGCGATGGCAATGCCCGAAGCCTCCGCCTCGGGCAGCAACCCGACGAGACGGTTGAGCCAGCCATCCTTGCGTTCGTAAGGTCGGGTTCCGCCGCTTTCGAGCACGTTCTGCCCGTCAAAATGCGACCGGTCGCGGTAAGTGGAGGCGACCGCATGGACCGCCATCATCTCTCCGGCTGCAAACATCGCAGCAGAACGTTCAAGGGCGGGGTGAAGCGCGAAAAGCCCCCCGATGAGCGGAGCATCCGCGTAATCCTCTGCCAGCGCGCCGCGCAGGCCCGCATAGCTCGGGTCGCCCACAGGCGCGATGATGCCCAGGCCATCCGCCGCGCCGCGCTGTAGCACAAAAACGAGCCGTTTTGACCCGCCGCCGCCAGCGGCAAAGGCAAGTTTGGGTAACATCGTTGCACCGACTATGGCGGCTGAACCGCCGAGCATGTTCCGCCGGTTTATTATCATCGCCACATTGCCTCCGGGCTTGCCAACATCAACGCCATCGCCTGCGCCGGGCTTTCTGCACGAGCGACCGCAGTCGCGCTGTTCTCGCTCCAGATCCCAGAATAAAGCATCGGGCCAAGGGTCCGCGCATCGTGCCGCGCGCCAAGCCTGCCTATAGTTTGAGCCGCTTCCACGCGCCGGTGCAGGGTTTCTGGCGCGGCCCATTTCGAGGCCTTGTCTTCAAATCCTGCCGGTGAGCCGGGCTGCCATAAATCCTGCCCCAGATTGACGATCATACGCCGCGCCCGCAAAGGGTCGAATTCATCGGTATCTATGGCGCGCAGGGATGCGATCGCCCACTCCCATGGCGTAAGAAATTTCTGACGCGTCTCGGCCCAGACCTCTGGTGCTTCGATCAGGGTTAGCGTCATCGCGCCCAAATCGCCTCCTGTCGCAAGGAAGCTTTCCTCAAGCCTGCTGACCAAGGCAGGCGGCGGAATATCGGCCGAGAAATGCCGCGCCAGTTTGGTCGCCAGATGCCGAGCCGTCGCAGGGTGATCCGCAAGATCATTCAGGATGCGCATGGCCTCGCGGGACCCTTCGTCCCGATAGGTTTTACCAAGCACGGTTTTGGGACCGGGTTCATGCAGCGAGGGATCGAACCCATAGATTTTATCTTGTTCGAAACGTCGTAAGACCGGGACCGTGTGGCCGGTCAACGCTTTGGCGAAAGCGGTCACGTCGGCCTGTGTGTATCCCGAACGCACCCCAAGCGTATGCAGTTCTAAAATTTCGCGCGCGAGATTCTCGTTCAGGCCGACCCGCCTTCTGCCGCGCCGAGCGGCGGCTTGGCCGCGCCGGCTGTTCGGTCCGATGGAACCGGCTTGATCAAGATAGATCAGCATTGATGGATGGGTTTCGGCCGCGCGTAGCATGTCGGCAAAACGGCCCAGGATGTAAGGCCGTATCGCTTCTGCCTCAAAGCTTCCGGCGAGCGGTCCAGCGCCCGGCTTTTCAGTTGAGACTGCGAAATGATTGGCCCAGAATTGCACCAACCGCTCTGTAAAGGGGGCCGTAGTGTGCACCGCCAATTCGATCCGCGCAGCGATTGCGTCTTGGACGTGGCTGCGCAAGGCACGCCTTGCCGCACGTTTGGCCTCTGCGTCTTGATCACGACGAAGCCGAAAGTCCGAAAACTGCCGAGTTATGGCCTCTGAATCTGGAAGCCCCATAATCCTGGCTGGTCTGGGGTCATAGTTCTGGACCTGCCTGCTCAACCACGCTTTTGGTGAACCATTCGGGCGAGCAGAAGGCCTTTGTCCATAGCCAAACCGCGTCGTAACAATACTCCACGAATGGTTAGTCATGGGACCTCCTGTACTTAACTCTAGAAGATCATGGGTAGCCAATAAGTGCAAGCAACGACTTGTCGCAAATTGTCACACCAAGCCCTGTCGGAAGCTGCCAGGATCAGCCAAACCTGAGGTGGGGCCAGTGGTCGCTGCAAGTATCAAATTCCCGCGATTAGCCGAATACGCAGTCTTTGAAATAAGCGGTGGCACGTCGTTGAGGTGTTCTCCAGATGTAGAGACGAAGCCGCTTTTGTCTGGCGGGCTGTGAACCAAGGGGGTTGCGATCAATCCCGAGTCCGGCATCGCTTCGCTGTCTGACTGTGACCCGGGCATTTATCCGCCAACGTTCACTGCGAACACATTGCCGCGTTTTTTTTGGCGGAAAAGGCAGCAAAGCAGCGGTAAGCTGCGGCACCTCCTCAAACCGCTGCTGGCATCATCTTTCGACCAGTATCGCTCCCACCTTTCTTGGAGCAGTTGACCCCGCCAATGCGAACGTCACGGGGCACCGATTTTCGAATTGCAGTTAAGCCAAAATGCCAAGAAGGCGTGCACCTGCTTTCACAGAACCATTGGATGACATGCTGCACGTTGACCGGATTTTCTCGCCGCTTAAGAAGGGCTGAGGCGAATTTCAGAGGTCAAGAATGAAGAATTCAGTGCATCTTTTTGGCAGGCTTCTGGCATTCATGCTCATCGTCATGGCCGGCCTTCACCCAACCGACAATGCTAAAGCCGCATCGCATCGTGAAAAGGCGCAGGCGGTGAAATCTGGCCTTGCTTACGGCACCGACAAATTTCTGTTTAGCGATTGGGTTGGTCCAAGTTTGCAAGTCTGGACCTATGTACCACCCGGCATCAATCAGAAGACTGCTCCGATCCTGTTCGTCATGCATGGCGTTCGCCGTGATGCTGACCGATACCGCGATGAATGGATCGATGAAGCAGACAAGGGCGGCTTTATCGTAATCGCTCCCGAGTTTTCACAGGACAATTTCCCCAGATCGCGCAATTATAATCTGGGTTCGCTGTTTGCGCAGGGCGACGATACGCCGCGTGACGAAGCTTTATGGAGCTTTTCGGCTATCGAGCCGATGTTCGATGATATTGTCCGCCAGATCGGCGGCGAGCAGACACGCTACACCATTTTCGGCCATTCGGCAGGCTCGCAATTCGTGCACCGTTTCCTGCTTTTGAAACCAGAGGTCCGCGCCAAAAGATACCTTGCGGCCAATGCCGGTTGGTACAGCTTTGCCGATTTGGATGTTGATTTCCCGTTTGGCCTGAAAGGCACGCCTGCGAGCGAGGAGCACCTGCGGATCGCACTTGCGAAAGATGTCGTCATTCTGCTCGGCGATCAGGATACCGATCCCGATCACCGCTCGCTCAATCGCAGTCACGGAGCGATGCGACAAGGGCCGCACCGCTTTGCACGCGGGCAGTCATTCTTCACCGCCGCAAAGGCTCTTGCAGAGCAACAGGGTTGGGAGTTTGGCTGGTCACTGCGCATCATTTCGGACGTCGCGCATTCGAATGACGGAATGGCAGCCGGCGCCTATGATTTGGTTGAGTGAGGCCTAGCTGAAATCGAGGCCCATAGCCCACCCGCCGAGCCAATATACAAATCCCGTCACCAGCGCGATCCCGATCAGATTGAGCACAAATCCGCCTCGCGCCATTTGCGGGATCGTGACCACACCCGTACTGAATGCGATCGCATTGGGCGGCGTGCCGACCGGCAGCATAAAGGCGCAGGTCGCAGCGAAAGCGGCTGGAACCAGCAGACCCATCGGGTCCATCCCAACACCCAGCGCAACACCGCCCAGAACTGGAATGAATGTGGCAGCGGTCGCCGTGTTGCTTGTAACCTCCGTAAGGAACAGCACGATGCCAACGACGCATCCGATGATCAGGATTGTGGGCAGCGTGGCAAGGCCTGAAACCTGTTGACCAAACCAGTCATCCAGACCCGTACCGGCAACGGCTCCGGCAAGGCTTAAGCCGCCGCCAAATAGCAGAAGTACGCCCCACGGCAGCCCGCGCTCTGCATCTTGCCAATCGAGCACCATACGGTTGTTGCCTTTGCCCGGCAGCATGAACAGCGCGAGGCCTGCGGCGATTGCGATAGCTGCATCGCTCAATCCGCCTAGCCAAGGCGCAGCAGCAGCAACCGAGGGCAGTTCAGAAATCAACCCTGGAACGATCCAGAGGAACGCTGCCCCGCCAAATACAAGCGCGACCATTTTCTCGCCCTGCGACATGGAGCCAAGTTTGGCGATCTCGCCCGCAATCAAATTTTTGCCGCCCGGTATCTCGTCCAACTCAAAGCGGTATAGCACCCGCGTCATCAGCACCCATCCGATCCCGATAAACGTCAATGCGAGCGGCACGCCGAGCATCATCCATTCGACAAACCCAATGTCGATACCAAGCTCGTCACTCGCATAGCCTGCAATGATGGCGTTGGGCGGACTGCCCAACAAAGTGCCAAGCCCGCCCATGCTGGCCGACCAAGCAATCGCAAGAACAAGACACACGCCAAAGTTTGTGACTTGTGGGTCGATGTCGTCACCGGCCGCGGGCGCGCCATCTGCCATGCTTCGCCCGGACACCAAGGCCAAAACCGAAAACCCGATGGGCAGCATCATCAGCGTCGTCGCAGTGTTCGACACCCACATGGACAGGAACCCTGTCGCCAGCATCATACCGAGCACAATCCGGCGCGGCGAAATACCTACTTTTCCCAGCGTCCACAGCGCGATCCTGCGATGGAGGCCCCATTTTTCCATCGCGATTGCGATCAGAAACCCGCCGAGGAACAGAAATACAATTGGGCTGGCATAGGAGGCAGTCGTCTCGCCCACGCCGCGCTCGGTGAGTGCAGGGATGAGGATGATGGGAAGCAAGGAAGTGGCAGCCAGGGGCACTGCCTCTGTCATCCACCACACCGCCATCAGCGTCGCAATCGCGGCGACAATCCGTGCGTCTCCCGACATGTCCGCCGGCGCAAGCAAGGTGTAGACCAGCATGGCAGCCGCAAGACCGCTCAGACGAAACGCCCAGATCGCCCATGCAGGGCGCAGGTTTGTGTTGTTGTCTATCGTTCTGCTCCCGGATCATTGGCGTCACTTACAACTCGTTCGACCTGTAGAATTGCAGGCGCATCGATGCGGGTTGGATCGAGCAGTTCGGATAAGGCCGGCAGGTCAAAATGGGCTGTGACCTTCGGCTCGGCCAGTAGCGCGGTGATAAAATCGGTATCGGCTGCCAGCGCATTTGCGACGACTTTTTTGGTCAACGTTTCGGCTTCGACGCGCGGCATATATTCGGACAGCGCGAACGCGATCCTTTGCGACATGGCAAAGCCGCGGGTCCGATCAATATTGGCGCGCATTCTGTCCGTGTCCACTTCCAGCCCGGCAAGCAAAGCGTTGAGCCTGCGAACAGCATCGACAGAGGTTATCGAGATTTCTTCTATCACGGGCGTAAGGCGAGACGTATTATCCCGCTCGAACAAATTGACGACATCATCCCCGAGCACTTCGGCGAGACGCGGAATAGTGCGACCAGCATGGACCAACCGTTCTGGATCGCGCGGGTTGCGTTTATGCGGCATCGAGCTTGAGCCGACGACACCGGCGCGCTGCGCCTCGCTGACTTCGGCGATGTCGGTGCCCTGAAGAAGGAACACCTCCTGTCCAATCCGTTGATGCGAGCGTGCGATCAGGCCGAGCATAAGCCCGTATTCGGCAATGACATCACGAGTTCCGCTCCAGTCGGCGAGGTCCGCCCGATCAAGGCCGAGCTCGCTGGCAAAACTTTGCTCGACTTCAATCGCCTTGTCGCCAAGCCCCGAATAATTGCCGACCGGCCCTTTTAAAGTAGCCGATCGCCTGACGCGGGCACGCAATTCGGAAAGACGTGCGCGGTGGCGCGAATATTCACCGATCCATGCGCTGACTTTTTTACCGAAAGTGATCGGCTGGGCATGCTGGCCAAGCGTCCGTCCAATCATCGGAGTGTGCTTGTGCTCTCTGGCCAGCGTGGACATCACGTCAATCGTCCCAGCAAGACAGGTATCGAGCTCTGTCAAAACGCGGTCCATCTGGAGCACCGTCGCCGTGCCGTAGATATCAACCGTGGTTGCGCCGTAATGCACATATTGATCGCCTGCATCATTTAGACTTTCGCGCCAGACAGCGAGCAGTGCGACCATGCGGTGCCGAACCACATCATAGGTCGCGTCAAACATTGATTGCGGGATCAAAGCGACTTGCGCTTTCTCGCTGATTTCCGCAGCCGCCTCGGCGGGGATCACGCCGTGAGCGGCCTGTGCGCGGGCCATGGCTGCCTCAACATCGAGAATGATCTGGGTTTGCGCATCGTACTCGAACAGCGCGCGCACCGGAGCAACGCGGCATTCGGAGGCGCTGACGGGCGATGCGATTGCGCAAATTGCGACTGCGCTGGCCGTTAGCGCGAATTTCCCATTTTTGAACGTCAAAGCGTGGCTCCCCCTTGGGCCCATAGACCGCATTTATGGCAGCCGCGTCAATCGATCATGGCCCGCCAGTGATGCGCGCTGCAAAATCTTACTGTGTCGGAACCAACGGGGATGATGTGTGGGGCAAAGTGCAATCATAATTGGCGCTGGGGTAATTGGCATCGCTTCTGCGTACGCCTTGGCGCGGCGCGGGTGGAGGGTGACGATCGTCGATCGTGCCAGTGGCCCCGCGATGGAGACCAGTTATGCCAACGGTGCGCAGCTGAGCTATTGCTACACCGACGCACTTGGGAGTCCGGCGTTGCTGGCTTCTCTGCCTTCGTTGATGGCTGGCAAAGGCGGGGTGTCTTTCCGATTGCCCATGGACGCAGATTACGCATCGTGGCTTGTCAGATTTGCGCTGAATTGCACGGCAGGAAAATTCCGACAGAATACAATTGCTGTTCTGAATTTGGCAGCAGAATCCCGGCTGGCGATGGACCGCCTGCGGGAACAGCACACAATCAAATTCGCGCATCGCATCGCCGGCAAAATTCACCTGCTGTATTCGAGCAAAGACCGCAGGCAAGCCGAGGTTATGCGGGCGTTGAAAGGTGCGGCGGGCTGCCAGCAGCAGATATTGGCGCGGGCTGATCTATCGCGGCTTGATCGCGCGCTGCCGGGTCTGGATACCGCCGTTACCGGCGCCATATCGACACCGTCTGAGGAAGTAGGCGATCCCCTGATGTTCAGCCGGGGCTTGCTGCAAATCCTGATCGAGAAATATGATGTAACGGCGCGTTTCGAATGCCCCGTCACAGCGATTACTGCTTTGAAAAACGGCACCGTGGTTACTTTGGCAAATGGCGATGCGGAGACAGCTGACCTGGCGGTTGTCGCTTCGGCGGCCGACAGCAATCATTTGCTTGCCCCTTTGCAACACAGCGTTCCGCTGCAGCCGATGAAGGGGTATTCGTTCGAGATGCCGCTGACCGGCGGATCGCCGCGTATCTCCGTGACCGATGGGAAACGCCGTCTGGTCTTCACAAATCTGGGCGACCGTATGCGCGTTGCCGGCATTGCCGAGCTCGGCAATGCCTCGCGAGAGATCGATCCTGAACGCGCTCATTGGTTGGTAAATGCGGCCCGTGAATGTCTGGCCAATGGCGGTGACTATGCCAAAGCAGGAAAGTTCTGGACTGGTTTGAGGCCAGTTACGCCCAATTCCCAGCCGGTGATTAGGCGGGCCAGCAAAACGCTTGCGATCAACACCGGACACGGCGCGCTCGGATGGACTTTAGCGATGGGATCGGGGGAGCGCCTTGCTGAACTGGTCAGCGTCTGAATGTCAGATATCGTCGGCGGATTCGTATTCCTCAACGTCAATCTCGCCTGCCATCCGGCCAACAGCGACAGCGATAGTTGCATCACCCGTCACATTGGTCATCGTGCGCATCATATCCATGATGTGATTGATACCAGCGACAAATGCGATGGTTTCCAGCGGTACGCCAATCGCGCTTAGCACAAGTCCCATCATGATCAGGCCGGAGCCAGGAATGCCCGCGGCGCCGACCGATCCGAGCGTCGCAGTGAGCGCGATCATAAGATACGATGCAAAGGTCAATTCAATCCCGTAAAGCTGCGCGCCAAAGACCGCGACCAGCCCGAGATACATCGCTGTGCCGTTCATGTTGATGGTTGCCCCCAGCGCGACGACAAAGCTGGATACAGAGCGGGAAACACCCAGATTGCGCTGAACACAGCGCAGGGTGACAGGAAGCGCAGCGTTGGAAGATGCGGTCGAGAATGCGACGGCCTGCGCATCAAAAATCCCGCGATAGAAATCCATCACAGGCAATTTTGCGATCGTGCGAAGGATCAGCGGGTAAACCAGCAGGATAATGATGAAACAGCCCGCATAATTGAGCGCGACCATAGTCGCGAGCGGAGCGAGTGCCTCAAACCCGAACGTGCCCGTGACCCACGCCATTAACGCAAATACGCCGAACGGGGTCAATTCCATCACGATCATCGTCATCTGCTGCATAACGGCAGCGCCTGCATCGACAGCTTTGATAATCGGCGCGGCCTCTTCGCCCGCCATCAAGAGCGAAATGCCGAACAGCATTGCGAAGATGATGAGCGGCAGGATCTGCCCTTCTGCCATGGTCATCACCGGATTTTCAGGGATCAGCTCGAGCAATCGCTCGGTCCAGCTTAGGATCGGCGGTTCAATGATGTCGGCGCCTGCTGCCAGCGTACCATTAAGCCCGACGCCAGGTTCGAAAACCGTTCCCATCGTCAGCCCGAGCGTGATCGAGGCGAGCGCGGTGAACAAGAACAAGCCAAGAGCCTTACCGCCTACGCTCCCAAGCTTTTTAAGATCTCCGAGGGCGGCGATGCCTGACACAAGCGAGAAAAAGATGAGCGGTACAATGAGCATGCGGATTGCGCGGATAAACAGATCGCCGATCCAGCGGATGCTTTCGGCCGCTTCGCCCAGATACAGGCCTGCGACAATCCCCAGCACAAGCGCGCCCAGAACGCGCTGCCATAGTTTGATCCCGAACCAGGTTTTCAGCATTGCGTATCCTTGAGCAAAGGTGCGCCGGGCAGCGCGCCGGTGTAGGTACCGCCTGTAATGACAGGCACGCCATTGACGTAAAGGTGCTCGACCCCGCTAGAAAGCTCACGCGGAGCGGAGTAATCGGCGTTGGGCGCAAACGTAGAAGGGTCAAATACCACTATGTCGGCGTGATAACCGGACCTCAGATAACCGCGCCGCTTTAGGCCGATTATATCCGCCGTCTTGCCGCTCGATCGCCGGATAAAGCGGGCAAGTTCCATTTTTGGTGCGCCGGTTACCAAATTGCGAAATGCTTTGGGGAAACTGCCATACTTGCGCGGATGGCCGCTGGTTCCGTCCGATCCGGTGACGACCCAATCCTGCCCGGCAAACGCGGCAATGTCAGCAGGGTTCATATTGAAAGAGGCAAGGCGGGCATCTCCAGATCGCAACACCTCAATAGCTGCGTCGGCTGGCTGCATGTTCCGCATCGCGCCGAGCTCTTGCAGAGTTTTACCAACCGGAACGTCCGAGCCCGAGAGCGATCCAGTGATAAGCAGGCGATCGGCCCCGCCGCGCCGCTCTATTGCCGCGACAACACCTGCGCGGATAGCGGCGAGCTGTGCCGGATCATCGAGCCGCTCACGCAATGCGAGCAACCCGCCTTCGAGCGCCTCTCGCGGCACGAGCGCGCTTGAGATGCGGGTACCCGAAGCCTCCCACGGATATTGATCGGCAGTAACCTTCTGACCCCCGGCCTGTGCAGTCTCTATCATCGCGATCATCTTTGCGCTGTGCCCCCAGACAGCTGGGCCGAGCGCTTTGATATGTGCGATGTGGACGGGTATTTCTGCTCGGCGACCGATTTCGAGAGTTTCGGCGAGGGCGCCCGTAACGGTCACGTTATAGGTGCTCTCATCGCGCATATGGGTGTCGTAATAACCGCCGGTTTCACGAGCGACTTTCGCCAGCGCGATCACTTCTTCGGTTTCTGAATAGCTTTGCGGAACGTAATACAGTCCCGTCGAGAACCCCCACGCGCCCTCGCACATGGCCGCGCGGGTGATGCTTTCCATCTGCGCAAGTTCTTTGCGGCTGGGTGCGCGGTTCGATGTCTCTAATACCGCTTCGCGCACAGGGCCGAAACCGACCAGATAGGCAACATTGGTGCCAATGCCATTTGCGGTTGCGGCTCTGGCGAGATCGGCAATGTCAGGCTTGCCGCCGCCGTCGTTGCCAACCACCACAGTCGTTACCCCCTGAAATGTAAAAGGCAGATTGGCACGGCGGCTGGTGTCGCTTGAGGCAAGATCGGATCCAGCGTGGGTGTGCGGATCAATAAAGCCGGGCGCGACGATCAGGTCGGTGGCGTCGATGGTTCTCGTTGCCGCGAAGCGCGAGTCGGCATCCGGGCCGATATAAACAATCATGCCATCACGCAGAGCAAGATCGGTGATCGTTCCAGCAGCGCCGGAGCCATCGAAAACCATCCCGCCAGAGATGATTGTATCGGCTGGCATTGGGGTTGGTATTGGGGCTGGAGGAAAGGATGGCGCAGTCTGGCATCCCGTCAGGCTGACGATCAGAGCGAACGAGGCGGCGCTGCCGATCCGTTGCATCATTGCGCTGTAGAGATGCCGGGTTCTGGCTGCGGGGTTTCGAGCATCGTGACCATCATGGCAATCGCAGACTCGCGTCCGATGCGTTTGATCAATTCGCGATCGGTTTCATCGCCAATTTCGAACGTGATACCGGGAGCTCCATAGACATCGAAAGCATGCGCTTTGGATATGGGCCGCCCTTCCTCGTGACGGGCATCACGGCTCACTTCGTAATCAGGCATCCGCTCCTGATACAGCGCGAGCCATTTCTTGGTGAAGAGTTCGGGATCGGTCGGCAGCTCGTCCGGTATGGTGTAAAACACATCGCGGCCTGTCGAATGAAAGTCGATCAGGACACGCAAATCGCGCGCAGGGTCTTCGTCTATCTGTTTTAGCAAGCCGCTCATTACCAACGTTTCGGGCTGGGTGAACGGGCCCCAGTCACGATTAAGATCGACACCGCCTGAATTATGGCGCCAATGGCCGAGCACTACGCCGTCGGGGTTGAGCAGCGGGACCGTAAGCGTTTCGAACCGCGCGCGGTATGCCTTGGCCAGTTCGGTGTCCCCCATGACCGTTTCGACAAAGGGCAGCATGGCAAGTGCGCCCGTCACTTCGGGCGGGTGCTGGCGACCGACAAGAACTACAGTTTCGCGTTGCTTCGCATCCGGTTCAGCGATGCGCAGCAGCTTAATCTCGCGCCCTTGCGCCGAACGGCCAAGCAGATCGACGGTCGCGAATAAGGCTTTCTCGCGCTCTTGCAGCCATGCGTCGTAAATAGACGGAGGTAAAATTTCCTGCGCGGCGACAAAGACCGGGTCTTTGCCAACTTTCAAAGTTATCTGTGCCGTGCGCTCACCACGCTCGCCTTCGACGAGGACATATTTGGACTTCATGAATTCCCAGTTCACGCCGTCAGTGCTGATTTTTGGCCAATAACGGTGGCCGCATTTGGTGTAATCGAGGTGCACTTTTATGCGGGTCCTGCGATTTGCATTGACCCGAAATGCATACCACGCACTGCAATTGATATCGCCTTCGTCTTCCGGTGCGATCGTCAGCTTGAACCGTTTTTTACTGGTAGCCTCGCACGACGCATATGCCCCTGTCACAAAGTCTTTGTCGATGCGGGCGGCCTGCGTTTCGCAATCGGGCGAAGCCAGTGCCAGCGCCGGGATAGGCTCGCTTAACGCCGCTGCCGGCGCGGACAAGAAAGCCAGAGACAGAAAAATCCCGATCATCATCGCTGCCATGCGCATTGGCCATGCTCCCTTGCGGTTATCAAAGTGAGCGGGCCGCAGCGTTGCTGCGGCCCGATACTGGCCTAAAAGTTCTTGCGAATATCGAACGAAAACTGGCGACCGCGTGCGCTGTGAAGGCTACCGTAAAAGCCAAAGCTTTCATCGGCGATGGGAGGATCTTCATCCAGGATATTGTTCACGCCAAACCGCAGCCGGGTACCGTCAATCGCGGTGCCGGTATCATCAATCGAATAGCTGATCCCAAAGTTCAGGGTAAACCAGTCGCCAACTTCGAACAGTTCAGCCGTATCGTCTTGCTGCGCGCTCGGATCAAACACACGGTCGACATAGCGGCCGAACAGGTTGATGCGTACAGGGCCGCTTTCCCAAGCAGCCGAACCGCTCAAACGCCAGCGAGGGCGCCCGTCAATTTCAAGCAGTTCGCCAAACCCGAAGGGCTGAAGTGCCGCCACATCGCCGACTGAAAGTTCAGAGATTTGCTGCAATGCCGGTGTCAGATCGGTAAAGAGCAATTCCGCATCGGGGCCGGCCTCTTGGTTGAAACCGAGCAGACGCGCTGCATTCAGCTGAAAATCGAAATCACCGAAACCGGTGCCGAATTCATACAAGACGCTGAAATCGAGGCCTTCAGAGGTCCGGCGATCAAGGTTGCGGTACGGGTTCAGGATTTGTTGGATATCGCCCGCTGGGTTGATCCCGGTGCCGGCATAAAGATCAAGCTGGTCCTGATCCGGCGCATCGCGGAGAACGTTCGGGTTGAAACTGTTCTGGAGCCGCAGGACAAGATCAAGCAAGAGCGCATTGCTGTTGCCGAAAATGCCGATGATGCCTTCCTGTTCAACCTGCCAGTAATCGGCGGTGAGCGTCAGGCCCGGAATAAAGCTTGGGGTTAAGACCACTCCGAAATTGATGCTTTCTGTGTTTTCCGGTTCCAGATCGCGCGCGCCCGAGCGGAAATCGATTGTGCCCTGCGTTCCGCAATCGGGCACATCGGCTTCGTCACCTTTAATGATCTCGGCAACGCACTCGACAGCCTGAATTACCGAGTTCGAACGGGTTGTGCCTGCATCGTTGATCTGGATCAGGTTCGGTGCGCGAAAGCCCTGCGACCATGCACCGCGCAACAGAATATCACCAATCGGACGCCAAGCCACTGCAGCCCGCGGAACGAAGGCGCTCGATGAGTCTGAAAACTCTTCAAAGCGCGCGGCGAGCTGCAATTCCAGAGTATCGAACAAAGGCACGTTCATGTCTGGCGAAACCAGCGGAACGAGGGCTTCTGCAAAAGCCGAATAGACTTCGCGGTTGCCGCTTGTATCGGGTGAGGGGCTTGAACCGACGACGTCACTGCCAAAGGTATCGCCATTCACAGCGTTGGTGAAAGTGATCGTGCCGTCGAGGCGCGGATCGCGATCATCCTTGAACGTCTCGCGGCGGAATTCCACACCGGCGGCAAAGCCAACACCGCCGCCGGGCAATTCGAACAGATCAGGGCGCGAAACCTTGAAATCGCCAAGCGCCAATGTGGTTTCGCCTTTGCGGAACACATCGATAGTGATCGCGTCAATCACGCTTTGCGGGTTAGGCGTGCAATCGATGACGTTGATGCCCAATTGATCCGTGAAACAGCCGCCATTGAAGGGGTTATACGCAGTCGCATCGGTGCGGTTGATCGCGTCCTGTGCCAGCGTGCCAGAAATACGATTACGTGTAAGGTCGGTGGTATTGGCCTGAGCGTAAAGGAAACCAGTATCGTAGTCCCATCCGCCGAACTCGCCGCGTAAACCGGCGACGAGACGGAATTCATCCTTGGTCACAGAGCCAAGCCGAGGCCCGGCATCGATCCAGCGATAATCTTCCATGAGAAGCGCGCGGCCATCATCGGTCACTCCGGAACCGATGCCGTTATCGACCCGGTTCGGATTGGGCGATCCATCGGGAAGAGTTGTCGCACCGAGCGGATTCCAGAATGCTGTTGCTTCAATGCCAAGCGGGACCGCGCTCAACATTGTGCTCTGTTCACGTTCACGGAAATTCTCGCTGCGGTAATAGGAACCTTCAAAGTAGAATTCCGCCGTGTCGCTCAGCTCGTAGCTCAACAGAGCCTGCGCATTATAACGCTTCTTTTCCGAGAAGAGAAAACGGTTGGCGCCAATATCATGGCGCAGCGCACGGTCAATCGTGCCGCCATTGTCGGCGCAGATCCCGTTACCCAGATCGATTACGCGCCCATCGCTATCCGCTGCACCGCCGGGGCCAAACAAGACACATGGTTGAAGGTGGAAATCGTCATCGCGCAGATCGGTGGTGGCAGACGATGTTGCCCGCGATCCCTGAATGTCGAAAGCACCCCATGGGCTATTGATCGAGCGGTTGTCGAATTGGGTGTCGCCTTCGAAATCGGTACCGACAAGGAAGGGCCGTAAATCACTGGATGCGGAATAGGGCCGGTCCTCGGCGCGCAGGCCATTTTCGTAGAAATAGCCGCCATAGACCGTCAGATTGCCGCGATCATCGGCAAAGTCAAAACCGAGCCCGCCGTCGATTTGATAGCTGAACAGGCCGGTTCCATCTGATGCGCGGTAATTCGCGCGCAGATATCCGCCATCACGGTTGCCCCGAAGGATGGTGTTGACGACGCCGGCGACCGCATCAGCGCCGTAGACGGCCGATGCACCGTCGCGCAGCACCTCGACGCGGCGCACACTGCCAGGCGCAATCGTGTTCGTGTCAGGGGAAACCACCGGAACAAACAGCTCTGTCTGGAAGCCGGGGTTAAGCAACATTCGCCGGCCATTGATCAGCAGCAGTGTATTACCCGTGCCAAGCCCGCGCAGATTTATCGAGGCGATGTCGCCGCGTGCGCCATTCACACCGCCAGCGGTGCTTTGTTCGTTAAACTCGACAGAACCAGCTTGCGGGATAGCGCGGAAAAGCTCGTCACCCGAAGCCGGATCGATGGAGTCGATCAGATCTTCACCAACCACCGTAACGGGAAGAACATCATCGACCTGAGCACCGCGGATTTGCGAGCCCGTAACAACAATTTCCGGCTGTTTTTTGGCCGAACCCTGCGTGGTGACATCAACTGGATCGTCGCCAGTCGAAGTGTCGCTCGCCTGAGCGTGAGCGCTGGCACTGGCGAGAGCCAGGACCGATGCACCTGCGAATGAGATTAAGCGCGGCGTAGTTTTCATGTTTGTTTCCCCCCGGATTGATTTGTGCAGCCTGATTTTTCAATCAAACTCCACCCCTCTTATGATGCACTTAGACTTGAAAGCGCGTCTGTGCGCAACCGCATTCCAAAATCTTATCCCATACGGGTTATAGCCTTACGTTATGGCTTTTCGTTTTCGACCGGAACGAACAAACCTTTTCGGGAGGCTAACCAAACATGCTTCTCAACGTGGCGATCGCGTCTTCGACAAGGGCATTTCCCGTTTCCTCGGCGAGGGTCATCGCGACAAAAGGAAGGGTGGGAGAGCCTTTCAATGCGAAACTTTGCAATTCCTCATTCGCAAAACGTTTGGCCGTAAAGCCATCAACGATTGCAAAGCCCGCGCCTAGTTTGACCAGTTCGGCGGCCACGAAATATGTCTGCGCGGAAATCGCGACTACGGGATTAATGCCTTCGCGTTCAAGATAGGCCTCTATCCGATCGGCGACTGGCCCGCTGTCGCGCAGGCCGATCATTTCTTTCCCCTCCAGCGCATCCGGCGAAAGCGTTTCGGCTGCTTCAGGAAAAACACCGCGTCGGCAAATCAGCGCGATTTCCACCGAGTTCACCGTTTGACAGCGGATACGGTCGTCGAACTCGTCGTCAAACCCGATGCACAAGTCGAAACGTTTCTCTAGCAAACCAGGGGTGATTTCGTCGCTGTGGAGTGTGCTCAGATCGAAACTTGCATCGGGATCGGCAGCGCGCATCGCCGCGACCATGGGCGGAACGATAGCAAAGCCGAGAGACGGCAAGACCCCGATCCGCAAATGCCCGCCTTTGCGGTTGCGGATATTGCCCGCCGTCCGGTCCAGCACAGACATACGCTCGTAGATTTCGCTGACGTCGCGGAACAGCTCGGTCGCGGCGTCGGTCGGAAACAGCCTGCCCTTGCGGCGGTCGAATAGGGCAAAGCCCAGCTGGTCTTCAGCATGACGGAGCACCTTGCTGACCGACGGTTGCGAGACGTAAAGGTTGCGCGCGGCGGCGCTGATCGAGCCTTCGCGGTAAACGTGATAAAACACCTCAATATGCCGAATGCGCATAGGTTTAGCTTACACGGCTGGATGCAATCATAAACCAAGTTATCGCATAGGTGGGGCAAGCCATGCTGAGAAAGACGCCCTCTGGCCTAAGGCTCCAACGGATAGGCACGTGCAGCATGGAAGCGCGAGCCAGCTTAATCCAGACTTCAAAAAAGTAGCTGCGCCTCCCCAAATCTGATTTCCAGTTTGATCCCAAAGCGCGGCGGGTTAAATATTCAACATGCAATTTGCCAAGCCAACACCCGCTCACATTATGCGCTCGCCCGTGATCATCCTTATTGTGATCAACCTCGTGCTCGTCCTTGCCGTCGGTTGGCTGTTATTCTTGCAATCCCCTCCCAAGGGAGAGCTGCGTATCGTGACTCCTCGCGGCGATCTTGGCGCTGATGAACGCGCGACTATCGACTTGTTTGGTAATGCCCGCGCCTCGGTGGTCTTTATCTCGACCCGCCAGCGCGTGTCCGATTTGTGGAACCGCAATATCTACAGCATTCCGCGCGGCTCGGGTTCGGGGCTTGTGTGGGATCAGGTCGGTAATATCGTCACCAATTACCATGTAATCGAAGGCGCATCAGCGGCACAAGTCCAGCTGGCCGACGGGCGGCAGTTTAACGCGAGCCTCGTCGGCGCAAGCCCCGAACACGATCTGGCGGTGCTGAGGATCGGCGGAATTGGCTTTTCGGCTCCGGCGCAGATACCGATCGGTACCAGCAGCGGTCTGCAAGTGGGACAAAATGTCTTTGCCATTGGCAATCCATTCGGCCTCGATTGGACGCTGACCAAAGGGATCGTGTCCGCGCTCGACCGGTCACTTCCAAATGAGAACGGACCGGATATCCGCCACCTGATCCAGACCGATGCGGCCATTAATCCGGGTAATTCTGGCGGCCCTTTGCTGGATTCCAACGGGCGGCTGATTGGCATTAATACCGCGATTTACAGCCCATCTGGCGCATCGGCCGGGATTGGTTTTGCCGTGCCGGTGGACACCGTGATGCGTGTCGTGCCGCAACTGATCACGAACGGGCGCTATATTCGTCCCACGCTGGGGATTGAGAGTGATGAGGATATAAACGATCTGCTCAAGCGTGCATCGGGCACCGACGGGGTATTCATCTTGCGTGTTGATCCAAGATCAGCGGCAGAGCGTGCCGCTCTCATCCCTGCACAGCGCACCCGGCGGGGCATCGCGCCTGGAGACGTGATCGTGGGGCTGAATGGAGAGCCGGTTTCCCGTCTTGGCGATCTTCTGGCCAGGCTTGACGATTTCGAGGTCGGGCAGAAGGTGAAACTCACGCTTTCTCGGGATGGTAAAGAGCGTGAGGTTTCGATCGAGCTGGAGCCAGGCAGTTGATCGATTGTGGCCCGGCTTCATTACTTGCCGGATTGCGAACCGGCTCGTGATTTCGGTTCAATAGACGCTGCGAAATTTGAACGAAACCATCCGCCCGCCAAATCGACCACTTGGTCAAGTGTGCCCGGCTCTTCAAACAGATGGCTGGCACCTTGCACGATCGTAAGCTTGTGCGGGCAAGTCAAAGTATCGGCAGCGGCTTTGTTCAATTCGATGACCTGTCCATCGAGCGAGCCGACAATCAGCAGGGTCGGCGCAGTCACCGCCCCAAGAGATGCGCTGCCCGCCAGATCCGGACGTCCGCCGCGAGAGACGACAGACGCGATGCGTCGGTCACCGGCCGCCGCCCGAAGCGCCGCACCAGCGCCTGTGCTTGAACCGAAATAGGCGGGTCGAAGATCTCGCGTAGCCTGAAATTGGGCTGCCCAGTCGGTCGCCCTTTTCAGTCGCGAAGCAAGCAAGACGATATCGAACACATTGTCCCTGTCGCGCTCCTCGCTTGGGGAAAGCAGGTCGAGCAGCAGGGTGGCAAGACCTGCATCGCGCAGTGTTTTGGCCACGTAATTGTTGCGCGGACTGAACCGTCCGCTGCCGCTGCCATGGGCGAAAATAACCAAGCCGAGCGGGTCGGCTGGAACGCCAAGAAACGCGGCAAGCGGCGGGTCTCCTTGCAGCAATACTTCCTGAGTGTCTTCGAGGATGCTTTCCACCATCAGATCTCCACCTTGTTCCGCCTACAGGCCGAATGGCCATACTTCGGGGGCTCCGTGCGGGCGTACGGGGCCAAGCGGTGTGACCGCACGGCTTTCTTCGAACCAGACATAGGCGTCAAATTGCTCGCTGAGCACTGCTTCGAAATAGTGGCTCATCAATTCGCTTTGCGGCCGGTAGACCACCCCTACAGCGCGCTCCAGCATGCTCTGGCTGAGCGTGTCCTTCGGGTCGCCATCCTTGCATCTGCGCCAATCGACAAGGCAACGCATTAGCCCGATACTTCGAAATGCAGCTTCCCAGCTGTCATCTCGGGCTGAACGCAATTCCTGTATCTGCATGTCCGCCCCCCAATCAGAAGCAGCGGCCACAGTTCCTCGGTCGGTGCCGAAGCCGATAAGCACTGCATCGTCATGGTAGGCTGCACGAACCAGCTCGCCGATGTTGAACTCGCCATGCCACCCCATCGCGGTCGCGGCGGCATTGCCGACATGCGAATTGTGTGCCCACACAAGAGCCCGCGCATTCTCATGATGGGCCATCACGGCCTGAAGTGTCTCGAACATATGCCGATCACGCAGGTTCCAGCTTTCGGATGCGCGCCGGTAGATCGAGCGATAATATTGCTCCGCTGCCCGAACGATACGAGCATTTTGTTCGGCATCGAAAAAGTCTTCGCCGTCGTAATCGGCAATCCACTTCATCCGGTGAGAGAGCAGATCGCGCAGCTGTTCGACGACTGCATCCTCGCATGCGGCGAAGCGGTTTTGCTCGACTGCATGGCCGTACAATTGCGGATCATCCTGCCAAGGCGCAAGGCATCCGTATCGCTGGCGTGCCCGTTCGGCCGCAGGTGGATCGTGCCGGTCGAGATATTCGATCACGGCCTCGATGGACTCGCCAAGACTGTAGACGTCGAGCCCTCTAAGGCTGACGCGCGATTCCTCGGGCAATTGTGCATTGTGGCCACGCAGCCAATCGATGAAGCCAAGCATTTCCTCATTGCGCCACATCCATGTCGGAAATCGCACAAACGGCTCACCACGATGCGGGCGAGGGCCACGCAAGCGGACATAATCGTCGAGCCTTGCAATATCCGGCCAGTCACCTTCAACAGCAATGATCGTGAAACCGTGATGCTGGATTAACCGGCGTGAGATCGCCGCGCGGGCAGTATAGAATTCATGCGTGCCGTGGGTCGCTTCGCCCAGTAAGACCAAACGCGCATCACCGTACCTGTCGAAGATATTGCCGAAGTCCGGGGTATCAGGTGAAGGCAGCAATTCGGCGTACGGACGCAGCCGAGCGGCAACTGCGCTTTTCTCAACTGAAAGAGCGTTTGAAACCATCATCCCGATTGCGCCTTCTCACTTCCATTGGCCTGCTTCTGTTGGCCCAATCCCCTTGGGGCGCCGCGAGCAAAGCACCTGGCCACGCAGACTGCTTGGCGCGTCCGGTTCCAACTATACGTATTAACCCGTGCAAACTTCGGTTTGGACGTCAGCGCAAGCATGGGCATCGAGCTACTGGCACATCTCTTGGGCCTGTTATCCCAGTTGCAAGCCACCTGGTTGAACGAGTTGTCGCTAAAGCGTGGCTGGCCACAACACTGTCAGCAATGATGCCAGCACAGAAACCAGCACCGAAACCAGCACAGAAACTCGGTTTCATTTCTATTTTGGAAAGAGTCGGCCCGCGGTAGCTTTGCATATGATTTTGATCTTTCGATCAATTTCATATTCCGGCTACCGCGGACCTGTCTGATTGGGTCATCGTTTTCTCTCGATTACTCGCCAATCAGCAATGTTGTTATGGCACGATTCGCAAAGGGCGACTTGACGGTTATCAAGTGTGCTGTGCGGAAACAGCTTTCATCACTTAGCCGTAAAGCTCGGACGATGCTGCTGCCTCGTTCAGTCCGGTAGCCTCGCGCAATTGTAAGGCTCCATTTTCTTCATCATGCATCTTGTTAGCAATCTGGGGCAAAGGTGTTTCGAACGCGCTGCCTCAATCGAGCTAGGTAGATTAACCGATCCCTCCGGCCCTCGTTCAACCATAGTCTGTGCAGCTCTAAACCATCAGCAGCGAGACTAAAGAGATGTACCACTCGCAAAGCCGGGGACCCATGGACCGAGCGATTGCGATGCCCGCTGACGCCGGCGAGACGCTTTTCGTGCAGAGCGAAGCTTGCGAAAGCCTCTGCGAAATTCGCTGCGGTATTGCTCGCGCTATCGATCTGTCACGCGATGGAGAACGCCAGGTTATGGCGTTTTTCTTTCCGGGGGACTTTCTCGGCCTACCTCTGACAATAGGCCACCGATTCTCAGCCGAAGCGGTTGGCCCCTTGATGTTTGCGCGCCATTCCAGCGCCAAATGGCAAGCCGAATTGGCCAGTCCCAGTCAGGCCAACGCAAACTGGGCAAGCGAAGCGATCTGGCGGGAAGAAAAGGCGTTTATGATGCGCGGGCTCATTCTCGGGCGAGTGGGCGCGCTGGCCCGTGTGAGTGCCTTTTTGGACTATGTTATGCCGCGTTTGCCCAGAGACGGACAAATCATCGAATTCTCGCTCCCCCAGGCAGACATAGCTTCCTATCTCGCCTTGTCGCCGGAGACGGTTTGCCGAACGCTAAAGCAGCTGCGCGAACATCGGGTGATCGCGATGCCGCGTAAGAACCGTCTCATCATGCAAAGAGCGGATCAGTTGGCTATGATAGCCCAAGGCACACACATTTGAGACCATAGCGCACAGACGCCGCAGGCCGCATGTTTGCAAGCCGCGCTGACCCGAGAGCAGTTTGCGAACGAACAACAGAACTACCATTTTTCCCGAGCTCTGCCTGTGCGAAGCGCAACTTCACTTGCGCGGGTCCAGAAAAATGTACACGTTCTGCACATGCATCTGTTTGAACTTCTGATCATATTGCATGTCGCGGCGGGGGCAACGGGCTTGGCCGCGTTCTGGGTGCCTGTTGCAACCGGCAAAGGGTCAAAGACGCACCGCAAATGGGGGCGCATCGCCTGTTACGGCTTTATGGTTGCCGGAGTTCTGGCGATCGCCATGGCTTTGCTGTCCCTCTACGGACCTGAAGAACGCATTCCGTCCATCACCGACCGTGAATTGTTTGCTGGGTTGTTCGGCTGGATGATGCTGTATCTTGGCCTTTTGACGCTCGGATTTGCTGATTACGGGTTGTCCGTTGTGAAGCATTCGCAATCCCGCGCAGAGCTTCGCCGTCCGCGTTATCAAGTCGTGATGGCCTCCGTAGTCATATCGGCCCTTTGGTGTGGGTATTTCGGGGTGCGGGTAGGGCATCCCTTAATGCAGCTGGTTGCAGGCGTTGGATTGATCGCGATGTTTATGCAGCAGGTTTTCGTATGGCGCGCGACTGTTTCGCCGGTTGATTACAAAGGCGAACATTTCCGCGCGCTTATTGGCATGGGCATTTCTGCCTACACTGCGTTTTTATCGGTCGGGTTGATCCGGTTGGTCCCCGATCAGGTTTTCAATCCGCTGATCTGGGCAGGGCCGAGCATTATCGGAGTTGGGCTGATCATCTATTTCACGCTTCAAACCAAATCGAAATCAAAGCGGGCAGCAATAAAGGCCTGATCGCTCCGGCCTGTCGCGGCGGTTCAGATGAAAGCCGATGCGATGGCCGGCGCCCCCAGAAGCACGAAACAGCCCAGAATCACGCGCAACGCATCGCGCAACGCAAGCCGCCCGCTTAACATCAGAAAGCCTACAAAAGCGACGGCCAGCACGCATAGCGTAATAGCAAAGCTCCCGAAAATGAGCCCGCCAATCCAATCCATCGCGCGCGAAATAGGGGCGGTTCCGTCAGGCGTCATCAAAGATGCATAAAGAGCCTGCACCGTCATTGCGCCATCAAAATCTGGCTGACACGGCGTTTTCCGCCTCTGCGTTCCAACTGGACAAAAACATCCACGCTTTCCCGAACATAATGCCGCACATCATCCCTGCTCAAACGCGATCCTGATTGCAGGATCAATAAGGCAAGTTGCTCGATTGCACGGGCAGGGGTATCGGCGTGGACCGTCGTCATTGAGCCGGGGTGACCGGTGTTCACAGCGCGTAGAAAAGTGAAGGCCTCCACACCTCGCAATTCTCCGAGGATGATCCTGTCTGGACGCATCCGAAGCGCCGCGATGAGCAAATCCTCTGCAGATATCTGCGCTTCGGCCTCTTCTCCGCGAGCAGCGATCAACCCGACGCAGTTATCATGCTTTACATGCAATTCTGGCGTGTCTTCGATCAGGATCAGACGCTCGTGATCCGGAATTTCAGACAGCAGGGAATTAAGGAATGTGGTTTTGCCAGAGGATGTGCTGCCTGAAACCAGAATGTTTTTTCGATCACGAACAGCTTTTCTCATCTGCTCGGCGGCATAGCGGCCTGTTAAGGGGACCAGCTTACGCTCAGCCAAATTCGTTGATGGGCCTGTCTCCAGATCATCAAATGCCTGTGTTTCCTCCCAGTCATTCAGCGAAAGGTTGGCTGAAACATGGCGGCGAAAGGCAAAGGCGTGGCCTATGCGCGTTGATGGCGGGCCAGCGATCTGGACCCGCGAACCATCCGGCAAAACCGAAGCCAGCAACGGCGCGGAGCGGCTGATCCCTTGTGAAGAATACGCTGCGATTTGCCGGGCCAACCGTTCCAGCAGCGCGCTATCGAGACTGGGTTCTTCAATGCGTTGGATCCCGCCACCCAGCGTTTCGATCCAAATTTCTCCGGGCCGATTAATCCAGATATCGGTCAGATCCGATCGGTCGAAGAACGGCGCCAAGGGTGCCAGAAAACTGTCGAGATAATACCCCGTCTCAGTCATATTTACGGTTCGACAGTCGAAAAATCGAGGTCACGCGAAACGAATACCGAAACGCTGGTCCCTTGCTTCACTTTGAGCGTCGGCAGGGGCTGCTGCTCTTCGGATATCTGCACATTTTGCGTGCTGCCGGGAAGCGCCACGACGACGCCGTTTGAGGCTTCGCTTACAGCGATGCCGGTTCCAATATCGAATACCGATTGCAGCAAAGCGTTGCCAAATCGTTGGAAGAATTTTGAGTCCACTTTACCGCGTACACCCGCGCGCCCGAGCGGGTCAGAGGAAGGCGAATCGAGCTGGATTGTGACGCCATCGGGGCGAATAAGCCGGCCCCATTCGACCAGGGTCCGTTTTTGACCCGGCCTAAGGCCTGCTTTGTATTCTCCGTAAAGGCGGCTGCCGCGCGGGATCAACACTCGGGTTCCGTCAAAGCCGGAAATGTCGCGTTGAACGAGCGCCCTTGCGCCGCCGGGCCGGGTGGAATCGAGCGCCGTTTCAAGCACCGCGGGTATAACTGTGCCTTGGGGGATGGTGTAGGATGGCTTTTCCAGCCGCCCTGCCTGAACCCGGTTGCCGCCGACATTTATCGTGCCTGTTTGGCTTGCGTTTGTGCCGCCATCATAAACCACGCGGGCAACCGGTGGCGGCGCAGCGCGCGTTGGGGGAGGCGGCAGTGGCTGAACAAACGGCTGAGACGGAAATTGTCTTTGCTGCGAAGGCCCAATCGGCGGCGGCGGGTAATTCGGAGCCGCCGTTTGCGATGCTTGCTCCGGCTCGGCCGGGGTTCTTGGAGCCTCGCGTTCCAGCCCGCTAAACCGGTCTGGTACTTGAAGCGGTGCGGACGAGGAGATGCGAGTATTGCCTGGCTGCTGTGTAGCGGCGGCAATACCGGAGTGCGCGGCATCCTCACGGCCTGATCCCAGTGCGGTGAACAGCCAGTATCCACCGATCAACAGAAGCGGGATGAACAGCCACAATTCCCAGCGGCCACTCGGTCCTGTTGGTACAACAGGCCGGATGTCATTGGGCGCGCTCGGTTGGTCTGCTTGCTCGGCGGATGCCATCAGCTGTCCTCCCGCGTTACGTTGCGCCTGGCGGTGGCTTTTTCTTTGTCGATCCGGAAAACCAATCGTTGGTGAACCCTGTCGATTACAAAGCGATCACCGCGCATATATCCATCAACGACCTCTTCATCGCCGGTGGCCCCGATTGCGAACACTGCTGGCAAGGGCTGATCCGGCAAATATTCGATCACAGTTTTTTCGCCATTGTCGCGAATGCTGGCGGGCCGGACAGACTTGTCGCCGCGGATCCGGTAAGACCAGACAAGGTTGTCAATCGTCGTCGAGTTTGCTTCGGCTACTGCTGCGGGCCGGTCCTGCGGCCCATAGGCCAGCCGCACCAGATAGGCGGATTGCAATCCGTAATCTGTTTCCAGTTTGAAATCATAACTGCGCATGTCGGTTTCAATTTTCAGCTGCGTTGCAACTGCATCCGACGCGCCTTTGATCTGAAAACTGTCGGCCTCGGCAGACACGCTAACGGTCCAGCTTGTATCGCCGGAAATTGTGGCCTGACGGATGGTTTCACCCGGCTCCAGCATCACTGTCAGGAATGTGTCGGGCAGCGCGGTCAGGACTATGACGTCGCCGTTGTTCCATTCGACGGACTGGATGCGCGGCGTTTCTGCGCCGGGCATGGGATATGTCTGCGCAGCCAAAGACGGACCCAGCGCGCAGGCAGCGCAAATGATTAGAGCAAACCGCGTGATCATGGGGTGTCGTTGCCGATTTCGGGTGTCTGTGTGCCGTTGACGATGCCTTCTTCAGGCAAAGTTTCGGCGTCCCTGCGGTAACTTGTCACCTGAAAGCCAAGCGGGTTTACATACCGATCGGCCTCGCTCATTTCGGCACCGACAAACTGATACCCGATCACCGCCGCCCAATGCTGGGTTGTTTGCGGGACCGCTCCAGGATCGGTGCGCTGCGTTGTAAACCGCACCAGAGCGCGGTTTCGGTCCAAGGTCGAAACGCTCTTGATATTCGTAGTGATCATCGCCCGACTGGGCAGATACGCCAGCGGGCTTTCGGGATTGCCGGCATCCATAGCTCGCTGATATTGCTGGCTTACGGTTCGATCAGACATCAGGGTGACCTTGCGGTAATCCTGCTGCAATGCGTCTTGCATAAAGCTTTCGCGGGCAGTGATATATTGCACCAGCATAGAGCGCGTTAGTGCGGCATCAGGCGCAATGATACTTTCATCCAGAGGTGCAAGCGTTTCGACATTGCCCGTCTGACGATCAACCAGCAAAGTGTAAGGTTCAACCGTTTTCAGCGGCAAAAGAAATACGAGGGCAACCGCTTCGAGCAGCGCGATCAGTGCGGCGATAATTGCCACCATCCATGCGCGCTTGTTTGAACGCTCCAGGCTGTAAATCTGCGCTCTTGCTTGACATAGCGGCTCGATACACTGCCGCCTGCTTGTTATTGCGGATAAAATGGCGAAACGGTGTTCTGGAAATCTGTTGCGCTGCGAATAAAGTTTGCAAATTCGGACACCAAATTGCCTTGTTTGGTGCCGTAGTCTGCAATCACATATCGCACGATGTAGGGTGCGCCGTCGCTCAATCGTCCCGCGTTGATCGCCGGATTGTCTTTCAGGAACGCGGATAGCGCAGTCTGGATGTCGGCCTCTTGATCGGGGGAGAGGGCTTCCCACACAGAGATCATGTACATGGCCTTGCAATGACGATCTGTGCCTTCGGGGATTTCTGCCTCTGCGTCGTCACATGCTCTGAAGTTCACTTCGAATTTCAGACCGTTGGCCGCTGTTGCAACCAGCGCATTGTTACCCTGAGCGTCCAGTGTGTTCAATTGATTGGCCGTCACCACTGACAAAGCCGGTAAGACGCTTTTTTCGTTAACTTTGCCGATCAAATCGGTCTGGTCGATTGTGTCGAGCGGCAAGGGTTGAGCCGCCGCCGGAACAGCCAGTGCAACGAAAGCCATCAATAAAGCTGTCCTGCCCAAACGTGATTTTTTCATTCTATCCCTCTCGTCATCTGCGCTTTGTTTGGACGATTGCATTAGGCTTGTCACCCACCGAAGGCTTGAAAAGCCAGGTATCGGGGGCACTTAATTGCCATGAGCACATCGCAAATAAGCCCCGGGCAACAGCGCATCAAAGTCTGGTATGATGGGGCGTGCCCCATGTGCCAGCGCGAAATTGCGCTGATGCGCCGCCTCGATACGAATTCTGCAATCGCATTTGTGGATGTTGCCGATAAAGGTGATCCTGCCTGCCCGATCGATCAAAGCCGTTTGCTGGAACGGTTCCACGCCGAAGAAGACGGCCAAATCGTAAGCGGCGCAGCGGCGTTTGCTGCAATGTGGCGCGCAATTCCGAGACTGCGCTGGCTTGGCCTGATCGCACGCAACCAGGCTATGCTGCGCATTCTTGAATGGCTTTACGTGCAGCATCTCAAAATCCGCCCGCAATTGCAGCGTCTTTTCCGAAAGCTGGACTAAGCCTGCACAAAACCGCTTGATCCGCCCACACCAACTGGTTCACTCTCTTTCCAAAGAAAAACGCAGGAGAGGGCGATTGATGAAAAATTTCGGCGGGATGCAAAATGAGATTTATAATGCGGGCCTGAAAGGGCATTTGCCGCATTTTCCGGTTGATTTTGCCACCCTTGAAGCACGGGCTCATGAAGCGCTCGGCCCGATGCTCACGAATTATGTCGCCGGCGGATGCGGCGATGAGCATACTCAGGATATGAACGCTTCGGCGTTTCACCACTGGGGCATGATCCCGCGGATGATGGTCGATTGTACCGAGCGGGATTTGTCGATTGAATTGTTCGGGCAGCAATTTGATAACCCGCTTTTCATGGCGCCGATTGGTTTGAATGGCGAAGCGACGCAGGACCGTCATGGCGATATGGCGGCGGCGCGTGCATCCGCGCTCACAGGTGTTCCGTTCTGCGCTTCGACGCTCGGGAATGACCCGCTCGAAGACGTAAAAAAAGCGTGCGGCGATACGCCGGCCTTTTTCCAGCTTTACACTCCGCGTAATCGAGAATTTGCCGAAAGCCTGATCAAGCGAGCCGAGAATGCGGGATATTCTGCGCTCGTTGTGACGCTCGATACTTGGGTGACAGGGTGGCGTCCGCGCGATCTTAATGCGTCCAATTTTCCGCAATTGCGGGGTAAAGTGCTCCAGAATTATTTCCAAGATCCTGTGTTCCGTTCGCTGTTGGACAAGCCGCCTGAAGAAGACATGGAAGCGGCGATCATGATGTTTGCCGGGGTTTTTGGTCAGGTTTTGACTTGGGACGATGTGAAATGGTTCAAATCGGTTACGGATATGCCGATTGTGCTCAAAGGGATCTGTCATCCTGATGATGCGCGCCGGGCGGTCGATAGCGGTGCGGATGCAGTCTATTGTTCCAATCATGGCGGGCGTCAGGCCAATGGCGGCATTGCGACGATCGATCTGCTCGAAGATGTGGTGAAAGCCGCAGGCGATGTACCGGTCATGTTTGACAGCGGCATTCGTTCCGGTTCCGACGCCGTCAAGGCACTTGCGATGGGAGCAAGGTCTGTGGGGGTCGGGCGGCCTTACACCTATGGTCTTGCGCTTGGCGGAGCTGAAGGCGCCGCTTGGGTGCTGCGTTCAATGCTGGCCGAGGCCGATTTGCTGATGGCGGTGAACGGGTATCCGACCCTTGAAGATGTGCGCATCGCGGGGGTCCAGCGGACCGATCTGGCGGTTGACTAGAAAAACGTCACCAGCGCAGTAACCAAGGGCCTTTCCGATTTGGTGAGTTGTAAATTGTAAACCCCGGTTTCATTTTGGACTCAGTTTTCCACAGATTCGATGTTAGTTAATTTTCATAAAACATCGCGAATCGGGGACGCAGCATATGGAACGACCAACAATTATTTCGAGCGGACCAGACCCTATGGGCCGGACGGTATGCTTTGGAGATGAGCAATCACGCCGGGCACGCTATGGCCGGATCCGGCCGATGCCGACACGCAAATCTTTCATCGCAAGAGCGTTTAATCGCCTCCTTTCGCGCCGCTGATTAAACGCATTGCCTGGCAGGCGGCGGTTATCCGCCCGACTTGGCGACCGTGACCAGTTTCGTCTCGGTATAGCCCAGATACCCTTCGACACCGCTTTCCGAGCCAAAACCGCTATCGCCGGTTCCGCCAAACGGGGTCTCGGGTGAGCCCACCGCAAAATGGTTGATCGCGACCATCCCGGCTCGCAATGCGCCGCCGAGATAATGGCTTTCATCAAGATCGGCTGTGAAGGCGTATGCTGCCAAGCCATAGCGCAGCGAATTCGCGATCCTCACCGCATCCTCGATATCGTCATACGGCACAATGCCAGCCACCGGACCAAAGGGTTCTTCGGTCATCAGGCGGCTGTTGGCCGATGGATTTGCAATCACTGTTGGCTGAAAGAAGTGTCCGGGCCCTTCGATAGCCGATCCACCGGTCACAATCTCACCCTTGGAACCGCCCAGCGCGCCCATCAATTCCTGCATCGCATTGACCCGGCCTGCATGCGCCAGCGGCCCCATAGTCACGCTGTCATCGGCGCTGGGATCGCCGACTTTCAGATCGTTTACGCGCGCCACAAATTCGCTGACGAAACGGTCGTAAATATCGCGGGCCGCCAGAAAACGGGTGGGGGAGACACACACTTGCCCGGCATTGCGGTATTTGGTCGCGGCACAGGCCGCCACCGTCCGGTCAAAGTCGGCGCTTTTGCCGATGACAACCGGAGCGTGACCGCCGAGCTCGGCGGTGAAGCGTTTCAGCCCTTGCGCCGCCAGCGCGCCCAATTGTTTGCCTACGGCGGTTGATCCGGTGAAACTGATCTTGCGCATCGCCGGCGCGGTGATCAGATGTTCGGAAATCTTGGCCGGATCGCCGAAGACAAGGTTGATTACGCCTGCGGGGACGCCCGCATCTGTAAAGCATTGAACCAGCATTTGTGCGGATGCAGGCGTGGTTTCCGCAGGTTTCAGGATGCAGGAACATCCAGCGGCCAAGGCACCTGCGATCTTTTTGGCAGGCAGGTTGATCGGGAAATTCCACGGGGTAAACAGGGCAGCGGGGCCGATCGGTTCCTGCGTCACGCGCTGCTGAAGCAGGTTGGGGCTCCGCACTGGAACCAGCCGTCCGCCTTGCCGCTTTGCTTCTTCGCCGAGGAAATCGATGAGGTCAGCCGCGCTGCCGATTTCGCCCAAGGCCTGAGCGTTGGGTTTGCCGACTTCCAGCATCACGATGCGCGCTATATCGGTCTTGCGCTCTCGCAGAAGCTCTGCCGCGCGGCGCAGGATCTTGTGTCGTTCTGCGCCCGGTGTTGCGGCCCATTTGGGAAAGGCTTCATCTGCGGCTGCAACGGCGGCATCCAATTGCTCGCTTGAGACCATCGGGCAATCGCCGATTTTCGCTTCTGTCGCGGGATTGTTGACGGGCATTGTTCCTGCCCCGCCTTCGGCAATCCATTCGCCGGCGATCAGCATCTTCAATCCTGGATAATTCGTCATGCGAGGCTTCCTTCGTCCTTATCAAGCTGTTGTCTTTGTTACGCCGCGATTTTTGTATGACTTGCATGACATGTAGGACAATCTGTCATGCGTGGTCTTTTCGTTTAAGTAACTGAAATATAGAGGATATGCCCGTGTAGAACACGGGTGACACTTATCCAAATTTTCTACCCTTCGGGCGTGTTCCAGTCATCGCGGGATGGCATTGTTATACATTAGTAGGAAAGCGTTTTGGGCTAAAGGGCGCTTTTCCCGATTGAGTAATTTTGCGCTTGGTTGTAACATTATTGCGCGTTTGTTGCGATGAATTATTCGAGTCTCAGGAGTAAACTATGCTGGTCGGCGTCCCCAAAGAGATCAAGAACCACGAATATCGCGTGGGGCTTACACCAGAGGCTGCTCGTGAATATATTTCGCGCGGTCATGCTGTCATTGTCGAGACGGGTGCGGGCGCGGGCATCGATAAATCCGATGCTGAATATGCCAGGATCGGCGCGGAAATAGTCAGCACAGCCGAAGAAGTTTTCGCGCGCGCAGACATGATTGTGAAAGTCAAAGAGCCTCAGCCCGGTGAATGGACCCAGCTGCGAGAAGGGCAAATCCTGTTCACCTATCTGCATCTTGCCCCTGATCCCGATCAGGCGCGCGGGCTGATGGAGGCGGGCGTCTCTGCGGTGGCTTATGAAACAGTAACCGGGCCGGGCGGCGGCCTGCCACTGCTCGCCCCGATGAGCGAAGTCGCCGGGCGGCTTTCAATTGAAGCGGGCGCACAGGCGCTGCGTGCAAATAATGGCGGACGCGGCACGTTGATGGGCGGCGTGCCCGGCGTTTTGCCAGCGCGCGTTGTGGTGCTCGGCGGCGGTGTTGTTGGCACTCAGGCGGCACGGATGGCTGTGGGTCTTGGCGCGGATGTCGAGATTTTTGACCGCTCTCTCCCGCGCCTTCGGCAATTGGACGAGATGTTTCAGGGCCGCGTCAGCACCCGGTATTCCACCGCGGGCACTATCGAACAGGCTTTGACAGCGGCGGATGTGGTGATCGGCGCTGTCCTGATCCCCGGTGCCAGCGCGCCGCATCTGGTGCCGCGTGAAGATCTGAAACTGATGAAGAACCGCGCGGTTCTGGTCGATGTGGCAATTGATCAGGGCGGCTGTTTCGAGACATCCAAAGCGACGACCCATGAAAATCCGACCTATGAAGTCGATAATGTGATCCATTACTGCGTTGCCAATATGCCCGGCGCGGTTCCGCTTACCTCCAGCTATGCTTTGAACAATGCGACGCTGCCTTTCGGGCTTGCGCTGGCTGAGAAGGGTGTGAAAGCCTGCGCCGACGATCCGCATCTCACACCGGGCCTGAACGTGCATCAGGGCAAGATTGTGAATGAAGCGGTTGCAGCAAGCCTCGGCTTTTAGTCTGTTGCATTAAATCGAACACTTGCTGCGGCGAAATCGCGAGATTGTGCGCGCCTGAATCGCTATTTGGGACGGGCCGATAGAGACCCGGTCAGGGCGCTTGATATGAGGTCAAGCAGAAGGGGCCGGGCCACTTTAGAGTGACCCATGCAACAGTTTGATACCCGTACGCTTGTCCGGCAGGTCAATTATGACGCCGAATTGGAGGCGCATGTCGCGCCGGAGACCTTGAGCGATAAAATCGCGTTCAGCTTTGTGAAGCTGCTGCGGTTTTTTGCCGATACATTTTTTGCCAAACGCTATGGCCACCGGGCAGTGGTGCTGGAAACCGTGGCCGCTGTGCCGGGCATGGTTGGCGGCCTGTGGCAGCACCTGACTGCGCTGCGCAACATGCGCGATGATGAAGGCTGGATCCGAACCCTGCTTGATGAAGCGGAGAACGAACGGATGCATCTGATGACCTTTATCGAGATTGCGCAGCCCAACCGGTTAGAGCGCGCCCTGATCGTCGCGGTCCAGATGATCTTCTACAACTTCTATTTCTTCCTGTACCTGATCGCACCGCGCACTGCGCACCGCGTGGTGGGATATTTCGAAGAAGAGGCGGTGTTCAGCTACACCCAATATCTGATCGAAGTGGATGCGGGGCGGCATGAAAATGTGCCTGCGCCTCAAATCGCGATTGATTATTGGCAATTGCCGCAGGATGCGCGGCTTCGCGACGTGATTATCGCGGTGCGGGCGGATGAGGCCGAGCACCGCGATGTGAACCACTGTTTCGTGGACAAGATCGATGCGCGGCGCGAAGGCGATATTGCGCGGCGACGCTCTTTAGCCAGCGATTAGATCAGGTGCGTACGGTGGGGGCTTATGCCTCCACCACCTCTTGTTCGATGGCGCCGAAGATCGAATGATTTGCGGCGTCGCGCATTTCGATTTTCACGGTGTCGCCTGCGCGCATGAAACGGGTCTTGGCTTCTCCGTCGCGGATCGTTTCGATCATGCGGATTTCCGCGATGCAGGAATATCCAAGTCCGCCATCGGCCACCGGCTTGCCGGGGTCGCCCTCGGGGCCTTTGTTCGAAACGGTACCCGATCCGATGATCGTGCCCGCGCCAAGCGAACGGGTCTTGGCCGCATGAGCGACAAGCTGCGCCATGTTGAAGGTGGCATCCTTGCCTGCCTGCGCCCGGCCAAACGGCTCGCCGTTGTAATCAACCATAAGCGGCAGATGGATCAGACTGTCTGCCCATGCCTCGCCGAGCTCGTCCGGAGTAACCGCAACTGGTGAGAACGCGCTGGCGGGTTTGGACTGGAAAAAGCCAAAGCCTTTGGCGAGTTCGCCAGGGATCAGGCCGCGCAGAGAGACATCGTTGACCAGCATGATCAATTTGATGTGCCCGGCCGCATCTTCGACTGAAACGCCCATCGGCACGTCGTCAGTCACCACGGCGACTTCGCCTTCCATATCGCAGCCCCATGCCGGATCGCCGAGCGGAATGTCCGCGCGCGGCGGGAGGAAGTTGTCACTGCCGCCCTGATACATCAACGGATCGTGGTAAAAGCTGTCTGGTACCTCGGCATTGCGCGCTTTACGCACCAGCTCGACATGATTGATATACGCCGATCCGTCAGCCCATTGATAGGCGCGGGGCAGAGGCGAGTGGGCCTGACGCTCATGAAACCGCTCACACGGCACCGCTTCGTGTTCGACATCGCGGGCCAGCACTTCCAGCTCGGGCGCAACCCGCGCCCAATTGTCGAGCGCATATTGCAGTGTCGGCGCAATGTAGCCAGCGGCGCAGCAGCGGGTGAGATCTGTGGACACGACGACCAGTTTGCCGTCACGCGTTCCATCGTTGAGCGTTGCGAGTTTCATAAGGCCTTAGCCCCTCTCAGGATTATCGGGTTGATTGTTGGGATGTGCGCGCTGGAAAGCGGGCAATGCTAGGCACGCGGTTTCGATCCGGCAGATATGCGGGCTTTCGGACAGGTCATAATGAAACCGCCGCGCGTTATATATCTGCGGGATCAAAACGACTTCAAACAGGCCGGGCTTGTCCATCAGGAAGTCGCCTGTATCCAATTGTTTCAGCCGCTGCTCGACCGGGTCGAGCGTGCGTTTCAACCAATGGCGATACCAGTGATCAACGATCCGCTGCGAATGGCCCAGCGGATCTTTCAGATATTTGAGCACCGGCAGATTAAGCGGCGCGTGCAGTTCTGTCGCGATGGCATAGGCTAATTCGCGCACGGTGTAGCGATCTTCAATATCGGGCGGCAGCAGCGGATGATCGGGATACGCCTCGTCCAGCCATTCCAGCATCGCCATCGACTGTGCGCGGTCGCGCCCGCCAGCCTCCAGCATGGGAACAGATGCAAACGGATTGCGGCTGGTAAAGCCATCGTCCTTCTGCGCACTCTCAAGCAGGTTCACAGGGTCTTGCTCGTACTCGAGCTGTTTCAGCTCAAGCGCAATGCGAAGCCGGTACGATGTTGAACTGCGGTAATATCCGTGCAGTTTCATGAATGTGTTCCTCTCATCACCCGAACGCTGCAATCCCTGTGATTGCGCGGCCAAGGATCAATGCATGGACATCATGCGTGCCTTCGTAGGTGTTTACCGTTTCAAGGTTCACCGCGTGGCGGATTACCTGATATTCCTCGGATATGCCGTTGCCGCCGTGCATGTCGCGCGATTGGCGGGCAATATCCAAAGCCTTGCCGACATTGTTGCGTTTCACGATTGAAATCATGTCCGGCGCAAAGCGGCCTTCGTCCATCAATCGGCCAACCCGCAGCGACGCCTGAAGGCCCAGTGCAATGTCGGTCATCATATCGGCGAGCTTTTTCTGATAAAGCTGCGTCGCGGCGAGCGGGCGTTCAAACTGTTTGCGGTCAAGGCCGTATTGGCGGGCGGCGTGCATACAGAATTCTGCAGCCCCTATCGCGCCCCAGCTGATGCCATAGCGCGCCCGGTTCAGGCATCCGAATGGACCTTTCAGACCCTGAACATCGGGCAGCAACGCATCTGCGCCGACTTTTACATCTTCCATCACGATGCCGCCGGTGGTGGAGGCGCGCAGCGAGATTTTGCCGTCGATCTTGGGGGCGGATAGCCCTTTCATGCCTTTTTCAAGGACAAAGCCGCGGATCCCGCCGCCATGTTCCTCTGATTTGGCCCAGACGACAAATATGTCGGCAAATGGCGAATTTGAAATCCAGGTTTTCGCGCCGTTCAAAACGTATCCGTCACCGTCTTTGCGGGCGACGGTTTTCATACCGGCTGGATCGCTGCCGGCATCAGGTTCGGTCAAGCCAAAGCAACCGATCAATTCGCCCGATGAAAGTCCGGGCAGATATTTGCGGCGCTGTTCTTCCGATCCATAGGCATAGATCGGGTGCATCACGAGGCTGGATTGAACCGACGCCATAGAGCGATAGCCGCTGTCCACACGCTCAATTTCGCGCGCGATCAAACCGTAGGCGACATAGGAGGCGCCAACGCCGCCATATTCTTCGGGAATGGTCGCACCGAGCAAGCCAGCCTGACCCATGAGCGGGAACAGTTCCGGCGCGGAAACTTCATTACGAAAAGCCTCGATCACGCGCGGTTGCAGTTCGCTTTGGGCAAACGCATTTGCGGTATCGCGGATCATCCGCTCGTCTTCGGTCAGCTGGGTTTCGAGATCAAAGGGGTCTTCCCAGTTGAAAGGCGCCATTCCGGCCATTGGTTACTCCTGAAACTATTTTGAGGTGTCTGTTGCAGGCATAGCCGTGTGTTTCAACCTCTTGTGTTGTCTGGTTAGGTACGCGGTCTGTTGGCCAAAAGATCATCGACCACGCCGGGATCGGCAAGAGTTGATGTATCGCCGAGATTGCCGGTATCGTTTTCTGCGATCTTGCGGAGGATCCGGCGCATGATTTTACCCGACCGTGTTTTGGGGAGGCCGGGGGCAAATTGGACGACATCGGGCGTTGCAATCGGGCCGATTTCCTTGCGGACCCATTGCACCAATTCCTTGCGCAGCTCTTCGCTATCTTCGGTGCCCGCATTGGTGGTGACATAGGCGTAAATGCCTTGTCCCTTCACATCATGCGGCATGCCGACCACGGCGGCCTCTGACACCAGCGGATGTTCGACCAGCGCGCTTTCCACCTCTGCTGTGCCCATGCGGTGGCCCGACACGTTGATCACATCGTCGATGCGGCCTGTGATCCAGTAATAGCCATCTTCATCACGGCGGCAGCCATCACCGGTGAAATAATATCCGGGATACTGGCTGAAATAGGTTTGGAAAAACCGGTCATGATCGCCGTAAACCGTGCGCATCTGGCCCGGCCAGCTATCTGTGATAACCAGCGCGCCCGATGCCGCCCCTTTCAGCAATGTGCCTTTCTCTGGATCGACCAGAGCGGGCTGCACACCGAACATCGGTTTTGATGCGCTGCCGGGTTTCAGATCGGTCGCGCCGGGCAGGGGGGTGATCATCGCGCCGCCTGTTTCGGTCTGCCACCACGTATCAACGATCGGGCAGCGGCGTTCACCAACAACGCGGTGATACCAATCCCATGCCTCGGGATTAATAGGCTCGCCCACACTGCCCAGCAGCCTGAGCGAGGACCGGTCGGTTTTAGTCACCCAGTCATCGCCTTCGCGCATCAGCGCGCGCAGCGCGGTCGGCGCAGCGTAGAAAATTTCCACTTTATGTTTGTCAACGACATTCCAGAACCGGCTGACATCCGGGTAATTCGGCACACCTTCGAACATCACCTGCGTCGCGCCATTGATGAGCGGGGCATAGACGACATAGCTGTGGCCGGTGACCCAGCCGACATCGGCGGCGCACCAATACACTTGACCGGGGCGGTAATCGAACACGTATTCATGCGTCATGCTGGTCCACACAGCATATCCGCCGGTGGTGTGCATCACGCCTTTGGGCTTTCCGGTTGAACCCGATGTGTAAAGGATAAACAGCGGGTCTTCGGCGTCCATCGCCTCCGCTGCGCATTCGGGCGAGGCATTGGCAGCGGCGTCATGCCACCACACATCGCGGCCTTCAACAAAGCCGACACTGCCGCCGGTGTGCCGATAAACGATTACGGTGTCGGCGGGCGTCTTTTCCAGCGCAGCATCGACATTGGCTTTTAATGGTACTTTCTTTCCACCGCGAAGGCCTTCATCGGCGGTGATCACGATGTTTGACTGGCAATCTTCAATGCGCCCCGCCAGCGCATCGGGAGAGAAGCCGGCAAATACGACTGAATGCACGGCGCCGATCCGCGCGCAGGCGAGCATGGCGATGGCGGCCTCTGGTACCATCGGCAAGTAGATTGTTACTCGGTCGCCTTTGTTGACCCCGTTGGCTTTCAGCACGTTGGCGAAGGTGCAGACTTCGGTGTGAAGATCGCGGTAAGTCAGCGTGCGACCGGGCGTATCGGGGTGGTCCGGTTCCCAGATGATCGCTGGTGTATCGCCGCGCGTTTCCAGATGCCGGTCGAGCGCGTTGGCACAGATATTGAGCTTTCCGCCCATGAACCAGCCAATGCGGAAATCAGCCTCGTTGTAGCTTACATCCTTGAGCGTTTCCCAAGGTTTGATCCAGTCGATCCTCTGCGATTCCTCGCGCCAGAACCCTTCGGGATCGCTGATCGATCGGGCATAGCGTTCATCGTAAGCAGACGCGTTGATCTTCGCCGACGCTGCCCATTCACCGGGCACCGGAAATAGTTCTTCGCTCAAACTGGCCTCTCCTGTCTCTTTGCATAAGAGCCTAGGCGAGAGTTCAGTTCGAGAAAAGGACCGATCGAAGCCCTATGGGCCAAAGCGGGTCAGGCCGCCTCGATCACTTGGTTGACAGCTTCGATCATCGCGGCGGGCGGGCATGGTTTTGCGAGAGTGGTGGCTTGCGGAAAACGCGCCTCCACCTCTTCACGGGTATGCCGACCGGAATGGAAGATGATCGGCACATTTTCCTCGGCAAGTTTCTGCGCCAGCGGGAAAACGATCCCATCATCCAGTTGAATATCAAGAATCGCGACGTCCGGCTTTTGTTTCTGAAAAGCGAGCATGGCCGAGGAGATTCCAGCATGGGGGCCCTCAACCTGAAAGCCTGCTTCTTCGACGGTGTCACACAGGTCGAATGCGACGATCATCTCGTCTTCGGCCACCAGAATCCGTTGTGTCATTAAATGCCTCTCCCCTGAGTCGTTTTCTGATCCCACGGGTTACTTACCATATGGCAAGACATTTAGTTCCACATAATCCTACTTATTCTGACCGAACTTTTCAGAAAAGGCGGTGGATTCGCCAGATGCGAGCAGTTTCGCCTGCTCGACCCATTGATCGCGGGTGATCCGTCCGGCGAACCGGCCAAGCGTCGCATCGACGCGGACGACATCGGCATCCGACCACGCGGCGATCTGTTCGAACCGCGTGTAACCTTGCTCTGCCAGCAGCGTGACGAGCTTTGGTCCGACGCCTTTGATTTGCCGCAGATCGTCCGCTTCGCCTTTGGCTGCTGGTGCTGGTGCTGGTGCTGGTGCCGGAGCAGGGGTGGGGGCTGGCGTTGCGGCGGGTGCAGGTGCAGCAGCTGGCTTTGGTGCCGGCGTGGCAGGCGCAGTAGACGGCGCCACGCTTACGCCGGCTTCGGCATCTGCGCTGGCCCCTGCCGCTGCGATTGCATCCGAATTGGCATTGGCAGAGGTAACGCCAACATCGCGTTTCACGGCGGTCGGGGCATCAATCAACGCCTGGTTGCGTGCGGCCCGCGATGCGCCATCGTCCAGCACATCATTTTTGATCGAGCCTGAAACCTTGGTTGTGCGCGTACCGAAAAAAACGAACGCGATTATCATCAGCAACACGGCAAGGCCGATGAGAATATACGGGAGCATTTGATCAAAAGTCATGAAGCAGGCCTCTTGGGACGGAATGAATCTCCCGCGACCTTTAGCAGCGCAAGCCCGGACGCAAAAGAGGGTGAAAGCGTGATGGCAATGCCACACGATTTCACCTGCGGTTTGCTGGCTTTGCTGGTATTGCTGGCTTGGCTGACTTGGGCGGCCACATTGTTCAGCCCAAATCGCGCGTTACTTGGCCGGAGGCTCGCCGGTGCCAAGCGCCATTTCTGGTTCAACCACCTTTTTGCGAAACAGCACTTTGTCCTCTGGACCAAAAGAACGCTTCCAGATGACGAACAGATACGTCCCGAAAATGGCCGGTATGCCGAAGACAAGCTCGGTCCATTCCGGCAAAAACTCTGTGAACACGAACCCGACCAGAACCGCCGGACCCGTCGCCCAGACAAGGCCCCAGCGCCAGTTCGTAACCGGGGCTTTCAATAGCGTCTTGAGCACTTTTGATTTGATGATGCTCGACACGCCCAGCGCAAGGAACAGCGCAAGCGCGGCCCCTGCGGCTTTGAACCCTTCATCCAGGCCAAGATGATCGGCGAGGAAAATAAATCCAATCGTGAGCGCTGCCTGCAAAGTGATGATACCCACCGACATCAACAAGTTTCGTTTGCGGGCAATGTAAACCAGCACACTTTCCGAGACGACCGCCATCGACGCGACGACCTCTGCCGCGAGCAGGATCGCCAGCGCGCCGGTGCCGCCGACGATGGCGGGGCCGCCAAGCCCCATGATTGCCTCGCCCGGAATGGACAAGGCAAGCGCCACACCCAGTTGCAGGGCAATGATCCAGAAACCCACCTGGCGCACTTGCGCCGCGATGGCCTCCATATTGCCGATCTTCAAATTCTTGGTGATGACCGGCGACAGGATTGGTTCAAAACTGGTTTTCAGCTTTTGCGGCAGGCTCGCGATTTCCTTGGCAAAGAAATAGATGCCGACCGCCGCCGATGATGTCGCCTGACCCAGCAGGAAAACATCAAGCAGCCGGGTACCGCGTTCAATTACATCGGCCCCGACCAAAGGCAGCGCGCGGCTTGTCATCTTTAACAAGTAACGCGGCCTCGGTCTCCAGCCTTTGGGCAGGCCATAGGTACGCAGGAACGACCATAGCGCAGTCAGCAATGCGGCATAGATCGACGCCAGAAACGCCAGCGCAAGTCCCGCCTCGCTGATTGCAGGGATAAAGAAAAATACTCCGGCCGCGATCGACCGGGTCCAAGGTTCCACAATCGCTCTGGCGCGCACAGTGGTTGCGATGTCATATTTATAGGCCTGCGCCGCCAGCAAAATCTCCGTCAGTGCAAATGCCGGAATGGCGGCGATCATCCACATATCAAGATCGCTATTCGTGCCATTCGGAAACATGATCGTAGGAAACAATATCAAAGCCGCCGCGACCAGCATCGACACCAGCAAACAGGCGAGCATCCCGTCAAACACCAGATTGACCCGGCGTTGTCCGTCTTCGTCCGCGCCTTCGGTCAGGCGCTGCGCCAGACCGCGTTTTTCACCAAGCGCACAAATCAGCGCGAAAATCTCGATAATGACAAAGGCGGCGGCAAACCGGCCCATGTCCTCGACCCCGTACAGCCTGTAACCGATAAAGAGGAACGGAATGCCGCCCAGTGCACGGATCACAAAACCCAGCGTGTTTGTGCGGCCCCCTTTTGCAAGCGCGGCCATATCTTCCTGACCGTCATTGGGCCCTGAAGCAGGGGAAGCGGGCGTGTTCACTCGCTCTCTTCCTGTTCGGATCGCAATGGACGGGCGAGCAGCGCAGCAACGATATCGCGCGGGTTCTCGCCTTGCAGGATTGTATTCATGGCGGTTGTAATGGGCATGGCAATGCCGCGCTCCTGCGCCAATTCAGCCAGCACCGGCGCGGTATGCGCGCCTTCGGCGACGGTGCGGCGGTCGGCCATCAGATCGGCTGCATTTTGCCCTTCGCCCAGCGCTTTACCCAGCGCGAAATTCCGGCTGGAAGTGGACGAACAGGTCAGCACCAGATCGCCGAGGCCGCACAGGCCCGCGAGCGTTTCCGTGCGGGCGCCAAGCGTTTCGCCAAAGCGCAGCATTTCTGCGTAACCGCGCGCGATCAGGGCGGCACGGGCATTTTGACCCAGTCCCAAACCCTCGACCACGCCGCAGGCAATCGCGAGCACATTCTTGATCGCTCCGCCGATCTCTGCGCCGGTGACATCGTCTGAATAATATGGCCGAAAGGCTGGCCGGGCGATTTCCGGAGAAATCCGGTCCCAATGCTCGCGTCCGCCGTCGCAGGCCAGTGTCACCGCCGTTGGCAGCCCTTGGGCTACTTCATGCGCGAACGTGGGACCGGAAAGCACTGCGATTGCGCTGTCGGGGCAGGCGGCCCGGGCGACATCGTTCATCAGTCGTTTGGTTCCGGCCTCGATACCTTTGGAACACAGTACCAGATCGCGCGGGCATTCGGGCAGATCTGCCAGAACCCGCCCCAGCACCTGTGCGGGTGTAACAACCAGAACCATGTCCAGACGCGCAAGATCGGCCAGATCGCCGGTCGCGCGGATTTGGGGGGAAAGTTCGGCAGAAGGGAGAAAAAGCGGATTGCGATGGGCCGAATTCACCGCGTTGACCACTTCATCCTCATAGGCCCACAGCATCACGCCGCGCCCGTCCGTGCTGAGCATTTGCGCCAAGGCGGTGCCCCATGCGCCAGCGCCAATTACGCCGATGGTTTTGCGTTCGCTCATGCCTTTACTCCGGCGCCGCGCGCGGCCTCTGCATCAGGGTCCAGCGGCCAGCGCGGCCGCGCCTTGAAATCGAGCGGTGCGCTTTCATTCAGCGGCAGCCGTTCACAGCCAGCCCAGGCGATCATCGCGGCATTGTCTGTACACAGCGCCAAAGGCGGCGCGACAAATCGCATCGTGTGCTTTTGCGCCAATGCCTCAAGCGCGCTGCGGATGGTCATGTTCGCAGCAACCCCGCCTGCGACCACCAGCGAAGGCATCGCTGGTGACCCGGCAATCGCTTTTTCTAGCCGATCAATCAGGCAATCGACGGCCGCCTGCTGAAAACTCGCCGCGATATCGGCTGGCTTGTGATCGCCGCTTTCGACCGCGCGCAGCACCGCGCTTTTCAAACCGGCAAAGGAAAAGTGCGGTTCGCCGGAGCCTTTTAACGGGCGGGGCAGGGGTACGGCGGCGGCATCGCCTTCACGTGCCAGTTTTTCAACCGCCGGGCCGCCGGGATAGCCGAGGCCAAGGATCTTGGCGGTTTTATCGAAGGCCTCACCCAGCGCATCGTCAATTGTCGTGGCAAGCCGGCGATACTGGCCAACACCTTCCACGCTCAAAATCTGGCAATGCCCGCCCGATACGAGCAGCAGGAGATAAGGAAACGCGAGCTCAGCATCGGCCAGACGCGGCGACAGCGCGTGCCCTTCCAGATGGTTGATCGCCAGCAACGGCTTATCACTGGCCATCGCCAGCGCCTTTGCGCTCACCAGGCCAACCATCACGCCGCCGATCAGGCCCGGGCCGGCAGTCGCGGCAATTGCGTCCACATCATCAAGCGTCAGCTTGGCATCGTCCAGCACGGCTTCGATCATCGGTGCCAGCCGCTCTGCATGAGCGCGGGCGGCAATTTCGGGGACGACCCCGCCATAGGGCGCGTGCTCTTTATCCTGACTGGCAATTCGTTGGGCGATAATGCGGCGATCGTCGGTCACCAGCGCAACCGCAGTCTCGTCGCAGCTCGATTCTATACCGAGCACGAGCTTTTGGGCTTCAGGCGTGGTGGATTGAACCGTCATCGTCCTTTCACTTAATGCCTTGCGAGGCTAGAGCAAGCGCACCGATGAGTAACAATACACAAATAGGTAATGAGATGGTGCGGCCCAAAATGCGATTAGGCACGCGCAATTCGCCTTTGGCGATGGCGCAAGCGGTCGAAACCAAGGCGCGGCTTTGCGCAGCGCATGGCTGGAGTGAGGACGAGGTTGAGCTCGTTCCCGTCATGGCCAGCGGGGACAAGGTGCTGGACCGCCCGCTGTCAGAAATCGGCGGAAAGGCGCTGTGGACCAAAGAGCTCGACGCGTGGCTCGCCGAAGGGCTGATTGATGCCTCGGTCCATTCGGCCAAGGATGTTGAAACAATCCGGCCTGACGTGTTCCATTTTGCGGCATTTCTGCCGCGCGCTGATCGCCGCGATGCGCTGGTCGGTGCCGCGAATATTGCCGCCATCCCGCAAGGGGCTACTGTGGGCACCAGCGCACCGCGCCGCGCCGCGCAGCTTTTGAACCTGCGTCCTGATTGCAAAGTGGTGACGTTTCGCGGGAATGTCGCGACACGGCTCGGCAAATTGAAAGCGGGCGAGGCTGATGTGACTTTTCTGGCCGCAGCCGGACTTGAGCGGCTGGGCCAGTCCGATGTCGGCAATCCCTTGCCCAGCGAAGACTGGCTGCCCGCCGCTGCACAAGGTGTCATTGCGCTGGAATGCCGCGCTGATGATGCCGAAGCGAGCGCAAACCTCGCGGCTATCGGTGATGCGCAAACCGCAGCGGAATTGACCGCAGAGCGCGCTTTGCTCGCGGCGCTGGGCGGAACATGTCACAGCCCTGTTGCTGTTCTGTGCCAAGGCGATCTGGATACGCTGACCATGCAAGCAGCGGTTTTCAGCCCTGATGGTTCAGAACGGGTTGCAGGAAACGTGACCTTTGCCGCGAACGATCATGGCGCTGTCGCCGAGCTGGCGCGTGATTTGCTATCGCGCGCAAGCATTGCAGTGACAGAGCATTTCACCGGCGGCAAATGACGCATATCCTTGCCATCCGGCCCGAGCCGGGGCTGACATCTACGATCATAAGCGCGCGTGCCTTGGGCCTGGCGGTCACAGGAACGCCGCTGTTCGAGGTCCGGCCATTGGATTGGGAAGCGCCCGATCCGGCGCAGATTGATGCGCTCCTGATTGGCAGCGCGAATGCCATACGGCACGGCGGCGTCAATCTGGCGCATTTCCTTGATAAGCCAGTCCATGCGGTTGGGAAATCTACGGAAAAAACGGCGCGCCAGGCCGGTTTCCAGATTGGCTCTGTGGGCAGCGGGGGCCTTCAAAATGTGCTCGATGCGCTCCATGCGCCGCTCCGGCTTTTGCGGATTGCCGGGGCCGATCACGTTCCTCTTGATCCGCCCAAGGGCGTTAATATCCACAAAGTGATTGCGTACAAAAGCGTAGCTTTGCCGCTTGAGCCTGCGGTTATGGATCATGACGGAAACCGTTCGATAGTCTTGCTTCATTCTGCTGCGGCAGCGGAGCATTTTGCGAACGAATGCAATCGCTTGGGTTTTGATAAGGGCCGAATCGAATTGGCGGTCCTGGGCCCGCGCATTGCTTCAGCCGCGGGCAAGGATTGGCGTGCTATCCACGTTTCAGAGCGGCCGGACGATGCGGCGCTTCTGGCCATGGTGGACCGCTTGTGCCAATAATGCGGTAGCATTCCAGTCGGGTGGTGGGTCGCTCAGGATTGTAGAACGGATAAAAATGGAATCGAAATACGGTAGCCGCCGAAAGCCATCCTCTGCGAAGGGGATCCTGCTTGCGGCTGTTTCATCTTTCGCCATCGGCGGCGCACTGGTCGGTTATGTTGTTTGGTACAACATCGGATCCGACCCCGCGACCGAAGCCGATCAAACGCCAGCGATTGCCGCTGCCAGCCCCAGTGCGGCACCAATCGCCGAAATATCACCGACGCCCACACCGCTGTCCGAACCGATCGAGCCTGAAAGCGCCGAGGAAGCGGTGGAGGCTGTATCCGGCTTGGCCGAGCAGCAAGGCGGGCTGGATCAACGTCTCGCCGCTGCCGAACAGAGGCTTGCTCGGCTCGATCTTCAGGCTCAGGCTGCTGCGGGCAATGCCGCGCGCGCCGAAGGGCTGCTGATCGCGTTTGCAACGCGGCGCGCTGTCGAACGCGGGGCAGAGCTGGGCTATCTCGCCGATCAGCTGCGCTTGCGCTTTGGCGATGAGCGTCCCAACGCGGTCGGCACCATCATCAATTTTGCGCGCAGTGATCCGCCCATCCGGCTGGATACATTGCTGGCGCGGCTCGAAGGGTTAGGGCCGCAATTGGCCGCTACCGAAGAGGGGCCTTCGTGGGCGAAATTTCAGCGCGAAATTGGCGAACTGTTTATAATTCGCCGCGAGGACACACCATCACCGCAGCCGGAAAGACGGCTGGAACGGGCGCGATATGCGCTGGAGCAAGGCCGGTACCAAAACGCGATTGACGAAATCAAGAATATGCCCGGCGCGGAAAAAGCCGAAAGCTGGATCGCGGATGCCGAAAAATTCCGCGACGCGATGGCTGCGCTTGAGAATATCGAAACGGCCGCTGTTCTGGATCAGGGCGGCCTGCGTGATGGCACGGGCAATCTTATCAATCAGCCTAGCCCGGTCGGCAGTTCCGGCGGCGATTAAGCCTTTAACAATTCAGGAAGATCGCCCGATACGCCGCGCGCTTCGTCCATAAAGAAAGTCTTGAGCAGATCGGTGCGCTGCACCGCGCTCATGCCCAATCTACGCGCCGCTGATGCGGTCTTGCCCGGTACACCAAACAAACGCGTGAGCCCGTCGGTTGCCAGCGCAACCATAAAGCTGTCGAGCCCGCGCCAATTTTCATACCGGGTCAGCAATTGCGCATCGCCGGGATCAAGTCCGATCCGCGCCCCGTCTGTCAACACTTCAACCAAAGCCGCCGCATCGCGCAGACCCAGATTGAGGCCTTGTCCTGCAATCGGGTGAATACCGTGCGCCGCATCACCGATCAGCGCGAGCCGTTCTCCGGTGATCTTGGCAGTGTGGTGGAAACCAAGCGGCCAAGACGAACGCGCGCCAACACTGGTCACTTCGCCCAGCACATCACCCATCCGCTTTTGCACTTCGGCCAGAAACGCACGGTCCCCCAGCTTGGTGACGGCTTTTCCGTCGTCTTCGGATACAGTCCACACCAGCGAAGAGCGGTGCGTGCCATCGGCATCATCATTCATCGGCAGCAGCGCGAATGGTCCGGCCGGATAGAATATTTCCCACGCGACATTGCCGTGCGGTTTTGAATGGGTGAGGCCGGCGATAATTGCGCGGTGTTTGTAATCCCATTTGGCGATCGTGATGCCCGCCGCATCGCGGGTTGGCGATCCGCGGCCCTCGGCACCGACCATCAGGCGGCCCATCAGTTTTTCCGGCTCGCCGCCTTCGCGAGAGATGATCGCAGCTGCGCCAAATTCGCTGCGCTGGCGCTCGATCACTTCGGCTTTGGATACCCAGTTTATCAATGGCTCTGCGGCGGCGGCTTCGAACATGGCGAGGCGCAATCGGCGGTTCGGGAACATTCGGCCCAATGTGCCTTCATGCGCCTCTGGCGTGAAATCCAGCCGTCCGGGCAGGTTTTGATCGGTTACCGCGATGCTGGCGATGTCGCAGGCGAATTGTTCAAGGCCCTCTGCGATGCCGATATTGGTGAACAGGTGCCAGCTGGCGGTTGAGATTGCGGTTGCGCGGTCATCAAACCCTTCGGCGGTCAATTCCGCCGGGTCGGCGCGGTCAATGATGTGGCTGGAAAGCCCCTGACGCGCAGCTGCGAGGGCCAAAGTCATCCCCACAAGTCCGCCGCCAAGGATTAGAAGATCGCGTGAATCGCTCATAGTCTGTTTGCCCACTGAAATCGCATGCCAAAATGTCATGGGTGCTCGCGCCAATTGCGAATACCGGATTCAATGCCTAGAGGGTCGAGTGTGTCCGAGGCAAGAATGATCCACACTGCGACCCGTCAAATCGTTGCATGGCTGATTGCGTGCGCTGCAATGGTGGCGGCGTTTGCGCCCGTTTCGGCTCAGGATCTTCCGGTCGAAGCTCGCTATGGCGATGGGAATATCGCGGTCGAGCTGTTTGCGGACGGGGTGCCAACCGCAGGCGAAAAATGGATGCTGGCGCTGAAATTTACGCCCAGCGCACGTGAATGGCACGGATATTGGTCCAATCCGGGTGATGCAGGTCAGGGTATGATGCTGCGTCTGGATTTGCCCGCGGGCTGGGAAATGGGCGAAGCGCTCTATCCAGTGCCCGAGACGCTGTTGATCAGCGGATTGATGAACCATATTTACGAAGGCGAATATGCGGTGTTGGTGCCGATCTCGGTTCCCGCCAATGCGCAAATCGGCGGAATTCCCGATATCGCCGGTCATGTCGAATATCTCGCTTGTACAGACCGTATTTGCGTGCCGCAGGATGCGGTCCTTGTGGCGGGGCAAGGCGGCGATTTTGCGCGCTGGCAGGCAGAGACCGCGCCGTTGCTGGATGCGCGGGGCACATTCGAAATCGTTGGCAAAACGGTGCGAATTGCGATTCCGCTTCCCGGCGCTGTGAACCTTCCCGCCCCGCACGTTTTTATCGGGAATGAGCGTCTGGTCGATTATGCGGCCGTGCAGACATTTATGCGAGAAGGCGACATGTTGGTCGCAGAAATTCCGCTTGATGAATATGGCACGGGCGAAGCAGAGGCGCTGTCCGGCATTCTCGCATTCGGAGACGGAGCAGGCGTGCGATTCGAAGCGGGCGGAGGCAATGTCCCCCGGCTTTCTACGATGATCGCGGGCCCGATAGGAGCCGATACGCCGCCGCTCTGGACGCTGATCCTCGGCGCGCTTGTCGGCGGATTGATCCTCAACATCATGCCGTGCGTATTCCCGATCCTGTCATTAAAAGCCCTGTCGCTGGCGCGCGCTGGCGAGAGCGAGGCGAAAGCCCGTTCCGAAGGCATTGCTTACACAGCAGGCGTGGTGCTGGCCTGTGTCGGGCTCGGCGCGCTGATGCTGGCCCTGCGCGCGGCGGGCGAACAGGTGGGCTGGGCGTTTCAATTGCAAAGCCCCGCTGTCGTCATCGTTTTGCTGGTGTTGGCCACGATGATTACGGTCAATTTTGCAGGGCTTTTTGAACTGCCTTCGCTGTCCTTTACGCAAGCCGGAAAACCGGGCGGAGCGTTTGCCACGGGTCTGCTTGCGGCCTTTGCAGCGACGCCGTGCACCGGCCCGTTTATGGCGGCGGCACTGGGCGCGGCTTTGCTGCTGCCGACGGTGCAGGCTTTGTTGCTGTTCGCGATGCTGGGTCTTGGCCTTGCGCTACCATTCTTGCTGATCGGCTTTGTCCCGGCCCTGCGCAATCGCTTGCCAAAGCCGGGCGCTTGGATGCAGACATTCCGCAAAGCGATGGCGATCCCGATGGGGCTGACGGCGCTCGCTCTGATCTGGCTGACGGTGCAATTGGGCGGGCGCGGTTTTGCGATGTTTGCGCTGGTTATGCTGTTCGGCATCGTGCTGGCGCTTGCGGTGGTGGGACGTTTGCAAGCCGCAGGAAAAATGGCTTGGCCCGCCTTTGGCCTGATCGCCGCACCCTTTGTCATTTTCGGCGCGTTCGCTTTGCCATACAGCTACGCTGCGCCAAGCGCGCAGCCTTCTGAATCGATTCATGAACCCATCGCCTTCAGCCGCGAGGCGCTGGCCAAGGCGCGCGCTTCGGGTCAGCCTGTGTTCTTGTGGTTCACCGCTGATTGGTGCGTCACTTGCAAAGTCAATGAAAGCATCGCCATTGAACGCGAGAGTGTGCGCGATGCATTTAAGGACGCAGGCGTGATCACCATGGTTGGCGACTGGACAGTGCGCGATGAGGAAATCACGATGTTCCTGACCGATCAGGGCGCGGCCGGTGTGCCGCTTTATCTATGGTACGAAGCCGGTGCAGAAGCCGAGCAATTGCCGCAGGTCCTCACGCCCGATCTCTTGGCCGATCTCTTGGCCGAAAAAGCGGATCGTTAAAGCGAGCGGCATTCCTGCAGCAAGTCTTCAGGAAGCCTGCTGGCATTGAGCGTGACCATGCCCGCACCGGGCACAGTCACAGTGGCTTGCCGAGGGCCGTTCAATGGCTCCCACTTGGTATCGGCAGCGGAGAGTTCACCCTGCCAGACAAAACGATTGCCCTGTTTCGTCGCATCGACTTCGATTCGCCCGATCGCACCATTGCCGATCAAAGCAAGCAATGCGGTCGCGCCTTCGTCGGCGGGGCTGATCCGGGTGATGCGCAAAGCCTCGGATTGGCCATCGCGTTCAACACAGGCGAGCGCCAGCATCGCAGGCTCACCCGGCACGCCGTAAATGATGCGCCGCGCTTCTGTGGAAGGGGCCCATACTGCTTGCTCGGTATCCGGTGAGGGTAGCGGGTCCGATGCAAAGGTCGGCGCAGCCACAGGTATTTCGCGGTCTAGCCCGGCGTCTGTTGGCGGCGGCTTGCAGGCAGATACAAGAGCCACAGGCGCAAGCAGTGTCAGGATGAAAGATTGCTTCACGGTTTGCCGCCCATAAATTTCGTGCGTTTCTTGCCGTATCGCGTTTTACGCGTGCCGGGACGTCCGGCGTCCGAGCGGCCGACTTTTGGCGCCTTTTTCTCGGCATCGGGCAGGCCCAGCTCGTCATTTTCAAGCCGGCGGATTTCATCGCGCAGGCGTCCTGCTTCTTCGAATTCGAGGTCGGCTGCGGCGTCTCGCATGCGTTTCTCGAGGTCTTCGATATAGCTGCGCAGATTGTGCCCGACGAGGTTGTTCACCCCGTCATCTTCCAGATCGACCGTGACGCCGTCCTTGCTGGCTGTGTCACCGACAATATCGGCGATGTTACGCTTGATTGTGGTCGGCGTGATGCCGTGTTCTTTATTGTATGCTTCCTGCTTCTCGCGGCGGCGGTCGGTTTCGGCCATCGCGCGTTCCATGCTGCCGGTGATGCGGTCGGCATACAGGATGACCTTGCCATCGACGTTGCGCGCGGCGCGGCCAATGGTCTGGACGAGCGATGTTTCGGACCGCAGGAAACCCTCCTTGTCCGCATCAAGGATCGCGACCAGCCCGCATTCCGGAATGTCGAGCCCCTCGCGCAGCAAGTTAATCCCGATGAGCACGTCATACACACCCATCCGCAGATCGCGGATCAACTCGATACGCTCCAGCGTTTCGACGTCCGAATGCATATAACGGACGCGCACGCCCGCTTCGTGCATGAACTCGGTCAGGTCTTCGGCCATCCGCTTGGTCAGCGTGGTGACTAGTGTCCGGTACCCTTTCTTTGCGGTCGCCAGGCATTCCTGAATGCAATCTTGCACCTGATCTTCGACTGGACGGATTTCTACCGGCGGATCGATCAGGCCGGTGGGGCGAATGACCTGTTCGGCAAAAACGCCGCCGGTCTGCTCCATTTCCCAATTGCCGGGGGTTGCGCTGACTGCGAATGTTTGCGGGCGCATCGCGTCCCATTCGTTGAAACGCAAGGGGCGGTTGTCGATACAGGATGGCAGGCGAAAACCGTATTCGGCAAGCGTGATTTTGCGGCGGTGATCGCCCTTTGACATTGCGCCGATCTGCGGCACGGTCTGGTGGCTTTCATCCACGAACAACAGCGCGTTTTCGGGCAGGTATTCAAACAAGGTGGGCGGTGGCTCGCCCGGCAGGCGACCTGTCAGAAAACGGGAGTAATTCTCGATCCCCGCGCAGCTTCCGGTTGCGGCAATCATCTCGAGATCGAAATGGGTGCGCTGTTCAAGGCGTTGATGTTCCAACAGCTTGCCTTCGGCTTCCAGCTCTTTCAGCCGCTCTGCAAGCTCGAATTTGATCGCCTCTGCCGCCTGTTTCATGGTCGGGCCGGGGGTTACATAGTGGCTGTTGGCATACACCCGTACCGTGTCCAGCGATCTCCCTTTGGTGCCGGTAAGCGGATCAAATTCGCTGATTTCCTCAATGTCGTCCCCGAAAAAGCTGATGCGCCAGGCGGTGTCTTCATAATGGCTTGGGAAGATTTCCAGATTGTCCCCCCGCACGCGGAAAGTGCCGCGTTGAAAGGCGGCATCGTTACGCTTGTATTGCAAGGCGACAAGTTTGCGGATGAGCTCGCGTTGATCGACGGTATCGTCTTTCTTGATGTCGAAAATCATCGCCGAGTATGTCTCGACCGATCCGATACCGTAGAGGCATGAGACCGAAGCGACGATGATCACATCATCGCGTTCAAGCAGCGCGCGCGTGGCCGAATGACGCATCCGGTCGATCGCTTCGTTCACGCTCGATTCTTTTTCGATGTACGTGTCGGAACGCGGGACGTAGGCTTCGGGTTGGTAATAATCGTAATATGATACGAAATATTCGACAGCATTGTTGGGGAAGAAGCTCTTGAACTCCCCATAAAGCTGCGCTGCGAGAATCTTGTTCGGGGCAAGGATCAAAGCGGGGCGCTGCAATTCCTCGATCACCTTGGCCATGGTGAAAGTCTTGCCCGATCCTGTCACACCAAGCAGCGTTTGCGTTTTTTCGTCGGCCTTTGTCCCGGCGACCAGTTCTGCAATTGCAGTCGGCTGATCCCCGGCAGGTGTGTATTCGGAGACCAGCTCAAACCGTTTGCCCGGCATACTCTTTTCAGGGCGTTCAGGCCGGTGCGGGGTAAAGTCTTCGCTGGTATCCGGTTCTTCCAGCCCGCGTCTGATAATCAATTCCGCCATGCACGGTCATATGGGGGCAGATGAAGACTTGCTCAAGCGTTCAGAACGCTTCAGCATGCGATACGCACTTCGGAGGGAAATTTTATGCGTATTCAGATGGTTTTATCGGCGGCATCTGCGTTGGCTTTGGCGGCGTGCGGGGGCAGCGGGGCGGTGGATGACCCAAACGATCCCGCGCAGCTTGAAGCGGCCTTTGAAGAATTGGCGAAACCTGAGCCCGGTCAATACACAACGACATCCGAATTGATCGAATTCGCCATGCCCGGAGTACCGGACAAAGACGCCCAAATGATGCGCGGCCTGATGGAAATGGGCGCGACCCAGGAACAAAGCATGTGCATCACCAAGGATATGATCGATGACGGATATCAGGATTACGTTAAGCAACTTCAGGGGTTTAGCGATGATTGCGAATACGAATCCTTCGATGCATCCGGCGGACGTCTGGATGCGGTGATGAATTGCAAAGACCCCTCCGGCGGGACGGGGACAATCTCTTTCAACGGAACGATCGGCGAAACCCAGCAGGATATGACGGTGAAAATGGATATGAACGATGCGACATCTGGTCAGGGCATGCAGATGACTTTGAAAAGCACGACGACGCGCGTCGGCGATTGTCCGGGGTAGATTTCACTTGGCGTTCATGGGTCGAAAGTAATATTCTTGGCCCATGGCAACGCAGAAATCCATCACTCTGGGCGAGAGATTGCGTCTCGCCTCGCAAAAGATTGAAGGGCCAGCGCCTGTTCGCCCTGCGCTGCGTTTGCTTGCGAATGAGGCAGGTTACGTCTTCTCGCCTTTGACCAGCAGGCTTCGCAGTCCGCCTGCGATCCAGCCGGCCGCCAATCCCAGTATCGTGCTGATGCTGCCGGGCTTTCTCGCCACGCCTGTCACGATGCGGTATCTGTCGCTCCAGATCGAGCGCGCGGGCCACAAGGCAAAATTGTGGAAGCTTGGTTTTAACAGTGGCCCGTCGCCAGAGCGGATCGCGGCACTAGAAGACAGACTGATCGCGGTTTACGAGCGTTACGAAACGAAGCCGGTTCTGCTCGGCTGGAGCCTTGGCGGAATGTTTGGACGCGAGCTGGCCCACCGGCACCCGGATAAGGTCGCGAAGGTTATCACCATGGGTTCGCCATTTTCCGGCGATCCGCGTGCCAACAATGCGTGGCGGCTGTATCAATTTGTGACCGGCCATCGGGTTGATGCGCCGCCGGTTGAAAATCGCGTCGGCACCAAGCCACCGGTTGAAACTGTTGCAATGTGGAGCCCGCGCGACGGTGTGATCGCGCCGGATTGCGCACGCGGTCTCACACATGAGCGTGACCGCACAATCGAAGTTGATTGCACGCATATGGGTTTTTCATACGCTCCGGCCGCCGTTCGCGCAGTTATTTCGGAACTTGAACGGGTTTGATCCTTTGGTTTGTTAAGCTTTCATTTCGCGCGCCGATGCGTACAAGCATCATTGCACGTTTTTGTGACCAGGGGGATCAATGGTCGGCACTTCCGACAAGTTTGACGAAATGTATGATGCCGACGGCAATACCCGTCCGGCCTATACCGACTATTGTTCGTGGTATGACGAGCAAGATAACAGATGGCTGCAACGCAAAAATGCCGAGGCGGATGACAGTTTTCGCAAAACCGGCATCACGTTCAACGTATACGGCGAAGATGAAGCCGAAGAGCGTCTAATCCCGTTTGACATGGTGCCGCGCATTATCACTGCGCCGGAATGGCGTAAGCTGACGCGCGGGATCGAACAGCGGGTGAGGGCGCTCAACAGTTTTCTGTATGATCTGTACCACCGGCAGGAAATCATCCGGTCGGGAAGGCTGCCCGAAAGGCTTTTCAAACAAAACGAAGCGTGGCTTCCCAATATGGTCGGTTTCACCCCGCCCGGGGGCATTTACACGCATATTGTCGGAATTGATCTGGTCCGCACCGGCCCCGATGAATGGTTTGTTCTGGAAGACAATGCGCGCACCCCTTCGGGTGTTTCGTACATGCTGGAAAACCGCGAAACAATGATGGGCATGTTCCCTGACCTGTTCAGCCGCGTGCCTGTAGAGACCGTTTCTGATTATCCGCGCCGCCTCGCGCGTTCGCTCGCGGCCTGCGCGCCGCCGGCCTTTGCGGAAAGCGGGCGGGCAAAGCCGAATGTTGCGGTGTTAACACCGGGCATCTTTAATTCGGCATATTTCGAGCACGCTTTTCTGGCCGATCAGATGGGGGCTGAACTGGTCGAAGGCAGCGATCTTCGCGTTGTAAACGGCGTGGTCCAGATGCGCACGACCAGCGGGTATAAACCGCTCGATGTCCTGTATCGCCGCGTGGATGATGATTATCTCGATCCGCTGAGTTTCGAACCGTCGAGCGTGCTGGGCGTGCCGGGCATCATGGACGTGTACCGCGCAGGCGGCATCACGATCGCGAATGCGCCGGGCACCGGCATTTGCGATGATAAGGCAATCTATTCTTTCATGCCGGAGATCGTCGAGTTCTACACCGGCGAAAAACCGCTTTTGCCGAATGTCGAGACATGGCGCTGCGCCGATGATGATAGCTTGGCCTATGTGCTCGATAATCTCGAAGATCTGGTGGTCAAAGAGGTTCATGGTTCTGGCGGATACGGCATGTTGATCGGTCCGACCGCTTCCAAGCGAGAGATCAAAGCGTTCCGCGCCAAACTGATCGCGGCCCCGGAAAACTATATTGCACAGCCGACATTGTCGCTTTCGACCTGTCCGATTTTCACCAAAAAGGGTCTGGCACCGCGCCACCTTGATCTGCGCCCATTTGTTTTGGTTTCGCCGAATGGGATCGAGATTACGCCGGGCGGTCTAACGCGCGTCGCGTTGAAGGAAGGGTCGCTGGTCGTCAATTCGAGCCAAGGCGGCGGGACAAAAGATACATGGGTTTTGAAAGACTGATGGTGGCCACAAAATGTTAGGACGCACCGCCAACGGGCTATTCTGGATGTTCCGTTATCTTGAGCGAGCAGAGAACACTGCGCGCCTGCTTGATGCGGGGCTGCGCATGGCTGTCACTCGTGATCTGCAGACGGCTGAGGAAGAATGGCGGTCAGTCATCCTTACCAGCGGTCAGAAAGCGATCTACGAGGCCAGTCACGATAGCTATGATGGCCAATCGGCGTGGAATTTCATCCTTCGCGACAAGACCAATCCGGCCAATGTCCGCGAAATGTTTGGCGCAGTGCGCACCAATGCGCGGCTGGCGCGGACCAATATTTCAAGCGATGTCTGGGAAGCGGTCAATGAAAGCTGGATGGCGCTCGATAAATTGCTGTCGCGTCCCGTAAGCCAAAGCGCGGTCGGCGATGTTGTCAGCACTATCCGCCGTGCCGGAACACAGGTTCACGGTGCATTTGACGGTTCGATGCTGCGCAATGAAGCCTTTCATTTCGCCCGCGCTGGCACCTTTATTGAGCGCGCCGAAAGCACTGCGCGTATCCTTGATTTGAAATATTTCCTGCTGCTTCCCTCGCTATCCTATGTCGGGTCGAGCCTTGATAGCGGGCAGTGGGATCAGGTTCTCAGATCCGTCGCGGGCGCGCGCGCCTATACGTGGCTTAATGCCGGTCAGATCGATGCCCGCGGAATCGTCGAATTCCTGGTGCTGGATGATCGCTTCCCGCGCAGCCTTGCTTTTTGTCGCAGCGCGCAGCGTGATAATCTGGCGGCGCTCGCTCGGCTGCATGGCGCAGAAGGCACATGCAATGAGCTGATGCGTGATGCCGATATGCACATCGCGGATATCACCGTAGACCAGATATTCGAACGGGGGCTGCATGAATTCCTCGTCGATTTCATGGCGCGCAACGCGGCGATCGGCTCTGCCATCGGCGATGATTACAGGTTTCTAGCATGAGGTTTGCGACATGAGATTGGCGATCCGTCATACGACCCGTTATGCTTTTAAAGAGCCTGTGGTTCATGGCCTCCAACGGCTGCGGCTGACACCGAAAGAGACGCAAGGTCAGAAAATTCTGAAATGGGATATGAGCTACAGCAACGCCCATACCGAACTGGAATATGAAGACCAGCACCACAACACGGTGACCCTAATTTCTGTCGATGGCGGGACCAGCGAAGTCACCGTCACGTGTGCCGGAACAGTCGAGACCGAGGATGAAGGCGGCGTGATTGGCCATCATTCGGGCCATCTGCCGCTGTGGAGCTTTCTCGGGCAAACCACATTGACCAAACCGGGTGTGAAAATGCGCGGCATGATCCGCGAACTGGGCCCCCCACCCGAGGGCGAGAAGCTCGATTACCTGCACACGCTCTCCCGCGCTATTTCTGAACAGGTGCGTTATGAAACCGGCCAGACCGGCGTGGGCACAACCGCAGAGGAAGCGTTGAACGACGCACGAGGCGTGTGTCAGGATCACGCGCATATCTTTATCGGGGCGGCACGCGCAGGCGGTATTCCCGCGCGCTATGTCAGCGGGTACCTGATGATGAACGACCGGATCGATCAGGAGGCGACCCATGCGTGGGCAGAGGCGCATGTCGATGGTCTGGGCTGGGTCGGTTTTGACATTTCCAACGGGATCAGTCCCGATCCGCGTTATGTCCGTGTGGCCACCGGACGCGATTACCGCGATGCGGCTCCTATCACCGGGATCAGCTTTGGTGGATCGGAGCAAATCCTCACCGTGGATATCGCGGTGGAGCAACAGCATGATGATCACGAACAGCAGGAACAAGCGCAACAGCAGCAATAACGCTTGCGCGCACCGGGATATACTCTAACTGCGCGCTTCCGTCCCTCGGAGAATTCCACATGACTTATTGCGTTGGCATGGTGCTTGATAAAGGTTTGGTGCTGATGAGCGACACCCGGACCAATTCGGGTGTCGATAATATTTCTGTATTCCGCAAAATGTTTCACTGGCAGGTTCCCGGTGAACGCATGATCGCAGTCATGACCGCAGGCAATCTGGCGACCACACAGGCGGTTGTCAGCCAGCTTGAAGAGCGCACCAAAGAGCCCGAAGACCGCGAGAATACGCTGATAAATGGCAAGACAATGTTCTCCGTTGTTGGCGAAATCGGCAGCTTGCTGCGCACCACGATCGAGGAACGCCAGAAAGCGAATGGCGATCGCGGGAAGGGCAGATTCACAGCGTCGATCATCGTCGCCGGACAAATCGCTGGCATGGAACCGCGTCTGTTCATGATCTATCCCGAAGGCAACTTTATCGAAGCCAGCTGGGACACTCCGTTTTTCCAGATTGGTGAAACCAAATATGGCCGCCCGATCATCTTGCGCGGCTATGACCGTGATATGAGCTTTGAAGACGCGGCCAAATTGTTGATGGTTTCGTTCGATTCCACTTTGAAAGCCAATCTCTCGGTTGGGTTGCCGCTCGATTTGCTGGTTATCGGCAAAGATGATTTTGCGCCAACCCATCAACATCGCATTACACAGGGCGATCCGTATTTCGATACAATCTCGTCAGGCTGGGGTGATGCGTTGAAGTCTGCGTTCCATTCCTTGCCCGGTTACACATTCGACACCTGAATAATCGTCCGCGCGAAATTGGCTATTTTTTAAGTATCGGCGATCTTCTCAAAAGCAATTGCTTCAAACTGGACCGATATTTCAGTCGATTTCGCGGGAGATTTGAAAGTCTGCGAGATTATCGGTCCGAATTGGACCAAGTACTAAGTGTAATTACCGCGAAAACGGGGTCTTGCTTTGTGAATGACACGCAAAGCCTCTCTCCATTTCATCGATTCATCGAGCCGTAACCGCGCCGAGTTGGCAAGCATCGGTTTCGCCCTGGGTCACCATTCCGAAGTCTATGGCGATTTGTCGGAACTGTCCGTCCATCCTCCGCGTGAGGGCATTATTGTTGCCCGGGACACCCCCGAAGAGGGCGGTGTTGCGGTGATCCTAGAACGGCTGAGCCGATTGGGTATCTGGTTACCGTTGATCGCAATCGAAGGGCAGCCGCGCCCGGGACGGATCGTTGAAGCGATCAAGGCAGGCGCGCTGGATTATCTGTCGCTTCCGCTGGATCCGGACAGGTTCGCAAGATGCCTTGCGCGGATCGAGAAAGAGGCTGAGGTTTTCGGGGCAACACGCCGCCGTATGATCGAAGCGCGCGACCGCATTTCAAGCCTTTCGACCCGCGAACGGGAAGTGCTGGATTGGTTGGCACGGGGAAGCAGCAACAAAATCATTGCGCGCGAACTCGAAATCAGCCCGCGCACGGTGGAGATTCACCGGGCCAACATGATGAACAAACTGGGTGCGAATCACGCCGCCGACGCGGTGCGTCTCAAACTCGAAGCAAAACTGGAACCGCGACAAACTTAGAATTGAATGGGGTTTCCCGCCGAAACGCCTCTGCGGAATAATTCTGCGGAGGCGTTTTTGTGCGGTTCAGCGGCAGAATTTTGCGCCGGTTCCTTCAAGGTGAAAATGGTCTTCATGCGCGCGGTTGTATTCAGGGCCGAGAACCGTCCCAAACCGCTTGCAGGCGCTTCTGTGAACCACACGCAGGAATTCGCGCTCTGCCGGGGTTCCGGCATCCCAATCGTTTTTCAGACTGATCCGGCGTCCATCGGCGAGTAAAAAGCCCGATACATCAATCGCACCCGCAGTAGCATGCGCCGATTTCCGGTTTGATCCTGCGACATTGCGGCAGGAATAACTGCCCATTGTTTCGATCCGTTCAAGCCGGCTGCCCAGTATCTGCCGGGCGGCGCGGTCTACGCCGTATTGCGCCCACGCGTTGAAAGCCTTGGCCGTGCGGCATTTCACAGGTCCGATATTGCTGACATTGACCTGGCGCGCATCACCGGAAAGCGCCGATAGCTGGACCGTGCCCAGTTTGTTGCAGCCCGGCGCAGAATATGTATCCGGGACGGGATTGAACCGCGCTCCGGCCTGATTCAATTCAGCAAGACAGCTGGCATCAGACGAGTTCGCAGCAACACTTTGCGGGGTCGATGCAAAGCGGCGCGGTGCAGGTGCCGCAGTCCGGGGCGGTGTGTAGGCGCCAGCCTTGGCATAGCGTTCGCCGCTTGGTGCAGGCGCGCTTGCGGTAGGGATCAAACTGCCACAGCCGGCGACAACGATAGAACCTGCCGCTGCTAGGGCGATCCGCAAAGTTTTTGAGCGTTTCATGGCTAAGAGGAATTACCCACTTTTGGTTACCGGACTTTCAATCAGTAACCTTAACGCGCGTTTACCATGATCATTCGATGAACGGTGCGGCAGCCCGTTTTTCTGAAACGATTATCAGGGCAATTCTTCCGCAACCTGTTCCCAAAGCTCAATTTTTATCCCGTTTGGATCAAGGATCCAGGCGAATTTTCCATACCCTTCATCCGCAGTGTCGAGAACTTTAACGCCTTTTCTCCCGAGCTCCTCGCAAAATCCATCAAGGTCATTGACGCGAAGGTTAATCATAAATCCTGACCTGCCCGGTTTGATATATTGGTCATCCGGAAAATGGCTAATTAAGGAATAGGGGTTGGCTTTTGGTTCATCGGCCCATGCCAATTGCGGGCCATATTCACCATCAACACCCAGCTTGTCGCGGTACCATTCACGGGTCGCTGCGGGGTCTTTTACCACATAGAATACGCCGCCCAATCCGGTAATGCGTGGTGTATCGGTCATTGAAACATCCTCCCGTCTGTTGCGTACAGCATGTCGCAATTGGCACGGTGAGGGAAGGGTGATCAGCAATGCCGGTGACGTCAGAACCGCGTGGTGAATTCGATCACGCTTTGCGGCAACGCATCGAGCAGCGCGATTTCGATCACCTTGTCAAACCCGGTCAGGACCATTGCCCCGACAATAAACAGCGCCGCCCCGAACAGTGGTTTACCGTATCTTGCAAGGCTCTGCATGGTCTTTCGGCGCTCGCCCAATGCCTTTCGCGAGCCATAGGCGAAGGCCAGCACACTGGTGGCCACGCCGCTTCCGAAAATCAGGAAAATGACGAAGCTGCCGACCAAATCCTCGCCCTGGCTGGCGGCAGCGATTGCCACGCCAAGGGTGGGGCCGACACACGGGGCCCAAACAATACCGAGCAGTAATCCGATCGCATATTGTCCGCCCGCGCCATTCCCGTTCAACCTTTCAAGCCGCCGATTGCCGAAATTGGCGACCGGTGCAGCCGCCGCGGTCAAGGCGGATTGCGCTTGGGGAACCATCAGGACAAAGCCCGCCGCCGCGAGCATGGCGCCCGCAAATATCCGGACCGCTTGTTCATTGATGCCCAGCGAGTATCCAAACGCGATCACGGTAAACCCGAACAGCGTGAAACTCGTCACCAGACCTGCTGCAAGAGCAAGCGGCCCGAACCGGCTCTTGCCGAGTGCCGACGCGATCAGGATCGGCACCAGCGGCAAGACGCACGGATTCAGGATTGTCACCAACCCAGCGACAAAGGACAGGAGAACGCTACCAATCATTGTTTCAGCCTGACGCCCGCAAAGCGTTCAAAGCGCGCCGAGGATTTTGCCGCGAAGCCGCGCGCGATTGGTTTCTGCAATCGAACGCACGACCTCGGTTTCTCCATCGAATACCAGAATGGTCGATTGGCGCGGGATACGGTGCTGACGCAGAAACGCTTTCTCGTCGTCAAAATTGACCTTCACGAAAAGCGTGTCTTTGCTTTGTTTTTCTTTGCGCAACTCCTCTAGAATAGGGGCTTGCGCGCGGCAGGTCGGGCACCAGTCGGCGTAGATATCGACAACGATTGTCTTGCCTTTCTTTTGCGCCATGATGAATTCGCCGGCGTCATAGGTCTGCCAGCCATTCGCGCTGCCTTGCGCGGAAAGCTGCATGGTCCCGAAGATGGCGGCGCCGATTACCGCGAACAAAAGGAAAAAACGGTTCATTGATTGGACTCCAAAAATGGCAAGACAGCCGGCAAAATGCCGAATGCATCTGGAGTGTGTTCGAGAGAACTCGCCGTGTGGTTACAATCCGATCAGGATTGAACAGACGCCGCTGTGACACCGGTTTTGAATGTGGCTTTGCTAACCACTACAATCGCTATCCAGGATGCGATGAAGCCGGGCACGATCTCATAGAGGCCTTGCCCATTGATGAAATCGGCGTTGAGACCAAAGGCGATCCACAATCCGACGACACCGGCCCCGGTGACAAGGCCCGCCACAGCGCCTGCCCCTGTCATGCCCGCGCCTTCTTTGTCCTGCCACGTCAGTGCGAGGATGATCAGCGGCCCGAATGCCGCGCCAAAACCGGCCCACGCATTTGAAACCAGACCCAGAACTTCGCTATCCGGATTGCTGGCAATGAACATGGCCGCGATTGCGACGAGTGCGACGCAGATCCGTCCGACATTGACAGCTTCACGTTCGCTTGCCTGTTTGCGCAGAAACAGGCGGTAGAAATCTTCTGTCAAAGAGCTGGAGCTGACCAGCAATTGCGAGCTGATCGTGCTCATGATCGCGGCAAGCAATGCAGCAAACAGGAAGCCCGTGATCAGCGGATGAAACAGCAGTTCTGACAGCACGATGAAGATCGTTTCTGGGTCTTCGACGACCAAACCGTTGCGATCGGCATAGGCGCGCCCGGCAAGACCCATCCCAATCGCGCCAAGCAGTGATACGGCCATCCATGACAGGCCGTATGTGCGAGCCCGCGCGACTTTTGCGACGGTATCAATCGCCATAAAGCGTACGATGATATGCGGCTGGCCGAAATAGCCGAGGCCCCATGTTACCGCGCTGATAAATCCGAGCCCGGTGAGCCCTTCTGTCAGGCTTAGAAAGCCCGGTACGTCGACATCGGAAATTGAGCCACCAGCATCTCCGCCGCTGCCGAACATCACGACCAACGGCATCATGACCAGCGCGATCATCATGATGATGCCCTGAACAAAATCGGTCAGGCTCACAGCGAGGAACCCGCCAACCATCGTATAGGCCAGAACAATGCCGGCCGTTATGACGATGCCAAGCATGTAATCGCTCATGCCCATTCCCGGAAGCATCCCCGCAAATGCGGTTTCGAACAGCTTGCCGCCGCCAACCAGCCCGGCGGCGGTGTAGACCGTAAAGAACGTGACGATGACAATGGCAGAGATTACCCGCAAAGTGACGGCTCGTTCAGGAAACCGATTGGCCAGAAATTGCGGAATGGTGAGCGCGTTGCCGCGCGTCTCTGTCTGTTCGCGCAGGCGCGGCGCGACAATAAACCAATTGGCGACAGCGCCTGCGAACAGGCCGATGCCGATCCACGCCTCAACCAATCCGGTTGCGTATAACGCGCCTGGCAATCCCAAGAGCAACCAGCCGGACATGTCGGAAGCACCCGCAGACAGCGCAGCAACCGAAGGAGGCAAATTGCGACCGGCAAGCAGATAGCCTTCGCTATCGGCGGTTGATTTGCGCCAGGCGTAAAGCCCGATGCCAATCATGAGGATGAAATACAGGGCGAGGCTTAAAAGGGTTGCTGTTTGCATGGTGGTCAGGCGGGTAACAAATCGGACCTTGCAACGCCACCGTAGGGGGAAAGTTTGCAAGGATCACATGGTATAGGCGGCTTGGTGCTAAGGGTATTTCTTCCGCAAGAGGCATAGTGCAAGAATCCTGCGGCGCGGCCAATCGGGCACAAATCGGCCCTTCCGGGATTGATCCAGCACCACAGAACCAGAAACACCAAAGGATTGTTCATGACCCAATCAGACCGTTTTGCAGGCAAGACCGTAATCGTAACCGGATCGTCAAGCGGCATTGGAGAGGGCATTGCCCGGCGTTTCCATGCCGAAGGCGCCAATGTGATCATCAACGCCCGCAATGCCGAGAAATGCGCCGAAGTGGCCGGTACGCTTGATCCGGAGCGCACGCTGGTGGTGGCAGGTGACGTCAGCAAATCGGATTTTGCGAAAAAGATCGTGGCCGCGGCAGTCGAAAGATTCGGCGGGCTTGATACGTTGGTCAACAATGCCGGTGTTGCGGATCAGGGGCTGCTCCACAAAACCAGCGATGAAGCGATCGACCGGGTGATTGATATCAATGTCAAAGGTGTGATCTATCTCTCGCGCGAGGCGATCCCTGAATTGATCAAAACCCAAGGTTCGATCATCAACATTTCCAGTGTCTCGGGCATTGGCGGCGATTCCATGCTGCCGCTTTACAACGCATCGAAGGGGGCGGTGACAAACCTGACCCGCGGTCTTGCGCTGCAGCTTGGCCAGATGGGCGTTCGGGTGAATACGATCAACCCATCGGTTACCCGGTCGGACATGGTCGAAGGAATCCTCGAAAATGAGGGCGCTATGAAGATGGTGATGAACCGCATGGCGATAAAACGCGTTGGCGAACCCGAAGATATCGCCGCCGCTGCCGCTTTCCTCGCCAGCGAAGATGCGAGCTTTATCACAGGCGTGAACCTGCCCGTTGATGGCGGGGTGAGCGCGTCAAACGGTCAGCCAAATTTCATGGGCTAATTACGTGATCCGGGCGCGGCGAGGATAAGGGCGAGGGATCTTTCACTTTCCACGCAGCTACTCTCCTACGCACGCACGCACGCACGCACGCACGCACGAGCGAGGCATCCTTGCGTGCACGAGCGCGCTTGACATACGCTATTTAGCGAATTAGCTAAATAGCGTATGTCTGTGTTTGAAGCTCTCTCTCATCCAATCCGCCGGCAAGTGCTCGAGATGCTGAAAGGCGGGGGCATGAGCGCAGGCGAAATCGCCGATGCGTTTGATGTGTCAAAGCCGACCATGTCGGGCCATTTTGCAAAATTGAAATCGGCCGACCTGATCGTTGGAGAGAACCGCGCAGGCACAATCATTTACACGCTCAATATGTCGACGCTCGAAGAAGCGGTAATGGGCTTTATGGGGCGCGTTCGCCGCTCCGGCGCAAAATCCGATGCGCCAGAATCCCAGAATCGACGCCAACCGAACGAGGTTTAAAATGAGATCGAGGACCCTCCTGATCGTCTCTGCCGTGATTGCGGCTGCCATGGTGGTCTTTGCGTTTCTGGCAGAAGCGCGGCTGCCCGCTGGCGCTGAATTGCCGGTGCATTGGGACGCAACCGGTACGCCAGACAATTTCGCGCCAGCCCTTCAAGCCTTGTTGCTTCCGCCGATTGTGGTTGCGGCGATAGCCATTTTGTTTTCGATTATTCCAGCGCTTGAACCGCTTCAGGAAAAGCTGGACGGATCGGCGCCTTTGCTGCGGGCGGTCTGGATTGCCATGCTGTTTTTGATGATTGTGGTTCAGGCGACGATTGGCCTGCCCGCATTTGGCCTTGGTTTACCGGTCGATGCCGTCGTGATGGGAGTTGGCGTCTTGTTGGTGGTGATCGGAAACTTCCTGCCCAAAAGCCGCCCGGGTTTCTTCGTCGGTATCCGCACCCCGTGGGCGATCACCGATACGGATAACTGGATCGCAACGCATCGGCTGGGCGGTAAGTTGATGATGCTGGCAGGTGCGTGCGTCATCCTGTCCGCAGTCCTGCCTCTCGGGCCGGAGCTTTCGGCAATCGTCGTCATCGGATCCGTCCTCTGCGCCGCTTTGATACCGACGATCTACAGCTGGTGGCTTTGGCAGAGCGGCGGCGGCGCAAAGACAGGAGATCAAGAATGAAGCGGCATTTTCTGGGCTGGACAGCCTTGCTTGCAGGATGCTCGGTCAGTGTGGCCGCACAAAGTTCGACCGATGTCGCGGCTACTCATGACGGGCTGATGGGATCGCTCTACGGAACGTTGGTTCCTGGCGATATTCAAAATGGTCCGGCTGTGCTGATCATTCCCGGATCGGGTCCCACGGACAGAGACGGTAACAATCCTCTCGGCGTTAGGGCGGCGAGTTATCGCCTTCTGGCAGAGCGCCTCGCTGAGCGCGGGATCACGACATTAAGGATCGACAAACGCGGCATGTTTGCAAGCGCGGGAGCGACGGAGAACGCGAACGATGTGACCATCGAAACCTATGTCGCCGATACACATGCCTGGTCTGCGGTTTTGCGCAGCGAAACGGGCAATGATTGCGTTTGGCTGCTGGGCCACAGCGAAGGCGCGTTGATCGCATTAGCCAGCGTTGCGGATAGATCCGACGGTATCTGCGGAGTTATTCTGGCCGCGTCTCCCGGGCGGCCTCTGGGCGCTATTCTGCGCGAACAATTCAAGGCCAATCCGGCCAATGCCTCCATCCTTGACGATGCAGAGAAGGCTATTTCGCAGCTAGAAGCTGGCGAGGACATCGCAGCGAACGAACTGCCGCCGGTTTTGCTGCCCATTTTCGGGCCGCAAATTCAACGCTTTATGAAAAGTATGCTGGCGCAAGACCCGGCGGCGATGATTGCCGATTACACAGGGCCGGTTTTGATCCTGCATCCTCAGGAGGATATTCAAGTGGCGTTATCCGACGCGCAGGCCTTGCAGTCTGCGCAGGTTGATGCCGAATTGGTCATCCTTGAACAGGTCAATCATGTCCTGAAACAGGTTCCGCCGGGCGACCGTGCGGTCAATCTGCGATCCTACAGCGATGCATCGCTGCCAATCGCGCCCGCCGTTACCGAGGCTATCACCGAATTCGTCACCCGCGCCCGTTGAGGGATGCCCTGATCAGGCGCGGGCGAGTGATCGCTTGAGTTTATTTTTTGCGCTTGGCTTTTTTGCGCTCGTGCGGGCAAAGCAGGGTCTTGCGCAGGCGGATAGACTGCGGAGTGACCTCAACCATCTCATCATCATCGATATAGGCGATGGACTGTTCCAGTGTCATCCGGCGCGGCGGGGTGAGGCGGATCGCATCATCCTTACCGGTCGAGCGCACATTGGAAAGCTGCTTCGCCTTCATCGGGTTCACTTCAAGATCGTCCGGTTTGGCGTTCTCGCCGATGACCATGCCTTCATAGACTTTCATCGCCGGGCCAACGAACATCTCGCCGCGCTCTTCAAGCATGTTGAGTGCGTACGCGTTGGATTCGCCATCACCGTTTGAGATCAGCACGCCGTTATTCCGGCCGCCTACGGCACCTTTATAAGGGCCGTATTTTTCGAACAGCCGGTTCATGATGCCGGTGCCGCGTGTGTCGGACAGGAATTCACCGTGATACCCGATCAGCCCGCGTGACGGGGCGGAAAAGGTGATGCGGGTTTTGCCGACACCGGAAGGGCGCATTTCATTGAGGTCGGCTTTGCGCTTTTGCATTTTCTCAACGACCGTGCCGGAATGTTCATCATCCACATCGATGACGACGGTTTCGTAAGGCTCCATGCGCTGTCCGTCTTCTTCGCGGAACAGCACTTTCGGGCGCGAAATGCCCAATTCAAAGCCTTCGCGGCGCATTGTCTCGATCAGCACGCCGAGCTGCAATTCACCGCGTCCGGCCACTTCGAATGCGTCTTTGTCGTCTGCTTCGGTAACGCGAATGGCAACGTTGGTTTCGGCTTCGCGCAGGAGCCGGTCACGGATCATCCGGCTGGTGACTTTGGTGCCTTCACGGCCTGCAAGCGGGCTATCATTGACCGAGAAACGCATCGCAAGGGTAGGCGGATCAATCGGCTGTGCAGCGATCGGCTCGGTGACTGATGGATCGCAAATGGTGTTAGACACCGTTGCTTTTTCAAGTCCGGCGAGCGCGATGATATCACCCGCCTTCGCGCTATCAACGGGGACACGCTCAAGTCCGTCAAAACTCATCAGTTTGGTCGCGCGGCCCACTTCGACGACCTTGCCATCCATATCAATGGCATGGATCGGATCGTTGACATTGATCGTGCCCGACTGGACGCGGCCCGTAAGCACGCGGCCCATGAAATTGTCGCGGTCAAGCAAGGTCGCAAGGAAGCTGAACTTGCCTTCGGTATCAAGGCCAGGGGAAGGGACGTGTTCGGTGATCAGTTTGAACAGCGGATCAAGCGTTCCTTCGCGGGCACTTTCATCATCGCTGGCGTAACCATCACGGCCTGATGCCCAAAGCGATGGAAATTCGAGCTGTTCGTCGGTCGCGTCAAGGCTGGCGAAAAGGTCGAACACTTCGTCCAGCACTTCTTGCGGGCGGCCATCGGGACGGTCGATTTTGTTGACGACAACAATCGGGCGCAGGCCAAGTGCCAGCGCCTTGCCGGTCACGAATTTGGTTTGCGGCATTGCACCTTCGGCGCTGTCAACGAGCAGGATGACCCCGTCGACCATGCTCAGGATACGTTCCACCTCGGCGCCGAAATCGGCGTGGCCCGGCGTATCTACGATGTTGATGCGCGTGGTCTCGCCATCATGCTCCCACTCGACACTGGTGCATTTGGCAAGGATCGTGATCCCGCGCTCTTTTTCCAGATCGCCGGAATCCATGGCGCGTTCTTCGATGCGCTGGTTTTCGCGGTATGTGCCCGATTGACGGAACAATTGGTCCACCAAAGTGGTCTTGCCGTGGTCAACGTGGGCGATGATTGCGATATTACGCAGATTAGAAGACATGAGCGTTAATTTCCAAATTCGAATGCCGGATCGCAGAATGCGGAACGGCGAAAAAGCACGATAAGCAGTTAAGGCGGGTTTATGGCCGGTTTGCGACAGTCAGGTTGACGCTACGGAATAGTCCGAAGGGTCGACATGCTGTTGCATTGCAACATTTGCCGCGCGCCTAGCGCAGCTGAATTGGTTCGGCAAGCTCTGGCGATTCTGACCGGCGCAAGAAAGGCACGCAACAGTGTGTCGGTGTTGCAACAATACCCCATTTCACTAAGAGTTCTGGGGGTTTCACGCTTGTCGCATACGTAAGCATAGCCTATTGCGAGCGCCAATCGAGCGGAAGGTCTTGCGCGTCTGGGGACGCGTGCCCTTACGGCAGCCAAAGCTCGATGGGATTTTGGAGAGGAGCTTTCATGCGTTCGAATTCAACCGGCATCGCCGGATCATACCGCTTAACCCTACTCGCAGGTGCAGCCGCATTTGCTGTCGCCACGCCTAGCATCGCTTTTGCACAAGACGCAGACGATGATGACGACGCCGCGCTTCGGGCGCCGGATAATGGCAATCAAATTATCGTTACGGCGTCCAAGCGTGAGCAAACGCTGCAAGAGACCCCGATCTCTGTTTCCGTAACCAGCGGTGAAACGCTTGAGCAGGCACAGATCCGCGACGTGCTCGACCTGCAGACGGTCACCCCTTCGCTTCGCGTCAGCCAGCTTCAAACCTCCTCGGCGTCGACTTTCATTATTCGCGGTTTTGGTAACGGCGATAACAACTTCGGCATCGAGCCATCGGTTGGTGTGTTCATCGACGGTGTTTTCCGCTCACGTTCGGCTTCCGCTCTGAACGACCTTCCGAATGTCCAGCGCATCGAAGTTCTCAACGGCCCGCAATCCACCTTGTTCGGCAAAAACGCGTCGGCTGGTGTTATTTCGGTCGTAACCCGTCCGCCGCAATTCGAATTCGGCGGCGCGGTTGAAGCCGTTTATGGCAATTTCAACACCGTATTCCTCAAAGGTGACATAACCGGCCCGATCACCGAAAACGTCGCATTCTCGGTCGATGGTAGTTACCAGCGCCGCGATGGTTTTGGCACGATTGTCAATCTCAACGAAGACATCAATAACCGTAACCGTTATTCGGTTCGCGGTCAGTTGCTGATCGAGCCAACAGCCGATCTTAGCGTCCGCATCATCGGTGATTATGGCAAAATCGACGAGAATTGCTGTCAGACTGGCACGCTCGCGATTGGTCCAACGACCCGCGATGCAATTACTGCGGTCGGCGGCCAATCTCCTATCGGTCTGTTCACCAACGAAAACTTCTTGTCTGTTGAACCGGTCAACGAGAACGAAAACTACGGTGTTTCGGCACAAATCGACTGGAGCTCCGGCCCGATTTCGGTGACGTCGATCACCGCCTATCGCGAGCTGCGCAACTTCTTCAATCAGGATGTTGATTTCACCAGCGCCGATCTCGTCACCGAGACGCGCGATCAGGCTGTTGATACGTTCACGCAAGAATTGCGCATCGCGAGCGATTTCGACGGTCCGATCAACTTCTTGCTCGGTGGTTACTATTTTGATGAGTCGATCTCGCAGAACAGCGAACTGCCAATCGGTGAGGATTTCCGCAGCTTTGCCGCCTTTAACGCGGCAAGCGCAGGATTTTTCGGAGCTACGCCCGAGCTTATCGGTTCGCAGATCCCGTTCCTTACACCTGCCCAGCAGATCGGTGCAGGCGAGGCTGCGCTGCAGGCCGCCGAAGCCGGTGCAAACTTTGGGATCGGTAGCATTTTGGGCGGCGACTTCCTCAGCCGGGAATTCTTCGGGCTCAACAACGAATCCTACTCTGTCTTTGGTACGGTAGATTTTGAACCGGTCGATGGCCTCGTGTTCACCGCAGGGTTCAACTACACTGATGACAGCAAGGATTTCGCGATCAACACGATCGCTGGCGATCCACTGGCAACCATCAACCTTGTCGATGCGTTCATCGGAGTAGCTACCGCTGGTACAGTGACGTCACGTGACCAGTTCCTGGCGCTGCCGGCAGCTCAGCAGCAAGGTCTTGCGGCCGCCGCACTTAATCCGGCGACCAACCCGTTCCTGGATCTTGCAGCCCTGCAATTCCAGACAGGGTTCCTCGATGTGCCAAACGCAATCGAGCCAGGTCAGACGAACGACGACAAATTCACCTATCTGTTCCGCGCTGCGTTTCAGGTAACGAATGAAGTCAATCTGTATGCAAGCTACGCAACCGGTTTCAAAGCGAGCTCGGTCAACCTGTCGCGTGACAGCCGTCCGTTGCTGGGTGATTTTGTCCCGGCTCCATCGGGGGCTTTCGCTAACGTACCGGCTCCGCGCGGTTACTTTAACTCGACGTTCCTTGCACCTTCATCGCCGATTACGGATGCTGGTCTTGCAACGCCGAACCTTTCAACCGGTTCACGCTTCGCAGGTCCGGAAGAAGCCGAAGTCTATGAGATCGGTTTCAAAGGCCAATGGGATGGCTTCGGCATCAACATCGCCTTGTTCGACCAGACGATTGAAGGTTTCCAGAGCTTCCTGTTCACCGGACTGGGCTTTGCGCTCGCCAATGCGGGTGAACAGTCGGTTCGTGGTTTTGAACTTGATGCGACGATCAATCCGGCAGACGGTCTGGTCCTGACATTCGCGATGACCCACCTCGATCCGGTGTTCGACAGCTTTACGAACAGCCCGATTGGTGATCTTTCGGGTGTCCGTCCGGGCAATATTCCGTCCTTCTCGATCGCGACAAGCGCGACGTACACGCATGAGTGGGACAGCGGGACACGCCTGATCTCTCGTGTGGATTACAACCACGAAAGCAACGAGCAGATTTCGAACGGTTTTGCGGCGTTTGGCGATTTCGCAACTCAGTTCAAGCGGGATACGAACCTCGTAAACGCTTCGATGACGCTGGCGCTCGACAACGGGTTGGAGATCGGTGCATTTGCCCGGAACCTGCTTGATGAGCGTGACATTCTGACCATCTTCCCGGGTGTTGCCCAGGCAGGCACGGTTGCGGCTTATCCAAATGCGCCGCGCACATATGGCGGTGTTGTTCGGTTCAAGTTCTAAACGAACAGGATCACACCCAAACATCAAGAAAAGGCCTCGCCGGTTTACGGCGGGGCCTTTTTTGTTATGTTTTGACTTTGCGCGAAAGCACGGGGCCGATTGCGCAGGGGAGCAAGGGGATCAAAATGCACTGGATGATTTTGCCGCTAAAGCGGTATGCCGATTTTCAAGGGCGCTCGCGCCGGATGGAATATTGGATGTTTGCGCTGATGAATCTGATCATCATATCTGTTCTGGCCGGACCGGCGCTGTCCTCAATCTTGGCGGCATCTGTGATGGGGTCAGATGACGCCGCAGCCGAGGCGATACTGACAGGGATGGGAACTCTCAGTTGGATCGGCCTGTCCGTGTATGGTTTGTATGCGCTCGCCATCCTGATTCCGGGCATTGCAGTCGTTGTGCGGCGTTTGCATGATCGGGATATGTCTGGGTGGTGGTATCTGGGCTTTATCGTCGCATCATTCATCCCGCTCATCGGGCTTGTCGCCAGCATCGCGTTTATTGTGGTCATGCTGCTGCCGGGAACGCCGGGGCCGAACCGGTTTGGTCCAGATCCCAAAGATCCGAGCAATGCAGGCGTGTTTGAGTAGCGGCGGCAAGCCCGAAACCAAGCCCGAAACCAAGCCCGAAACAAAGTTCAATCAAACAGGAATAGCAAAAGAGCGGGGCGTGCAGCTCCGCTCTTTTGTGTTTGTGTTTACAGCTCTCTTAGCGCCTGCGCCGGTTTTGCGCGTAGCAACGGTAAAGATCCGCCCAGCGCAAAGGCGAGCACCATAAATAACCCAAGCCCCAGCACAGCAAGCACTTCGCCCCAATTGGGCAGCCAATCGAATTCGAACAACTGCGTGATGATCACCCACGCCAGACCAGATCCAAGGCCGAGAGCGACCAGAGCGAGCGCGAGCGCAATCAGACCGTATTCGGCAAGCTGCATCATCAGGATTTGGCGGCGGCTGGCGCCCAGTACGCGCAAAACCACAGTGTCATAGGTCCGCGCAGCACGGGCGGCGGCGATCGCGCCCATAAGCACCGCAAGGCCCGCCAGAACGGCCACGGCCGCAGCGGCGAGCGTCGCCAGGCTCACCTGTTGCAGGATAGTGCGAGCATCGTTCAAGACTTGGCCCACTTCGACCACGGACGTCGAAGGGAATTGCTGCACCATATCGCGCAGCATCGCGCCCTGTTCTACCGGATCAGCGCCATCGGGCAGGTCGATCGTTGCGGATAGTTTGTGCGGCGCATCAGATATCGCATCGCGGGAGAAAACCATGGTGAAATTGAACCCCATGTTCTCCCAATCAATTTCACGGAAATTGGCAATGCGGACATCGCGCTCGGTGCCCAGAATACCGATCGTCAGGTAATCGCCAACTTCGAGATCGACAGCCCTTGCGAATTGCGTGTCGATGGAAACTGCCGGTTCGCTGCTGTTATCTGCGTCCCACCATTCGCCTTCGACCACACGGCTGCCCGGAGGCAGGCTGTCAGCATAGGTGATGCCGCGTTCCCCGTTCAGCATCCAGGCGCCTTCGGGCAGTTCTTCAAGATCGGCGACCCGGATCATGTCATCCTTAGGTCCATAAGCCAAAACCGCGCCGCGAAGGGTCGGAACCGCGCGAATGGTTGCATCGCTGAACCGGGATGTCACCAATTCGCGGAAAGCGCTCTCTTCCTCGACAGGAACATCCAGTACGAAGTAATCGGGCGCTTCCTGCGGAACATTTGTCTGAATATTTCCGTCAATCGCGGATTGCACTGCTGCAAGCAGGACAAAGGCGGCAAGGCCAAATCCTAGCGCGGTGACCAGTGCCCCTGTCGGCGCACCCGGTCGGTGAATGTTGGACAAAGCCGAGCGCAGCAGCGGATTGGAAGGGCGCGGTAATTTGCGCGCGACATACTGGATCAAAAACCCAAGCCCTGCGAGCATGATGAGAGCGCCGCCTGCTCCGATCAGGAAACCACCCGAAAGCAGCGGCTGATCGGTGGTGATCATCGCGAGCGCACAGATCGCGATAATACCCAGCGCAGTTGCCGCCAAAGCGCGCTTGTCTTGTGACAGCGGAACAATGCGCGAGCGCATCAAAGCCATCGCGGGATAGGAGCGTGCCCGTAAAAGCGGGGCGGCGGCGAAGGCGAACGCAACCAGCAGACCATAAGACGCTGCGAGGATCAGCGGGGCAGGCTCGATGATAAAGCCGCTTTCGACCGGGAGCAGACCTTCAAGCGCGGCTCCGAGCAGCGGCGTGATCAAAACACCCACGACAAGCCCGGCGATGCTGCCAATGATCGCAGCAACCGCAATCTGCAGCGCGTAAATGCGCATGATGTCACGCGATGATGCGCCGAGCACTTTGAACGTCGCAATGCTGGCCCGGCGTTGATCGAGATAGGATGAAACACCGCCCGCAATGCCGATCCCGGCAATGACCAATGCGGCAAGACCGACAAGGGTCAGAAAATCGCTCATCTGGCGTACAAACCGGTCCGCGCCGGGCGAAGCGCGGTCCCGCGTGCGGAAATCGAAGCCAGCATTGGGATAGATTTCCGTGATCGCATCTTCGACGTCGCCGGGATCGCGGGAGGTATCATCAAAGGCGATCCGGTATTTGCTTTGGTAAAGCGATCCGGGCGCCAGCAATCCGCCATCAAGGGGCACTTGTTCTGCCACGATTACGGTTGGCCCCAATTGGAAACCCTCTGACAGGCGATCAGGCTCGTTCTCGATCACACCTGCTGCGGTCAATTCGACCGTGCCAACGCGGAATGTGTCGCCAATGGCGATATCGAGCCGGTCGAGCGCGCCGCGCGCCAGATAGGCGTCGGTTCCGGTTGGGGCACCGGTCTGCGAACCATCTGCCAGCGTCAATGTGCCGAACAGCGGCCATTTCGTGTCTACGGCTTTCAATTCAATCGGAGCGGCGCGGCCATCCTCGCCAAGGGTGGATGCCATGGCTTGCAGACGCGTGCCGCCTGAAAGCGTGCCGTATTGCGCCAGTGTCGTCTTCTCGTCCTCGGAAAGGTCGCGCTGCCACACTTCGACTTCGAGATCCCCGCCAAGCAGTTCCTGACCGCTTGCGGCAAGCTCGCTTTCGATGGCGGCTGTCAGCGTACCAATCGCGGCAAGAGCGCCAGTGCCAAGGAATATGCACACCAGTAGCAGTCGCAGGCCTTTGAACCGCGCATTGAGATCACGGCGGGCAATCTGCCACGCGCCGCTCCAGCCAAGGCCGCCAGCATCGATCATGCGGCCACATTCTTAGTGTCAGAGACAATCACACCGTCTGCCATCGTAAGAACGCGCTCGCACTTTTCGGCCAGTGCCGCATCATGGGTGATGATAAGCAGTGTCGCGCCAGAGGCCGTGCGGCGCTCAAACAGCAATTTCACGATTTCTTCGCCGGTTGTCACATCAAGATTGCCGGTCGGTTCATCGGCAAAGATCAGTTCGGGACGCGGCGCGATAGCGCGGGCAATGGCAACGCGCTGCTGCTCGCCGCCGGAAAGCTGGGTTGGATAATGGCCGATCCGGTGGCCAAGTCCGACTGCTTCGAGTTCGGCTTCGGCGCGCGGCTGTGCGTCCTGTGCGCCGGCAAGCTCCATCGGTGTCGCGACGTTTTCTGCCGCGGTCATCGTGGGCAGCAAATGAAATGCCTGAAGCACGATACCGATGCGCCCGCGGCGCGCCTGTGCCAGACCATCTTCGTCCATCCCTGCGAAGTCTGCGCCCGCGACGTTCAAAGTGCCGCCGCTGGCCCGCTCAAGTCCGGACAGCACCGCCATGAGCGAGCTTTTGCCCGATCCCGAAGGACCAAGCAGGGCGACAACCTCGCCTTTAGCGATATCGAGGTCGATACCACGCAAAATGTCCACCGGAGCAGAGGCGCTGCCGAGGGTCAGGGTGAGATTGCGGGCGGAGATGGCGGGGGAAGCGCCAGAAGAAGTATTGGTCACAGACACCAGATGGCATAGGGGAGGGCACTCAACAAGATACCCAACCGAGGGACTGATAGATGCAGGAAAGCACTTGGTCGAAAATGAAACGTACTCTGCGCTGCGGCGTGGCGGTCGCGATGCTGCCATTGGCTTTGGCAGCGTGCAGTGAAAACGCCGCTGATGGCGCTGCGGTTCCCGATACGCGCGCTTCAAGCGAAGAGATAAATCTGCCAGCCATCCCCGTGATGGGGCCAGAGGTCACAATACTCGCCTTTGGTAACAGCCTGTTTGCCGGATACGGCCTGTCCGAAGGCGAAAGCTATCCCGCGAAATTGGAGCGCGCTTTGCGTTCCAAAGGCATCAATGCGGTCATATCAAACGCGGGCGTTTCCGGAGACACCTCTGCTGCTGGCCTGCAACGGCTGACCTTCACGCTGGATGCGCAGAAGCAAAAGCCTGATCTGTTTATTCTTGAGCTTGGCGGAAATGATCTGCTGCGTGGGCTTTCGCCCGCTGAAACGCGCGCCAATCTGTCGGCGATGATGGATGAATTGAAAGACCGCGATATTCCTGTGCTGTTGATGGGAATGCGCGCGCCGCCCAATTACGGCCCCGAATATCAGGCCGACTTCGATGCGTTGTATGGTGATTTGGCACAGGAATATGATGCAGACCTGATCCCGTTCTGGCTGGAGGATATCTATCAGGAACCGACCCTGTTCCAATCGGACCGAATTCATCCCACTGCCGAAGGGATTGAAACGCTCGTTTCCTCAACCCTGGAAAAGGTCGAGGCGGCTCTGCCCGAACCCGTAGGCGATCTGGAGGGCGCGTCCTAAAGCCGTTTCAGCTCTCCGCCGCTTACGCGCCAGATCGCCGCTTCGCTTTCGATATCGGCAAATGGAGCAAGCTCGGTGCCTGTCATCCAAACCTGAGCCTTGCCTTGGCGAAGCCTGCGGAACAATTCCGTGCGGCGCACCGGATCAAGATGGGCGGCAACCTCATCCAGCAACAGGACACTGGGCCGCCCCGATGACGCCAAGACGCCATGCGCCAGCGTGATCGCGATCAGCATCGCTTTCTGCTCGCCTGTCGAACACGATGCCGCCGCAGCTCCGCTTGATGCCATCACCACCTCCAATTCATCGCGGTGCGGCCCGGTGAGCGCGCGCCCGGCAGCGCGGTCGCGCGGCCGCGCGCGGGCCAGCTCTGCCAGCAATTCAGCCACATCGATCGGGCCTCCCGGACGATAAGTCAGGATCGGACGCGCAAACGGTTCAGGCGGGAGCGCGGACAGCTCATCGGCAAGCAGTGTGATCAGCCGCGCTCTATTCTGTGCCACAACCGCGCCGTGCTGCGCGACTTGCGCTTCAATAGCATCAAGCCACCGCGCATCGCCGCCTGTTTCCAGCAGCTTGTTGCGCTCTCGCAGCGCATTTTCGAGCGAGGAGGTGTGCTTGGCATGGCCGGGCTCCACCGCCAGCGCCATCCGATCCACAAATCGCCGCCTCGCGCCAGCGCTATCGGTGAACAGGCCGTCCATTGCCGGGGTAAGCCATGAAACCGCATGCCATTCGGACAAGGCGCTTGCGCTGGCATCGGCACCATTGATGCGGACAAGGCGGCGGGTAGGGCGGTCTGCCTCTGTATAAGTGCCGATGCGCGCCGATGTCTGGCCCTGTTCGATCAAGCTCGCGCCAATCGCAAAGGCGCCCGCTTCTGCATCAGGGTCGGGCTTGCGGGCCAAATCGCCTAAAGCGGCGCGGCGCAGTCCTCGGCCGGGGCTTAATAGAGAAAGCGCCTCAAGCACATTGGTTTTGCCCGCCCCGTTTTCTCCGACGAGCAGATTGAAATGCGCAGTTTCCGCCAGCTCCGAAGCGGCGTGGTTGCGAAAGTTCTGAAGAGTGATCTTGGTCAGCGCCATGGAAGAACAGCAGGTAGCATTCCTTGCGGTAAAGGCCAGCTTGAGAAAGTGCGAAATCACCAATCCCAACACATGGTGTAAATTCCCAAATGTTTGGATTTGTTAACTTGTCATTCAGCTTGTCAAATCGTGTAAACCGCAGAATTCCGCCATTTTTCAAGTTTGGCACACCTCCTGCAATGTATCGGGTGTCCCAAAGGATTGGCCCGAAAGACACAAATAACTCAATCAGGAGATACCAAATGTTCGCTCTAGACCTTTCAAACCGCCTCGCCGCAGCCGCCTTCTCGGTCGCTCTTTCCGCCGCTTTCTTCGCTTACGCAATCATCCCTGCCAGCCCTTCGCTGATGGTCTGATCGTCAAGCCTCTCTCAAATAAAGGAAACCAACCCATGTTTAACAGTGACACCGGCAACCGCCTCTTCGCAGCAGCGTTCTCAGTGATCCTCTCGACCGGCATTTTCGCCTACGCAATTGTTCCCGGCACACCCGGCCTGGTCTGATCACAGCAAATTTCAACGAAAGGAAAAATCACATGTACTCGTTCTTCGACCTCGGCAATCAGACAAGCGCCCGCTTTGTGGCTGGTGCAGGTGCGATGATCGTCACCGTTATTCTGATGGCAACAGCCATCATCCCGGCAAGCCCTGCCATTCCTTTCGCTACAGGAGCCATCGCATGAACAATCTGACCAACAAAAACAGTGGCCCGCCGCAGACCGGCTATCGCCTTGATAAAGCCAACGGCAAATTGTTCGGAGTGTGCGCCGGTCTGGCCAATGCTACCGATATCGATGCAACGATCTGGCGGATCGGATTGGTTGTCGCGACACTGCTCGGATTTGGTTTGACCATCCCGATCTATCTCGCAGTTGCGCTGATCGCGGATTGATCGCGCAGCAAACAAAAGAGCGGCCCTGGTTTTTCGGACCGCTGCGCACCGATCTGAACAAACCGGGAGGGGCCGATTGGCCCCTCTCTTGATTCCGGCCCGGCGCCGATCGGCTTTTACATTGCTGAAATACCGCCATCCAGTTTGATTTCGGCACCTGTCATGAACCGGCTTTCATCGCTGGCGAGGTAAACCACCGCATTGGCGATATCATTGGGTTCACCCACAAATCTCAGCGGAATTTGCCGCGCCAGTTTTTCCAGCAGCACGTCTTTGTCCAGCTGAGCTGCGCGTGCGGTTCCATCCAGGATCGGCGTATCGACAAAGGTCGGGTGCACCGAATTACACCGGATCTGCATGTTCTTTTTCGCGCAGTGGAGCGCAATCGATTTGGACAGCATCCAGACCGCCGCTTTTGAAGCGTTATAGGCCGGCATGGTGTCGCTCGCGATCAGACCGGCGATGCTGGAGATGTTGATGATTGATCCGGGCGCATGGTCGCGCATCAAAGGCAAGGCTTTCTGACAGCCGTGAAAAATGGAATCGACATTGATCGAAAAACACCGCTGCCAATCAGCAAAATCACATTCCTCGATATTTCCCGGCACGCCGATACCGGCATTGTTCACCAGCACATTAAGACCGCCCATGTTCTCGCGAGCCGCAGTGACGGCGGCTTCCCAGCTCATCGGATCGGTCACGTTATGCTCGACCGAAAATGCCGTTCCAGCGCCCATTTCCGCATTGATGATCTCGGCCGTTTCGGCTGCGCCTGCCCCGTTGATGTCACTGGCCAGGACGCGCGCGCCTTCCTGCGCAAGCCGGATGCAATGCGCACGGCCAAGTCCCTGCGCACCTCCGGTTACCAATGCCAATTTGCCTTCACAGCGCTGCGGTCGGGTCGATGTCATGTGATTTCCTCTCCAAGATATTCCGGTGTCATGAGCATCGCTATCCGCACATCAACCGCGTGACCAGCTTTGCGCCATTCCGCAACAAAGCGTGACAGGTTCGAAAGCGCGACGCGGTGCACGATTATGTTCTCATCCGCGAGCCCGCCGCCATCGCTCACTTTGGTAAGGGCGGTCGCGCGTAGAAGGGTAAAGCATTCGGACACCATGCCGGGGGAGGAATAGAATTCGCCCAGCACATCGAGGCTGCCAGCACGGTATCCGGTTTCTTCCTCAAGCTCCCGCGCTGCCGCCTCGCTGGCCAGTTCGCCTTCTTTGCCATCATCATCGCCAATCAGGCCGGCGGGTATTTCCAGACAAAAACGTGACAGCGGGACGCGGTACTGGCTGACCAGAATGACATGACGCGTGCCGTCTGCGTCTTTATCAATCGCGATGATCGCAGCGGCACGAATGCCCCGCGCGCGGCCTACATATTCCCATCGGCCACGGGTCTTGGCCGTGATAAATTTGCCTTCCCAACGGATATCTTCGGGCTTGTCAGCGTCGGAATCGCGGATCATCGAAATGTCACTCATGGGCGATAGCCCTAGACTTCGATCAGCCTGTCTGGAAGCTCATTCTGATCATCATCAGTGCGCGGGAAATGTTGTGACAGGACAAAGCCGACATCGCGTACGCCCACGGCAAGGCCTTCGGCAATATTACCCGCTTTGATCTCGATCAGCATATCTCCCATTGCCTCGCCCCAAACCTCGGCAGGGACAATCGCGGCGATCGGTTCATCCGCGACGATTTCTGCGCGGTGTTCGCTCATGGACAGATAGATCAGCACTCCTGTGCGCCCATGGGTCCGGCGTTCTGCGCCGACTTTGAAATGCTTGATTGCCTGTTCATGGACGCGGGATGTCTTGACCGGTCCTGGCACAAACAAAAATTTCAGCGGCTGCCACATCTGGATCAGCACCAGTGTCACAAATGTAATCAGGCCAAGCGCAATGGTCATGCTGGCCAATTCGCCAATCGACCATTCGTGACCCCAGCCGCCGATTAGACTATCCCAAAAATCAAGGAATGGCTGGGGCAGGGCGGCGAAAACGCTCATGATGGTGAAACTGCCTGCAAGCGCCCACCACAGCGCGACATCCGTATAGTCATCGCTGCGATCTGCCAGCACGGTTAGGATCTCGCCAGACGTGTTCAGTTCTGCTTCGCCGACAGCGTCGGATACGGTCTTGTGCTGCTCTTTGTTCAGATAGCCCATGATCTACCAGCCTCCCGAGGCGCCGCCGCCACCGAATGATCCGCCGCCGCCAGAGAAGCCGCCGCCAAAGCCGCCGCCGCCTCCAAAGCCGCCGCCGCCGCCCCAATCATCGCCATCGGAAAGCGCGCCGCGCACAATAGCGCTGCCGACTTCCCAAAGAATGATGTCGCTCGCGGTATCGCCCCAGCCGCGGCCACGCTCGCCGCCGCGCTTACCCCAGGGGCCTTCGCCTTTAGACCGGTATTTGCGCTTGCGCCTGCGTCCGCGCAGGATTGGAAGAACGAAGAAAAAGAAGAGGAAGCCCATCCAGATAAGCGTGCCGACGGGAAAGCCGCCTTCGCGAGAGGAGCTTGCGCGCTCTTGCCCGGCGGCCTGCGCCACGCGTTGCGCCTCGTCAGGTGGCAATTGCAGCTGTGTGATTATGGCGTCGGCGCCAGCGACAATACCCGCCGGATAATCGCCTCCGCGAAATTCAGGCAAGACGATGTTTTGAATGATCAATGCAGACAATGCATCCGTCAGCGTCCCTTCAAGGCCGTAGCCGACTTCGATGCGCACTTTGCGTTCATTGGGCGCGACAAGCAGCAATGCGCCATCATTGCGCTCCGCATCGCCAAGACCCCATGCCCGGCCCAGCTGATAGCCATAATCTGCTATGTCATAGCCCTGCAAATCGGGAACGGTCGCGATCACCAATTGCCGCTGTGACTGCGTTTCGAGGGCTTCCAGTTTTGCGTTAAGCTGCGCTTCGACATCGGCAGGAATGATGTCTGCATTGTCGATCACACGGCCCGACAGCTCTGGAAATTCCGGCTGCGCTGCGAGGGGGGACGCAATTAAGGCCCCCGCCGCAGCGAGCAAGATGAGCAATGGGCGCAGCACGCTTACGAGTTTGCCGTCAGGTCAAGCTCGGGCGCTTCCTCTGCGCCTTCTGTAACAGACGAATACGGGACCAGCGGCTCTGCGCCGTGGATGATGTTTGCGCCGATTGTGTCGGGGAAGGTGCGGATTGTGGTGTTATATTTGCGCACGGCTTCGTTGTAGTCACGGATCGCGACAGAAATGCGGTTCTCCGTGCCTTCGAGCTGGCTTTGCAGCGCAAGGAAATTCTGGTTCGACTGGATCGTGGGATAAGCTTCGAAGCTTGCCAGCAAACGGCCAAGGCCTTGGCTCAATTGACCCTGTGCCTGCGCGAGTTCGGCCATTTTCGCCTCGTCGCCCAGATCATCCGCGCTCACAGTGACGGAGGTCGCACGTGCGCGCGCTTCGGTAACTTCTGTCAGGATGCCGCGCTCATTTTCCGCGGCGCCTTTGGCTACTTCGGCAAGGTTTGGGATCAGATTCGCGCGGCGTTGGAATTGCGCTTCGACATCGGCCCATTTCGCTTTGGCTTCTTCTTCGGCGGCTGGCACCGAGTTGATGCCGCATGCTGCGAGCGAAAGCGATGCGGCTGCCACCAAAGCAGCGCGGGTCATAGTCTTCAAATTCATTGATATCCCTCCAAAAAGCGCGGCCACGTTCAATCAAAAACCGCGCTAAGTCCTGTATTGTACATATAGCACACCCTAGCGACCTTTCAAGAAGTGTAAACTTGTATCCTGACGTCTTGGCAGGCGGGAAAAGACCTGCAAAAGAGGGGCTTGGAACCGTAATCTAGGGGATCGTAATGCTTACCGAATTCAAGGAATTTATCGCCAAGGGCAATGTAATGGAACTCGCCGTGGCGGTAATTATCGCTGGCGCTTTTGCCGTGATCGTTTCGTCATTGACGGCCGATCTTATCATGCCGCTGGTCGGCGCGATTTTCGGCGATGTTGATTTCAGCAACAAATACATCGTTCTATCGGGTGAAGTTGAAGCAGGCATGTCGCTTGACGCGGCGCGTGAAGCGGGCGCGAATGTGCTGGCATGGGGTGCGTTCGTGACGACGGTTATCAACTTCGTCATCCTTGCCTTCATCATCTTCATGCTGGTGCGTTATGCCAACAAGGCGCAGGCAAGCTTTGAAAAGCCAGCCGAAGAAGCGCCTGCGGAGCCTGAAGGCCCGAGCGAAATCGAGTTGCTCACAGAAATTCGTGACGCGCTTAAGAAGTAAACTGGCGCTATCGTAAAAAACGCCCGTGCCCGAAAGGGTGCGGGCGTTTTTTTGTCCGCATGCCATCCGGATTGCGATGCCCTCTGCATCTTTGCGTCCCGACGGGCCGCGCAAACACAAACTTCGCCTGATTGGCGCGGCGAAACGGCCGGAGAATCACACCCAGTCACTTCCAATTCATGCCACAAGTCCTATGTAAGAGGTGTCGGGCAACCGACTATGGCGATAAATTGCTGCGTGCAATAGGTACAACGGACCCGGGGGCAGTACCCGGCGTCTCCACCATAACCCTCTGTTAAAAGAGGATTTTGACGGGGACGAACTAGGATCGACGTGGACTGAAAAGCGTAGTTTTTGCCCGGGCTGAAAACCCCGTAAAACTGTTCACAACTCATAAGTGCAAACGATAACGAAGCACTCGCAATCGCTGCGTAATCTGACGGCCTAACGGCCTGATCTTACAAAGCTAAAGCGCGGTTGGACCGACCGGGCAACAGAACGGATTCCGGGGCTCCGGGGGTAGCTAGCAACAGAAACCCTCACCATTTCTCACTGGCATTTCTCACGGGCATTTCTCACGGGCATTTCTCAGGGAAAAATGCAGACCTGACGCTTTGAGCGGCGGTCCCCTGCGGCGGTTCCCTGCCGATCATTTCAATCCTCACTGCCCTGCGATGAAATACGCGGCCGCCGCCTTCAACACGCTATGCGGTGGCTTAAACATCGCCTAGACCGGTGTCCGGGCCACATAAGGAGACGCGGTTTGGCAAAACGATTGATCTACCGCTCGCAGCCTTTCGGCTTCGACAATGCAATGCTTTCGGGCATATTGTTACAGGCGCGGCGCAATAATCAGCGCGGTGACATCACGGGCGCTTTGATTTGCCGCCATGATGTCTACCTGCAATTGATCGAAGGGCCCGATGACGCAATCGATGGGGTGTTCGGCCGCATTCTGGCCGATGATCGCCACACCAATGTTAAATTGCTGTTGGAAGAGCCGTGTGAGGATCGCATGTTCCCGGAATGGGCAATGCTCGATGATCAGGCACCGTCGCTATTCTGGTCGATTGAAGCGGTAGAGCAGGGCGATTTGGATGCAGCAGACCGCAGCGAACTGCTCGCCCCGTTTGCACGATTGAGCAATTCAAACGCCGGATAAGCGATGTTTCTACTGCGAAATCAAACGGTCTTTGGTCCGGTTGCGCCTTCGCGCAGTTCCGCCAATTCCTTTTCGGCTTTCAATCCATCAAGGATTTTCGCGCCCGCAAGGAAAACCGCGCCGCTGGTTGCCGCAAACAGAGCCCAGCCCCATCCGCCGGGATATTGCTCAAGATAATCGACCCCGCGCGACATTGCGCCCAGTGCCAGCGCATAGATAATCACGAAGGCTTCGAACCTGTTCTTGATTACAAACAGCCTTCCGATTTTCTTTAACATGCGCTCTCCTGCGTTAACCTTTTAGACTGCAACACCTATGCCAACTACACGTTGGTGCGGGGGGCGCTGGTTAACCTGTAACAGACTGTAAACAGCCCCGACAAGAAAGTGCAAACGCGTTAACTTAGTTCCGGGATAACCAGCGCATCAAGAAGTGCTTTGCGCGCAGCGATCACGCTGCTGGCTAAAGTTTCATTGCCAATGTCGGCGGGATCGATCTGGTCCGGGTAATGCGCGGAAATCGTGGCTTCGAGCAGATCGGCCTTTGCATCATCCAGCATAAAGCGCGGATCCACATTTGCAGGATCGCACACCACACGCAGGCGCAGACACGCAGGGCCGCCGCCATTGGCCATCGATTGGCGCACATCAACCGGAATAACTTCGCGGATCGGGCCATTCGACGCCATCATAGCTTCGCAATAGGCCCAGACGCTCTGAGATTCGCGGCATTCCTCCGGCACGATCAAGGCCATGCTGCCATCAGGCTGCGTCACCAATTGCGCGTTGAACAAATAGGTGCGGATCGCCTCTTCGATCGAAACTGCCTCGGATGGCACTTCGACAACATCGAGCGCGGGAAAAGCGGCGCGGATCGCATCATATGCGCCTGCCTGATCGGCGAAGGCTTCTGCGTGGGCAAACAGCACCCGCTCATTGGCGACAGATACGACGTCATTGTGAAACGCCCCCGCTTCGATTGCGGCTGGATTTTGTTCGATAAACACGCATTTCGTATGGTCGAGCCCGTGACGGCGCGCGACCAGCCGGCTGGATTGTTCGTGTTGGCGAGCGGGGAAACGGCCTCCCGGACGGCCATAGACAAACACTTCAACACCGGCGCTGCCATGCCCTTCGCAAAAGCGCATATGGTTTGCCGCACCCTCATCACCGAATGTCATCGGTGCGATATCATGAACGGTAAAGTGATCCCGGTTGCCAAAGGCGACCTCCAGCATACGTTTGGTATCGGGCCATTCCTGAGCGCGGTGCAGCATGGTGACGAGGTTAGCGGGGGTGAGATGGCACTTGCCGTCTTTCGTATCAGGTGCGGGGCTGACCGTGGCGGCATTCGCGGTCCACATGGACGATGCAGACCACGGCGCGGCGCGCAATGCGGCTGGTTCGCTCCCGTCATAGGCAAGCGATCGGGCCAGCGCTGTGTTCGGTCGCGGCAGAGGCAGGAGAAAACCTTGAACCCCAAGCCGCGCCAGATTTCCGCGCATCTTGGCCACCCCCTGAAGTGCGGCGGCCTTGGGATAGGACGGATCACCTTTATGCGATGCGCTGGCAATATTGCCGAGGCTCAGGCCCGCATAATTGTGGCTAGGGCCGACGATCCCGTCGAAATTAATCTCTTTCAGATCGCTCATCGCGCCACACTCCACACGGTATCGCCTTCGCTCACATCAAGCGCGTCTGCGGCGACAGCATCAATTGCAATGGTGCCATCGTCATTGAATTTGCACGCGCCGTAACAGGCGCGAAATGTCTGCAATTGCCCGGTCGCCAGAATTGCCCGTTCGCCTTCGGAAAGATTAATGTCGGCGACGATGGCCTGCTTGCTGTTCTTCACGCTGGTGACATCATCTGTTCGCGCAACCATGCTGGGCCCGGCATCGAAAATGTCGACATAGCCATCGTAATGGAAGCCTTCGTTTTCGAGCATCCGCATGGCGGCGCGGCCTGTCGGGTGCGGCACTCCGATCACGCTTTTCGCGTCATCGGACAGCATGGATACGTAGACGGGATGTTTGGGCATCAGATCCGCGATAAACTGGTTTCCGTTGATCGCGTTGAAATAATCGGCATCCTGAAAGCTCATCCCGAAAAACCGGCCCGCGACCCCATCCCAAAAAGGCGATCCGCCGCGCTCGTCAATAATACCGCGAAGTTCGGCCAGAATCCGATCGGCAAAGCGATTGCGGTGCATCGCGACAAACAAATAGCGGCTGCGGGCAAGCAATAGCCCAAGCCCGCCCGCGCGTTCATTGGGATGCAGGAACAATCCGCCAACCTCACTCGATCCCTCAAGATCGGTCACCAGACTGAGCAGCTCGGCGCGAACTGTCCGGTCGAGCTCTTTGCTATACTGCGTCAGAGTGTTGAGGCGGTAGGAATAAAATGGCCATTGCTGGCCCACCTTTGTCATCAATTGACAGGTCCCTACGACCTTTTTCGTCTGCAGGTTTTCAAGCACCAGTACGAATTGTTCGTCGATCAACTCATCTGTGACGTTGGCAAAGGCTTCTGTCGCGCGTTCCAGCTTTGAAGATAGCGCGGCCCGATCAGGTGGCAGGTTGGTAAACCCGCCTCCGGTAAGCTTGGCCATCTCATAAAGATGTTCAAGATCGGTCAGGCGCGCAGCGCGTAGGCGATAGGTCAATGCACGTCTCCGGCAAGCGCACCATCAGCGATGCGAGAAAGGACAAGAGCGGACAATGCGGCGCGCTCTTTCAGGCTGGGTACTATCAGGAATTCATCCGCGGAATGGATCGATCCGCCGCGCACGCCCATCGTGTCCACCACCGGAACTCCGCAGGCTGCGATATTATTGCCATCGCACACGCCGCCGGTCGATTTCCATGCAATATGCTGACCCAGCTCGTCCCCGCATTGCTTGACTAGATCAAACAGGCGCTGGGCATTTTCATCGACAGGTTTGGGCGGACGGGTAACACCGCCATGACGGTGCGTATTCACCTCATGATCGGCCTCAACACTGCTCAGCAAATCATTGAGCGCGCTGTCAAAACCTTCCATTGCCTCGGTCGATTTGGGGCGAATGTTGAACCGCAGGAGGATGTGATCAGGCACAACATTGTTGGGTCCTCCGCCTTCGATCTTGGCGGGATTGATAGTGATATCATCGCGCTCCATCGCCTTGAGACGCAGGATCAAATCGGCTGCCGCGACTAAGGCGTTGCGGCCTTCATGTGGGTTGCGACCGGCATGGGCAGATTTGCCTTTGATCGTGATCGAATAATTGCCAGTTCCGCCGCGCGCATGGGCCAAGGTGCCATCGGGCAATGCAGCAGGTTCATATGTCAGCGCAGCCAGCTTGCCGCGCGCCATTTCCGCGATCAGAGCCGAGCTTGCCAGAGATCCGGTTTCTTCATCGGAATTGATCAGAATGTCATAGCCAAGCGAAGAAGCCTTGCCGGACGCTTCGAACACTTTGAGAGCGTGCAGGATGATCGCAATGCCCCCTTTCATATCCGCCACGCCGGGTCCGTTCAGCACATCGTCTTCAAGCCAGGTCTGGTTCTGGAACGGGTGATCCTTGGGAAAGACCGTGTCCATGTGACCTGTAAACAGCAATCGGCGATTGGCGGTTGGGCGCACCCGGACGATCAGATGCTGACCGTTGGCGATCTCGAATTCATTGCCATCCGCAGCGATCCCTGTGACCGGGGCAGGGTCGATCAATTCAACCTCGCCCGGCAATGCCGAAAATGCATCGGCCAGCGCGCCTGCCTGTTTTTTCAAGCCTTGCAGATTGCCGGTTCCGGTATTGATGGCGCACCACGCCTGCACATCATTCAACATCGCAGACGCATCGATTTTCGAAAGAATTTCTGGTTTCATATGCAATCACCTCTAGCGGGCGAACGGGCGCTGTCCAACCCGTCGTATAAGGCAATGCGCATAGCCCGCTTTGCCCCGTTGCAATTCATGCCGCGTTTGGCCATATCTCGGCTGTCCTCCTCCCCAGGTTCCATTTTATGGCATTTCGAGGACCACAATGACCAGTATGATAAATCGCGCCGGCCTTTCGATTGATGAACGGCTGGCGACATTTCTTGAAACCCAGGTTTTGACCCCGCTCGGACGGGATGCTGATGCGTTTTGGGACGGGTTTGCCGCGTTGCTGGCCGATTTTGTCCCGCGAAACCGTGCGCTTTTGGCAAAGCGGATCGAACTGCAATCGCAGATTGATGATTGGCATATTGATCATAGCGGGAAACCGCATGACGCCGCAGCCTATCGGACGTTCCTGGAAAACATCGGGTATCTGGTGCCGGAGCCCGGCGATTTTCAAATCGGGACGAAAAACGTCGATCCCGAAATTGCGACTATGGCGGGGCCTCAACTGGTTGTGCCTATTCTGAACGCGCGGTTCCTGCTGAATGCGGCGAATGCTCGCTGGGGCAGTCTGTATGATGCGTTCTACGGCACCGATGCTCTGGATGCGCCCCCGGCCAAGGCTGGCGGCTATGACAAAGCGCGCGGAGACGCAGTGATCGCTCGCGGCCGCGAATTTCTCGATGCGGCGCTGCCCTTGGTTGATCAAAGCTGGGCCGACCTCGCCGATAAAGATGACGGCACATTGCAGGATGAAAGCCAGTGGGTCGGGTTTACCGATAAAGGGCTGCTGTTCCAGAACAATGGCTTGCATATCGAAGTGGTGTTTGATCGAAACACCCCCGTCGGCGCTGATGACAAGGCTGGTATTGCGGACATCATGCTTGAATCCGCGCTGACGACGATTGCCGATTGCGAGGATTCGGTTGCAGCTGTCGATGCCGAAGACAAATTGCTGGCCTATACCAATTGGCTCGGCATTATTCGGGGCGATCTGGAAGAGAGTTTTGAAAAGGGCGGAAAAACGCTCACCCGTCAGTTGAATGGCGACAAAGCCTATAAAACCAGCGCAGGCGAAGCATGCAGCCTTTCAGGGCGCAGCCTTATGTTTGTCCGCAATGTTGGGCATTTGATGACCAATCCGGCAATCCGGCACGCTGATGGCGATGAAATCCCTGAAGGCATAATGGACGCGGTATTCACCAGCGCGATCAGCACAATCGACGTTGAGGGGCACGCCAAATACGGCAATTCAAAAGCAGGCAGCATCTACATCGTGAAGCCGAAGATGCACGGCCCAGAAGAATGCGCCTTTACCAATGATCTGTTCGATGCGGTCGAAGATTTGCTGGGCTTGCCGCGCCACACGATCAAGGTCGGCGTAATGGACGAGGAACGCCGGACGTCGGCTAACCTCGGCGCATGTATCCACGCCGTGAAGGACCGGATTGTGTTCATCAACACCGGTTTCCTCGATCGTACGGGCGATGAAATTCACACTTCGATGCAGGCTGGGCCGATGATGCGCAAAGGCGCAATGAAGGGCTCCGATTGGCTGCTGGCATACGAGGCGCGCAACGTTGCAATCGGTTTGAAACACGGGCTTTCCGGTGTTGCCCAGATCGGTAAAGGCATGTGGGCTGCGCCCGATCTGATGGGTCAGATGATGACCGACAAAATCGGCCATCTGCGCGCCGGTGCGAATACGGCATGGGTGCCATCGCCGACAGCCGCGACGCTGCATGCACTGCATTATCATCAGGAAAACGTGTTCGAAATCCAGAAATCATTGCCGCAGCCCGCCGGTCTGGATGCGCTGCTCAATATCCCGCTCGCAGAGAACACCAATTGGCCCGAAGACGAACTGCGCGAGGAACTCGACAACAATTGCCAGGGCTTGCTTGGCTATGTGGTGCGCTGGGTCGATGCCGGGGTCGGATGCTCCAAGGTTCCTGACATCAACGATGTCGGCCTCATGGAAGATCGCGCCACCTTGCGCATTTCATCGCAGCATATCGCGAACTGGCTGCTCCACGGCATCGTCAGCGAGGATCAGGTAATGGATAGCCTGAACCGCATGGCAGCAAAGGTTGATGCGCAAAATGCCGGAGATTCAACCTATATTCCTCTGATCGGAAACGAAGACGCACCCGCATTCAGCGCGGCCAAAGACCTGATTTTCAAAGGTGTCGAGCAGCCCAGCGGTTATACCGAGCCGCTGCTTCACCACTGGCGCAAGGTGAAGAAGGCGGGATAGGGCACTATTCAAGCTCGCTCAGGTAAAGGATCAAATCCGATCGGCCCCTTTTACCAGGGGGCCCGTCCTGGTGAGCCTGAACACGGCCGCGTGTCGCCGCCAATCTTTGCCAGACAGAGGGTGATCCAAATCCCTAACGCAAAGTGTTCAGAGTACGGGCCAAAGCGACAAACTCGGCGACACTCAGCGTCTCGGCTCGGCGGGTTTCATCAATGCCAAGGCTGCTCAGCGCTTCGCACGCGCCGGGCACACCCTTCAGGCTCTGGCGCAGCATTTTGCGGCGCTGGCCAAAGGCTGCTTCGGTCAGGCGCTCAAGCGTCCTTGCCGGTACACCTTCGGGTGCATCTGCCGGAGTAACATGCACAATCGCGCTCATCACCTTGGGCGGCGGTGTAAAGGCGCTGCGGTGGACTTTCATCGCCAATTTCGCAGAGCTGCGCCACTGGGCCAGCACGGCAAGGCGGCCATAGGCGCTGGTGTTTTCTTTCGACACGATCCGTTCGGCGACCTCGCGCTGGAACATCAGTGTAAGAGACAGCCATTGCGGCGGCCAATTCTCTCCCGATAGCCATTTCACGAACAAGGCTGTACCAACATTATAGGGCAGATTGGAAAGGACATGGAACGGCGCACCGCCCATGATCGCTCCATGGTCCAGCTTCATCGCATCGCCGTGAATCACGGTAAGCTGACCGGGAAATGCCTCGGAAAGCTCTTCGAGAGCGGGCAGGCAGCGCGCGTCCATCTCGATCGCGGTGACTTTTGCACCAGCGCGGAGCAAGGCGCGCGTCAGCCCTCCGGGGCCAGGGCCAACCTCCAGCACGTTTGCTCCCGCCAGATCACCGGGCAGGGCGGCGATGCGGTTGAGCAATTGTTCATCGAGCAGGAAGTTTTGGCCCAGCGCTTTTGACGCAGATAGTCCGTGGCGCGCGATTGTCTCTCGGATCGGGGGCAGGTCATCCATGCGCAGTGCTTGCCTGCCGTGCCGATGCGCATGCCCCGGCCATGCGCAGTGCCGCGCACATCGCCCCGGCATCCGCGATGCCCCGGTCCGCAATATCGAAAGCGGTTCCGTGGTCGGGAGAGGTGCGGATTATCGGCAGGCCCAGCGTCACATTCACGCCTTCATCAAACTCCAACGCCTTAAGCGGGATCAACGCCTGATCATGGTACATGCAAAGCGCCGCGTCGTATGTTTTGCGGATGCGCGGTGTGAACAGCGCATCACCTGGCACGGGACCGATTACGTCCAATCCCTCGCTGCGCAGGGTGGCAATGGCAGGCTCGATAATGCGCGCTTCCTCATTACCGAACTGCCCATCTTCGCCGGAATGCGGATTAAGCCCGGCGATTGCGAGGCGCGGGGCTTTGATCCCGAAATCCCGGCTGAGGCCGCTTGCAACAATGCGGGCCCGATGCGTGATCAGATCACTGGTCAGCTGCTTGGGGACTTCTGAAAGTGCGATATGAACTGTCAGCGGGACTGTCCGCAAAGATGGCCCGGCGAGCATCATCACAGCGTCTTTCTCTGAAAGGTTGCACGCCCTGGCAAGGAATTCGGTTTGCCCCGGAAAATCAAAGCCCACCTCCATCAAAGCCGCCTTGGCGACAGGAGCGGTAACCAGACCGGCTGCTTCGCCGCGTCCAGCGAAACGGGTGGCCCATTCCAAAGAGGTGAGGGCCAATTTCGCGCCCAACCGAGTGGGCTTCCCGGGCGTGTAGGGAACATCCAGTCCCGCCATCACCGGCAGGCCGGCATGAAACGCCATCGGCGCTTCGTGTGGCTGGGCAATCGGAATTATTGGACAATCAAACCCGTATCTTTGCGCCGCACCGCGAAGGACTTCGACACCGCCGACCACAAAAAACGGATAGGCGGAGGCCTCGCTGCGCAGCTTTAGATAGCTGCGCACGATGATCTCCGGCCCGATTCCCGCCGGATCGCCTAGCGATACCGCCAGCGGGAACGGGGTCACAGTCATTCGGAGGGCTCAGTTATACTCGATATAGGCATCGTTACGAAGATCGCGCAGATAACGCTGAGCGCGTTTGTCGATACGCTCTTCTTCGATCTGATTCATGATCTGCTCAAATGTCGGCGCGCCGGAATCCTGAGGGTCATCGCGGCCACAAAGCATGAGCACGCGCACACCATCCTGCGGGCTACCGAACGGCCGCGTGGTTTGGCCCAGTTGCAGCTGCATTACCATATTGCGCAGTTGCTCGGGCAGGCGGCTCGCCTGGATTTGATTGTTTTCGACCACCGACGCACCAAGCTCTGTCTGAGCCCGCTCGGCATCGGCGCAGCCGCGCAGTGTATCGACAAACCCTGCAAATTGAGCGACCTTTGCATCCGCTTCTTCTTGCGTCACATCCGGTTCAAATGTGATGGCGATCTGTTTCAGGTTCAAAATCGCATTGTTGGGATCGGCCATCAAAACCTGACGTTTATTGGTCAGGTACAGGATTGAAAAGCCGCCTGGAATCTCGATCGGGCCACTTAACTGACCCGGTTGCATCTGGCGTACCGAAGCGGCGAGCTGGGGCGGCAATTGCCCCAGACGGATCCAGCCAAGATCGCCGCCGACCACTGCGGTTGTGGCTTCGGAATATTGGCGTGCATAGGCGACAAAGCTGCCGCCTTGGCCAAGCTGTTCCATGATCGCTGCTGCGTTACGTTCGACTGCAGCGCGATTTTCCGGCGTGGCCGAAAGATAGATTTCGCTGAGCTGATATTCATCGGTTCCGCGCGATTCTTCCAACCTTTTCAGAACTTCGTTCACCTCTTCGGCGGACACGTTCACGAACGGCGTGATGTTACGGCGCAGCAGGTTTTCCCACGCGAGCTCGCCTTCGATCTGACGTTTCAACGCAGCGGCAGACGATCCGATCGATTCCAGGTACACGCCCATCTGTTCGGGGTCCTGGCTGAAATTCTGCGCAGCCAGGCGATTGTATGTCTGTTCAATCTGAGCGCGGCTGACCGGCATTTCCTGGGCCTGAGCAGCCTGAACTTTCAGAGTTTCATCAATCAGATTGCGCAAAATCTGTTCGCGCAGCCGCTCAAGGTCTTCAGGTCTGAACTGATTCTGCGATGCGGATGTGACCAGCGCAACGCGTTGATTGATATCCGTCCGGGTAATGACATAGCCATTCACCACTGCCGTCGCAGAACGCTCACGCGGCTGCTCTGTGCCGATCACTGCGACGTTATCTGGCAACCCGATCGAATTGCCAGCGCCGGTTTGAGCCTGTGTCTGCGCACCTGTTGGAAAAGCGGTAAAGCTCATCAATCCAGCAGCCATTACAGCGGTACAGTTTCTCGAAAAAACCTTCATCGTCACGTAATAAATCCCGATTCAATTTGTCGCGTTTTTAGCGATTTGGTGTGTTTGCGCGGCCCCTATCGCGCGTGATCATCTGGTCTGCCTTGCGCTGGCTGAACGAAGGCTGAGTGCACCCGTCACGACCGTTTGTATGGGCCTTTAACGCGTTTTTGCGGTGCTGCCAATTCGTGAAGCGCAGCTGTGCCCTGATCTGTCACGGGGCCTTGCCTGTTACTGGAAACCGAGGTTTCGCAGGGCGAAGAACAGTTGGAAGGTGTTGCCGCGTTCGGCATCGCCTGCGGTAATGAAATCGCGCCGCCATGTCAGACCCATTTCGATGCAGTCATCCTGATAGGCAACGCCGAGCCGCGTACGGATCGGTTCGAAACCGTCAGGCGCAAAGGTCGGGTCTTCATCCGCACCGGTAAGGTTGAACACGCCCGAGCCGAAGGCGGACCAATTGCGATTGAAGGCCACGCGCGCCGCGACGCGAAATTCCTCTCGGTCCTGCAAATCTTCGACTGTTTGAATATCACGGTTCAGCCGCAAATAACCGACTTCGAAATAGGTGCGCTGCGATCCGATGGTCGCATCGATTTCATTGCGGCGGATCGCGAGGTTATCTTTGTCGAGGCGGAAACGGTGTGTGAATTGCAGGTAATCCCGATATCTCACCTCTGTCCGCCCGACAAAATCGGACACTTTCTCTGACAGACCTGTGCCGTCAGGGAAAACCTCACGCTGATCATCAAGGCGGTAGGATTGACCGACGGTGGTTTTGACCCGCCAACCCGGCTTGGTCAGCGACCAGTCGATGCCCCACGTGACCCGCGCGCCGTCCTCTACCCGGTCATATCCGGGGAAACGGTTGAGTGCGAACAGGTTGGAATCTTCCAGATCAATTGCCCGCGCATCTTCATTGGGAACCGCCAGATTGCGGATTTTGGGGCTGGCGACAATTTGGACACGCGGCGTAAGCACCTGTGTGCCGCCAAACGCTTCGCCAACAAACGGCCATTCGACATCCATCGCAGCCGTGGCGATACCGCGCCCGGTCCAGCCTTCATTACCGCGGTAGATTTCTGTCTGCGTGGAAAGCGAATTTTGCGTGTGATAGACATCGCCTCGCAGCAAGCCGGTGAATGTCACCACCTGCCCAAGACCGGTCAGCTTTCGCAGATCCCAGCGCGCACCTGCAAAGGCACGCTGGGTATCCTGACCATCATTTCGGATCAAACCGAGCGTGTTGGCCTGAAGCTCGAATTTTCCGCCGAGAACCGGTTCGTCGATGCGCTTGCGATAATCGAGCGCGGGGATCGCCACCGGAATTTGGCCTTGCTCGGCATTGATCCGCAAAGTCTGCGTCGCCCATCCAGCCAGCGAAAAATACGAATCATCGTCAATCCGCTCCAGATTGATGGTCGAACGCAGCCGGTCATCACGGCTGAGATCGTAACGGCGCAGGAATGTGCGATCACTCGCAACGCGGAGCGATCCGGTAAGGCTCCATTCCGGAGAGAATTGAAATCTGCCGTTGGCAAACAGATAGCCGCGCGGATCGCTTTCGGTTGTGGGGACGCCGGTGAAATCGGCGACGCGGCTGGATACGGTTGCAAATCCGGTGACTTGATAAGCACCCTTTTCGGTAAGGTGCCGCCATTGACCGCGCGCCATAGGGGCCACGGAAGTGAAAACCGATGCGCCCAGACTTAAATCCTGATTATCGGAAATACGCCAATAATAATCACCCGACAGTTCAAGCCCGTTGACTTCGGTGATCCGCAAATCGGGTACGAGAAAACCGGATTCCGCGCCGCCATCGGTGCGCAAGGAAAGGCCGGGCAGCGGCAAAATGCGCGCGCCGAACAATTCAAGCATCGCGCCTTTGAACATCACGCGGTTTTCATCCGGATCGAATGTTACGCGGTCGGCTGTCACGCGCCAGCTGGGGTTTTTCGCGCAGCCATCTTCGGCAGTTACCGCGCAGGCGGTGTACGCCGCGTCGGTCAAAACCACTGTGCCATCTTCCCCGCGCCCGCCAGAGCGCGCGGCAAGCCGCCCCCCGGCGCGAAGGGCAAGCAAAAGGTCGTCCATCGCGCCGGCTTCGAACTTGTCGTTGAGCTCAAGACTTTCGGTGTAAAGCTGATTGCCGCGATCATCGACAAACCGGATATTGCCGGTCGCAAGGATTTGCCCGGACCCTCGATCCCACACAATCTGATCGGCGCGAACCGAACCGTCTTCGCCGCGCAGGATCACATCGCCGCGCGCGGTTACGGTGTCGCTCTCATTATCATAGGCGAGCTGCTGCGCTTCAAACTCCAATTGCTCCCCTTCAAGCAATTGGGCCGGGTTGTCTGTTTCCTGCTGTGTTGCAGCGGCAGACGGGGTTTGCGTCTGAGCCAGGGCAGATGCCGCGTTCAGGCACGTTGAAGCGCCCATGATCGCGATAGCGACCGGGCTTGCTTTACAGTGCCAATTTGTGCCGAGCGTGACCAACCCTGCGACCTTCCAACCGTGCAAAATTTTTGCTCGGTATTTTCCAACCGGGCGTCATGTCTTGCCTATTGCACCGCTCGCGCTTAATCGCAATCGCCATTCAAGGACCGGAGCGCCGGGACCGATCAACCGAGCCGGGCGTTCGGTAGTATGTCGGCAGGGTTGCGATAAGCAGGCGATCTCTGGCCCTATGCTATTAACGTCTGATCCATTTCGCGGGAGCCTCCATGCAAATCCAATTCATCGATAAACATCCATCCGGTGTGCGCCTTTCCGCTCGGATCGTGAACCACAAGGGCACGCTGTCCGATCTTGATGCTGCAATCGTTGATGGAGCCAAGGCTTCGCGCTTTGCAGGCCGGACCGGTCAGGTGTTTGAAGGGTTCACCATGGTCGATGGCAATGTGCGCCGGATCGCGCTTGCCGGGGCCGGCGACACTGACGGTAAAACGCGCCGTTTGAACGTTGAAAAAGCGGGCGCTGCGCTGATCGCGAAATATCTGCGGTCAGGCGAAACGGATATGGTCGTTGACCTTGGTCATGCCGATCTTTCGAGCGACGAGGCTGCTGCCGCGCTGCTGGCAATGCGCCTGCGGGCTTGGCATTATGATCAATACCGCACGACACTTGCCAAGGAAAAACAGGCAACGCTGACCAGTGTGCATGTTGTAAACGCGCCCGAAGGAACCGAGGACGCGTGGCAGGAACAATCCGCCATCGCCAAGGGTGTGGAGTTTACCAAACGCCTGATCACGGAACCCGCGAACGTTTTGTATCCAGAAAGTTTCGTTGAGCGCTGCCGCGAGGCGTTTGCGGGGACCGGTGCAGAGATCACCGTGCTCGACGAAGATGACATGGAAAAGCTCGGCATGGGCGCATTGCTGGGCGTGGGTCAGGGTTCGGTGCGCGAATCCCGTATGCTGGCGATCCGCTGGAATGGCGGAGGCGATGAAAAGCCGACCGTGCTGGTGGGTAAAGGCGTTACCTTCGACACTGGCGGCATTTCGTTGAAACCGCCTCCCGGCATGGAAGACATGAAATGGGATATGGGCGGCGCTGGCGCGGTTGCCGGCGGGATGTTGTCGATCGTCTCGCGCAAGGCGAAGGCCAATGTCGTCGCTGTCATGGGCCTTGTAGAAAACATGCCCGATGGCAATGCGCAGCGGCCCGGCGATGTTGTGACCACCATGAGCGGGCAGACAGTCGAAGTGCTCAACACCGATGCCGAGGGGCGTCTGGTGCTTTGCGATGCGCTGCATTGGGCTCAGGAAGAATACAAGCCCGCGCGGATCATTGATCTTGCGACTTTGACCGGCGCGATGATCATCGCACTGGGGCATGAGCATGGCGGCTTGTTTTCGAACGATGATACTCTGGCAGAGCAGCTTAGCGAAGCGGGCTTTGCCACCGGTGATAAGCTGTGGCGTCTGCCAATCGGCCCGGCCTATGACAAACTGATCGACAGCCCGATCGCGGACATCAAGAATGTTGGCCCGCGTCCGGCCGGTTCGATCACCGCCGCGCAGTTCCTGCATCGCTTCATCAAAAAAGGTACGCCTTGGGCGCACCTCGACATTGCGGGCATGGTATTCTCCGACAAGCCGGGTCACACTTGGGATAAGGGCGCGACCGGATACGGCGCACGCTTGCTCGACCGGCTGATCAAAGACGTAGCGGAGTAAATTCGTGGGGCGGATGCGCAAGAAATCTGATCTGCCCTCGAAAATCTGCGAGACTTGCGGGCTGCCATTTACGTGGCGCAAGAAGTGGGAACGGGATTGGGATAGCGTGCGCTATTGCTCGGAGCGGTGCAGACGTTCAAAAAGCAAATCGGCATGATTATCGATTTCTGGCAGCTCTCCCGTGATCCGGCGGACAAAGTGTGCGCGTTGATTGCGCAACGCGTGCTTGGTTCCGGTGAACGCTTGTTGATCGTCAGCAAGGATGCAGATCAGCGTCAGGCTATTGCCAAAGCAATGTGGAAGGCAGAACCGGCCAGTTTTCTCGCCAATGCCGAAGCTGGCGGCATCAGCGATGACCGCCAGCCCATTCTGCTTTCCGAAACCACACAGGCCGCCAACAGCGCCAGCCACGTCATTTATGCCGATGGAGAGTACCGCGAAGCCGATGGTTTTGCGCGCACTTTCCTGTTGTTTAATGATACCACTGTCGAAGCCGCGCGCGCCACGTGGCGCGCGCTTGATGGGAAAGACGGTCTGGAACGGTCATTCTTTCGGCAGGATGGCGGCAAATGGATCAAAGTTGCCTGAGAACAAGGATTTCACGATGCGCAGACACATAATGCCGCTGATGGCGATGGCCGCGCTCTGCGCCTGCGGGGCAGAGACTTCGGACACCGTCACCTCCGAAGACGGGCAGGAAGGCGAATATTCGATCGACAGCGATTCGGGCGAAGCGACGGCTACGATAGATACGCCCGAAGGCACCGCGACTTTCCGTTCGGGCGCAGATGTGCCGGTTGATCTGCCAAGCGGCTTTGCGCTTTACCCCGGTGCCACCGTCACCTCCAATAGCCGGTTTGATCAGGAAACCGGGACCAAAGTCGTTTTGCTGTCATTCGAAAGTGACGACAGCCCCGAGGCTATCGCTGATTTCTATCGGGAAAGTGCGAATAAAGCAGGGTTCGAGATTCTGGTCGATGCGACAATGAATGGCGGTGTTTTGATCACTGGCAAAGGCAAGTCGGGCGGTGTGTTCACGCTCAGCACGTCCACCCAGGATGGCAAAACTTCGGCGCAATTGACCACCGGACTGGGCGAGGTTGCCCCTTGAGCCGACAGCAAAAGCTTGAACTGGCGGGCCTGCGGGGCTAAGCGCGCGCCGGAAATCACCCCCGGCGCAAATCTGCGCATATCTATCCAAGGAAACATATCATGGCGGTTACCCGCACTTTTTCGATCATCAAGCCTGACGCGACCCGCCGCAACCTGACCGGTGCGGTTACCGCGATGCTTGAAGAAGCTGGCCTTCGTGTTGTCGCGTCAAAGCGTATCCACATGAGCCGCGAACAGGCCGAAGGCTTTTACGCCGTTCATGCAGAACGTCCGTTTTTCGGTGAACTCGTCGATTTCATGATGAGCGAGCCAGTGGTTGTTCAGGTTCTCGAAGGCGAAGACGCCGTCACGCGCAACCGCGACATCATGGGCGCGACGAACCCTGCGGACGCAGCCGAAGGCACCATCCGCAAAGTGCACGCTTTGTCGATCGGTGAAAACACCGTCCACGGCAGCGACAGCGAAGAGAACGCGAAGATCGAAATCGACTTCTTCTTCAATGAAGATGAAATCGTCGGCTAAACCAGGACATGGAAGTACCGACCATTCTTCAGATGGCAACATTTGCTATCGCACTGGTCGGTGCAGTCCTCGGGATTATAAATACTTGGAACGCGGTCGCAGATCGTAAACCTAATGCCCGCGTACGCTTTCTCAATGTGCGCTTTGTAAACGAGATGGAGCACCTCGGATATTCGATAGAAGTGACTAATCTAAGTTCATTTCCTCTTACCATAAACGAAGTCGGTTTCTCACTAACACCCCGGTGGTCCTCGGAAATTGAACGACTTGTTCTTCTACCGGATGATCAGTTTGGCGCTTCACTGCCGAAAAAGATTGAGCCTCGTGAGCAAGCTGACTTCCGAATGGTGGGCAAGATCAAAGGTCGTTCGCCGAAAATGATAAAATCGGTTTACGCTAAAACCGCTTGCGGGAATGTATTTCGAACAAATTCCGAACTTGTGAAGCAGATCGCAAAACAGTCTTCGAATGCGCCGTCATCCGAAGGGCAATTTCGACTAGATTGAGGCAAACTGCGCCAATTGTGCCGAATGCGCGCGGTGATGTCCGCTCTCGCTTGCGGCCATTTCGCGGCGCATTGCTTTGAGCGCTTGCGGTGTCAGCTCGATGTCCAGATCGGCGTAAGTGCGCGTGATCTCGCCTTCCCAATCGGCGTTCAGCGCGTCAAATTGCAGGCGGGCAACAGGTCCGGCCCAGGTTTTGAGCGCAGCGGCCATCCGTGCCTCGCGCAGCGCAAGTTTGCGGCGCCATTCGGTTTCGATCCAGTCGAGATCGCAGGCGTCGCACTGGATCGCCATCTGGTTCGCCACCAGTGATACCGCACTGCGAAGAACTGCGCTGCTATCACGCTCGGCCAGGACAAGTTTTGCATCCGGGAATTGCGCCAGCAAGGTCGATAGGTCTTCGCTGAAGGCGGGGACTTTCAGAACGCGCGGACGGTCCGCCAATCCTCTGTGGGCTGCATCGCTGCGCAGCATCCTGCCAAATTCGCGGTAAATCGGCGTCGGGTCGCGCGCTTCGCTGAATGCTGAATAGGACGGGATTCGCCATTGGGATTCGTAAATGGAATGGTTCAGCGCCGCTGCGATCCAGCCAAGCTCTTCTTCAACCTCGCCGCTCGCCATCGGATGGATCACGTCGATCCACGGATTGATCCGGCGCATCATCATCAGATCGAATGCGCCCTTGATCCGCCGGATATCGGGAAAGCTGGGTACAGGATGCGCCGCATCGCAGTAACGGGTCGCGGAATGCGCCGGGTCAGCGGCAAGCAATTTGTGGATGCGCGTGGTGCCGCTGCGCATATGGCCAATCACGATGATCGGCGGGGCGAGCTTTGTCGTCAGCAGATCAGGTTTCTCCGCCCATACAGCGCCAAAGCGCAGGCGATTTTTGATGGCGCGGGTCAATTGTCCCCATGCCATCGCCCGGCCCATGGGGTTGAGGCCCGCCTCCGCTTCAAGAGCAGCAACCAGTTTTTCCAGCCGCAGCCGGAAATCCACGACATCCTCGGGGGAACGCGCTGCGATTTCCGCGTCTCCGGCCCGCTCGCCAAGGCTTTTGGCTGCGACCTGCCATAAATCATGCGGATCGAGGGAAGGGGGCGGCAGCCAGCCTTTGGTCCATGCCTGCGCGAGCCAGCCATTCGACCTGTCGACAAGAGGGGCACGGGCAAGGGGGTGGGAGCGTTCTGGAAGCACGATGTTCAGAACATATCCGCGATATCTTGAAGTTTCGTTAGCTTTGCAGGGGCGACGCTGCGCCAGCTGCGCTGCAACCATTGCTCGACATGTGCCCAGTCAACGCCGGGACGATTGAGGATCAGCCCGATCCAGCCGCTTGCCCCGTAATAGGCCGGTTTGAAATACACCTCCGGCTGCGCTTCGATCAGGCCCAGCAATTCATCCATTCCGCTGGTCTTCACAAGGACGGCGATATGCTCGCTGCCGTGATGTTGATCGTTGAAATGGGCAAAGAACTTGCCTGATTTCTCGCTACCGACACGGAACCCGGGCGAGCCATGACTGTCGCGGCAATGCGCTTCGGGAAGGGTGAGGGCGAGCGCGCGAATTCTGTCATAAAGGTAATCGGGGTTGTATCCGCGAGAGACATAGTCAGCGATGGCGCGCGGATAGAGTTGATGTTCGGCAAATTTGACCCGATCGGCCAGACTATCAGGTGTCTCATCCGCGCGTATGGCCACGCGTACCTGCGCCAGCACCTCGCCTGCGTCGAGTTCGGGCGTCACGACATGGACGCTGGCACCGGCGTGGCTGTCTCCAGCCGCGATGGCGCGGGCATAGGTGTCCAGCCCTTTGTATTTCGGCAGTAGGGAGGGATGGATGTTGAGAATGCGACTTTCCCAGCGCCGGACAAATTCATCCGAAAGGATTCGCATATACCCTGCGAGGATCAGGTACTGAGCACCTGATGCAAGAAGGGCTTTCTCCATTGCGGCGTCATGCACATCGCGAGAATGGCCTTTGTGCGAATGAACGAAGGTTTCGATCCCCTCCGCCGCCGCGATTTCCAATCCGCTCGCATCCGGATTGTTGCTGGCGACAAGCACCACATCATACGGGCTGCCATCAATCAGGCTGGCATAGAGCAAGGCGGCCATATTCGTGCCGCTGCCTGATATAAAGATCGCGACCTTGGCTTTGTGGAGGCTCGCCTCAGCCAAGATGGGTGGCTTCCCAGCTTTCTGTCGCAGACCACGTGCCCTGTGATCCGCGCACAGTGCAGCCTTTTGCGCCGGCCTCGATTGTGCCGACGCGAACCACGGTTTCACCGGCGTCGCTCAGGCGCGCAGCTACAGATTCGGCCTGCTGGGCTTCAACCGCGATCACCATCCCGACGCCGCAATTGAATGTACGCGCCATCTCTGCCGGTTCGATATGACCCTGCGCCTGTAGAAACGCCATCAAACGCGGTTGACCCCAGCTATTGGCATCAATCATCGCATGTGCGCCATCGGGCAAGATCCGCGGGATGTTTTCCAACAGACCGCCACCGGTGATATGCGCAAGCCCGTTGATGGAGCCGTCGCGGATGACCGGCAGCAGGCTTTTCGCATAGATACGGGTTGGTTCAATCAGAGCATCGATCAGCAACCGTTCCTGATCAAAAATCGCAGGTCGATCAAGCTTCCAGCCGAAATCGGCGGCAAGTCGGCGGACCAGCGAATATCCGTTGGAATGGACACCTGAAGACGCAAGGCCGAGCAGGACATTGCCCGGCGCAACCTTTTCACCGGTCAATTGCTCTCCGCGTTCAACCGCGCCCACGCAGAAACCGGCCAAATCGTAATCGCCCGCCGCATACATTCCCGGCATTTCGGCAGTCTCGCCGCCGATCAGCGCGCAGCCTGCCTGTTTGCAGCCTTCTGCGATACCGGCCACGACCCGCTCTGCAACGCCGTTTTCAAGATGACCGGTCGCGAAATAATCGAGGAAGAACAGCGGCTCTGCGCCCTGAACAATCAGATCGTTGACGCACATCGCAACCAGATCAATGCCGACTGAGTCGTGCCGGTCATGATCAATCGCCAGTTTCAATTTTGTCCCGACGCCGTCATTGGCCGCGACCAGAAGCGGATCTTTGTAACCTGCAGCCTTGGGATCGAAGAATCCACCAAACCCGCCCAGATCGCTCGTCGCACCGGGCCGGGCGGTCGCTTTTGCAAGCGGCGCGATGGCTTTTACCAGGGCATTTCCCGCGTCAATCGAAACGCCGGCATCAGCATAAGTGTACCCGCTTGAGCCTGTTTTGCCCTCGGAAGGTGTGTCAGAAGTCATACAATCCCCAAAATCATGCCCATGCGTTTAGCGTTTCCCGCTTGGAATTCCACTCGCCTTTAGGCAAAAGGCCGCTGATTTCCCCGATGACAGTGATTAGCACTCATCCTGGCCCTTCTAAAGAGGCCCTCAAACGTTCAAGCGGTGCACCGTGGTTGCAGCGCATTCTGGCGGCCGTGATCGCGTTTGCGCTGTTGAGCGGCGGATACGCGTTCGTCCTGGCGCAGGTTTCCGGCGACCGGGGAATCGCCCCGACGGCATCATCATCCGACATCGAAGTTCGCGGCATCGAAGTGGACGAACGCGCCGATACCGCCGTCGAAGCACGCGAGAAAGCATGGCGCTCTGCTCAGCGTCAGGCATGGCAAAAGGTTGATGGCCCGCCGCTATCCGATGGCCAGCTTGCCAGTATGGTGTCCTCCATCGTTATCCAGCGGGAACGCATCGGCCCGAAACGCTATATTGCCACGCTCGGCGTGATCTTTGATCGCCAGCGCGCGGCGCGGTATCTGGGCGGGTCCGCCACTGCGCGATCATCCGCGCCCATGCTGTTAATCCCGGTCACCGCGAGCGCGGGCGCATACACCGCATTTGAAATGCGCAATCCATGGCAGCGGGCCTGGGCCGATTTCAATCCCGGCTCCAGCCGCATCGACTATGTCCGGCCATCGGGCGCGGGCGGAGATTCGCTGCTTTTGAATTACGGACAAACAGGACGCCGCAGCCGGGCATGGTGGCGATCAACGCTGGATCAATTTGGTGCAGCGGATGCGTTGGTGCCGATTGCGCGGCTGGATTATCAATTTCCGGGCGGTCCAATCAAAGGGACATTTACGGCGCGTTATGGCCCCGATTCGCGGGTGCTCGAAACATTTGAGCTGAACGCTGAGGGTCCATCGGGCCTCTCGGCTATGCTGGGCGAGGCGGTTGAGCGTATGGATGCAGCATACGAAGCGGCGCTTGCCACCGGCAAACTGCAACCGGATCCCACGCTGCGGCTCGGCGGGGCGGGGGAAGTTGACCCCGCGATCGCCCGGCTGATCGAGCTTGGCCGCGCGATCCGTTCGCGCGAGGCAGCGGTACGGCAGGCTAAAGAAGCCGCCGCTGCGCCGCAGACAGATGCTCAGCAACCGGGAGTTGCCGCGCCGCCTGCCGCTGCGGTGAACACATTTGTGGTTCAGTTCACAACCCCCAATGCGGTCACATTCGATGCGTCTCTATCAGGCGTGCGCGGCGCCGCCGGTGTTCGCGGACTGTCCGTGAGCAGCACCGCGATTGGCGGCACTTCGGTCATGAGCGTGACCTATGCAGGCTCCCTTGATCAGCTTGCAGCCGCGCTGCGAGCGCGCGGCTTTGCTGTCACTCAAGGTGCAAACGCGCTCGCCATAAGTCGCTGAGGCGGCGCAGCGCATGGCCAAGGCTTCCCATCCCACTTCGCAGATTGCGCTGCCGCTTGCTTCTGCGGGCGCGGCCGAGCCGCAGCGGATTGTGGTCGGTAATGCCAATGCACATGTGATCGAGGCATTGCGGGATCCATCCCGCTGGCCGTTTCATACCGCCGTGCTGACGGGGCCAGAGCGTTCGGGCAAAAGTGTGCTTGGCCGCTGGGCCGGGGCAAACGGGATTGCGGTTATCGATCAGGCAGATTCCATGGACGAGACCGATCTGTTTCACCGTTGGAACGCCAGCCAGAAAGGTGGATCGAAGGCGGGAGAGCCCTTATTGTTGATCGCCAATGCGCAGCCGTGGAAGATCGCCTTGCCCGATCTTGCCTCGCGGCTTGGCGGGTCATTGCAGCTGGAAATAGGCGAACCTGATGATGCCATGGCGGCTCAATTGATCGAGGCCATGGCGGAGCAACGCGCGCTATCCTTGGCTGATGGCGCTGCGGATTACCTGGGCCCGCGCACAGAGCGCAGTTTTGCTGCGCTCGAGAAACTCGTTGCGGCGATTGACCGCATCAGCCTTGAACGTCAGGCCCCTGCCACCATGTCTATCTGGCGCGCCGCATTAGAAGCTGTGCAAGGCCCCGAACAACAAAAGTTGTTTTAACCCCTGCTTGCATCACACCGGGATTGGTGGGAGAAAAACCTATGTTTAACGGTCTGAAATCCTATCTGGACTCGATCCGCGCCCGCGATCCGGCACCCCGTTCGCGCTGGGAAATCTTGCTGTATCCCGGTGTGCTTGCGGTTGGTCTTCATCGCATCGCGCATTGGCTGTTTGAGGCAAAACTGTATTTCCTCGCCCGGTTTGTGAACCATTTTTCACGCATTTTGACCGCGATCGATATTCACCCCGGCGCAACCATCGGCAAAAATTTCTTCATCGACCATGGCTTTACTGTCATCGGGGAGACCGCCGAGATCGGTGATAATGTCACGATCTATCAGTGCGTTACATTGGGCGGGACCAATCCCACCAATGGCCAGGGCGGCAAACGCCATCCGACGTTGGAGGACCATGTCATCATCGGTTCGGGCGCGCAGATTATTGGTCCGATCACCTTGGGAGAGCGTTCGCGCGTCGGCGCCAGCGCGGTTGTCATGGAAGATGTGCCAGCCGGCGCAACCATGGTCGGTTTCAAGGCGCGCTCTACACTTGTTCCGGCCGAAGAATGGATCAAGGAATTCATCCCCTACGGCACGACGCCCGATTGCGAGGATGCGGACGGGAACCGGGTTGATTGCATCGAAAAGCTCGAAGGTGAATTGGCCGTAATGCGTGCAGAAATTGCCGAGCTGAAATCTGGCGCTTCACAAACGCCTGAACAGACTGCGTTTGATCTTGATCCGAAGAAAAGCGGGACCGGCAACTGATGGGCGCAGGCATCAGGCCGGGGGCAAGCGGGCAGATCGTAGCGTTTCCGGGCAAGTCGGGCGGTCAGATCGGGTTTGAACGGATCGAACTGCAACGCATTATGGACCTGTATGGCCGCATGGTCGCATCGGGCCAATGGCGCGATTACGCGATGGATTTTGATCGGCATTGCGCCAGTTTCTCCGCGTTTCGTCGCACGGCAGAGCGGCCTCAGGCACGGGTAGAAAAACGCCCCTCCCTGCGCAATAAACAAGGCATGTGGACCCTTTTCGGGGAACACGGTCAGGTGCTCAAACGCGGGCACGAGCTCAACAATGTCCTTGCCCCGATGGAACGCCGCCTGCTGAAAGCGGTGGACGGGAATTAAATGGTTATGCCGGGGCAGCGGCGCTGCTGTTCGCCGGAGAAGTGGTAGCGGGCAGTTTGTCCTGAACGCTTTCCGGGATCACCGACACAATCGCATGGCGGATCGGTTGCCAGAACGCTGAAAGGCTGAGCAACCCGGAGCCAATCACCAACGCTGTCAGCGCAAAGTTCAGCTCAACCGCGCCAAATTGCCGGAACAGAAATGTCAGCGCGAACAAGACATAGGCGAGGGCGGAAACAAGCAGCGCGCGGCGATCAATCGCCACCGCAATCAATCCGAACCCGATATACACTGCCAGCACGCTGACTGCGGCACCAAAGGCGATATTGTCTCCATCGGTGACGCCGATCAGGGCAAAGATCGGATGCGCGATCATAGGCGCGGCCAGCAGATGCAGCCAGAAGGCCACATCGCTGCGGCGGCTGGTGCGTTCCCGGTCTGAAATGTCCCACCGCATGGCCAATGCGAATACCCCAAGACCAGCCAGAAATACGAGCGAAAGCACGACAGTCTCAGAGACGTTATCGGGCCCAATACCCGCCACGATCAGCCCGACGATAGTGCCCGCAACCGCCGCAGCGCCCGCTGCAACGGTGATCGGCACCATAAACCGGCGCCAATGCAGATACGCGCCGCCTGCGGCAACCAAAGCCGCAAACGAGATTACAACCGCGCCAAGACGTTCATTGCCGCTCTCAACCATCAGGAAACCCACGCCCAGAACGGCGGCGAACACGCCGCCGACAAAGGCAAGCAACAACAGGATCGAAGGCAGTGCCATGCGGCGTTTGTTGGTAAAGAATTCTGCGAGCGGCCAGGCGGTTATCGCGACCAGCAATCCCGCAAATGATATGGCAGTCGCCTGATTAAGATCGCTGGCATCGCGCCATGCCTGCATCTGCTCTGTCGTGGGATCGGGTGTCGCGCGGTACAAATCCCAATAATCCTGCGCCGGGGCAATGATGCCTGCCAGCGCCTGGCCAATCGCACCCACAGCAAGCAGCAGGATCACGATCCCGATCGCCACGAAGATATCGTTGAAGCTGTTGATGAGGCGGAAATTCTCTTCCGAAGAGCGCGGCAATTCGCGTTGCCTGCTCATATGATTGCGGAAATCCTGTGCCGCTTGCGGGGTCAATACGCCTGCGTCCACCGCAGAATTGATATCGTCTTCGCTATACACGGCATTGTTCTCCCATTGGCTGCAAACTAGGCCCACTGTATTACTGAGTCAATACAGCTGAGGCGAGGCCATTTGCGCCGTAAGGGACCAAAAGAAAAGCCCCCCGCACATCGCTGTGCGGGGGGCTTTGAATGGGTTGAGCTTTGAAAGCTTATCCGCGTGCGCTTGCAGGGCCGGTGCCGGTGACTTTCTGCATCGCTTTCAGGATCGCGCCAGATTGCTCGCTGCCCGATTGCGGGGCGACGAGGTTGGTGAACGAGCTGATATCGTCCCAGCGATCGGCAAAGCCTTCGACAGTGCGCTGGCCATCCGGCAGCCATACGGCGTCGTTCATGACGACCCATGACGAATGGTAGCCGCCGGCACCAGCGCCGACGATGGCGTTGGTCGGTGCATCTTCGCTGACGAGGTAAAGCGCGGCAGGAACCACATTTTCCGGCGCGAACAGTTTAAAGGCTTCTTCGGGGAAGAGGTCTTCGGTCATGCGCGTGCCAGCAACCGGCGAAAGCGAGTTGCAACGGATGTTGTATTTTGCGCCTTCAAGCTGAAGCGTTTTGGTCAAACCGGCAAGGCCGAGTTTGGCCGCGCCATAATTTGCCTGGCCAAAGTTGCCGAACAGGCCGGTCGACGAAGCTGTCATCAGCACGCGGCCATAGCCTTGCTCGCGGAAGGTTTCCCAGCATGCCTTGGTCACGAATGCAGAACCGGTCAGGTGCACTTTGAGAACAAACTCAAAATCGTCCGGGGTCATTTTCGCGAAAGTCTTGTCGCGCAGAACGCCGGCATTGTTGATGAGAACGTGCACGCCGCCCCATTTTTGCTTGGCGTCGGCGACCATTTTTTCCATCTGGTCATATTCAGTGACGGAGCCACCGTTCGAAACAGCTTCGCCGCCGGCTTTTTCGATTTCTTCGACAACCTGCAGCGCCATGTCGGAATGGCCGGTGCCGTCGCGCGATCCGCCAAGGTCATTGACGACGACTTTCGCGCCGCGCTTGGCCAGCTCAAGCGCGTAGGCGCGGCCCAGACCGCCGCCTGCACCAGTGACGATGGCAACCTTATCTTTGAAATCGATGCTCATGATGGAATCCTTCCGTCCGTTTTATCTATCGTTTTGTGATGCGCGGGCTTTACGCTCGCGTAAACTTCTATGAGGCGCTGCGTGGCAGGAAATGTGCTGCGTTGCAACAGGCCGATTGGCGATGCGTGCGCGCCGTAGGGTCACGTCGCAAGGTACATCGCCGGACTAGAGCGCTTCAAGGGCGGAAATGAGGCCATCGAGCGAATCAATCACCGCGTCCGCGCCCAATTCATGCGGCGGTTTGTCGCAATAACCATACGATGCCCCGATCACGGGCACACCGGCAGCCTTGGCCGCTCTTACGTCGTATGTGGAATCCCCGACAAAAGCGAAGCTGCCTCCGCCGCATCGTTTCCGGGCTTCGATGACGGGGTCGGGATGCGGTTTGGACAGATATTGGCCATCCGCGCCCTTTCCCATGCTGTCCCCGCCGATCACCGTTTCAAATGGCTCGATAAAGTCGATTTGAGTCAGGATCGAGCGGGCAAAATCTTCGAATTTGTTCGTCACAACGGCGACTTTTACGCCGCGCGCTTTCAGTTCCGCCACGATTTCGCGGGCGTGCGGGTACGGTGCCGAATGCACCGCGTTGTGATCGGCATAATAGACCAGCATCTTTTTGTAGAGCGCGTGGAAATCGTCTTTGGGCATTCCGCCTTGCTGATCCACGGCCCGCGCCAGCATGATTTTTGCGCCGCCGCCGATCAAATCCTTGCTGCTTTCCAAAGGCGCAGGGTCAAAGCCGCCCAATTCCAAAGCATGGTTCACCGCCGCGCCCAAATCGCGGAACGTATCCAACAAAGTGCCATCGAGATCGAAGCCAATTGCGCTAAACGGAAAATCAGTCATGGGGACGAGGTGCGCGAACGTTCTTCATTCTGCAAGCATTTGATGGCAAGCGCGCACAAACGATAAAAATGCTATGGATATTCGCATGACAGATTTTGCCGCCATCATCCTTGCTGCGGGCAAGGGCACTCGTATGAAAAGCGACCTTCACAAGGTGCTCCACCCGATTGCGGGCAAACCGATGTTGATGCACCTGCTCGACAGTTTTGCCGGACTTTCGCCGCAGCGCACGGTTGTGGTCGTGGGCGATCGGCGTGAACAGATCGATGCAGCACTTGAGGGGCGCGGTATCACAACCGCCATGCAAGATCCGCAGCTGGGCACCGCCCATGCTGCGCTTCAGGCTAAAGATGCGCTCTCGGGTTTTTCTGGCAACATTCTGATTTGTTTCGGCGATTGCCCAATGGTTGAGGCCGAAACAGTCCGCAAATTGACCGCTGCTCTGGACGGCGGAGCCAAAGTCGCTGTGCTGGGCTTTCGTCCCGAAGACCCGCTCGCCTATGGCCGGATCATCGCGCAAGGTGATGGCACCGTAGTCAAAATGGTTGAGTTCAAAGACGCGAGCGAAACGGAACGCGCGGTCAACCTGTGCAATTCCGGTCTGATCGTGGCGCATTCGGACGATATGTGGCCGCTGCTGGATGCGGTGGACAACAACAATGCACAGGGCGAATATTATCTGCCCGATGTCGCCACAAACGCGATTGCGCGCGGCGACAAGGTCGTGGTCGTGGAAACCGGAGCGGATGAAGTCGCGGGGATCAATTCACGGTCCGAACTCGCAGGAGCAGAACAGCGCTGGCAAGCGGCGCGGCGTGAACAGGCCATGGCGGATGGTGCGACGCTGAAAGCGCCCGATACCGTGTTTTTCAGCCACGATACGCAGCTGGGCCGCGATGTAACGGTTGAACCGCATGTTGTCTTCGGACCCGGCGTTAAAGTCGCAAACGGTGTCCATATCAAAGCCTATACGCACCTAGAGGGAGCGGATCTCGCCACCGGCGTTCAGGTCGGACCATTTGCGCGGCTGCGCCCTGGGGCTGTGCTCGAAGAAAACAGCTTTGTCGGCAATTTTGTCGAGATGAAAAAAGCGACCTTGGGCAAAGGCGCCAAAGCCAGCCATCTGTCCTATATCGGCGATGCCACCGTTGGCGCAAATGCGAATATCGGAGCGGGTACGATCACCTGCAATTACGATGGCTATTTCAAATATCACACCACCATTGGCGAGCGCGCCTTTATCGGTTCGAACAGCGCGTTGGTCGCGCCGGTCACAATCGGCGCCGATGCGATTGTGGCGGCTGGCAGCACGGTCAGCCGCGATGTCGGTGCGGGCGAACTGCGCATGGTCCGCGCAGAGCAGCTGGTCAAACAGGGGTGGGCCGACCGTTTCCATGACACCATGAAAAAGAAGAAAGCGGCGGCGAAGAAAGACGGACCCTCAAAGGACCCGTGATCGACCCACCGCCAACCTGCTGGCTCTGCGGCCGTCCGTTTGAAACGCTGCTTCAGTGGCATCATCCGGTGCCAAAATCGAAGAAAGGGCGCGGCACTGTTCCGGTCCATCCGATTTGCCACAAAACGATCCATGCGAATTTCACCAACGCCGAGCTTGCACGGATCGGTGATGATGTCGCCGCGATCCGGGACCACCCTGTGATCGGCAAATTTGTTCGGTGGATCGCATCCAAACCGCCTGATTTCCATGCTCCGACGCGCCGGTAGACGCGCATCATCCGGGAACCATTGCGCCGCGTAACTGCTGATAGAGTAATCAGGCAAAGGGATAACGATCATGGGTTTGGCGAAATGGATTGCAGCAGGGACAGGCATTGCCGCCGTTGGCGCGATTGCTGTGTTTGCGCAGTACCGCGATATTGAAAAGCCGGCTTACGAAATCGTCATCGCCGACAATGAATTTGAACTGCGCCAATACAAACCGATGGTCGTTGCCGAGGTTACCCATACCGGCAATCGCCGCCGCGCAAGCGGTGAGAGTTTCCGCCGGTTGGCCGCGTATATCTTTGGCGAAGACCGGCCCGAGGGCGGCGAGGATATCGCCATGACATCTCCCGTCATCACCAACCGCGTCGATCAGAACGAATCCATCGCCATGACGTCTCCCGTAATTCAGGAGGAAACCGGTGAAGGCACGTGGCGGATGCGATTTGTCATGCCGGACAAATACACGCTCGATACGCTTCCCGCTGCGCCGGACGATATCACTTTGACAGAGGTGGCCGGACGGCGAATGGCCGCTGTGCAGTTTAATGGCAATGGCGGCGACGGTGACCTTGCGGTTATGCAGGCCAAGTTGATGGAATGGATTCAACGCCAAAACCTGAATGTTATCGGAGGCGTTGAATATGCATTTTATGATGCGCCCATGGTGCCCGGACAATTCCGCCGTAACGAGGTTTTGGTCGAAGTAGCGGCCGATTAGACCATTATCGGCCGCTGTTTCCGGGCAAAATTCTACGCCTCTTCGAGCGACTTCTTGGAATTGGGAATGTGACCAAGCTCGCGCTCCCATTGTTCAAACTCGCTTCTGCTGAGCAGATAGCGGTTGCGTGCTTCATGGAAACTGATGACCCGATCATGGACCGCTTGGACCACATCGGCCTTTTTTGATTTCGACCAGTAAACGCGGTGCGATTTTGGCAGTCCATACTGCTTGATCGCATCGGCGATGGAAATATCACGGGGGTAAGCCACTGTATTCACTCCTTCATCAAGGTCTAATTCAAGCCCCAAATTTACAACGCCCTCTGTTGCTGAAGGAAGGATCGCGCTCTCAAACTTAATCTGGCCCTATCAAACATGGTTAAGATTGCGTTGATGACACTCTACGTTGCTGGCGCGCGACGAAGCGATGGCAGAGTGTCGGACTGGCTTACAGCTACCGTTTGGTCAGTATGAAAAAGGCATGAAAAAGGGCGGCCCGGATCACCGGACCGCCCCATTGATTTCGCCTCGATTCGGCCGATCAGCCGCCGGATTTTTCATCCATCAGCTGCTGCATCAGATAAACGTATTGCAGCGCCTGAAGTTTGGCGCGCTGTTCATTATCAACGCCGCCCGAATGTCCCCCGGTCATATCTTCAAAGTAATAATAGGGCTGACCCAGAGCTTTCAGTTTGGCTGCGCCTTTACGCGCGTGGGCGGGGTGGGTGCGATCATCGGCTGTGGAGGCCCACAGGAACGGGGTGGGGTAATCCACGCCTTCGGTGATCTTTTGATACGGCGAATATTCTTCGATCCATTTGCGCTGTTCTTCGATGCGCGGATCGCCATATTCGCCAATCCACGATGCGCCCCTGCCGATCAGGTGATAGCGCAGCATATCGAACAGCGGGATCGCGACTATTGCCGCGTTGAACAGATCGGGCCGCTGCGTGATAGCAGTACCGACCAGCAAGCCGCCTTGCGAGCCGCCCTGAATGCCGAGATGCTCGGGCGCGGTGAACCCGCGATCGACAAGATCCTGACCCACGGCGATGAAATCATCCCAGGTCCGCTGTTTGTTTTCGCGGATCGCAGTCTGGTGCCAGTTCGGCCCGAATTCTCCGCCGCCGCGCAGGTTGGCGAGCACATAGGCGCCGCCTTTCTCAAGCCACAGTTTGCCGGTCGATCCAAGATATCCGGGCAAGCGCGGGATCTGGAACCCTCCATACCCGCTCATCAGGATGGCGGTGCTGCCATCCATTTCCATGCCTTTAGGTTTCACCACGAAATACGGGATTTTCGTCCCGTCGGCGCTGGTCGCTTCATGCTGTTCAACATCCATGCCGGCCTTGTCGAAATAGCTGGGGCTGGTTTTGAGCACAGTCGGCGCGGCCGTGCCGTCCGAATAATACAGCGTCGTCGGGTTGAGGAAATCGGTGACCGTAAACATGATCTGGTCGGTTTCATCAGAAGACGCCGCAATGGCAACGGTGGCGTTATCGGGCAGATCAACTTGCTCGCTAACCCAGGAACCGCCCGCCGCGTTGCTCTGATAATTGAATTTCAAAACCTTGCCGACGACATTGTCGAGCAAGCCAACGAACAGTGAATTGCCCGTGATGGCGCCGCCGCGTTTGGTCTGGCGTTCACCAGGCGCCCAGACGAGCGTTTTGGCGGCACCATTGGGGTTTGCTTTCCATTCTTCCAGATCAACCGCAACGAGGCTGTCTGCGGGGAATGTCTGGCCGTCCGCTTCCCAATCCACATCCGTTGAATACAACAAGTGGCCATCGACGATCCCGTAAGGCGATGCCTTCTTTGGGATATCCAGCTTCACCCACTCGCCGTCTTTTTCGACGAAATATTCGCTTTCGTGGAAGCTGATACCGCGAAACGCGGTGCGCGCGTGAATGGTGCCTTCATTGTCGCGCAGCAGGCTGGCTCCGGCCCACACGTCGCTCGATTCTCCGCGAAAAATTTCCGGGGCATCGGACAGCGCGGTTCCGCGTTTCCACACCCGGCTGGTAAAGGCGTATTCGCTATCTGTGAGAGTGCCTTCGCCAAAATCGCGGCCAACCAGCAGCGTGTCTTCGTCGATCCATTGAATGCCGCCCTGGCTTTTTTCTTCGATGGCAAAGCCGCCTTCGACGAAGGTTTTGGTCGTCGTGTCAAATTCGCGCATGATGGTCGCGTCTTCACCGCCATCGGACAGCGCGATCATGCATTTGGTGCGGGCAGGGGGCAGGCAGGTTGACCCTTTATAGACCCATTCCTTGCCTTCGGCTGCGGCCAGAGCATCCACATCTAGAACGGTTTCCCACTCCGGCTCATCGCTTTGATAGCTGTCCAACGTGGTACGGCGCAGCAGGCCTTTCGGGTTTTCCTTGTCTTGCCAGAAATTGTACAATCCATCCGGGCGAAAGCTGACAAAAGGAATGCGGTCTTCGCTGTCGTAAATTGCCAGCGCTTCGGCTTTCAATTGTTCAAAGCGCGGGTCGGTTTCCAACGCGGCCAGTGTCAGTTTGTTTTCATTCTCGACCCAGCCAAGCGCTTCGTCGCTGCGCGCTTCTTCGAGCCAGATATACGGATCCTGTTCGGGGCCGGGCACGCCATCGGCGGGTGTTTCGGTCTTATGGTCATCGGCGTGGGCGCCGGTTGCGGCTGTTACGGTCATGGCAGCAGCCAAGCCCCATGCAATTGCTTTGGTCGAGACAAGCTTCAAAAGTCCTCTCCTTTGGGAAAAATCTACGCTTAGTGTGGGGCCCGCGCCGGTGAATGTGAAGCGGAAAAGCGCGTTTTGGCCCATGAGTTTCGATGAACGCATTTGCGCGGGCCAAAGTCCGTTTTTCAGACGCGTTACGAAGCTTTACACGTCAAGGTAAATGCCCGTTAACAGTTTCACGCTTACCTGTTGGTCAGCGCCCGCAGAGGCGAAGGACAACGAGGGTAAAAATGAACACTTCAAACACCGCGAATGCCGAAACAGGTGTGGCAACAAAATTGTGGATCGCGGGTGTCAGCGTCCCTGTGACCGTTTTATGGGTGACGGAAAGCCATGCAGAGATCGTAACGCCCGGCGGCCTTGATCTGGCAAGCAACCAGCTCACCGCGCTGATCATGCGCGATTTTTTGAGTATGCCGATGCGCGTTGTCGCGCAGACTGATCAGAATGCGGTGCTCCATTTTGTCCAAAGACCGCATCCATCCGTGCTCGAATTGATTGATCGTGATCTTATCAAAGCGGGCATCGGCCGGTTGAGAGATATGCTGGAGGAGCGCGCAGTGCCCGACAACGCTCATGCCGATCTTGAATCGTGGCAGGCACGGGCCGACCGGGACGATAGCGCGGCGCATATCCAATTTCGCGAAAGGGTGAACTCGCTTCGCGCATACCGCGTATCAGAGCCATTAAGCGCCGCTTTCGCCTGATCAGGGATAACAGTGCGGCAAGGCGACACAAAAAAGGGCGGCCCACAAAAGCCGCCCTTTTCGTATGCAAGATCGTGAGGCGCTTACGCTTCGACGTGCTCAGCCAAAACAGTCAGACCGTTTTCACCGACTTCGGCAAATCCGCCGCGCACTTCGATAAGCTCAGGTGCGCCGCCATCAGTCTTAAAGACCTGAACCGCGCCATCACGGATTGTGGACATGAAAGGCGCGTGGCCTTCCAAAACGCCAAATTCGCCTTCGGAGCCGGGAACGACGACCATGTGGACGTCTTCGCTACGGACCTGCCGCGCAGGGGTTACGAGTTCGAAGTGAAGAGCCATCAGACTTAAGCGTCCTCTGCCATTTCAGCGGCTTTTTTGACCACGTCTTCGATACCGCCAACCATGTAGAACGCTTGCTCTGGCAGGTGATCGTATTCGCCATCGACAACCGCTTTGAACGATTTCACGGTGTCTTCGAGTTGTACGAAGATGCCGTTGATGCCGGTAAAGACCTCTGCAACGTGGAATGGCTGCGACAGGAATTTCTGGATCTTACGCGCACGGGCCACAGTCAGCTTATCTTCTTCAGAAAGCTCGTCCATGCCGAGAATTGCGATAATGTCCTGCAGCGATTTGTATTTTTGCAGTGTTTCCTGAACGCGGCGAGCGGTGTCGTAATGCTCTTGGCCGACAACGCGCGGTTCGAGAACGCGCGATGTGGAATCGAGCGGGTCAACCGCCGGGTAGATGCCGAGCTCGGAGATTGCGCGGTTCAGCGTGGTCGTTGCATCAAGGTGGGCAAACGAGGTTGCTGGCGCAGGGTCGGTAAGGTCATCGGCAGGAACGTAGATGGCCTGAACCGATGTAATCGAACCCTTGTTGGTCGAGGTGATGCGCTCTTGCAGGTTACCCATGTCGGTCGACAGGGTTGGCTGATAACCCACAGCCGAAGGAATACGGCCAAGCAGTGCGGACACTTCCGAACCGGCCTGCGTAAAGCGGAAGATGTTATCGACGAAGAACAGGACGTCCTGGCCTTCCTGATCACGGAAATATTCCGCCATGGTCAGACCCGAAAGAGCAACACGGGCACGCGCGCCGGGAGGCTCGTTCATCTGACCGAACACGAGGGCCACTTTTGAACCTTCGCTGGTGGCGTTGCCATCGGCGTCCTTGGCGATAACGCCCGCGTCGAGGAATTCGTGATAGAGATCGTTACCTTCACGGGTACGCTCACCCACACCGGCAAACACGGACACACCGCCGTGGCCTTTTGCGATGTTGTTGATGAGTTCCTGAATCAGAACGGTTTTACCAACGCCCGCGCCGCCGAACAGGCCGATTTTGCCGCCTTTTGCGTAAGGTGCGAGAAGGTCGATCACTTTGATGCCGGTGACGAGGATGGCGGCTTCGGTCGACTGGTCGACAAAGGCCGGTGCCTCGGCATGGATCGGTGCAGTCATTTCGGCACCGATCGGGCCACGTTCGTCGATGGCTTCGCCAACTACGTTCATGATGCGTCCGAGTGTTTTCGGGCCGACAGGCACAGAAATTTGCTTGCCGGTAGAGATCACTTCGCTGCCGCGGGTAAGACCCTCGGTCGCGTCCATCGCGATGGTGCGAACGGTGTTTTCACCAAGGTGCTGGGCAACTTCGAGAACAAGCGTTTTGTCGCCGTTCTTGGTTTCGAGCGCCGAGAGAATCGCGGGCAGTTCGCCGGGGAACTGAACGTCGACGACAGCGCCGATGACCTGGCTGATAGTGCCATTGGTGACTTTGTTGAGGACTGGTGCGGTGGCCATGTGTGTTTCCTTAGCCTTCAAATTAAAGCGCTTGCGCGCCTGCGTTTTAGGTTGGTGCTACAGCGCTTCCGCGCCAGCAATAATTTCGATCAGTTCGGTTGTAATCGCGGCCTGACGGCGGCGGTTATATTCGATGTTGAGATCCTTGATGAGGTCGCCTGCGTTGCGCGTCGCGTTATCCATCGCAGTCATCGAAGCGCCTTGTTCTGATGCTTCGCGTTCAAGCAATGCCCCGAACAGCTGCGTTTTTACATAACGCGGCAGCAATTCTTCGAGGATTTCCTCTTCGCCCGGTTCATATTCAACCACCGCGCCGCCATCGTCCGATGCTTCGGGTGAGGGGACAGGGATCAGCTGATTAACGGTCGGGTCCTGAACCAGGGCCGACTGGAATGTCGGATAGATCAGATGCGCGATGTCAAACTTGCCGTCTTCGAACATGCCGATCAACTCGGCAGCGATCGCATCGGCTTCTTCGAAACCGGGCGTCTTTACCGTGCTGGTGTCGAAATGCTTGCCGATATGGCTCGCATAATCCCGTTTGAGCGGGGCGCGGCCTTTTTTGCCGACAAGGTAGAATTCAACGTCTTTGCCTTCGGCCAGAAGCGCGCTGGCTTTGGCTTTCGCAGCTTTGACGATGTTCGAGTTCAAGCCGCCGCACAGGCCTTTGTCCGTGTTGACCACGACCAGAAGGTTGCGTTTGTCCGATCCGGTCCCGCGCAGCAGGATCGGTGCGCTGTCGCCCGAAACCTTGCCAGCAAGAGAGGCCATTACGGCGCTCAAACGTTCGGCATAGGGCCGACCAGCTTCTGCAGCAGCCTGCGCACGGCGCAATTTCGCCGCTGCGACCATCTGTTTGGCCTTGGTGATCTTCTGGGTCGATTTAACCGACCCGATCCGATCTTTAAGTTCCTTCAATGAGGGCACTGAGGCGCTCCTTTAAGCGAACTGTTTGGCGAAAGCGTCGAGCGCGGCGACGGTGCGTTTCTTCACATCGTCTTCGAACTTGGTGGTTTCGCGGATGTCCTTGAGGACGTCGGCGTGCTCACCGCGCATGAAAGCGAGCATTTGCTCTTCATACTCGGTCACGCGCTCGGTCGGGACGTTGTCGAGATAGCCGTTGGTGCCGGCGAAGATCGAAACGGTCTGTTCTTCAAATGGCATCGGCGAGAACTGGGCTTGCTTGAGAAGCTCTGTCAGACGCGCGCCGCGGTTAAGCAGTTTTTGCGTCGAGGCATCCAGATCCGAACCGAACTGCGCAAAGGCAGCCATTTCGCGGTACTGCGCCAGGTCGAGCTTCATCGAGCCCGAAACCTTCTTCATCGCTTTGGTCTGAGCGGCACCGCCAACACGGCTAACCGAAAGACCCACGTTAATCGCAGGACGGATGCCCTGGAAGAAGAGATCGGTTTCGAGGAAGATCTGGCCGTCGGTGATCGAAATCACGTTGGTCGGAATATACGCCGAAACGTCACCGGCCTGTGTTTCAATGATCGGCAGCGCCGTAAGCGAACCGTGGCCTTCGGATTTGCTCATCTTCGCAGCGCGTTCAAGCAGACGGCTGTGGAGATAAAAAACGTCACCCGGATACGCTTCACGGCCCGGAGGACGACGCAGCAGGAGCGACATTTGACGGTAAGCCACAGCTTGTTTCGAAAGGTCATCATACACGATCACGGCGTGCATGCCGTTGTCGCGGAAATATTCACCCATCGCGCAGCCGGTATATGGCGCGAGATATTGCAGCGGAGCAGGCTCGGAAGCGGTTGCGGCAACAACGATAGAATATTCCATCGCGCCGTTTTCTTCGAGCTGCTTAACGATCTGGGCAACGGTCGAACGTTTTTGACCCACAGCGACATAGACGCAGTAGAGCTTCTTGCCTTCGTCGTCGCCTGCGTTGACGCCCTTCTGGTTGATGAAGGTGTCAATCGCGACAGCGGTTTTGCCGGTCTGGCGGTCACCAATGATCAGCTCGCGCTGACCGCGGCCCACAGGGACCAGCGCGTCAACGGCTTTAAGACCGGTTTGCACAGGCTCGGAAACGGACTCGCGCGGGATGATGCCCGGCGCTTTTACTTCAACGCGGCTACGCTCGGTCGTTTCGATCGGGCCTTTGCCGTCAATCGGATTTCCCAAAGCGTCAACAACGCGGCCCAGCAAAGCCTTTCCAACGGGAACGTCCACGATGGTCTCGGTCCGCTTGACAGTGTCGCCTTCTTTAATCTCGGCATCAGAGCCGAAAATCACGACGCCGACATTGTCCGCTTCGAGGTTCAAGGCCATGCCCTGAACACCATTGGCGAATTCCACCATCTCACCGGCCTGAACTTTGTCGAGGCCGTGGATACGGGCGATACCGTCACCAACGCTAAGCACGGTGCCGACTTCGCTAACCTGCGCTTCGGTGCCGAAATTGGCGATTTGGTCTTTAATGACCTTGGAGATTTCTGCTGCGCGAATTTCCATGTGTGTAGTCCTTTAAGCCTTTGTGGCTTCTATTTAGGCTTTCATTGCCTGAGCAAGCGAGTTGAGACGGGTGCGGATCGAGGCATCAATGCGCTGCGAACCGATTGTGACGACGAGACCGCCGAGCAGATCGGGATCTACATCGGCAGAAAGCATTACAGTGCGACCTTCACGTGCAGTCAGTTTCGCCTTGAGAGCGGCGATCTGGCTGTCCGAAAGAGGATGCGCGCTGGAAACAGTGGCGGTAACCTCGCCGCGCTGGGCAGCGGCAATGGTTCGAAAAGCGGCGATAATGTTGCCAAGCGCCGAAAGGCGGCGGTTGGAAGCAAGCACACCGAGAAAACTGGTGGTCAGCTCAGCCAGGCCGAGATGTTTTGCAACCGCAGCGATCGCTTGGCCTTGGGCGGAGCGGGAAAGCTGAGGGTTGGTGGTCGCATCGCGAAGATCAGCTGATTCGTTCAAGGCCTCGCTCAATTTGGCAAGATCAGTCTCGACAGCGGTGACCGTTCCGGCCTCGCTTGCGAGTTCGAATAAAGCTGAGGCGTAACGGCCTGCTAGGCTAGACTGAATACCGGCGGAAATATCCACGCGCTTTGACGTCCTTATAGGAGCTGTGAAAAATAACGATGCATCGCTCTACATGGTGGAGGCCCGATCAAGGGCTCTCCTGCAAAGCTGGCGCGCGCCTAGCAATGTCTATCTGATTCCGCAAGCGGAGCGGGGCGGGATTATTGATGCTTTGCCAGAAAGGCTTGTGTTATATTCCGTAATATGGCATCTACTTACCGAACGGTAAGAGAGATTTGGGAGAGAATCATGCAACTGACACCAATGGCACCGAAATGCGGCGTCGAAGTATCTGGCGTATCACTCGCATCATGCAGCGATGCAGAGATGGAGCAGATCAAGCAGACGATTTACGAGCACGGGGTCGCGGTTTTCCGCGATCAGGATTTCTCGCCTGAGGATCACATAAATTTTGGCCGCCGGTGGGGCGGGATTGATGTGAACAATTATTTCCCGCTGAACGAAGCGTTTCCGGAAATCGCCCTGGTGAAAAAAGAAGCGCACGAATCCACCAATATCGGCGGGGCATGGCATACCGACCATTCCTACGATCAAATCCCGGCGATGGGATCGGTGTTGGTGGCCCGCGATTTACCGCCCAGCGGCGGTGATACCGAATGGGCGCATATGGGCGCCGCCTACGACGCGCTGAGTGACGAGATCAAAGCCGAGATCGAAAACCTCGAAGCATTCCACACCGCCGACCATGTTTATAAGGCCGATGGCCTGTATGCGCAGACCGACATGGGTAAAAACCTGCGTGGTCAGGATCTGAAAACGGGGGCGATCCATCCTGTGGTGATCCGTCATCCGCAAACAGGCCGCAAGCTGCTTTATGTCAACGGCGGCTTTACAATCCATTTTGTCGGTCAGACGCGCGAAGAAAGTATGCCGCTGCTGCAAAAATTGCTCGATGCGGCGGTGATGGATGACAATCGCTGCCGGCTTCAATGGAAGCCGGGTACCGTGGCGATCTGGGACAACCGGACCAGCTGGCACAATGCGATCAACGATTACGCAGGTCACCGCCGCGAAATGCACCGCATCACCCTGTCGGGCGAGGCGCTGGCGGCTTAAGCGTCAAAATCAATTCGCTAACATGCGCTGGAGGGCGGAGAACTAGGGTTCTTCGCCCTTTTGCGTTCCAGCATTGATCGAAGCCTCGCAGGTGTAGACCAGCCTTTCGTTCGGGCGATCCGGCAATTGCGCGATTACGCCGGATTGTTGTTCCCCAAGAACGCGCGCGCCGTCGGTTACACCGCAGGCGGGCGGGGTGTAGGCGCGGCGCGCATCGCGGGCGGCGTCCATATCGGCGCGGCTGAGCAGGAAGCGGTCGGTGCGGAAAATCCGGGTCTGCGGATCGTAGGTGTTGACCGAAACGGCGGCTTCATTGTTCGGGACAAAGACGCGCGCCCATTCTCCGCCGGTCATTCCATATTGTGTGCGACCATTGACGCAGCCATCGGCAGCCCATGAAAATTCGACATCATCGGTGCGCGCGCCGGTGATGCGGCTGCGTTCGGGGGCGAGGGTGCAAATCATCGAACCGTCACCGGCAAAGGATATCGGCTGCCCGTCGCTGTCCGCCGTGCCGCCTTCGGCCTGATCCAGAGCCGCTGCTACGCGGTCTTCGATTTCAGCATATCCGGGCCGCGACACCCAGATCAAAATGGTCGCTATAAATGCGGCTCCAGCGGCCCCGGCGGCGATCATCGCCCGGCTTTGCGCCGCTGAATTTGCGGCCTGATCGCTGCGTCCTTGAGCGCGAAGCTGTGTCGCGGCGTAGCCCGCTCCGATCCCGATCAACAGCAATATGAGTGCGATCGCCATGGCGTCATCGCGCTCTTCCATCACTTCGATCTGCGCTTTCAAACGGGCTTCTGAACGGGCTTCCCGCCGAGCCTCTTCACGCGTGTCGATCAACGCCTGTGCCTCTGCGCGTTGGGCATCAAAGCGTGCGCGCTCGGCTGCGTTCAGCTCTTCGATAGAGCGGCAGGGCAGGGCATTGGTGCGCGGCTCAATGCCGTTGTCGCGCAGGAACGGGAGCAATTCGCGCAAGGATACCGCAAAATAGAATTCGGCATCCGATCCGTTCGAGTCCGCGCCGAATGAGTTCACACCAAGAACGCGCCCGCAGCCATCCAGCAACGGTCCGCCGGAATTGCCGCGCGCAATCGGTGCGGTGTGCAGGATTGTATCAAACTGGCGGCTGGGGCGTTCCCCAGACAGAAAACCGCGGCTTTTCACCGGCGGCTGAGCGGTAAAGATATCGCTCATCTCCAGCCCTTGAGCCAGATCGACATTCATCGGGTAGCCAACGGCGGAAACCTCGCCCAATCCGGCTGTCGCCCCGCCAGCCATCGTCAGCGGGGGCAGACGCAGATCGCTCCCGACAATCTCCAGCAGCGCCAAATCATTACGCGGGCTTACCGCGATCGGGCGGACAAACGCGCTGCCTGTGCCTTCGCTTGGCACGATCCCGATGCGCAAAGTGTCATCTTGCAAGGCTTCGCGGATAACGTGCGCGTTGGTCACAATCTGGTTGGAAGTAACGGCAAAACCGCTGCCGTGGGTGACCGGCACCAATTCCTCGCCCGCTTGATTGACCAACACCACGCGGACCACTCCGCGAGAAGCCGCATCGACATCTCCGGCATCAGCAAAGGCCGGAGCAGCGACAATACCGAGCAGGAGTGCCACAATTGCGCCGACTGCCGTGGCAATCAAATGAGATAGACGGGGTGAAACGTGCGAAGTGTGGGTCATTGTGACAGCGTGTTACGACTTCATCATTGCCCTTGCAAAGCAAAGCAGCGAAGGTGCCGGAATAATCGATGGTTTTTTGCGCTCTTTGCTGATTGGGATTGAGATGATGTCTCGGCTTTTCAATATTTTAATTTCGTCTGGCGCGCTCGCGCTGGCCAGTGCACCTGCGGCGGCGGACGATAACCTGATCGAATTTGCGATTGAAAGCGGACGTTTTGCTTTGCCAATGCCCGATGGCTTTTGCCTGCCCGAAGATGAATTTGCCGAACTGGCAGAGGAATATGCCAGCGGCGATACCCGCAATATCACGCCGGTCGATGTTCAGCGCTGCGGCACGTTTGAGAATGATTATATATTGATCAAAAGCCCGCGCGGTCTGGCTGCGATCACTCAATCCAAAGAAGAATTCATCGCAGGTCTGGCTGCTGAACTGGAAAAGCAGGATCTACGCCGGAAAGGCGAGAAACGCGGATACACCGATATGCGCGATTCGACCGAAGGCGACCGGGATATCGATCTGATTGATTTCGGGTATCGCGGGGCCGACGATCAGTGCGCCTATCTGGGCGGGCAATTGCTGGTGACGTTTTCCGATGGGAAAGAAGAAATGGTTCATGTCGGATCATGCGGCACCGTGATCGGCAATCGGCACATGTTCGTCCATTCCTATGCACGCATGACCAGCGGGGCCACCGTCGAACAGATGAAAGCGCGCAGCCGGGCAATATCCGAAACGATTTTGGCGAAATAGCCCGGCCTATGCCCTCCTGTTAATGCCAGCCGGTTTAGGATTGAGCGCAAGGTTCGGGATGCGATCTTGGCCAAAAGCCTTCAATGTCGGCGCATGACAAACATTCGCACGCATTCCGGCATTCTTTCAGCCAACCCGTCCGGCGTTCTATCCGATGATGACCGCTGGCAAATCGCGCTCGCAAAAGACCGGCGGTATGATGGCGCATTCGTAACGGGGGTCCATTCGACCGGTATTTATTGCCGCCCAAGCTGCCCGGCGCGGCCGCCGCTGCGTAAAAATGTGAAGTTTTACGCAGATGCGGCGGGCGCAGAGGCGGCGGGGCTTCGGGCCTGCAAAAGATGCGCACCCGATACGCAAAGCGCAGAAGAAGCCTGCGTGCTCGCCGCGATTGCCGCGATCAGGGCCGATGGCCCTCTGACATTGGGCCAGCTGGCCGATCTAACCGGCTATTCACCGACGCATTTTCAACGTCTGTTCAAACGCACTGTCGGGATTTCGCCTGCTGCATTTGCGCGTGCTTTGCGCGAAGAGAAAGTGCGCGCCGCGCTTCAGCGGGGTGCCAACGTAACCGATGCGCTGTATGATGCAGGCTACGGCGCACCATCGCGCTTTTATGCGGATACGAAAGGCCGATTGGGCATGCAGGCACGTGACTGGCGCGATGGCGGGAAAGGCCGCACCATCCATTGGAGTGTCATGGCCACATCATTGGGTCAGGTGCTGGTCGCGGCCACCGGAAAAGGAGTGTGCTGCGTCTCTTTTAACGAGGGCGAGGCGCAGCTGCGCGCACGTTTTCCCAATGCAGAGCTGATTGCGGGCGGCGAAGACTTTCAGGCGCTATTCAAAACCGTTATCGCGGCGGTGGAAGACCCCGCAAACGATGCCTCTGCCATTCCGCTTGATGTAAAAGGCACTGCGTTCCAGCAGCGCGTCTGGCAGGCTTTGCGCGAAATCCCCCCCGGCGAAACACGCAGTTACGGCGAACTTGCCGCCGCTCTGGGCAATCCCAATGCGAGCCGCGCGGTAGGCGGCGCAAACGGCGCAAACAACATCGCGGTGCTGATCCCATGCCACCGCGTTGTGCGCGCTGGCGGGGCAATTGGCGGCTATGCCTATGGAACCGAGATCAAAGCGGAATTGCTCAAACGCGAACAGCGATAAAAGCATATCGCGCTTATCCGGCGGGTTCTTCCGGCCGTGTCATGAAGCCCAGATCAGGCGATGCGAAACGCCCGATATTGGGCGATATACTGGGCAGTTCGCTGTTTGAAACACCGAACCATTTTGCCAGCGTCGCCGAATATTCATCGACCGACGTGGTCGGCAGCAACCGGCCCCGTCCCACCTGATCGGCGGTTTCAACCGACACCGACGGCGCGCGTCCGTAAAACCGTCCGCCATTCACTCCGCCGCCCATCACAAAATGGAAGCTGCCCCAGCCATGGTCAGACCCGTCGCCATTCGATGCAAGCGTGCGGCCAAAATCCGAAGCGGTAAAGGTCGTCACCTGATCGGCCACGCCCAATTCGGCAGTGGCGCGGTAAAAAGCGTCCATCGCCGCATCGACCCCGGCCAGCAGGCCTTCATGTTGACCGATCAACCCATCGTGATTGTCGAAACCGCCAGCCGCAACCATAAACACCTGACGCGTCACGCCCAGCGAACGGCGCGAGGCGATGAGTTGAGCGACCGTGCGCAGTTGATCCGCGAGCCCGTTGCCGGTCCCAAAATCGGTCGCGACATTCGCATTGCTCAGGGCGTCATTCACAAATTGGCCGTATTGGATCGAACGATCATTGATATGGGCATGATCGGCGGCGAAGATATTGCCAGAGCCGCTGCGCAGGATCTGATCCAGAGCGCCCGCTGCTGCGCTTGAATTGTAAAGGCGGTTGCGGCGCAGGGGCCGGAACAATGTCGCCCCGCTGGATGATACTTGATAGGGAACAGCCTGATCCCCGCTCAGGAAGACGGCGTTGCCGCTGGCATTGATGGCGGTGAACATTGCATTGGTGTTGGCCGACAAGGCCAGATCGCCCATCCGTCCGCCCCATCCTGTTTGCGACCCTTCGGGCTGCGAGCTTTGCCAGGTCGATTGCTGATCATTGTGCGAAAACAGTTTTGGCGGACGCGGGACGGAATTGTTATCGTACTGTGCGCGGGTCAGCGGGGCGACCAGCGGGCCGACATTCAACAAAGGCGCCATCACACCTCCGTCAAACCGCGCTTTCAAACGGGGCATCGTCGGCGCGAGGGCATAGGTTATGTCATCGGTCAGGGTCTGATCATCGGGCGTGGTCAAAACCGTGTTCGCCAGCGCGGCACGGGCCAGAGCGATCCCGCCGCCCTGTTCCGATCCGCCGCCGCCGCGAATGCTTGAATAGCGCGCATAATTCGCGGCATCGAACGGGATCAGAGTGTTGCTGTGATCATTGCCGCCATACAGAAACACGCAAACGAGGGCCTTGTACCCGCCGGTGTTTGAGAATGCGGCTGCTTCGCCAAGGCCCGCAAGACCCATGGCGTACGATGACGCTGCCCCCATGGCCGCCAATTGGCTGGACCGGCGGATAAAAGCGCGGCGGGAAAGTTCGGCGGTTTTGCCAATATACATCGCTGCGCCTCCTTATTTCTGGATCAGATAATCGGTGGAGGCCATGATCAGCAGCACGCCGATATGCACCCGGCGTAGCTTGTCGGCATCGCTGCTGGATGCGTCGATCGTGACATCGTCCATCGCTGTCTTGATCGTATCGCGCAGGCCCGTGCTCAATTGATTTCCGGTAAGCAACAGATCGAGCCGGTCGAGCAATGCCTGACTGTCATCGGCAATGGCCACTTCCGCTGAATAGTTCAGCTCAAGGTCGGTAAACAGGAAGCTGGACGTATCCACCGCACGTTCCATAAAGTTCACGTAACCGGCCACGGAGGTTTCGTTGACCAGTTGAAATTCGGGCGCGAGCAGATTGTTCGCAGCCGCCTGTGACCCGTTGGGGAAATAGGTTGGCCGGAAAAAGTTAAACACCGATGGCGGGCGCAAGGGCGATTGGCCCAGCCTGTTCGCCGGGTCGGAAAAATCGCGCAATTCCCAATTTCCGCTGACCGAGCTTGCGCCGAATGTTCGGGTCAACTGGATAAATCGCAGCATCGGTTCGCGCAGTTTCCCAAAGCCGGGATTGGTAACATTCGCCGGATCAAGAGCTTCGTCGTCCAGCAGGATCGCTTTGAAGACCGCTCTTAAATCGCCGCGAACGCCGTTGCCATTGTTGGCGAATGTTTCGGCCACGCGCTGAACGTAGGCGGGCGAGGGGTTGCTCGTCACAAGACGCTGGATCATCTGCTTGCCAAAGAACGGGCCGACATTGGGATGCTGAAACAAATGGTCGAGAGCCAGTTTCAAACTGTCCGCTGCATTGGTTCCGGCCGGGATCGTCAGACCCAGAAAGCTTTTTTCGTCGTCGGAATGATACCCTTCGCTGCGCGGCCGGACCCACCGCGATGGATCGGCGGTCATGGGCTGACGGGCGTAATCGGCATCGGGTATCTGGCGGTTTGGACTATCGAAGGCCGGGGTGAACCCGATACCGGTATAGTCATAATCATAACCGGTGAAGACCTTGGAAATGCCGGTCACGTCATCATTGTCATACGTTTCGATCGGGGCGCCGCCGGATAATTTCCGGGTTCCGTCTGGATTAAGTTCGAACAGTCCGATGGAAAACAGCTGCATGATTTCGCGGCCATAGTTTTCATCCGGCACACGTCCGCTGCGCGGGTCCGCTTTACGGTTGCCGCGCGTGTTCAGGAACACGCCCATCGCCGGATTGAGGGTGATATCCTCTATCAGGTTGCGAAAATTGCCGAATGCGTTGGTGTTGAGAATATCCCAATATTCGCCAATCGCCGGGCTGCGCCAATTGATGCTGACACTGTTGAAAGACACCACGAAAAACTCGGACAGAGCCAGCGCCGCGCGTTTGCGAACACTGCTGCCGCCAGAGAGCAATTGTGACCAGATCATCTGATCGCCGGTCCGGCGGCTGTCGTAATTCCGGTCGGCGTCAACCTGGTCATAACCGCGGCTGGAGAAGAATTGCCGGGCGGATTGCGAATTGGGGGCGTTCATCTGACGATTGAGCCAGGGTTCAAAGCCTTCGTCGCGCAATTGCCGGATAGCGCCTTCGCCTGCGCCGAGTGAAGCCTGCTGAAGAAAGCGGGAGGCCTGCGCATCATCTTCGGGTTTGCGGGCTTCGGGCGGTGCGTTGGGGACGGTGCCGCCGCCTGTTGCTGTGCCTCCGCCGGATGTCCCTCCGCCGCCGCACGCCGCCGTAGCCAGCGCAGCTGCGGCGATGCCAGCGGCTTTCGCGCCCGAGATTGAACCGGTGTCATCACCGCTGAATTCGATCTCATCAGCGGTATCATCGATTTCGGTCGAAACCGCATCCAAATGTGTCGTCATTCGACCTCAACCTCTCCCGGGCTTTCCCCCACCCTGTTCTCAGACCCTTTTTTCGCGGCCTTTTCCCTCGCCGATGCCGGTTGATGTGACGTGTCGGATTAAGGTTAATCCGGTTTAAGCCGTCCCGACATTTGGCAGACGCATGCTATCAGACGCACGCCATCAGACGCACCCTATCAACAGAAAGACGCGCTGCATCATTACAGCGGCGGGCTGAATCATTTTGCGGCTGAGACGAGTCTTCGATGGCTTAAACGGAGCGGGGGCAGTCGGCGGGCAGTCGGCGGGCAGTCAGGCATCAGTCCGAGAGTGAGGAGCGCGAGGCCTGTGGTATGATGTGCGCGTTTTCCTACTCACGCCGCGTTAGCTAGACGAAAGTGGCTCTTTGACAGTGTGGGTTTGCGGATGATGATGCGTTTTGAAATCGCAATGCGTATGTTTCGTGTTGGCAATGTGTCACCCGTTTCCAACAACGCAAAATCTATACTTATCATGGGCTTGCTCTGTATGACCTGCATGACACTTTGCCGGATGTGTCATGCAGGTCCTACTTCGTTGTTAATCGAGTTTTGGCGGCAATCCGGGCTCGGCTTTGGCCATTGCGGTTTGATAGGCATCGCGGCTGCCGATCCGCTGCAGATACGCTTTGAGATTGGGTAAATGATCAATCGTCATGCCATTGAATGCGCGGCTGGTGGTGAGTTGAAACACCATCATAATGTCGGCAGTCGTAAGCTGCGATCCGCCGAAATAATCCGCTTCGCCAAGGCGCCGCTCAATCTGCTCCCATGCATTGGTGACGCGCTTTGTCAGCGGCGGCGGCATTTCAGCGCCCACTGCACCAACGGCAATCTGCATCATGCCGTTGGTCATGAAAGTCGCATTGGCAAAATGGAACCAATACAGATGGTCAGCGAAATCAGCGTGGTCGGGCCCCGGCACCAAAGCGGTATCGGGCGCATATTTGCCGACGATATATTCAACGATGGCGCCGCTTTCACCGAGCTTTGTATCGCCATCCTCGATCACCGGCGCGATTTGCATCGGATGGATCGCCTTTAGCTCGGGCGGCGCAAGCCGGGTTTCGGGATCGCGATTGTAAAGTTTCAGATCGTAATCGAGCCCCAGCTCCTCGCACAGCCAGACGATGCGTTCGGATTGCGAGATGCGTAAGTGGTGGATGGTCAGCATATGTGGGGCTCCTTGATTGATGGTCATCCGTCCTAGAGCCTGATGGCAGGTGATCAAGGCCGGTCTGTTCGGCCGCTGGCTATCGGGCTTCTTGCCCCAGCACCCAGTCAAGCACCGGGTCCTGACCGGAGGCATATTGGGCAAAGGTGGGTTGAATAGGGTGATCGAGATTTAATTTGCCAATCGGCTTTGCATTGCGTTCGGCAGCGGAGAAACAATGCTCCGTCTCGGCACTTGAGCAACCGTTTTCCCAGTCATGATAACCGGTTGAATACGATATGAAATAGCCAGAATTGGGCAGTACAAAACTCTCACCCCGCTCGGCCCAGAATTGCATCCGGTCGCCCATCGGCTGGCCGACCAGAACCATTCGGTCGCCCGTATTCTGTTTGATCAAAGCGGCCGCCACAATCGCAGCGGAGAAGGTTTGCGGGCCGACCAGAACATAGGCTTTGCCATCGGTAGAAAGCGCTTCGCCAAGTCGCCGAGCGAAGGGCATCGCATTGCCCAGATCGCCGCCGGGGTTCCACCGCAGATCGACGATCACGAACGGAAATCCGCCATCCGGTGCGCCAGACAGAGCTGCAACCAATTGGCTTTTTACCTCGTGCTCTGGATATTCAACCAGGTAATTGGACCGGACATACATCCCGCCGCCCATCGGTACGGCCTTCACCAGATCGCCATCATCCCTAAGGGTCAGCGGCGCTTTGATGGCCTTTCCATCGACAACGCGGACCCATTCTTCGCCTTCATCGGGCAGCGGTTCTGCGCGCAGTGCGTGATACGGGTGACGGTAGTAAAATTCGGTTTCCGCGACCGGCGGCAGCGCAGCCAGTTCATGCTCGGTTTGGGCCCCTGCGCGATCGCGAAGGATAACGGTGATGGTATCGGGATTGTCGGCGAGGCCTGCGGCATGAAGCAGGTCGGGCGAACGCAGGAAATTGAGCGCGGAATAGGTGCGCTGTGCCTCTGGTCCGCCGGAATATCGGGCCAGTCCGTTCATCACAGCGGTGATGTCATGGCCATCAATCGAGACGAGTTCCTGGCCGAGCAGGCTTTTATTCGATTGATGCGCACGAACGGCGTAATACCCATCAGCAAAGGGGAAAAATTCAAGGCCAGAGCGATTGAACTGGCGGAACGCGGCGACGCTATCGCTGCCGGTGTGGGCGTTGTCGGCAAGCGCCATCAAGGCATGCGTTTCCATCAGGAATTGGGCCTCGTTCATCCCCGCTGCGCGGGCTTTTGCGTCGCTAAGCAGGCTAAGAAATTCTGCACGTTGTTCCGGGGAAAAGCTGCGGTCGTAATCGAGGATTGACGCCAGATATTGCAGGTCTTGCTGGCGGGCTTCTTGCGGTGTTGCCGGCGCAGCGAAATTGGCGGCTTGGACCGAGGGGCTAAACCGCAGCCATTGATCGATACGCGGCCAGAAATAGACACCAAAAGCGACAGAAGCGATTAGCCAGACTGCCCCGAACCACTTCAAAAATCGCTTCATAACTTTATCCCCCGGCCATCAGACTATCGTGCCAGCGGGGCAAAGCAATGCGTTTAATCGCGGGCCCACCCTTTGCGGGCAGGGGTCAGGCTGTCTAGAAAGGCATCCGCGCTTTCCAGATAATCGGCGCGCTTTTGTTCATCCATCCGGTCCCAATTCGAATAGATCCGGCCAATCCGGTGATTGCTTTGGAGCCGGTCCCGGTGGCGGTCCATAAAATGCCAATAAAGCGGGTTGAACGGACACGCGCCTTCGCCGGTTTTCTTGCTGACGGAGTATGTGCACTCTTTGCAGTAATCGGACATCTTGTTGATGTAATTCCCGCTGGCGGCATAGGGTTTCGTCGCGAGGTTTCCGCCGTCTGCATATAGGATCATGCTGGAAACATTGGGCAATTCCACCCAATCATAAGCGTCAGCGTAAACGGCCAGATACCAATCTTGTACATCGCGCGGATTGATCCCGGCGAGCAGGCAAAAATTACCAAGCACCATCAGACGCTGGATATGGTGCGCGTGGGCATTGCTTTTGGTGGACCGAATGCAATCGGCAAGGCACCGCATATCGGTTTCACCGGTCCAGAAAAACTCCGGCAAAGCGCGCTGGGCGTTCAGTTTGTTGTCGCTTTCCAGACCCGGCATATGGAGCCAGTAGAACCCGCGAATATATTCGCGCCAGCCGATGATCTGGCGGATAAAACCCTCGACCGAATTGAGCGGTGCTGTGCCATCTTCGTAAGCCTGCTCGGCGCGCTGGCACAGCTCCAACGGATCGAGCAATCCGCAATTGATGCTGGTTGAAAGCATAGAGTGGAACATATCGTCCGACCCGTGAACCATCGCGTCCTGATACGGGCCGAATTTCTCGATGCGCTCGGCAAAGAATGCGTCGGCGGCCTGTTCGGCCTCTGAGCGGTTCACCGGCCATTGGAACGGTTCAAGATCGCCAAAGTGATCGCCGAATTTCTCACTGACCAGAGCGATCACTTCGCGGGTTATTTCGTCAGGTTCAAACTTTGGCACCGGCGGCGGATCAAGGTTATCCTTGGGCGGTTCGCGATTGTCCTTGTCGTAATTCCAATCGCCGCCTTTGGGCTTGCCATCGCCGGTCATCAAAATACCGGTTTTCTTGCGCATCTCGCGATAGAAATGCTCCATCGTCAGATGTTTGCGGCCCTCGGCCCAATCGCGAAACTCCTGATGCGAACAAAGGAAACGATCATCGGGCAGAATTTCGACTTCGCAGGCGAATTTGTCCGGCCATTCCTCAATCGCTTGTTGAACGCGCCATTCGCTGGCTTCGGTAATGTGAACCGCGCGCGGTTCATGCCGCTCAATCGCTCGCGCGACTTCGCCCGTGAAGCTGCCGGAATTGTCTTTATCGGTCAGTTCCACATAATCGACCGTCCACCCCGCTTCGCGCAATTCGGCAGCGAAGTGGCGCATTGCAGAAAAAATCAGCACAATCTTTTGCTTGTGGTGTTTGACATAAGTCGCCTCGTCCCAGACCTCCATCATCAGGATGACGGTATCATCTTTGGTGCGGCCTTTGATTGCGGCAAGGGTGCGGGTCAATTGGTCGCCGAGGACGGGGACGAGGATCGGTTGATTGGACATGCCCAATGAATGATCGAAAGGGCAATAAGTGCCTTCGTTAGCGAGTTATTCGCTTGTTGCGTGATCCGCCAGCAGTCCTGCGATGCTTTTTAAACCCTTGCATTTTCGATGATGCAACCTTGCGGTCAGACAAAACTGTAGGGATCAATATCCACACCCACGCGGACACCCGGCGGAAAATTGTGAGCATCGAGCCATTCTCGCAAGGTCGCCTGCAAATTTGCGCTTCGGCGCGCATTGACGAGAAAGCGGTATCGGTATCGTCCGCGCAGCAACGCGAGAGGCGCGGGCGCGGGCCCAAGTATGTACAGATCATCGCGGTCGGGGCGGGTATCGCCTAGCCTCGCGGCTGCCGCGCGCGCTTCTTTTTCATCCTCGCTGGACAAGATGATCGCCGCCCACCGGCCAAATGGCGGGGCACCGGCATCGCGGCGCGCCTCTGTTTCAGCGGCGTAGAACGCATCACGATCACCGTTGGCCAAGGCTGCGATGACAGGAGCATCCGGGTGGCGCGTCTGGATCAAGACTTCGCCGGGTTTCGATCCGCGTCCCGCGCGCCCCGCGACCTGCGCGACCTGTTGATAGGTGCGCTCTGCCGCGCGCAGATCGCCCCCTTCAAGGCCAAGATCGGCATCCACCACACCCACCAATGTCAGGTCGGGAAAGTGAAACCCTTTCGTGACCAGCTGTGTACCGACAATCACATCTATCGCCTTGGCCTCTGCCTGCGCGATAAAGGCCGCGGCGCGTTCCGGATTACCAAGTGTATCGGAAGTGGCCACGGCAACGCGGGCTTCGGGAAACAGCTCACCAACTTCATCGGCGATCCGTTCAACCCCGGGGCCGCAAGCGACCAGGCAATCGCTTTCACCGCAGTCTGGGCAGGCGTCGGGAACCTGCGTTTCAAGCCCGCAATGGTGGCATGCAAGGCGGGCGGACAATCGGTGTTCGACCAGCCAAGCGCTGCAATTGGGGCATTGGAAACGGTGTCCGCAATTGCGGCACAGAGTGAGCGGGGCATAGCCGCGCCGGTTGAGGAACAAGAGTGATTGCTCCCCCTTTTCCAGCCTCAGTTCGAGCGCGCGGATGATTGGCGCGGATAACCAGCGGCCCGATGCGGGTTTTTCATCAGTCAGATTGACCAATTTGATTTCCGGCAATTGCGCCCCGCCAAATCGGCTCGGCAGCTCCATCAATTCATATGTGCCGGTTGAAGCCATATGCAGACTTTCAAGCGCCGGGGTCGCGCTGGCGAGGATCACCGGAATACTTTCAAACCGGGCCCGCATAACCGAGACATCGCGGGCATTATAGCGCACGCCATCATCCTGTTTGAAGCTGACCTCGTGCGCTTCATCCACCACGATCAGGCCAAGATTGGCATAAGGCAGAAACAGCGCGGAGCGCGCGCCGACAATCACCTGCGCGGTCCCATTGCTGATGGCGCGCCACGCTCTGCGGCGCTCGGTCGATTTCAGCGAGGAATGCCACAAAACCGGCGGCGTGCCGAAGCGCTTTTCAAATCGGACCAGAAAATTCTCGGTCAGCGCGATTTCGGGCAGCAGGACGAGAACCTGCCGGCCCAGACGGATCGCTTCGGCAACGGGTTCAAAATAGGTTTCGGTCTTGCCCGATCCTGTGACGCCATCCAGCAGAACGGGCGCATAATCTTGCGCTTGCACTTTCTTTACCAGCCGGTTTGCCACCTCCAGTTGATCATCGGACAATGCAGGCTGATGAAAATCTGGGTCCGCTGCGGGGTAGGGGCGGTCGATGGCGACGGTGACCGGTTCAATCACGCCCTGATTGACCAGTCCGCGCAAGACCCCTTCGGATACACCGGCGATGGCCGCCAGTTCGCGGATAATGCCCTGTTCCCCCTCGAGAGCATCAATCGCTGCGGCGCGTTGCGGAGTCATGCGTTCGGGTGTGCCGCCGCTAAGCCGGTATTCGGTGGTGGTCATTGGTCCGCCCAGCGCGCCGCCGCTGGACAAAACCATCCGTGCGACACTGGCCAGAGCCGCGCAATAATATTCGGCGGTCCATTCGATTAACCGGCGCAGTGGCTGTGAGAGTGGCGGCACATCGACCACCTCGAGGATGGGGCGAAGTTTGCTCGCATCGACCTGTGCACCGGGCAAACGGCCATTATCCCAGACGATCCCGGTCACTTTTCGCGGACCCAAAGGCGCAATCACCACGGAGCCGGGCTCGATTGGCATACGCTCGGGCACGGTGTAATCCAGTGGGCCGAGCGCTGCATTAAGAACAAGAAGTCTGACGCGGTTCATGATTCATCCGCAATATGGGCGCGGCAGGGTGCATACGACAAGGAGCAGGTGATGGATATGAACGGGCTTAATCGAACAAATCTTGGGCGGCGCGCGATTATCAGGGGCGCGATGGGCGGTGCGGCTGTGCTTGTATTGCCCGCATGTTCGACAATTCCGGGCTTCAGCCTGACCGAGGCCGTGCGCCGGTTGTTGCTGCTTTCAAGCGAACGGGCGTTTGCCCGGTTGACGGCGCCAGACGGATATTGGGATGAACAGGTTGCGCGGCTCGGCTTGAATAACTTGCTCGGTACGCGCGGCGATGTCCTGTCGCGGATCCTAACCTCAACATTATTCAAAAACAGGCTGGAAGATGCGTTCGCCGATATCGCTATCGAAGGGTCTTATCGAGCCGCGCCCGTTGTGACCGAGGCCGTTCGCGTGATTGGGATCGGCAATGCGATCGCGTTGGTGAGAGGCGGACCAAAAGCTGCGACCGCTGCGCTGCGCGGGGAGCTGGGCGGACGGTTGATCGAGGCGATGGTCCCCGAATTGGGAGAAGCAATTGAAATCGCATCCGATCCCTTGGTCGGTCAATTGATCGACGCTGCGACCGGAACCGATATCAGCGGGATTGCCAGGCGGCTTGCAGGAAATATCGACGATGCGATCTGGACGGAAATCGGCAATGAAGAGGCGGTCATCCGCGCAAACCCGCAGGCCACGCGTGATCCGGTGTTGATTGGCGTGTTTGGCGCAGGCGCGGTAAACCGGTAAAGTTTCAGAACCGCGCTGTAACTCCGAAATTTGCGACATGATCCATTCGATCTTCGCCGCTGCGTACGACATATTGGTTGAGATATCCCGGCGTAAACGAAACGCCTTTGGCGACCGGAAAGGATACGCCTGCAAAGTTACGCCATAATGCCACCCCTCCGCGGTTAAAGCGGGTTTCGTTCACGCCGATAAACGGCTCTGTATAGAGGACAAGGTTGGTCTTCTCGCTGATCGGCGCGGTCAGTTGCACCTGGTTGCGATACCGCAGGCCGGTTTCGCCATCTTCTTCAAAGAAGCGCTGTTCAAAACGGTTACGCGACGTAAGCTTCACACCGTCTTCGGTGTTGATCAGTGTCAACGTGACCTCCTGATAAATGCGGTGTTCGTTGATTTGAGCCGGGCCGACCGGATCGGTCAGGATATAGGCGTAACCACCGCCAACCGTCGCCGTTTCGTTCAACCGATATCCAACGAAGGACCGCAGCAGCAATTGGCCCAGTCGGTCGGCATCTTGGGTAAAACGCTCCTGCGCCTCGGCACGCACAAACCAATCCCCGTCCTTGTCCAGATCGACAAAAATGAACTGTCCGCCCCAGACATTAAAATCGTCTTCTGTCGCAGCGGCAGGAGAGGCGAATACCGCTGCAATCGCGGCGGCGAAGAGGAGAATTCGTTGCATTTCATAAAATCCCGTTTGATCCCGATATTGCCATTGAAGCAATGTAATAACATAACTTAAGCGTGTTAAGCAGGTTCCCGATCAAAAATACAGTGCGCTAATGGCTAAGCGTGGGTGGCCTCGCACCCGGCGCTGTGCCATCCCGTGTCTCAACGAATCGCGACACATTACGGGAGGCACTTTGCCATGAAATTCTTTGCTGACACCGCCGAGATTGACGAGATCAAGGATCTGGCCGCAACCGGCCTGCTTGATGGTGTCACGACAAACCCGTCATTGATTGCTAAATCCGGGCGGGATTTCATGGAAGTGACCAAGGAAATCTGCGGTCTGACGGATGGACCGGTTAGCGCCGAGGTCGTCGCGCTCGATCATGCAACCATGATGAAAGAGGCCGAAGTCCTGCGCAAGATCGCAGACAATGTTTGCATCAAGGTCCCGCTGACGGTTGATGGTCTTAAGACGTGCAAAGCGCTGAGCAATGATGGCACTATGGTCAACGTCACGCTGTGCTTTTCCGCAAATCAGGCGCTGCTCGCGGCAAAGGCCGGGGCGACATTCATTTCGCCATTCGTGGGCCGTCACGACGATAACGGCTTTGACGGGATGGACCTGATCGAAGACATTCGTCTGATTTACGACAATTACGGTTTTGAAACCGAAATCCTCGTCGCCAGTGTCCGCCATGTCACCCACGTGCTCGAAGCGGCCAAAATCGGAGCGGATGTAATGACCGCGCCGCCAAAGGTGATCCATGCGTTGTTCAAACATGTTCTCACCGACAAGGGCATTGAAGGTTTCCTGAAAGATTGGGAAAAAACGGGACAAACAATCGGTTGATCCCTACCTGATCCACGATGGCTGAAGAATCCCCTCTCGATATATTCAAACAGGCTTTGACCGGAGCTTCGCGAGCAATCGCGAAAGATGCCGAGGTTGAAGTCGCCTGGAGCGCGGATGTGCCGGGTGCGGCAGGCAATCGTTTCCGCGTGCCATTGCCGGCGCGCGATTTGCCTGAGGATCAGGTCACCGAGGCGCGCGGATTTGCCGATAGTTTCGCGCTCAAGCTGCGGCATCACAACGCCGGACTGCACGCGGTCAATGCACCCCCGGAACCGGTCGCACGCGCATGTTATGATGCGATCGAGCAGGTCCGGTACGAGGCGTTGGGCGCAAACCGGTTTGGCGGGATCAAATCCAATCTCGATGCGGCCTTGAAAAACCGCATCGCAAGCGATGATATCTTGCGGGCGCAAGATTCCAGCGAGGTTCCGCTGGAGACCGCTTTGTCATTGATCCTGCGCGAGCGTTTGACCGGAGAGCCCATTCCAGAGCGCGCTGAAGCCGGGATCGGTCTGGTGCGTGGCGCAATCGAGGACAAGGTTGGCAAAAATTTCGCCGATCTGTTCGACCAGCTTGGCGATCAGGAGGGCTTTCAAAAACTCGCGCTGGATATGCTGCGCGATCTCGATCTAACCCGCCCGACCGACACTCCTGACGAAAACGAGAGCAACGAAGACGGCGACGAGGATGACGGGTCCAACGAAGATCAGCCCAGCGACGAGCAGCAGGACGGAGATGCTGATCCGCAAAGCGCCGAAATGGCTGGCGAAATGGCCGAAGGCGAAGGCGAGGGCGACGCTGACAGCGACATGTCCGCCGACGAAGAAATGCAGGAAGGTGAGCCGGGTGAAGACGGCGATGCCTCCAATGCTCCGATCCGCCCGAACCGTCCGCAAGCCGACATTCCAGACGGGCTGGATTATAAATACTTCACCAACCAGTTTGACGAGGAAATCGCAGCGCCCGAGCTGTGCGATGCAGAAGAACTTGATCGGCTGCGCGCCTATCTCGATAGCCAGCTAACGGGGCTTCAGGGCGTCGTGACGCGCCTCGCCAACCGTTTGCAGCGCCGATTGATGGCGCAACAAAACCGCAGCTGGGATTTCGATCAGGAAGAAGGTGTGCTCGACGCGGCTCGTCTTTCCCGCGTCGTCGTATCTCCCGGCACCGCGCTGTCTTACAAGGTTGAGCGCGATGTCGATTTCAAGGATACAGTCGTCACGCTGCTGATCGACAATTCCGGTTCGATGCGTGGCCGCCCGATCAGCATGGCCGCGATCAGCGCGGACATTCTGGCGCGCACTCTGGAACGGTGCGGGGTCAAGACGGAGATCCTCGGTTTTACCACCCGCGCATGGAAAGGCGGCCAATCGCGCGAGGCGTGGTTGGCCGATGGCAAGCCGCAAAATCCCGGTCGTCTCAATGATTTGCGGCACATCATTTACAAACAGGCTGATGAGCCATGGCGCCGTGCGCGCCGCAATCTCGGCCTGATGATGCGCGAAGGCTTGCTAAAAGAAAACATCGACGGAGAGGCATTGATGTGGGCGCACAGCCGCCTGATTTACCGCCCCGAAGAACGCCGCATCCTGATGGTGATTTCCGACGGCGCGCCGGTCGATGACAGCACTCTAAGCGTGAACAGCGCAGGATATCTCGAAGCGCATCTGCGCGGGGTGATCGAATGGATCGAAAACGTATCCCCCATCCAACTCGTCGCCATCGGTATCGGCCACGATGTGACGCGATATTATCGGCGCGCGGTGACGATCATGGATGTCGAACAACTGGGCGGCACGATCATGGAACAGCTCGCGGAATTGTTCGAGGACGAGAAGGGCAAGGGGCGGCGGTGATAAAAGCTCAGGCTGAAAAAGCGATTCGCCAAATGTGCATTGAGTGGGCGAAAGAGATGGGTCTTGATCGAAAAGACTACTCCACAGCGAGCTTTGTTGAGTTTTGGCAATGGGCCCAGTCAAATTACTCATCCTATTTCAAATTCCGCACTTCGACAGGCGTCAGGTATGACGTTGAAAAGTGGTTTGAAGATGAAATGGGGCAGAAGGGTTTTGAATGAAATGAACGTAACCGAAGCCGTCAAATCCCGCCGCTCTGTCCGCATGTTCACCGATCAGCCGGTTGAGCTGGAAAAAATCCGCCGCGTTATGGACACTGCGCGCTGGGCGCCTTCGGGCTGCAATTACCAGCCGTGGGAGGCCGCCATACTCACCGGCCAGCCGCTCAAAGACCTTCAGGCCAAGATCACCACCACGCCGCCGCAGGCCGCCGAATATGACTGGACCGCGCCCGGCCAAGAGGACGAATATAAACAGCGCCTCAATGCCGTGTCGAAAGGCATGTTTGGTTCGATGAATATCGCCCGCGATGATGGCGAGGGGCGGATGAAGGCAATGATGCGCAACGCCACCAGCTTTGATGCGCCGGTTGTCATGCTCACATACTTTCCGCGCCTGATGAAAGAGGCGCAGTGGTCTGACACCGGCATGTGGCTGCAAACGGTGGCGTTGCTGCTGCGCGAGGAAGGGCTGGATAGCTGTTTTCAGGAATATATGGCGCTTTATGCCAATGTGATCCGCGATCATCTTGGCCTCGACCATGAACGCTATATGCTGTTTTGCGGCATGGCGATTGGATACCGCGACGCGCAAGCACCGCTCAACAATTATGATCGAGAACGGGTCGCGCTAGATGAACAAGTGAAATTCATCGGCTGGGAATAACGGGCGGTAAACGCCGAAAATCGCAAGCAAATGGCATATATCGCCGATCATTTTGCCCAAAGTGATCAATCATGCGGTTTTTTACAATCCACGACTCGACTCGGCCCGTATGAAGGCCTTTAAGAACAGGAAGCATTAGGCGTCGCACTCTGATGCGCTGGCGGACGGTCGCGGCGCTGTAGTCCTTGGGGGGGACTTATCTGTGAGACGAATTGCGTTCGGAATTATCACTACGCTCGGTGCATCTGCAATTGTGGGGGCGGCGCTTTCGGCACAAACGTCATCCGTTCTAACCCGCGACAGTTTCCCGATTGGCGATGGCAGCGGTATTTTGTGCCAGGTGCAGGATCGCAGCGTCGAAAACCCCGCCAAAGGCAGCATCTTCGATCGCCGCTGGGCGGTGGTTTGCAGAGACAACCCGCAGCCGATTGCCGAAGTTTTCGCGTTCAAGAATTACACGCCGGCGGCCGCGGCCAAGCTGGGTGATATGCGCCGGTTCCCGGTAACGTGTCCCGATGCTTTGACCGGTGACGTAGCCGGAATTGCCGGATCGCGCAAAAGCACCTGTGCGGTGGATGATACGGGGCTTGGATGGAGTTCTATCACCGTCAATGCAGCTGGAATGACCTATGTCGCAGAAGGTTTTTCCGCGTTTGACGACGCGACGATCCTGGCGCTTAAATCGGTGCTTGATAACCGCATCGCCCAAGGCACGATTGACGCTGCATCCACATCGGTTTCCGATCCGCTATCCTTTGCGCGGGTACAGGCAGAATCGCTTAAACCCGAACAGGCTTTGGCCGAGGGCTATCGCCGCAATCTGGGCGGCGAATATGCTGAGGCAGCGGCCTATTTCGAGACGCTTCAACAGCGGCTTGAGGATAGCGGCGAATCCGATATCAATCCGGGCGAATTCTTCGTCAATCGCGCGCTGCAAAAAAGCAATCTGGGCGAATTCAGTGTTGCGACGCGCCTGTTCGAGCAAGCAAGCGACCTGACCGCCGATGATCCGATTGCCGGGCGCCTTCAGCGCAATTTCGAAGCAATCCATCTGCTTAATCAGGGACTTGTCTCTCAAGCGGTCGATCGTTTGGGTCAGCAGGTAGAGGGCCGGGCGCTGGGCGCCGCCGAGGAAAACGGCAAGCTCGCGATCACCCTGCCTTTGTCGGAGAGCATCAATCAATCCCAAGCCGGCAGTTCGCTGCTTGGCATTGTTGATGAGCTGAAATTGACCGATCCAGAGCGGGCGCAGATCATTGATGCGCAGGCGCTGCAAATTCGCGGGACAGCGCTTAGGATAAATGGTGATTACGAAGGCGCGACGCGGGATCTGGTTGCCGCCTTCAGGCAGGCGGTCGAAGTGCGCGATGGCCGGGTGACATCGATCACGAGATTGCGTTCACAAGTGCTGGCCGATCTTGCCCTGATCGCGGAACGTGAAGGGCGCGAAGGCGATGCCGAAACCTATCTTCGCAACAGTTTGTCTCTGGTCGAGGCCCAATATCCCGAGCGGCGCGCAGTCAGCGCCGTTGAGGCGCGCCTCGCAGCGTTTCTGCTGCGCCAAAGCCGCGACGATGAAGCGATGGACCTGTATCGTAAAGTGATTGATCGGGCAGTTGGAAAGCGCAACGCGGTGACCGGTTTTGCGAACCAGCTAAACCCGTATTACCGGGCGCTTGCGCCGCGCGTTTCAAACGACCCGGACGCCGCCGAAGCGTTCTTTAAGGCCGCGCAGGTGCTGGTGCGGCCCGGCGTTGCCGAAACGCAAGCGATCCTTGCCCGTGAACTCAGCGCAAATTCCGATGAGGCCGCCCGCCTGTTTCGGCAATCGATTGATCTTGGCCGCGATATCGAGCGTTTGCGGATGCGGTTTCAAACGCTGATCAAGGGCGCGCAATCGGAATTGGTACAGCAACAATTGAATGAACTTTCGGTCCAGATCGAAAATCTGGAACGCGCGCAATTGAACACGCAGGTGCAGCTTAACGATTATCCGCAATACCGCGTGGTTGCGCCGCCATCGTTGGAATTGGCGGATTTCCGCGCTGCTCTTAAACCGGGAGAGGCCTATGCGCGGCTCGCGATGGTCGGCGGCGATATTTTCATGTTCTATGCCGATCGCGGCACGGCCAAGGCGTACCAGGTCGATCTGTCAATTGAGGACATGGAATATCAGGTCGATCTGATCCGGGCTTCGATTTCCAGCTTTGAAGGGGGGCAATATGTGACCTACCCCTTTGAAGTGCGCGAGGCGCGCAATTTGTACAAATCGCTGTTCGCTCCGATCGCGGGTGACCTTGCCAATGTCGATCATCTGATTTTTGAACCGGATGGAGCGCTGCTGCGTTTGCCGGTCGATATCCTTGTATCCGATGATGTGTCGGTCGAATTGTACGAAACCAGAAGCGATGATCCAGACGCCGATCCGTTCGATTTTACCGGGGTCAACTGGATGGCGAAAAACATGAATGTCAGCACGGCCGTATCGGCGCAGGCGTTTGTGGATTCCCGCAAAGTCGAACGGTCAAATGCGGCGCGTCAATATCTGGGCATGGGGCAAAACGTCCCGGTTGGAGATGCACTCCCGCGTCAGGCAGCGAGCCAGCGCGGATCAAGCGGTTTGCCCGATGGCCTTGATTGCGGATGGGGCAGCGCGCTGTGGAACAGTCCGATTGACGATACCGAACTGGTGATCGCATCAAACCTGATCGGACAATCGCAATCCCAGCTGATTACGGGCGCCAGCTTCACTGACGATCAGATCATTGCCAAGGAAGACCTTGACGAATTTCGCGTGCTGCATTTTGCGACGCACGGTCTGGTGACGCCGCCCAATCCGAACTGCCCGGCAAAGCCCGCTTTGTTGACGTCGTTCGGCAGCGGGGATTCCGATGGCCTGCTGTCTTTCGAAGAGATTTTCGACCTCAATCTGAACGCCGATATCGTGATCCTTTCCGCCTGTGACACGGCAGGAGAGGCTAGCATCGAGGCTACCCGTGCGGCGGGCATTGCAAGCGGCGGCGGCACCGCGCTGGATGGTTTGGTGCGCGCTTTCATCGGGGCTGGCGGCCGGGCCGTGCTGGCCAGCCATTGGCCTGCGCCTGATGATTATGATGCGACCGAACGCCTGATGGCGGAAATGTTCAGGCGCGGTAAGACTGAAAATATCGGGGATGCGCTGCGGCAATCGCAGACGATCCTGATGAACGAAGCCGATACATCGCACCCCTATTATTGGGCGGGATTTGCCGTGATTGGCGATGCGGCTCGACCGCTGCTTTCCGATGATGCGTCCTTCGCCGAAAGCGGCGCGGCGCCATTTCAACCGGTGATCGGACAATGATTGCGGTGATGAAAGCAGGTGCCCGCCAACAGGATCCAAAAATGAAATCAATTTTGCGTTCGTCCCTTTCCGTGCTTGCTTCAATTTGGGCCTTGTCCTCGGTTGCGGCGCAGGCCCAGACCCGCGAGGAAATTCAACGTGACCTGCTTGACCCTAGTCTTCAGGCGCAAGGTCAATCTGTCGCCGTAGACAGTGAAGTGACCCGTCCTGCCTGCCCGCTGGCCGGTGAAGAGTTTGCAGATCTCAAATTCACTTTCACTGGCGCCAATTTCACCGGTTTGGAAGCGATTGGCAGCGATTTTGTCGCGCCCGCATATCTTGATCTGATCGGTAATGAGCTGTCGGTGGCGGCGATCTGCGATATCCGCGATCAGGCATCGGATATCCTGCGCGATGCCGGTTATCTGGCGGTTGTGCGAGTGCCGGTTCAGGAAATTGACGATGGGCGCGTGGATTTCAATATCGTTCTGGCCCGAATGACCGGGGTGCAAATCCGCGGTGATGCGGGCAATTCGGCCAAGGCGCTGCAGCAATATGTGAACAAGCTGACCGAGCAACCCGTTTTCAACGTCAATCAGGCCGAACGGTATTTGCTTCTTGCACGCGATATTCCCGGTCTCGATGTGCGTCTGTTGATGCAGCCTGCTCCGCCAGAAAGCGGAGCGCGGCCCGGCGATGTGATCGGTATCTTCAACGTGATCCGTGATCCGGTGCAATTTGATGCAACGGTGCAAAATTTCGGTTCGCAATCGGTCGGGCGGGTCGGAGCATTTGGAAGAGTGCGGTTCAACGGTCTTACCGGGCTTGCCGATCAGACCACGATCAGTCTGTATTCGACCGCCGATATTCAAGAACAAAATGTGGTCCAGATCGGCCATGACATGAAGCTTGGCGGGGACGGTTTTACGCTGGGCGGCAATCTGACTTTTGCGTGGTCCCAGCCGGATATCGTCGGCGATGATTTGTTCGAGTCCGAGACATTTATCGGTACAATCTATGCGGCTTATCCATTTAAACGCACGCAGACTTCGAACATTTATGGCCGGATCGGGTTCGAGCTGATCGATCAAGAAGTCGAGTTTAGCGGGCTTGCTTTGACCGAGGATCAATTGCGGATCGGATTTGCCCGGATCGAGTTCAACTCGATCGATGCGGCAAGCCTCGGCGGGGCTGGGGGCTATTCCTCGATCGAACCCAAGTTCGGGCTCGCCGGCGCGGTTGAAATGCGACAGGGCCTCGGCGTGCTCGGGGCAAGCGAAGCGTGCGGCGTTGGTTTCGTCAATTGCATCGCGCCAAACGTGGTTCCGCCATCGCGGCTGGATGGTGACCCCACGGGATTTGTCGTCAGAGGCGAAGCGCAGATCGATTACCGGCCTTCGCCCGAATTCCTGATCCGGATGCGGCCCCGGTTCCAATATTCACCCGACGCGCTGCTCGGTTATGAACAAGTGTCCGGCGGCAATTACACCTCCGGTCGCGGCTTTGATCCGGGCGCAGTCATTGGCGACAGCGGTTTTGGGGGTCAAATTGAATTGGCCTATGGATCGCTGGTCCCTCAGGTACCCGGCGGCAGGGCGTTTCAGCCATACGTCTTCTTTGATTTGATGTCGGTCAGCATAAACAATCTGCCGGGCCAGCAGGACATATCCTCGCTTGGCGGCGGACTGCGCGCATCGCTCGGGCGGTCCATCTATCTGGATGTTTTTGGTGCAGTTCCGCTGGAACGCGCGCCTTTTCAGGTTGAGCGCGGAGACTTCCGTTTGCTCGCCACTCTTTCGGTGCAGCTTTGATCGCCCTCGCTGCGATCAGCCACACCAGAATTCACCGCGAAGAGCGGACAGCGTCAGTGCATGACGTTTGGGGAACAAAATGATGAACGCGAAGAACAGCGCCGCACAGAATGTCCGTAAGGTTACGGAAGGAACCCATGCGACCCGGCGAAAACGCTGGCTCGGTTCCGGTTCGATCCTCGCCGCAGCAATTGCGATGACAGCGACGCTTTCCGATCCGGCAGCGGCGCAATCCGGCCCCGTGATGTCATCACGCGTCACCATGGATCAACCCATGGCGCGCAGCGCGCCTGCGACTGTGCAACAATTGAATGCGCTCGCCAATCGGCCAAATGCGGGCCAGCCTCCTGTGCAGACGCGCACATTGCCGACCCCGATCGCGACCGAGCGGATGATGATAGAACGGGGCGTAACGCTAAGCGCGCCGGCGCTGCCTCAAGCTGAGAGTGCACCGCCTTCGCAGCCTGCAGAGCTGAACATCCAGCCGACAGGTATCGCTTCTGCTTCAGGGCCGGTTACAGCTGCATCGAGCACGCCGGCAACGCTGCCGGGTGACACAAACACGACCGGCATCAACGTTCTTGCCGAAGCCAATTACTTCGCCGGCGAGGTTGATTTCATCCCCGGCGCGGCGGTGGATATCGTTAACATCTTCGTCAACGAGGCGATCATCAATTGGACGACCAATGCGGCTGGATCGGTAGGCAACACGGTCGATTTTCTTCCGGCAGGCGGCAACCTGCTGTTTACGAGCGATTTGAGCAATTACACCGTCCTGAACCGGATTTTCACGCCCGGTCTTGACAGCGCGATACGCATCGACGGCAATATCACCAGCAATGCATTGTCGGGATCACGGGGCGGTAACATCTGGTTTTACAGCCCGGGCGGGATCATCGTCGGTTCGACTGCGACATTTGATATCGGCAGTCTGATCCTGACCAGCAGCGAGCTCAGCGCGATAACTGGAATTGTCGATTTTGCCGGCGTCGCAGAGCCAAATACGGCGGTAATCATCGAGGGCGGTGCGTCGATAGATGCGCTCAATGATGTGCTTATTCTTGCACCGCGCATCGAACAAGGCGGGACCGTTCGAGCAGGCGACAAGATTGGTTATGTGGGCGCAGAAGAAGCGCGTGTAACCTTTGCCGAAGGCTTGTTCGAAGTCCTGGTGACAGTCGGGACGTCGGATGAAAACGGGATCGTTCACACCGGATCGAGCGGCGGGCCGACTCTGGTTGACGATCAAAACCGCGGAATAAGCTTTTTCGTTCAGGGGCAGGATGCCGCCGTGAACATGCTGGTTGGCGGAAACATCGGGTATGACGATGCCTCTGTCGCCACTGCCAGCAATGGCGTGATCTTTCTGGAAGCGGGCGACGGGTCGGTCGCGAATTCGGGCAACATCACTCTGGGTGCGGGTAATTATAACTCGGACCTGTTTGTAGGTGCCACAGGTGCAATTTCGATTGCCGCTGATGGGCAGGGCTCGGACATCAATTTCGGGTCCATTGATCAGAACGTCAATGTCAGCGCCTTTGCCGAACAACAGATCTCAATTGCCGCCACGTCCGGCGCGAACATAGCGGCCAACGGCAATTTCAGCGCGACAGCGGGCGACGGACCGAATGGCGGCATAATCAACCTGACGGTTGACGATGCGGGCCGCGATGATGCGGTCAGCATAAGCGGCCTTATTGTCGAGGGGGACTTGCGGCTGAGGGTCGATGCCAACGGTATCAATGATACTGCTCCGACCGGAGTGGGCGGCGATGCGGTGGGCGGGACGATCAATATCAATGTCTCTCAAGGCGGCGAATTGATCTCTGGCGCCGAATTGGAACTCTTTGCAGGCGCGCAGGCTGGCTATGGAGGTTTCCAGGCAGGGTCTGCCACCGCCGGGACGATCAATCTCACACTCGATGGCCAGAACAGCAGCATCGAAGCGGCAACTTTCATCTCGCTTACTGCGACGGCGGATGCCGCAGAGGACCCGTTCGGCAGTTTTTCACCTGTACCGCCGCAAATCGGCAGCGATTCCCTGGGTGGTACGGCCAACTTAAATCTTAATGGCGGCCTGATTTCCGCGCCGTCCTTGGGGATTGTTGTCGATGCTGTCGCCACAGCGGGTTCGCAGGGCGCTGCTACTCCGCCAAACGATGCAACGGGCGGCACAGTTACAATCAACAATGCGGCCAATTTGGACCTTCAATTCCTTGGTGTTTCGACCGACGCCGCTGGCGCAGCTGGTGGCAGGGGCAATTTCTTTGAAGACGGGTCTGTTGGCGGGACCGGTACCGGCGGCACGATCATCCTCAACAGCACCGTCGATATTCCCAATGTGATCGATCTCTTCCTTACCGCTCGCGGTACAGGCGGCGATGGCGGCGAAGGCGGCTTTAGCGGCGCTGGCGGCGCAGGCGGCGCCGGGCAGGGCGGCGATATCACCTTCACAATCGGCGGCGCGGGCGCGCTGCTTGGTAATGCTGCGGATGTGTTTATCGATACCGGCGCGGCGGGCGGTGCTGGCGGTGTTGGCGGCACAGAAGCATCCTTGACCGATAGCGGCGATGGCGGCGCGGGCGGGACGGCAACTGGCGGTACGTCTGCTTTCATCATCGCCGGTACGGGTGCGACCTTCACCTACAATTCCGACGAGTTTGCCTTGCGTTCAGATGCAATTGGCGGCGCGGGCGGTGCTGGTGCATTCAATTTCAGCGGTTTAAGCGCGGGCACTGGCGGCGCAGGTGGCGACGGGACCGGCGGCACCGTTTCGGTCGAAGCGCAAACCGGCGCGACGCTCGATCTGACCGGGTTCAGCGGGTTTTTCAGCCTGTTTGCCTCGGGTAACGGAGGAACCGGCGGCGTCGGCGGCGGCATCGATATGGGCAGCGGCGGGATCGCCGGAAATGGCGGAGCTGGCGGGTCGGGTGTCGGCGGTTCGCCTTTATTGATCGCGGCGGGCGGAACGATTTCCAGCCCCGATCTGATAAACCTTTCAGCAGGCGGCAGCGGCGGTACCGGAGGCATCGGCGGCGATGACGGTCTGACGGTAATTGGCGCGCAGGGGAATGGCGGCTCTGGCGTTGGCGGCACTCCTTCGATCCTGACCTTCGATGGCAGTCCCGGCATAATCTCTCTTGGCGATGTGTCGATTGATGCGAGCGCATTTGGCGGTGCCGGAACCGTGACGGGCACGACCACTGGCGGTCAGATTTCGATTATCGACGGTTCGGCTGATCCGGCGGGCCTGATTACGATGGCGTCGCTTTTCGTGACAACAAGCGGCGTAGCTGCGCCTGCGAGCGGACCGTCACTTATCATCGAAAGCGACAGCGGCCCCATCACCGTTACCGGCAATGTTTCAGCGGACGTCACCGGCGATATCGCGTTTAATTTTGATGGCGATGGACAATTTGTAGTCGGCAACAACGCCGATCTTATCGCTGGCGGCGATATCACGGCGGCGCATCTGAACAACGCATCCGGCGTCATCTCGATCAGCGTGGGCAATGACTTTACCGCAAGCGCCGGGGGCGATTTCGCTGCTGGCGACGCGACGATCATCGATGCAACGCGCGAAGTGTCGATCACTGCGCAAAATATTGCATTTGATCGGATCGTGGCCGGAAATGACAATATTTTCGACGCTGGCGAATTCGCGCTGACGCTCAATGCGACGAATGGAAGCATTACCAGCGGATCAATCGGATCGCTTACCTCGCTCTCCGGCGTTGATCTGGATGCGACGCAGGCCATTAATGTTGGCGATATTCTGGTCAATGATGGCCAGATCCTGATCGATGCTGGCACAACTTTGAATGCTGGCACCGTCCGGGTGACCCAGGGCGGCGGTGTCAGCGTTGAATCGGTTGTGATCAATTCAGGCGGTGACATGGTGCTGGGCGATACGCGCGCTCAGGATAATTTGACCATCACCAGCGGCGGCTCTTTGACGACCGGCTCGCTCACGGGGGTGGGGGTTGTCGCCACCGCGACAGGCGCGGTTGATGTTGGCGATGTTTCCAACTTTAGCGGTGTCGCCAACGGGCAGAATATCGTTATCAGCGGTGCCTCGATCGCCATCGACAGCGCGGTAGCGAACACATCGGCGGGCAATGCGGTTACGCTAACCGCGACATCGGGTGACATTACGATTGGCACCGTTGATGCCAATGGCTCTTTGACCGTTGATGCGCCGGGCAATGTGAACTTTGGTGATCTGGCCGCTTTGGGCGTATTCATCACCTCTGGTGCGAATGTAACCGGCACATTTGCGAGCAGTGATCGTGCGATCAATTCCGGCAGCCCGCGCGATGTCCAAATCACGGCGACCGGCGATGTCTCTGTATCGTCATTCAGCACGGTGAATGATGTCGAGATCACAGCAGCATCTTTTGCGACTGACGCGATCACGACCGGCTTTAACATCAATGGCGTTGCAAGCGACGTGATCATTGATGTGGCCGGCCTTACCGACATTGGGCAGGCGGACATTCAGGGTGATCTGATCGTGACCGCGGCAGAGATTTTGCTCGGGACCATCGGGGTCGCTGGGACGACTGATCTTGTCAGCACTGTCGGCGATATCGGGATTACGGACCTAACCACCGATCAGGATATCCTGATCAGTTCTGCAGCAGCGGCCAATATCGGTTCGCTGGCAAAGCGGGGCACGGATACTATTGGTAACGAGACATTCAATGTGTCCGCAGTGACCGATATTGTGGTTTCCGGATCGATTGATGGTCACGATAACATTGTGCTCAATGCAGGTGGGTTGATCGATGCAGCGCAGCTGATCGCGTTTGACAATGTGACTGCGACAGCCGGAACGTCCATCGATATTGCGGCTATTACCACCACCGATACAGGTGATGTGAGCCTGACTGGTCCAACCATTTCGCTGGGTAACAGCACGATTGACGGAACGCTGACAGCCAATGCGGCTGGGGGTAATCTGACGATTGGCGATGTCACCACAACCGGTGCGATTGATCTGGATGCAACCGGGATTGTGAGCTTTGGCGTGATCACCACCGGTGGCAGCATCAACGCCAATGGTGGGTCTGGAATCCTCGGTGGGTCCGCCCTTAAGACCGGCACAGATTCCCTCGGCAATGAAAGCATGACCTTCATTTCCGGCGGTGACATCACGTTAAGCGGGACAATTGATACGCACGATAACATCGTGATCGATGCGGGCGGGACGGTCGATGCAAACCTGCTTCAGGCGTTTGACAACATCACCGTCACGACAACCGGGCTGATCGATATCGCCGATATGGTCACCACCAATACGGGCAATGTAATCCTGACCGGTGGCAGCGTAATCGTGACAGATGCGACCGTGAATGGCAGCTTTGCAGCGACCAGCACAATCGGTGCCATCGCATTCAACGGCACAGTCAGCCCGGATAACGGCCTTTCGGCCAATTCAGCGACCGACATCACATTTGCCACTCTCGATATCACGAACGGGCTGCTTGAATTGATCGCGGCTGGTGACATTTCCGGTGTAAATGCGATCAACAGCGCTCCGGCAGGCAGCGGCGGATCGGACAGCACCGTCCTGACAGCGGGCGGCAACATCACCCTTACCGGTATCGCGCAATCAGTCGATGACAGTGTCACTCTTAACGCAGGCGGCAATCTGACTGTTGCAGCGATTGACGCAGCTGACACGCTGAGCGCGATTGCGACCGGCGCTGTGCAGGTCGGCACTGCGACGACTGCCAATAGCGGGTCCGTATCGACTTTCCGGGGCACATCGGTGGCGTTGGATAATGGCCAATTGGCTGGCTTCCTCGTTCTGGATGCGACCGCTGGCAACGTCGATAGCATCGGTGTGATCAGTTCGGGCAATCAGACGAGTGTTGATGCAACGGGTGTCGTGAGCCTGAATTCGCTGACCGCCAACGGTTTGACCAATATTACCGCTGGCAGCGGGGTTGATTCCGGCGATATTTCTGTGACGTCCGGCTCTCTTACGATCACGGCCACAGGCGGCAACACCGTGGTAAACGACGTATCGTCTGCGGGTAACCTGAACCTCAACATCACAGGTAATCTGACCACCGGCGCGCTTTCGTCAAACTCGGTCAGTCCGGGTCTTTCTGTGACGGTATCGGGCGATGCCGATATCGGATCGGCGACTTCGAATGTATCCAGCCTTGCATTGCTCGATATTAATGTCGGCGGCGCGCTGAGCGGCGGGGACTTTACCGGCGGCGGTGTGACCACTCTTGATGCGACCAGCATCAATGTCGGCGCGGTAGAATCTGTGAACGCGCAGATCACTCTCACTTCAAGCGTTGGCGAAATTACGACCGGCGATCTTACGTCGGGACTGACGACAGCGGTTAATTCGGCGACAACTGCCACCCTTGGCAATGTTTTGGCGGGCGCCAGTTTCTCGCTGACGACACCGGGCGATGCGCAGATGGGTGATCTTGATGCTAACGCCAGCGCCAATTTCGACATTGGCGGCAATCTGATTGCTGGCAATCTGATCGCACGCGCGACCAGCCCCGGTTTTGACATGACGGTTGGAGGCAATGCGACGGTCGGATCGATCGTTTCCAATGGCCTGCTGCTGGTTGATGTGGCGGGCGACCTTATCGGCACGGATTTCACCGGTGCGGCTCTTACCGATATCAGCGGCGCGAGCGTAACGTTGAATTCGCTGACCAATGGCAACATTACCAGCATTGCCTCGACGATCGGAAACGTAACGATCGAAGCGCTCGACATTAGCAGCAATCTGACCATCACTGCGGCCGCTATCTCGGATATCGGCGATGTCATCACGACCGGTTCTGCGACCATCGGCGGCGCGTCTGTGATCCTCGATACCGGTGATGTGACCAACACGCTTACGCTGAACGCCGCAAGCGGGGACATCGCTGGTACCGGAGCGATTGCTGTTGGCGGCCTGATTGATTTGGACGCAGCCGGCAATATCGGTTTTGGATCGCTCGATGCGGGTGCAGCATTCACAGCCAATGCTGGCGGTGACATTGCTTTCAATTCGGCATCGGCAGTTTCAACCCTGACTTTTGTTGCGGGCGCAGATATCATTTTTTCCGCGCTTTCGGGTGATAACACGGTGAGCCTGGACGCAGCGGGCGCGATTGTTGGCGGTGATGTCACCACCGATCAGCTTACCTCCAGTTCAAGCTTTACAGCGGGCACATCGGTTACCCTGGGCGATGTCACCACGCGCATCCTTACCGTGAACGCAGGGACCGATATCACCCTGGGCGCGGTTGACGCGCTGGGCCGGGACATTCGCGGGATTGCGATTGACCTGACGGCGGCCGGGAATGTCGATTTTGCATCGCTTACCTCTGGTCGCGGCATCGACATCGGCAGCGCCACGATCTCGGGCGGAGATATTGTGTCTGACAATGGTGTTACCATTGCGGCAGAAGTTCTTGATCTGGGGAATGTCTCGGTAACCGAACTCGGGCCGGTCACAATTGAATCGACAGCGGGCGATTTGAGTATCGGCAATGTTGAAAGCAACACGTTTGGGATCTCGCTCACATCGGCTGCGGCGCTCACTGCGGGTGATCTGACGGTAAATGGCACGGCCAATTCATCGGATATCACGGTGACATCGCTGGGCAATGCCACCATCGGAGATGCAACGGCGGGCAATCAATTGTCGCTCGATGTTACGGGCAATCTTGTTGCTGGAAACCTTGTTTCAAACGTGATCAGCCCCGGCACTGTTGTGACCGTAGGCGGCGACGCGGCGATTGCATCTTTCGATGCGCTTTTGGGTCCAGCGACGTTCACGATTGGCGGCGCGCTAAGCGGCGGAACCCTCGCGTCTGATGGCGTGCTCACGCTGAATGCGGCTTCGATAGATGTCGCTGGAGCAATTTCGCGTACGCAATCTGTCATCGCCGCAGCGACCACAGGCGATGCAACAATCGGCAACGCGCAGGCGAATTTCGACATCTCCGTAACGGCAAATAACGGCACACCGACGCTTGGTTCGTTTACAGCGGGAGATGACATTTCCCTGACCGGATCGTCGGTCACGCTTGGCGCTGGAAACATTGTTGGTAATCTGACCCTCACGTCTTTGAATGCCGATGTCACACTGCTGCTGGACGGCGCAGAAAGCATTACGGTGGGCGGGCAAACGATTTTGGATGCGGCAGGCGACATTGTCGTCACGCATACCAACAATGCAGCTGGCACTCTCTCGCTTGATGTGATCGGCAATATCAACGCCTTGGCCAATGGATCGATTGATGCATCCGCAGGGTCGATCCTGTCCGGTTTCGAAGTGTTCCTGCTGGCATCTGGTTCAATCGGCGTCGATGATGTGCGGGCGATCCCCGGCATCATAATCGAAGGCGGCGGCAGCGTTACAGTGAACAACGCATCGGCAACCGGCCCGCAGGGCGTCTCCAACATTCGCGGTATTTCGATAAGCGCCGGACGGGATCCGTTTGCGGCTTCGGTCTTGAGCTTCGATAATTTCGCCGATGCGACAATTACGGGGACGGTCGATTCCTATGGTGACGTGGCCGTGCGTGCAGGCGGAGCGGCGATTTTTGCGACCGGATCGGCGACCCGCGCGAATGACCGGATCTTTGTCGAGACCGGCGATGATATCATCGTGGAAACAGGCGCCACATTGACAAGCGCGATCAATCCTTTGTTCGCGCCTGATCCAAGCCTGCCATTCAACGGAGCCGGCGCGATTGAGCTTAATGCAGGCGGTGTGATCGACCTGCTCAGCGTTCCGGCAACACCGATTGCGTCGCTGGTGATCGACGGCACACTGAACGCCAATACAGGCGCGGTCATTGCCAGCGCCAATGCGATTGACGGCCTCGATGGCATGATCATGGCAAGCTCGATCGCGCTTGATATCAACGATGCGCCGGGTGCAGGCGGATTTCAGGACAATGATGCAGGACTGCTCTCGGCAAGCTGTTTGGAAGGCAATATCTGCCTTGGAAATATCATGGCCGATAACGTCATCGAGATTGGCCAGAACAGCAACAATAACGTGATCCAGCTGATTATTCAGCAAGGGGCAGTGAACGCGAACGATATTCGTATTACCACGCGCAACGATATTGTGATGGGAACCGATGGCATCGCGACCACGTTGAACGCCTCGAATTCGTTTAGAGTGCGCAGCCTGATCGGCGATATCGATCTGCGCGATGCTGCGATTACCAGTAATGAAATTGCGATCGATGCGGCAGGCAGCCTGCTCGGTTCCGCGATCCTCAGCAGCACCGCAGATGTAGGTATCACTGTCGGGCAGGACCTGAATGCGGCTCAGATTTTCACAGGCGGACAATTGACCGAGGTCGACACGATCGGCGGCGACCTGGAATCTTTCTTCGATGTGCCCGGATCAATCGACGTCGGTCTACTCTCAGTCGGATCGGGCGATGTAAACATCACAGCCGGCAACATCGCGCGTATCGGCAGCCTGATTGTTCCGGCGAGCGATGTGTCGATCTCCGCAGGCATACTGGCGCAGCTTGATCTGACCGATTCCGCAAACAACGTGGCGCTTGATGGCGGAGCGGTCGTGCTCGGCGATATTACCGCAGCGAACAATGTTTCGGTCGTTTCCTCCTCCACGGCTGATTTTACCAGCGTCAATGCGGGCAACGATATTGATATCCTTGCGGCGGCTTCTGCCAATGGAGGCGATTTGACCGCCTTTGGCGCGGTGCAAGTAGATGCGCAGCTGATCGCGCTGGGCGCAGTGGACGCAGACACCATCGATTTGAGCAGCGCAGGCGATATCCTGTTCGATAGCCTGCTTTCGCCAAGTGGAATTACATTGGCTGCGACCGGCGGTACCATTGGTGCGAATACAGGACCGGGCGATATCGATAGCGGCGGCGCAGTATCATTGAGCGCGCAGACCATTTCGATTGGCAACATCGATGCAAGCGGGGGCGTGAATGCCATCACGAGCGCCGGTGCATTAAGCGTCGGTGACATCACCAACACTGCCATCGGCAGCCAGATCAGCCTTGTCGCAGGCGGCGCTGCGGGCGATCTATCGGCTGGCATATTGACCACGAATAGGGGCGATATCCTGTTGAATGGCGGACGCGATGTTGCGCTGGTTTCAGCGGCCAATTCAACGGGAATTCCAACGGCGGGCAGTATTGCCATTCTGGCTGGCGGTGATGTGACCGTGGCCGGAACATTGAATGCCGGTGAAGATGTCGCCATCCGCAGCATTGGCAGCACCAGCCTCGCGGCGGTTTTTGCCGGTGATGATATCGCAGTTGATGCTGGCGGCGATATCGCGCTGGTCGAGGCGGCGACTTCTGGTGCGGGAATTGATCTGTTTGCCCTGTCATTTAACGACGCAAATGCCGGTCAGCCCGGCAGCATCGCTTTTGCCGCTGAAACGCTTACGGGTTCGAACATCAATCTTGCCAGCGGAGCCGATGTGGTCGCAACAGGCACGCTAAATGCCGCAAACGCGATCACTGTGTCTGCGGCAGGCACCCCGGTTATCGGCAATGCGATTAGCGCAGGTGACACATCGGTTTCCGGCAGCTCCATCAACTTTAACAATGGCAGTGTGGGCGGCGATCTTACGCTGACCGCAAATGCTGGTGATATCGATGGTTCGGGCATGGTCAGTGTCGCTGGCGGTATCGCTCTTGATGCGAGCGGCGGTATCGGATTCGGCACACTGGTTTCGCAGAACGGCGATTTCACGGCGAGCTCTGGCGGTGATATCATTTTCGATGCGATCGATAGTTCGCAATCCGTCGCTCTTCAGGCGGGCGGCCGTATCAATGGCGACCGGATTGACGCGGTGACCGCTATTAATCTTGGTGCGGCGGGTTCAATCTTTATCGATCACGCCGAAACCGATGCCGATTTCACGGCAATTGCTGGCGGCAATGTGACCACTGGCCTCAATTCCATCATCACCGGCGGGAATATCTTCATCGTAGGCGACGTGGTTGATCTTGGTAATTCAACCGCAGGCGGCTTCATCGATGTGATTGGCAGCCAGATTGATTTCGTCAATCTGATTGCGGGTTCGACAGTCACCTTGCTTACCACTTTGAGTTCGCCAGTCGGCATTCCCGGGACTGGCAATCTGAACATTACCGGCACCAACATTACCGCTGGAACAGGGCCGAGCAGCCTAGAGGCGGCTGGTTCGATCAGCGTGTCGGGCGCAACCGACATCCTTGGTAGTCTGTCCATGGATGCGTCTGGCGATATCGCCTTTGGCACAGCGGATGTTCAGGGCGGCGACTTTACCGCCACCGCCGGAGGAGCGATCGATCTGGTTTCGGCGGATGCTGGCGGAAATATCGATTTCTTCGCAGGCCTCGCTTTGACTGCGACGGGCGATATTGCTGGCGCATCAGGTGTCTCGCTTGAATCCAGCGATGGTTCTGTCACTGGCGCCAATATTGTCAGCGGCGGCGATGTTGATATCCGCGCGGCCACTACGGCCACGTTCAGCGATATTTCGGTTGATGCGTCACAGGTGACCATCGTCGCGGGCAGCAATGTGACGCTGAATGATATTCTCGCCGCGAACGAGATCAACATCACCAGCGGCGGGACGTTGATCTTTAATGATCTGCAATCGGCTTTCAGCGTAATTCTGGATTCGCAACAAGCCACCCTTGGTCAGACAATAGATGCCGGTTCGGTCATTACGATTGATGCCGGAGCAGGCGGCGTTTCCATCGGGGATGCAAGCGCCGGAACCGCAATGACGATCACCGCAACAGATCAGATTGACGCGGGCACGCTGACAGCGGCGAGTGATATTCTGCTCCAGTCGATTGAGGGCGGCGATATCACGGCCAGTACAATCGCAGGAGGCGCCGATGTCCGGATATTCACCGGCGGCTCCGCCACTGTTGCGGCGCTTAACGCGGCTCAGGGCGGGGCAGGCGGAGACATTCTGGTTCAGGCTGATAGCGGGATCACCATTCAGACGCTCACAGGTGTCACCGCAACTCTCGAAGCAAGCGGCGGCGATGTTGCGGTCACCGACGATGCGGCACTCACCGGACTTGTCAGTGCGGATGGGCAGAGCGTTCTGCTGCGTTCGAACGGCGATCTTGCTGCTGCTGCCAATGCGACAGCTGGCGATATCACGATCGAGGTCAGCGGTGATTTGACGACCGAGGGCATTTTCGCTGACGGCGACATATTCCTGCAAAGCGGGGGATCAACCACATTGAATGCCTCCGCGAGTTCCGGAACTCCCGGCGCTGGCCTACCGTCCGGGGTTCAGGGTGTTCAGCAGATCACCACGATCAACGGCGGTGATATCACGATCACAGCGGCGGCCGATATCCTGATCAATTCGTTGGTTGATGCGGCGGGCACCCTTTCCATGACGGCGGATAATCTGATCCAGATCGACGCGGTCGCAGTGGGCAATGTCATTGAGACACTGTCGGCAGACATTGCCATCGGTACAGGCGGGGCGCTGGGCCAGAGTGATCGGACGACGGAAATCTCGATTGCGACACTAGGCGATATTCAGCTTGGCGGAGCCGCCGGTACTTCGATGGGATTTGAGCTCGATAATGATGAATTTTCGCGTGTCCACAGCGGCGGCGATCTGATCATCGCTGCGATTGGCGTGACCACGGGTGATGGCAATATCAATATCGGCGATCTCGATGTTCAGGTCGCGCAAGGCACCGGCACGTTAAACGATGGCAATATCGCCAATTTTGGCGGGCTCTTGCTTGAGGCTGACAATGATGTGAACCTCACCGGCGGTTTGATTGTCACCGGCGCAACGCCAGACAATTTCCTCGCCATCGATGCGTTAAATCTGATCACGATCGATGCTGAAACGGCCACGCTCCAGGTGGCCGACGGCAATGGCGCTCCTGCGGGCAGCATTGGCCTTAGCGCGAATGCGATCATCGCAGCGGGTTCTGCGGATATTGCCGATATTCCTGGCCTCAGCTTTGCCGATGCAGAAGCTTTGCTGGCGCTTGCCCCTGCAATCGCGCGTCCGGATGGATACATCATCGGGTCAGACATAACCTTCAATGTCGACAGCGGTGTCTTTATCGCAAATAGCGGCGCGGGCACGGGCTTTGATGACCGCCGCGGCATTGTCGCCAATACGCTGACTGTCAGCTCGATGAACCCGGATGTCGGCATCGTAATCAATGGTGTGATTGATACGGCAACGGGCATAGATGCGGTCGGACTTGTCGGCGTACCCGGCACCTTTGATCAGCTTTCGACGATCAATGGTTGTTTGCTGATCGACCCGGCGAGCTGTGTTGCCGTGATCTCGCCGCCGATCGATTCAATCGGGCCAGAAGGCGGTCCGATCCGCGATCTGATCGACGATCAAGTCGAGAAAGAAAGCCCTGTCGTGGAAACGGTGTCCACCATCCTTGTCGAAATGCGCGAAGACCCCGAACAACAGCAAGATCCGCTGCTTGATGAACCGGTCACAGGCGCAGGTAACGAGGATTTCTGGTTTGGCGAAGAAGAGCAGCAGACAGAGGATGAGGAAGAGCTTGAGCCAGCCGAGTGAGGTGTGATCTCTTGACCAGCGGCATGGTGCGTGTGCATGGCTTCGCGCCATGACCGACACCCCGTTAAAGCTGTTCAACAGCCTGACCCGCCAAATCGAAGAATTCCGCCCAGTCCATGCCGGCGAAGCGCGCGTCTACACCTGCGGGCCGACGGTCTACAATTATCCGCATATCGGCAATATGCGCGCCTATGTCTTTGCCGATATCCTCGGGCGCACGCTGACGCATAAGGGGTTAAAGCTTACCCATGTCATCAACATCACCGATGTCGGCCACCTGACTGACGATGCCGATAGCGGCGAGGACAAGATGGAAAAGATGGCTGCGGAAAAAGCGCAGTCGATCTGGGATATCGCCAAACATTATACCGAAGCGTATTGGGCCGATATCAAAGCGCTGAACATTCGTCAGCCGGCCAAATGGTCGGTCGCAACCGATTACATTCCAGAAATGATCGAGTTTGCGAAAAGTATTGCGGACAAACATTGCTACGAATGTGAAACCGGCCTGTATTTCGATACGACCACGGTTGAGGATTACGGACGCTTGGCGCGCGCCATTACCGAGGAAGGCGAAGGCCGGATCGACGCGGTCGAGGGTAAGCGTAACGCGGCCGATTTTGCGATCTGGCGTAAGACACCGGCTGGTGAAAAGCGCCAGATGGAATGGGATAGCCCGTGGGGTAAAGGAGCGCCGGGCTGGCATCTTGAATGCTCTGTTATGGGTGAAAAGCTGCTCGGTTTCCCATTCGATATCCACACCGGCGGGATCGACCACCGCGAAATTCACCACCCGAACGAGATCGCGCAAAATCAGGCATTTTGCGATTGCGGCGGCCTTTCAAAAGCATCCAATTCAGGTGCGAATATCTGGATGCACAACAATTTCCTGGTCGAGCGTTCGGGCAAAATGTCCAAATCCTCGGGCGAGTTTTTGCGCCTGCAATTGCTCATCGACAAAGGCTATCATCCGCTCGCATACCGCATGATGTGCCTGCAGGCGCATTACCGCAGCGAGCTGGAGTTTAGCTGGGAAGGGCTGGATGCCGCTTTGACGCGGTTGAAGCGGATGGTCATGGCGGTTGAACGTCTGGCTGATGCTGCATCGCAGCCAATGGCTGAACATCCGAAATTCGCACCCTCGCTTGCAAAGTTTGAAGACGCGATCTCCGATGATCTGGGCACGCCGATTGCTCTTACCGCGATCGAAGATGCGCTGGCGGTGAAAAAGGTCGATGCTGCGATCAAACGGGCCGTGATCGAATATATGGACGGGGTGCTTGGCCTTGGTCTGTTTGATCTGACCCGCGCCCAGTTGCGCATCCGCCCAAAAACAGCGACCGTGGCTGACGAAGAAATCGAAGACGCGCTGGCCCGCCGCAAGGCCGCCCGCGCGGAGAAAGACTTTGCAACCTCGGATGCCATTCGGGATGAACTCACAGCCAAAGGCGTTGAGGTCATGGACGGTGATCCACTTGGCTGGGAATGGAAACTGACATGACGATCCTCGCACTTTCCGGGCTGATCCGGCCGCTGCTTGAACCGCAATTGCCCGATGGTCTCGATGTGCGCTGGTTCGTGACGAAGGAAGAGGCTCTTGAGGTTGTACCGGAAGCTGAAATCGGCTGGTTCGACATGTATGAGAAAGATGCGATGGCGGACACGCTGCGTGCAGCGACCAATCTGAAATGGCTCAATTCCATCTATGCGGGGCTCGATTTCCTGCCCATGGATGTGTTGATCGATCGCGGCATCACCGTAACGAATGGCGCGGGCATCAACGCGATCACCATTGCCGAATATGTCGTCATGGGCATGCTCAATATGGCCAAGGGTTACCGCGAAGTGGTGCGCGCGCAGGAACGGCATGAATGGCTGCTCGATAGTCCGGGCAAGCGCGAGCTTGCCGGTTCGAAAGCCTTGCTGCTGGGCTATGGTGCGATTGGCAAACTGATCAAACCGCGCCTTGACGCGTTTGATGTGGATGTAACCGTTGTGCGCCGATCGGGCGGCGAGGGTATTCTCACGCCGGACGAGTGGCGCGCCAAATTGGGCGAATTCGATTGGATTATTCTGGCCGTGCCCGCGACGGCAGAGACGGACGGGATGATCGGGGCAGATGAGCTTGCCGCGATGAAATCGGACGCTGTAATCGTCAACATTGCGCGCGGCGCTGTGATTGACCAGCCGGCGCTTGTCTCCGCGATAGAGGCAAAGAAGATCGGCGGCGCGTTTCTTGATGTGACCACGCCGGAGCCGCTTCCACAAGATCATCCGCTGTGGGCGATGGATAACGTCCATATCTCCATGCATCTTTCCGGCCGTGCACAGGATAAAATGTTCATCCGCAGTGCAGAGCGGTTTCTCGGCAATCTCGACAAATATCTGCGCGGCGAGCCTGTTGCGCCGGTTTTTGATCCGCAAGCTGGATATTAAACCCCTCGGAATTTGGCGCATTCGTGCAATTCATGCATTGTGATTGCGGGCATTACTGCATGGGTGCATGACGGTGGCATCGCGGATGCAAGCGTTCGGGACGATCTAGAGAACAGACAGGCGTAACGCCTGCGTTGCAATTGGGGCAGCAGGTTCTCGAACATAGGGGGGAATAATCATATGACTGAGACCAAAAAAGCGTCAGACGTATTTGTCGATTGTCTGGAGGCAGAGGGCTGCGAATATATCTTTGGCGTGCCGGGTGAAGAAAACCTGGATTTCCTCGACTCTCTTGGCAAATCGGACAAGATCAAACTGATCCTGACCCGGCATGAACAAGGCGCCGGCTTTATGGCCGCAACCTATGGGCGGCACACCGGCAAAACGGGCGTCTGTCTTGCGACGCTTGGTCCGGGGGCGACCAATTTCGTCACTTCTGCCGCCTATGCGCAGCTGGGCGGTATGCCGGTCCTGATGATTACCGGCCAAAAGCCGATCAAGAAATCAAAACAGGGCCGCTTTCAGATCCTTGACGTAGTCTCCATGATGGAGCCGATTACCAAATACGCGGTGCAAATCGCCGCCGGAGACAACCTGCCGAGCCGGGTGCGCGAGGCGTATCGTCTGGCCGAGGAAGAAAAGCCGGGTGCGACTTTGATCGAGCTGCCCGAAGACATCGCGGAGGAGCCGACCAGCGATTTCAAACCGCTCCCGAAAAGCGTCGCTCGCCGCCCTTCGGCTGAGGCGAAGGCTGTTCGCATGGCTGTAAAAGCGATTGAAGCTGCGAAAAATCCGGTGCTTGTCATTGGGGCCGGCGCGAACCGTAAAATGTGCGGGCGGATGCTTGAGCAATTCGTTGAAAAGACCGGCATCCCGTTTCTGACCACACAGATGGGCAAAGGCGTGATTGACGAACGCCATCCCAAGTTCCTTGGCTGCGCGGCGCTTTCCGCTGGCGATTTCGTCCACCGCGCTGTCGAAGCGTCCGACTGTATTATCAATGTCGGCCACGATGTAATCGAAAAACCGCCTTTCTTCATGCACGATAACGGTGTGACGGTTATTCATATCTCGACCCGCACAGCAGAGGTTGATCCGGTGTACTTTCCTCAGATCGAAGTGATCGGCGATATCGCCAACGGCATCTGGCAAATGAAGGAAGATATCACCCCGAACCGCAGCTGGGATTTCGATCACATGCTGGCCTATCATCAGGCCGAGCTGGATCACACCCATGCGCTCGCTGCCGATACGCGTTTTCCGATTTTTCCGCCGCATCTGGTGCAGCAAGTGCGCGATTGTCAGCCACATGACGGCATTATCTGCCTCGACAATGGCGTTTACAAAATCTGGTTCGCGCGCGGATACACGGCCTATTTGCCCAACACGGTGCTGCTCGACAATGCGCTGGCGACCATGGGGGCGGGCCTGCCCTCTGCAATGATGAGCGCGATGCTGTATCCTGACCGCAATGTCATGGCGATCTGCGGTGATGGCGGGTTTATGATGAACAGTCAGGAGATGGAAACTGCCGTCCGTCTTGGCCTTAACCTGACCGTCCTGATCCTGCGCGATGATGCGTATGGTATGATCCGCTGGAAACAGGCGAATATGGGCTTTGACGATTTCGGCCTGACCTATGGCAATCCGGACTTCGTCAAATATGCCGAGAGTTATGGTGCCAGCGGCCACCGCGTCGAATCGAGCGAGCATCTTACCAAACTGCTCGCCCATTGCCGCGATACGCCGGGGGTCCATCTAATCGATTGCCCGGTGGATTACACAGAGAACGATCAGATCCTGAACCATGATATCCAGGAACTGAGCAAGAAGCTTTGATCGCCAGATAGGGACAGAAGGACAGACAATGCCCCAGTTAAAAGACACCTATCCGCTCTATCTAAACAACAAGGCCGCGCAGCCGAACACTGATCTAGAGGTCACAGACAAGTTCACAGGAGAGGTCGCTTTCCGCACCGCTCTGGCGACGCCGGATGTGATTGAAGAAGCGATTGCAGGCGCGGTCCGCGCGGCAGAGCCTATGGCGAAAATGGCCAGCTTTGAACGTAAAGCGGTTCTGGAACACTGCGTTAAACGGTTCCGCGAAAGGTATGACGAGCTTGCCTATTCGCTGTGCGTGGAGGCCGGTAAACCGATCAAGGATGCCGAAGGCGAAGTCGATCGGTTGATCGACACATTCCAGATCGCGGCCGAGGAATCGACTCGCAATTATGGAGAGGTCCAACCATTGGACATCAGCGCCCGGGCCAAGGGTTATATGGGCATGTGGAAACGCGTTCCGATCGGGCCGTGCAGTTTTATCTCTCCATTCAACTTCCCGCTTAATCTGGCTGCGCACAAGATCGCGCCCGCAATCGCCGTGGGCTGTCCTTTCGTGATGAAGCCCGCGTCCAAGACACCGCTCGGCGCGCTCATCATGGGCGAAGTTCTGGCCGAAACCGACCTGCCCGAGGGCGCTTTCTCGATCCTTCCGGCCAGCCGCGACGGGGCCGATCTGTTTACCGTGGACGAGCGGCTGAAACTGCTTAGCTTTACCGGATCACCGGGCGTTGGTTGGGCTTTGAAAGCCAAAGCAGGCAAAAAGCCCGTGATCCTGGAGCTGGGCGGCAATGCAGCCGTGATCGTGGATAAAGACGCGGATCTCGATCACGCGCTGGAACGGATCATTTTCGGGGCATTCTATCAATCGGGTCAGTCGTGCATCGGGGTCCAGCGGATCATCATCCACGAAGATATCTACGACACGTTCAAAGATATGCTCATTGCAAAAACCAAAACGCTGGTTTCCGGCGATCCGAAAGACCGCGATACCTTTATCGGCCCGATGATTTCGGACAAGGAAGCGGGCCGACTAAAAGGCTGGATCGATGATGCCGTCTCACAAGGTGCAAGCCTGCTGTGCGGGGGCGGCCTGTCGAATGGCAATATGCTTGAGGCGACGCTGCTCGAAAATGTGCCTGCGAAAGCGGATGCGAATTGGGAAGAGGCGTTCGGACCGCTTGCCAATCTCAGCAAGTTTTCCGATTTCAATCAGGCATTGGAACAGGTGAACCATTCCAAGTTCGGCCTGCAAGCGGGTGTTTTCACTCGCGATTTGCATCAGGTTCTGGATGCTTGGGATACTCTGGATGTCGGCGGTGTGGTGGTAAACGATGTGTCATCTTACCGCGTCGACAACATGCCATATGGCGGGGTGAAAGATTCCGGTCTGGGCCGCGAAGGCATTCGTTTTGCCATGGAAGATATGACCGAGATCCGGAATCTTGTCATCCGCAGGCTCTAGCTTTCCTCAAGCAGCAGCAACACCGCCGTCACCACCATTCGCTCGTCATCGCCGCTAAAGCTGTGATCGACTTCTCGGATGGTGGCTTCGGCCACGAGCTGTCCGGGAATATGGAATTCGTGTTCCGGTAGGTTGGCGATAAAATTCTCGCCCGCTGCGGCCGATTCTTTTCCATCGAAATCCAGCATCAATTCGTGCCGCGTCCCTGAAAAAGTGATCGATGCCCATGCTTTTTCTTCGTGGGAAAGCAGGCTGGAGCGACCATTGGTAAGCTTCAGAACGGCTTCTCGCACTCTGTCCGCGGTGCTGCGACGCGGGCGATACCGGCGCGCGCGATGCGTTGGCGCAGCGTCGGCTGATTTGGTTTCGAACTGGGCGGTGGAGACGGGGGCGAACATCATAGTTTCAGTGAGCATGGGCGAAACCTTTCGTCTGAATAGGAGCGTGTGAATTGGCGGTTGCGGCGCTGGCTTCGAATTCTGCCATCCAGCGCAGGGTGCGCGCTTCGGTGGCGGCACGCGGTATCCTGCCCATGCGCAAATCGAGCACGAACCGCGGATCATGCGCCGCGAGACGTCCGAATTTGGTTGCGGGCATATCGTGGGTGCGCAGGAATTTTTCGACTTTCCGGATCAGCATAATGGTCCCCCTTTGCGGTGTTGTAATAGGAACGAATCAGTCAATGTTCCTATAATGTTCCAACTGAAATCCTACTTGTCTAGGAAAAATCCTATGCTATAGGAAAAATGAAGGGGTCAGGAAGTGCTCCACCGAGGAAGGGAATGATTATGCCGCAGTCTGACATGTCACCGGAGCGCGCGCGATTGCTCGAACTGGCACGCAATCGAGACGTCAGCCTCAGCAGCCTGTCGGTTATGCTGGGGAGAAACCCGGCCTATCTCCAACAGTTTATCAAGCGCGGAACGCCGAAGAAGCTGGAAGAGGGGGACCGCGGAAAACTGGCTGCATTTTTCGGCGTGGATCAATCCGAACTGTCTGACATGGACGTTAAGGATAAATCCTATATTGCGTCCAAAACCCCGCGTGAGGCCGGATATGTGGAGGTCCCGCGCCTCGACATTGGTGCATCGGCCGGTCCCGGTGCGGTCCAGACGGGCGAGACGATGTTTGACGCCTTTAGCTTTTCGCATCGCTGGCTGGCGGAGCAAGGCCTTGCCGGAGCGCAGTTGTCAGCGATCACAGTGGAAGGCGACTCGATGGAGCCGTTGCTTAATGATGGCGATGAAATCCTCGTGGATCGTTCACCCCGGCCATTTCGCGACGGGGTGCATGTTGTGCGTTTGGGCGACACTTTGATGGTTAAGCGCGTGGCGAGCGCCGGGGGAGGGCGGCTGGCCCTGCTGAGCCAGAACCTTGCCTATCCGCCCGTTAATGTCGCCGCGGAAGATGTGGAGATAATTGGCCGCGTGGTTTGGAAAGGCGGGCGGATATGACGCCTTTTGAACGTTATGCGGATTTTCTTTGGGGCGTTTGTTATGGCTTTGATCGCTACGAAAAGCATGACGAGCACGGTCAGGATCGCCGCGCGGGCGGCTGTTGCACGGGAAATCGCGTTACCACGGACGTAATCTCTGTCTTGCATTGATGCGCGCTCGCGGCCACATCGCGTGTATGACCGACCAAGCCAAAACACCGCCCATCAAAGCCGCCATCATTCCGGTTACGCCTTTGCAGCAGAATTGCTCGCTGATCTGGTGCACCAAGACAAACAAGGCGGCGCTGGTCGATCCCGGCGGCGATCTCGACAAATTGAAAGACGGCGTCGCAAAGGCAGGCGTCGAGCTTGAGAAAATCCTGATCACCCACGGGCATCTCGACCATTGCGGGCAGGCCGGAATGCTGGCCGAGGAGCTTGGCCTGCCGATCGAGGGGCCGCACAAGGATGACCTGTTCTGGATCGAGCAGCTCGACAATGATGGCGCGCGTTACGGGATGGAGGCGAAAAGCTTTACGCCCGATCGCTGGCTGGAACACGGCGATACGGTGACGGTCGGTCAGCTTACGTTGGACGTAATCCATTGCCCGGGCCACACGCCCGGCCATGTCGTGTTCTTTCATGAACCCAGCAAGTTCGCGATTGTCGGCGATGTGATCTTTCAGGGATCCATCGGCCGGACAGACTTCCCGCGCGGCAATCATCAGGATTTGCTCAACGCCATAACGCAGCGCCTATGGCCGCTCGGCGATGATGTGCTGTTTATTCCAGGCCACGGCCCGACCAGCACATTTGGTCAGGAACGCAAAACGAATGCGTTTGTAAGCGATCACGCTCTGGGTTGAGCCATGCCTCCGGCTTACTCCAGGCTATCAGAAGTGGTATTGTCCGCCTCCTTCAACGCCTTGCTTTCACGCTTTAGCGGGCGGGATACGGGGCACACTTCCTGCACGTAACCATTCAGAGTGTTCGCTAGGTTTTCGCGCACAATGCGGTAGTGAACATACTGACCGCGCTTCTCGCTTTTCACAAGCTCAGCATTCTCCAGGACGCTCAGATGCTGCGACACCGCCGGCTTGGATATGTCGAACCGCTCGGCAATTTGCCCCGCAGTCAGTTCGGATTCCGAAAGATACGCTAGGATTTTGCGGCGCACAGTGGAGGCAAGGGCTTCGAAAACTTTTTGCATGACCGGGTGTATATAAGTGGTTGCTTAATTACTTTCCAGACGTCATTAATAATTAAGCAATACATTAATTACCTATGGAGTTGCATTATGGAGCGTGATCGGTGTGAGGTGAACTGGATTGTCGAAACCCCTGCGGCCAATGCTGTGGAGGGTAAGGTCCGATGGGATCCGATTCACAGCATTTGGAATGGCGGGATGTTGATTGCCTCTGTCGTGATGGTCCCTTTTTTCACAACGCCTGCTGCTGTCGCCTTCGGGCTCGGCATGACTGGCCTGCTGCTGCTGCTTGGTCACTCGGTCGGATTTCACCGTTTGCTGATCCATAGCAGTTTTGAGACAAAGCCGTGGTTGCGGCGATTCCTGATCTGGTGCGGCACTGTTGCGGGAATGAGCGGACCGATCTGGATTGTACGAACGCATGATCTGCGGGACTGGGCGCAGCGGCAAAGCGGCTGTCATGATTACCTCGCCCATCGCCGTCCCATGTTGCATGATGCGTGGTGGCAGTTGCACTGCAGCTTAAAGCTGGCAAATCCGCCACAATTTGACCTCAGCAAACTTGAGCACAGCGCGTTTATCACGTGGCTGGAGCGGTCATGGATGCTGCAACAATTGCCGCTCGCAGCGGTGTTCTTTTGGCTAGGCGGCTGGCCATTCGTTGTTTGGGGTGTGTTTGTACGTGTCGCTTTGACCGTGCACGGCCACTGGCTTGTCGGACATCTTGCCCATCGTCGCGGGCCGCAACGCTGGCGGGTTATTGATGCAGGCGTTCAGGCGCACGATGTCCCGTGGGCGGGCCTTATCACGATGGGGGAGGCGTGGCACAACAATCACCACGCCTATCCGGGCAGCGCGCGCATTGGCCTTTACCCCGGTCAAAGCGACTGGGGCTATAGGTTTATTCAGCTCTTGGAGCGGATGGGTCTAGCGTGGAACATCTGCCTGCCGAGCGACATTCCCGAACGGAAGAGCAAATTGGAAGCCGTCACATCACCCGAGCAGCAATCAGCACCGCGACCACCGCAAGCCCGATCAGCGTCAGCATCGAAATGATGGTGCCAATCATGCGCCCTTTGCCCAGTGCGCCGCCATCCATTCCGAAACCGTGCGCGATGCGTCCGAGGATAAAGAGCGCCGCCACATAGGCGAGCCATGGGTCGCCCTTGCCGGTCAATTCGATGGCACCGATCAGGATAAGCACGAAGGGCGCATTTTCAGCAAAATTGGCGTGTGCGCGCATTCGGCGGATTACGTTCTCGTTGTCTTCGTCGCCGATGAACACTTTTTCGGCCACGCGCACACGGCCAACGCGCATCATCAGCCAGATGTTGAGTATCGCCGCCGCAGCGGCAGCGGCGAGAGTAACTGGAAGCAATGCCATTGAAGAGTTTCCCTGAAAAAATTCTGTTTCGCGTGCTAGTCGGCGCGCGCGATGCTTGCAACGCGAGATTTTTCCGGTATAGCGCGCCGCCTACCCGCCAGCTTACGGCCAGGACGCTCACCAAGCTATATGCTTGTGTGAAACGCCACCTTGCCTTAAGGGCGGCTTCAAGACTTTAATGTCACCTGACACGAACACACGTATTTATTTGAGGAAATGGTGCCGCCATGGCTGTTCCAAAGAGAAAAGTATCCCCGCATCGCCGTGGTAATCGCCGCGCGCACGATTCGCTCAAAGTAGAAGCGCATCACGAATGCAACAATTGTGGTGAGCTTAAACGCCCCCACAACCTTTGCCCGCATTGCGGCTTTTATAACGGTCGCGAGGTCGTCGCAGTCGGCCTTTAAGGCCACTGCGAAGCTACATTGAACGGAGAGAGTGACATGAGCCTGCCGCGTATCGCTATTGATGCGATGGGCGGCGATGAAGGCGTGCGCGTTATGGTCGAAGGCGCTGCGCTGGCCCGTCGTTCTCACGATAATTTCAAATTCCTCCTTGTCGGAGACCAAGCGCAGATCGAAGCTGCGCTTGAAGCGCATCCCGGTATGCGTGACGCATCCGAGATACTTCATTGCGATGATGTGATCTCAGGTGACGAACAACCCAGCAAAGCCATCCGCCGGGCCAAGACAACCAGCATGGGTCTTGCGGTGAATGCCGTAAAGGCAGGCGCGGCTGGCGCTGCGGTCAGTGCCGGAAACACCGGCGCGTTGATGGCGATGAGCAAGATTGCCTTGCGGACCATGCCGGGCATTGATCGGCCTGCACTCGCTGCGATCTTGCCCACACTTGAACCCCATGATGTTGTGATGCTCGATCTGGGTGCCAACACCGAGGCCGATGCTCGCAACCTCGTGCAATATGCTGTGATGGGGGCGGCCTATTCCCGGATCGTAACCGGGTTTGAAAAACCCAAGGTGCGGCTCCTCAATATCGGCACAGAAGAAATCAAAGGCACAGGTGCCCTGCGCGATGCAGCGGCGCTTTTGACTCAGGCTTGCGCACGGGACGAAGGCGGTCTGGCGCTCGATTTTGATGGTTTTGTCGAATCCGACAAGATCAATCGCGGTGAAACCCATGTGGTTGTGACGGACGGGTTCTCCGGAAATATCGCACTCAAGGCGATTGAGGGGTCGGCGCGGTTTGTGACTGATCTGCTGAAACACGCATTTGCCAGTTCGATCCGTTCAAAAGTTGGTTTTCTGGTGTCGCGCCCGGCGACCGAATTGCTCCGGCATCACCTTGACCCCAACAATCACAACGGCGCGGTTTTTCTGGGCCTGAACGGTGTGGTTGTGAAAAGCCATGGCAGCGCGACCGCAAAAGGCGTGGCGAACGCAGTTACGGTTGCCGCGCGCTTGCTTGAAGACAAGCTGACGCAGCGCATCGCGTACGATTTAAGCGAGCTGGGCGAAGCGGCTTTTAAGAAAAATGGCAGCGGCTCGCCTGATTCGGCGGGCGAGGCTGCGGCGTGACAGGCGCCCGGCTTTTGGGATCAGGATCCGCGTTGCCGAAACGTGTTCTGACCAATGCCGATCTCGCGGCGCAGATTGACACCAGCGACGAATGGATTGTTGAACGGACGGGTATTCGTCAACGGTACATCGCTGGTGACGATGAAACCACATCGACGCTGGCCATTGCCGCTGCGCGCGCCGCCATAGACGACGCCGGAATCGATGCGTCTTCGATTGATCTGATCATCCTTGCCACAGCCACTCCGGACAACACTTTTCCGGCGACCGCAACGAAGGTTCAGCACGCTCTGGGATGCAATGGCGGCGTTGCCTTTGATGTCGCGGCCGTTTGCTCAGGCTTTCTTTATGCGCTTGCAACTGCCGATTCGCTGCTGAAAACCGGTATGGGAACGCGCGCTTTGGTGATTGGCGCGGAAACTTTTTCCCGCATTCTGGATTGGGAAGACCGTACAACCTGCGTGCTGTTTGGCGATGGTGCAGGGGCGATTGTGCTTGAGGCATCCGATACCGGCGCAGCGGGCGATAATGATGGCCCCGGCATACTGGCGAGCCGTCTTCATGCCGATGGCGGGCAGCATGATCTGCTTTATGTCGATGGCGGCCCATCTACGACCCAAACAGTCGGCCATTTGCGTATGAAGGGCCGCGAAGTTTTCCGTCATGCGGTCGTCAACCTTGCCAGTGTTCTTGGCGAAGTGATTGAAGAGGCTGGTATTTCGGTCGAGGATATTGATTGGGTGGTGCCGCATCAGGCCAATGCCCGGATCCTTGATGCGACTGCCAGAAAGCTTGGAATCCCGCGCGAAAAAGTGATTATCACGGTGGATCAGCATGCCAACACATCGGCCGCATCTGTGCCGCTGGCATTTGATGTGGCGCGCCGCGATGGCCGGATCAAATCCGGTGATCTTGTCATGTTCGAAGCGATGGGTGGCGGCTTTACCTGGGGCGCGAGTTTGATGCGGATCTGACCTTTGGGCCTGATTCCAAACATCTAACGACCCGATTTTTCTGCACAAAAGTTGCGATTGAAACCAGAATTGCGTACGCTGGATGCATCCTTAGAAAGGGTCGCACCAACGAAGGAGGTTCGCGCATGATGCGTTCAATAGGTACGCTTACTCGCGCCGATCTGGCTGAGACAATCAATCGTAAACTGGGATTCAGTCGGGCGGAATCGCTCGACCTCGTAGAGGCCATTTTGGAAAAAATGAGCAGCGCGTTGGTCGATGGCGAGAACGTGAAAATTTCCGGATTCGGCAGCTTTGTGCTGCGTGACAAGAACGAGCGGATTGGCCGCAACCCGAAAACCGGGATTGAGGTTCCGATTACCCCGCGCCGGGTGATGACGTTCCGCGCCAGCCAACTGCTCAAGGAACAGATCGCCAAAGGCGGTTAAACAGTCGGGAAAGACCTCTAGGCATGGCTGAGTTTGACGATGGTAAAGAGAGCGGCGCTTTGCGCACGATCGGCGAGGTCAGCGATGCTCTGGATATCAAGCCCCATGTTTTGCGGTATTGGGAACAGCAATTTTCCCTTTTAAAACCGCTTAAGCGCAGCGGCGGCCGACGGTATTATCGTCCTGCCGATGTTGAATTGGTCGAAGCGATCGACCGTCTCGTCAATCAGGAAGGCTACACTCTTAAAGGAGCGGAAGCCGTGCTGCGGTCCTCGGGCAAACCCGATCTTGATCGCCGCCAGGATGATCGGCGCTCGGGTGATCGCCGGGCGGGTGCAGACGGCGAAAGCGGTGGCGGTGCCGCGACCGATCTCAAACCGAAAGTCACCGCAGCGGTTGCAAAATTAAAAACGATCCGTGCGCGCCTTGCCGGAGCAATCGAGGCGTAGGAATCGGGTTTTTCGCAGGCAATTATGCTGTCTGGGAATGCTTTATTCGGCGGCCAACAGGGCTGCTTCGCCAAGATCAACACTGACGAGGCGCGAGACGCCTTTTTCCGCCATCGTGACACCGAACAATCTGTGCATCCTGCTCATCGTGACGGCATTGTGCGTCACAATCAGATACCGCGTGTTGGTGGTGGCGACCATCGATTCCAGCAAATCACAGAACCGTTCGACATTGGCGTCATCCAGCGGAGCATCCACTTCGTCCAGCACACAGATCGGTGCGGGATTGGTAAGGAACAGAGCAAAAATCAAAGCCGTCGCGGTCAAGGCCTGCTCGCCGCCGGAAAGCAGTGATAGCGACTGTAAGCGTTTACCCGGCGGCTGGGCGAAAATTTCCAGCCCCGCTTCCAGCGGATCATCGCTGTCGATCAAGGCAAGATGCGCCTGACCGCCTTCAAACAGGCGGGTGAACAAAACGCGGAAATGGCCATCCACCTCTTCAAAAGCGGCGCGTAACCTTTCGCGGCCTTCACGGTTGAGATTGCCAATCGAACCGCGCAGGCGGGCAACAGCCTCGGTCAGTTCGGCCTGTTCATTGGCATTGGTGCCGTGTTCCTCTTCAATCCGCGCAAGTTCATCGGCAGCGACAAGGTTTACCGGGCCAATCCGCTCGCGGCTGGCGGTCAATTTGTCCATCTGTTCGGATTCGGCGGAGGAATGCTGAACGTCCTCTTCGGCAAATTCAAACCGATCACACAGCAGCGGGGGCGGGCATTGAAAGCGTTCACCAGACACGCGGGCCATTTCGCCGCGGCGGGCTTCTTCGCTTTCGGCACGCGCGGCAAGAGTGGCGCGGCCTTCGCGGGCCTGGGCAAGGTTCTCCGTGCATTCGGCAAGTTTACGGTCCGCCAGCGTGACGGCGTCTTGCGCTGCGTCTTTGGCCTTTTCAGCAGCGGCAAGCTCGCGGCTCAGCTTTTCCCGCATCACGTCGCCTTGCTCGATCTCTGCGATCAGGGAGGCCGGTTTTGCCGCAATAACGGCGCGCTCTTCTTCGATTTCTTCCAGCCGCCTACCTGCTTCGGCTGTGCGCTGTGTGGCCTCGGATGAGCGCGCTTTCCAATTGGCATGATCGCTTTGCTGGGCAGCCAATCGTTCGCGCGCCACAGCGAGCGCCTGATCATGCGAGGCCAACTCCGCGAGGGCTGCCTGAACGCTGGTCTTGGCAGCCTCATGCTTGGCGCGCGCCGCTTCTAAAGAGGCTCTGCCCAAGTCGGGTGGGGGCAGGTTTTCGCGTTTCTCCTGTGCCGCATTCAATTCATTTTCAGCCAGATTGATCTGTTCTGTCAGCTCATCAGACGCAGCGGATAGCTCCTCTAGCCGAGTAGCGATGCGTTCTTTCGCAGCCTCTGCCTGATCCAGCGCCCGCAATGCATGTCGTTCTGTTTCAATCGCGCCGGAAACATCGCGTTCCTGGGCGACGAGCGCCGATTGCAGCGCGGATAATTCCTCGCGCGCTGTGCGTTCCTGCGCCTCCGCTTGCTGCGCAGTCGTTTGTAGATCGGGAAGGATCGCCTCGAGCTCGGACAAACGGTTTGCAGCCTCAAGCCGCGCCGCTTCGGCAGAGCCTTCACCGCGCGCCACAAACCCATCCCAGCGGCGCAAATGGCCAGCGGTTGTGACCAGCCATTCGCCGGCATTAAGGGTGCGGCCATCATCCTCTTTGGTGACATGGACAAGCGCGAGGCGGGCGCTCAATTCGCCCGGACAATCGGTGATGTGATCGAGCAAACTCTGGCTTACCCTCGGGCGCGCGTCGCTACCGGTCCAGAACCGCCCATCTGTAGGTGAAGGCGGGGCGCCAAGCGGCGATTTGGCATCTCGGCCCAAAACAGCGGCGAGGGCGCGTTCATACCCTTTGGCAACGCGGACTTTGTCGAGTGCCGCGGGCAGGCCTTCGCGGTTTTTGGCGTTTTTTGCCCGTGCATCGCGGTCGCGGGTGAGCGCGGTGTATTCGCGTTCGATCCCGGCAAGTTCGGCCTTTGCTGCGGACAGCGCAGAGCCTGCTTCATCGCGCGCTGTTTGCAGATCGGCTTTGCGGGCCTGGTCGCTTTCCAGCTTGGCCCGCAACCGGGCGACTTCATCGCCGGCGTCCTCGGCAGCTTCGCGTGCGGCGATCACCGCAAGATCAGGATCGCTGCCGTCGGAAAGCTCTTCACGGGTGGCGGCAATCCGCTTTGCGTCATTGGCCAGCCGGGACACTCGATTTTCGGCCTGTTCAATGGCGGCTGCTGCGACGCGCCATTCCGCCTCAACACCGGCATGATCGGCAGTGGCTTTGGCCAGAGCCAGCTCCGCTGTACGGCTGGCACGTTCGGCGTTTTCGCTCCGGTCGACGATTGCGGGGCGGGCGGCCTCTGCTTCGGTGACGCTTTGGTGGCCTGTCTCGAGTTCGCGGGACAAACGTTTAAGCGCGTCAACGGCGTCTGCAGTGAGACGGTCGGCATCTTTGCGGTCTTCTTCGAGTCGGGTGCGCTGCCGATCGAGGCTCGCAAGGCGCGATTCGGCGGCTTCCAATTTTTCCGAAAGCGATGCCATGCGGTGGCCATGCGCGCTGGCATCATCGCGGCGATCCGTCAGTTCATCGCGGGCCTCGGAAAGCTTTGCGGCGGCTTCTGCCTGTTCTTTTTGCGCGGTATCGGTTGCCGCTTGCGCCTGCGCCACGCGGTGTTCTGCGCCTTCGGCGGCGGCGCGGGCTTCCTTTGCTGCATAGGCCGCATCGCGCCAGCGGGCGAATAACAGCCGGGCTTCGGCCACAGTGATCTGCTCGGTTAAAGCTTTGTAGCGTTCAGCCTGTTTTGATTGACGTCTGAGCGACGCGATCTGCGAATCCAGACCCGCCATCAGGTCTTCGAGCCGCGCGAGGTTTGCCTCGGTCGAGCGCAGCTTGCTTTCGGCATCCTTGCGCCGGACATGCAGGCCGGAAATACCCGCCGCTTCTTCCAGCATTTTTCGGCGGTCAGCGGGCTTTGCAGCGATCACCTGAGCGATTTTGCCCTGACTAACGAGCGCCGGGGAATGTGCACCGGTTGCCGCATCTGCAAATGTTAGCGAGACATCTTTGGCCCGGACATCACGCCCGTTCACACGGTAGGCGCTGCCCGCCCCGCGCTCTATCCGGCGGGTCACGACTAGTTCTTCGCCATCGTCATCTGCTGCATGCAAGACGACTTCGGCAAAGGCGCGTTCGGGCCTTGAGGATGTGCCTGCAAAGATCACATCCTCCATTCCGCCCGAGCGCATCGACTTGGCAGAGGTTTCCCCCATGACCCAGCGGATCGCCTCGAGCAGATTGGATTTGCCGCACCCATTCGGGCCGACAACACCGGTTAATCCGGGTTCAATGCGCAGTTCAGCCGGCTCTACAAAGCTCTTAAATCCACTGAGCTTTAGCCGGCTGATCTGCATAACAGGGCGGTGTCCCGCTCTTACTCGCTGCGAGCGCCAGCGCGCTGCAGGATCGGTTCAAGCTGGGCCCAGCTGCGTTCTTCGAGCTTGCGACCGTTGAGGAAGAAGGTCGGGGTTGCTTGAACGCCAAGCTCTTGAGCCTGAGTGTTTGATGTTTCCGCGATGCCTTCAATCGTTTCGGTATCGGCAAGACAGGTCCGCGCCTGATCTGCCGAAAGACCGCGGGCCGAGAAGAATTCGATCAGGCCGGCCGCCTGACCAATCGCGACAAAGCGTTCCGAAACCGGCAGATTGCCAGAGGCTTCGTACGCAGCGGCGTTTTGCTGAACTGTCTGGAAAATACCCTCGAGCGAGGCCCATGCCTGATCCGAAAGCGGCTGCATGTTTTCTTTCTGACCGCAGCGAACCAGCGTTGCGATGGCAAGGTCAATCGGATCACGCACCAGATTGCGCTGTTCAAAGCTGACAACGCCGGTCGATACATAATCGGCTTTCAGTGAAGGTTTGGCCGTGGCGGAAAATTGCGCGCAGGCGCCGCATGTGTGTGATGCATATTCGACCAGTTTGATCGGAGCATCCGGGTTACCCAGAACATAGCCGCCTTCGTCGCTGACGGTGACGGTTTCGGTCCAGGCTGTGCCCTCGGGCGCGTCGATCGCGGCGATTGCTTCGCCTGCTTCGCTGCCCGCTTCGGCAGGGTCGCTGGCGCACGCAGCCAGAGTGAGCGCGATTGGCGCCGCCATGCCGAACGCGATTGAGCGGCGGCCTAGGTTGCTTTTGAATTTAGAACGGATCGAAATCATGCGAATTCACCTTCGGTCGAAAGAAAAAGAGTAAACGGGTGTTTCGGATTGCGCCAATAGCGCGAATGCACGGGCTTGTGCAAAAAACCTGCATAAGTTGGGGGTGGTTCGATTTGGCACGGTTTTGGTCGTTGGATCGCTGTTTATTGAAACTGAAAATCGGCTTCGGGTTCGGGTTTGAACCGATTGGCAAGGATCGGATACAATTCGGCCCATGAATTCACCCCTTCCAGCAATTCGCCATCCAATACGAAATGCGGGACAGCAAAGCCCAGTTTGCCGCCCGGAAGGCCGAATTCGGTGGTATCAGCGGCGCTGTTTGCGCGCAGGGTTGCGATTGCCGTCCGGTCGGTCAAACAGCGTTGTAAATCCATTTGCGAATAGCCTCGTCTGCGATCCATCATTTCGTTGAGGCGCAGTGTGTTGGACAATCCGGATCGCGCCGCATGCGTATCGCGTGACCAGGCCTGACGAGCAAAAGCGCCGGCATTTTCCCACCGTTCCTGCCATTTCGGTTGATACCGCATAAACATCGCGTGGTTCACTTTGAACTTCTCTGGCGCACCGCACCGGCTTAGCAGGCTCATGGGCATGTCGACGGGATGGTTGATGCGCTGACGGATCTCAACACTCAGCAGGCCGGGCGCGATCAGGGCGTAATCCAGTTCAGGATCGCCGCGAAAGGCAAATGTGTGGCACCCTTCGCAGGCATAGCTGGTGAAGACGATCAAATGCGATTTGGCATCGGGATTGCCAATGATGTGACCGCGATCCGTCCGTTTGACAGTGGCATGCCAGGCCTTGTTATTGGCGGTGCCTTTGAATTCGCTGTCGGGCTTGGAAAGATTTTGCGCAGTGGCAGAAACCGATAGGGCAGACACGCTGAGCGCAGCGAGCGCCAGTGCGCTGAATACAGCTTTCATTCCTGCCCCTTTTCCTTGTCGTTGTTTTCAAAGCTGCGCGCGAGCGATTCCAACACTTTGCGCAGCTCGGGATCGCCGATATCGCGCAAAGAATCGCCGAGTTCCATCGGAATCGGTTTGAGCGAAGGCGGCGGCTTTGCACGTTCTTGAGCATGGGGCGGCTTAACCGCACCTTGCCGGATTTTTACCCGTGCCACGGCGCGATAGCCGAAAAAGCGGTTTACGCGGTCCATAATCTCAGGCGTAACCTGCTGGATCAGCGGGGCGTGAGCCGGGCTGACAACCAGTTGCAGGATTCCGTCGGATTTTTCTCCCGGCGGAAAACGGATCGCCTCGGGGCTGCAAACGCGGGCGTGACGCGGGCCAACGATTTCCGGCCAGCGGGTAACGACCGAGCTTTGCACGAAGCCAAACCGACGGAAAGCGGTGCGACCAATTTCAGGCATCAGATCGCCAATCGCCTTTGGCCCGCGGCCACGCGGACGCTGATACGGTTTAGGGGCTTTTTTCGCCCCTTCACCTGCCCCTTTGCCGGCCCCTTTGCCGCTGGCCCCGGTTTTTTTCGGGTTTTGTGTGTCGTCGCTTTCCATCTCGTAAAAAGCCATGCCATAGGGCGCGCGTGACTTCCATGCCTGCTTCACTCTCATCCACGCTGCTCGATTGGTATGATGGCCATGCGCGCGTTTTGCCGTGGCGCAATCCGCCCGGCGCGCCGGTGCCCAATGACCCGGCGTGGCCGTATCGCGTATGGCTATCCGAAGTGATGCTTCAACAGACAACTGTTGCTGCGGTAAAACCATATTTTGAAAAGTTCACCGTGCGTTGGCCGAATGTGGATGCGTTGGCCGCCGCGCCGGATGAAGACATCATGGCGGCTTGGGCGGGCCTTGGCTATTATTCGCGGGCCCGCAATCTGGCGAAATGCGCAAAAGCGGTTTCGGAGCGTGGCGGATTCCCTCAAACCGAACCAGAGCTGCGCGAATTACCGGGGCTGGGCGCGTACACGGCGGCTGCAATTGCAGCGATTGCGTTTGGCGCACGGGCTGTGGTGGTCGATGCCAATGTCGAGCGGGTGGTATCGCGCCTGTTCAACATTGAAGAACCTCTCCCCGGTTCGAGAAAGGTGATCCGTGCGCGGGCGGATGAAATCACACCGAGCGCCAGATCCGGCGACTTTGCTCAGGCAATGATGGATCTGGGATCAAGCATCTGCACCAGCAAAGCGCCCAAATGTTTGGCCTGTCCTTTGATCAACCCATGTGAAGGCCGCAAAGCGGGGGAGCCGGAGCGGCTGCCGGTAAAGCCACCGAAGAAAGCGAAGCCGCAGCGATCAGGAACCGCGTTCTGGATCGAACGGGATAGCCATGTCTGGCTTGTCACCCGGCAAGGCACGGGAATGCTTGGCGGAATGAAGGCTTTGCCAGATGACGGCTGGACCGCGCGCAGCGATGGCACAGGTGCGCCTCCGATAGAGGCAGATTGGCAAGAAATCGGCGCGGTCACCCACACCTTCACGCATGCGCATCTCTCGCTATGCGTTCAGCGCGCAGAAACCACATCCGATCCACAGGGCGTAGGCGAGTGGTGGCCGTTTAGTGACATTGGCGAGGCGGGGTTGCCGACCCTGTTTGCCAAAGCCGCCCGGCTGGTGCTTGCCTAAATAATTCCGCCGCCAATCGATAGACGGATGGCAGCAATCAAAAGCACGATAAGGCAGAAATTGCGGCCACTATCGCTAGAGGATAACGCGCCAAGGATAACACCGATCACAATCACGGGCAGGGCAAGCCAATTGCCCCAGCCCAGGAATGGAATGGTCGATGGGATTACGATGACAAGTGAAATGAGGCCAAACAGCCAAGCGAGTAGATTAAGCATGTGTGTTATATGAATAGGACACCGCCGAGATTCAAGTGGTAATTGACCACTCACTCTAACTTCCCCAAACAGGCCGCCTACAATTCCCGGAGAGAACCCGAATGGCATATCGCAATTTTGAAACCACTGAACTTTCGCGTCGCACGCTTTTCCGCGGGGGCTCTTTGCTTGCCGCAGGGGCCGCGATCAGCACTCTGCCATTTGGACGCGCCGCATTTGCCCACGATGTAAGCCAGGCGTGGCCCAATGTCGCCGCGCTGGCGGACAAATATGTATCGAGCCGCAAGCTCGCGAACCTTTTTCTGACATTTGGCTGGGGCCAGAATGATCACGCCCACACCGTAGGCGGCGGAACATTGTCGCTCAGCGGGTCTACGCCGGTCGATGAAAGTTCGCTTTACCGGATTTATTCGATGACCAAGCCGGTGACTGGAATGGCGATCATGATGCTGGTTGATGACGGTTTGCTCAGCCTTGATCAGCCGCTGCATGATCTCATGCCGCAATTTCGCGATATGCAGGTTCTGGTCGATCCGGAAGGTTCGCTGGATGATACCGTGCCGACCAATACGCCGATCACAATTCGCCAGCTTCTCACCCACACTGCGGGTCTCGGTTACCTGATCACCAGCAAGGGTCCGCTGCTGGATGCGTATCGTTCCAACGGTCTTGTGGGTGGCCGGGTCAGCCGTATTCCAATTCCGGGTATTCCCTCGGTAACGCCTGCGCCCAATCTCGAAGTATGGGCTGATCGCCTTGCGACATTGCCGTTGATGTATCAGCCGGCAACCAAATGGAGCTATTCCTGCTCAATCGATTTGCTTGGCCGTGTCATCGAAGTCGCCTCGGGCAAGGATTTTGAAACATTCTTGAAAGAGCGCATTTTTGAACCTTGCGGCATGGCCAGCACATGGATGACTGTCCCTGAAAGCGAAGTCCCGCGCCTGACTGACAATTACGGCATTCTTGCCGGTATGCCGTTGCCGGTCGATCCGGCTGCGGTATCGATTTACACCGATGCGCCCAAGATCCCTTCGGGCGGCGGTGGATTGGTCTCTACACCCAAGGATTACGACCGCTTCCTGCGAATGCTGCTTGGCTATGGCAAGCTGGGCAAAGAGCGGGTGATGGGCGAAAATGCGGTCCGTGTCGGCGTATCCGATCTGTTACCGGCAACGGTCGATACCTCTGGTTCGTGGATGGCAGGACAGGGCCACGGTGCGGGCGGTCGTTCGGTCAATGGTACCTTCGGTTGGGGCGGGGCAGCAGGTACGCTGAGCGCGGTTGATTTCAACCTCGGCCTGCGTTCGGCGCTTTGGACGCAGTATATGCCAACAGAGGCATATCCGATCCGCGATGAATTCATGGCAGCGTTGGAAAAAGATCTAACCGCAATGCGCGCTGCCAAGGCAGCGTAATGGGCGGGGAGGCATTTCCGAGCGCCCCGATTGCTTTTGCAGGATCACCGATAGACCGCGCGGATAATATCCGCGTCGATCCTGATGCTTTGGCCGGGCATATGAACTGGCGCGCCAGAGTGCTTAAGCTGGACGGCTTATTGCCTGATATTGATGAGACGGGCGGGCTTGCATGGGGCACTTTGGCCGATGTCGACCCGGAAACGGAGCTCGTTTTTCTCGGGCTGCGGGATGACAAGGCGTGCTTTGCGCCTGTCCCTGATATTGGCGCGACCGGGCCAGCCTATGCAATGCCGCGCGCCTGGCAGCTGATGCAGCAATTGCGCGCCGAAGATCTGGCGATCTATGGCGGCGCGCGCAGCCTGGTTGATTGGCATGCCCGGCATCAGTTTTGCGCCCGCTGCGGGTCACGCACGCTTTTAACCAAAGGCGGCTGGCAGCGCGATTGCAGGCCCGAAGATCAGGGCGGCTGCGCAGCGCAGCATTTTCCGCGCACCGATCCGGTCACGATCATGCTGGTGGAGCATGAGGATAAATTGCTACTGGGGCGGCAACCGCGCTTTCCTCCGCGCATGTATTCGGCTTTGGCCGGATTTGTTGAACCGGGTGAAACCATCGAAGAGGCGGTTGCGCGCGAAATCTGGGAAGAGGCAGGCGTAAGGGCGCGCGATGTAAAGTATATCGCCAGCCAGCCATGGCCATTCCCCAGCCAGATGATGATCGGGTGTACATCGGTGACCGATGATCCCGAACTAACGATTGACGAGACCGAGCTGGATGATGCGCGCTGGTTCACGCGCGCAGAGCTTGAAGATGCACGGCGCGCGGGGCCGGATGGCAATGAACAGATGATATTCCCGCAAAAGTTCGCAATCGCGCATCACCTGATCGCATGGTGGCTGGATCGATGACCGATACGCTCACCATTGATATCTATTCCGACGTGATGTGCCCGTGGTGTGCGATTGGATATGGTCAATTGCAAAAAGCGCTGGGCACTCTTGAGGGCGAGATCGAAGCGGAAATCCGCTGGCGCCCGTTTGAGCTAAACCCCGATATGCCGACCGAAGGCGAAGAGCAGGAAGCGCATTTGCAGCGCAAATATCGCCGCTCTGCCGAAGAAGGCGCGGCTGTGCGCGGGCAAATGAGAGCCATCGCCGAGGAAGCGGGCGTTTCGCTGGTCTATGAAGGCGGTGAAGACCCCGCGCCGCCAGCGATGATGTGGAACACCCGCGATGCCCATATATTGCTCGGTTTTGCGCTGGAGCAGGCCGGGCCTGCGGTTCAAACGCAATTGAAACTGGCTCTGTTCAAAGCGCATTTTAACGAGCGCAAACGCATCGGGCAGCGCGATGTCCTACTCGACATTGCCGCTGAAACCGGACTGCACCGTGAAGCTGCGAAAGCCGCGCTTGAGGATCCAGAGCTGAATGCGCGCGTTGAAGCAGAAGAACGGCAGGCGTGGGACCTCAATATTTCAGGTGTCCCCGCGATGATCGTGAATGGCAAATTCATGATCCCCGGTGCGCAGGCTCCGGAAACCTACGCAAACGCGCTGCGCCGGGTGGCAGAAAAAAGCAGGAAACAGGCAGAACAATGAGCGAAGACGACGCAACCACAAAAATCGCCAAATCATCTGGCGGTGCCGGCAAAAGCATTATGGTTGCGGTTGTTGTCGCCGCGATCGGTTTGGCCTTTTCATGGTTCCTTGGCAGCCAAAGCCAAAATCTGGGCGGTTATTCGCTGGTCTTTATCTGCGGCGTCATCGCCTTTGGTGTGAACTGGCTCGCCTTCATTCCATCCGCCGCTGCGCAAAGTGACAAGTTTTACGACACGATGGGCGCGGTCACGTATCTTTCTGTGACGGGGATCGCCTGCCTCTTGTCAGAACAGCTGGATATTCGGGCAATCGTGATCGCCGCGATGGTGGCGATCTGGGCGCTCAGGCTGGGATCCTTTTTGTTCATGCGCATCCGGCGCGAAGGCGGGTCGGATTCCCGTTTTGAAAAGATCAAAGTCAATCCTGCGCGCTTCCTTGTCGCATGGACATTGCAGGCGGTCTGGGTAACTTTCACCGCCGCCGCTGCCCTTGTCGCGATCACCGCGAGCGAGCGGGTGGAGATCGGTATCTTCTTTTGGCTGGGCGCAGCAATCTGGGTGGTCGGTTTTGCCTGGGAAGTGATCGCGGATCGCCAGAAAAAAGAGTTTAAGCAAGACCCGTCAAACAAAGGCGACTTTATCAATGTTGGCCTGTGGCGCTGGTCCCGTCATCCGAACTATTTCGGAGAGATCACATTGTGGACCGGCATCCTCGTGATGACGCTGCCACTGCTATCCGGCACTGCATGGTTGGCCGTAATCTCGCCCTTGTTCGTGACCTTGCTGCTGACCAAAGTGAGCGGGATCAATTTGCAAAACAAGCAGGCCGAAGAACGCTGGGGCGATGATCCCGCCTATCAAGAATATCGCAAGAACACGCCCGCTTTGATCCCGATGCCGCCGGGCTAGGGAAAGGCAGCGTAATGTTCCTTGAAACATGGAATTGTTGTATGCTCGCCGCCGCAAGAGCCCGCCTGCGTGTCCCTATCAATTGAAGGAACCTCAACATGACCATGACATCTTTTCCGAAATTACGCCTGATCGCTATCACGGCGTCGATGGCGTTTCTCGCGGCATGCGGCGGCGCGCCGGATGGCGACGGCGCAGATGGCGAGGCTGCGGCTGATCAACCGGCGGTCATCGGTGAGCGGCAAGAAAACTTCGAAGCGATCGGCGATGCGTTCAAACTGATCCGCAGCGAGCTGGAGATCGACAACCCCGATTTCGCCGCTATCGGCAACGCAGCCACCGACATTAATGGGCGCGCTCAGAAGATCACCGGCTATTTCCCCGAAGGAACCAGCGTCGATGATGGCTATGATACCGAAGCCTTGGCGACAATCTGGGAAGACCCCACCGGATTTGAAACTGCGGCGCAAAATCTTGTCGATGCCAGCGCCGAAATGATGACTGTGGCGGCCAGCGGCGATGCGGCTGCGGTGGCGGCTCAGGCAAAAGAAGTCGGCGGGACGTGCAAAGGCTGTCACGATAAATTCCGTCTCGACGACGACTAAACCGCGACAATGGCGTTAACCCCGACCCGCCCGATCAAAGTCTGGGATCTGCCCTTGCGGCTGACGAAATGGAGTTTCGTCGGGCTGGTCGCGGCGATGTGGTACACGGCGGAAAATTCGCTTTGGTGGTGGCATACGCGGCTGGGTATGGTGCTGTTTGCGCTGCTGGTTTTCCGCATAATCTGGGGCTTTACGGGCACTCGCACAGCGCGTTTTGCCGCGTTTGTGCGCAGCCCTGCGACGGTCTGGGCCTATCTTCGCGGGAAAGAGACCGGTTTCACCATCGGTCACAATCCGCTGGGCGGGTTTGCCGTTCTGGCTTTGATCGGGGTGATGCTGGCGCAGGTCACGATGGGGCTGTTTGCAGGTGATCCCTATGATGGCGCGACCGGACCGCTCAATTCGCTTGTTGGCGTCATGACGGCGGATACAATCACAGATTGGCACGAGGATTTCCTGTGGGTCGTGCTCGGCATGGCGGGACTGCACATTATTGCAGTCAGCATCTATTCGTTTATCCGGCTCGATGATCTGATCGGTCCGATGATTACCGGAAACCGCGAGGAGCCTGCGTCGGTCGATGGGATCGAAGCCGTGCCGCGGGGCAGGGCGGCGGTTTCTTTCGCTATTGCGGTCGGGCTTGCGGCATGGGTGTGGCTGGGCGCACCTCCGCTAGGCTGATCATATCCTCCAGAGATGGCTATTTAGCGTTAACGCCGAATAAAGGCTGTAATGTCCGGCTTAGGTAATGTCGCTGGTCCATAGGGGGCATCCATCTTGGAGATTATGACTATGCGTTACGCAAACTTGGCACGGCACTATTTGACTAAGCTTGCGTCTGACCAGAGCGGTGCGACGGCGATCGAATATTCTCTGATTGCGGGTCTGGTATCCATCGCAGCGATTACAGCTATGGCGAGCCTCGGCAGCCAGCTGAGCGATACGTTCAGCAGCACCAATGAAATACTTGCAAATAGCGGTTAAATTCGGTCACGCGGTCATGCCAGACGGATCAGATCAACCCTAACCGTTCCAGCTTCGCCGCCATCTTGCCCGGCAACACATCGCCCACCTCTTCGCCATCGGCCAGATCGCGGGGCGCGTCATCTTCTTTCAGATAGCGCCAGCCCTGATGCGCGCGCTTGCGTTTCTGATGGACGCGGACAAGTTCCGGTTTCAGGTTGATGTTCCAGCGGCCATCGGCTGTTTCCGTAAAGCTCAGAATTTCGGAACGCGCGACCAGCGAGTGGTTCAAAATCCAATAGAGCGATCCGCCAACCATTTCCGCGTGGCGGGTAGGGCGGTTGCGGGTGGTCAGCGCAATTTCGCTGCGGTTTTCATACCAACTGGCCAGATCGGCCCAGCTTTTCGCGCCAAAGGCGATTTTGGTCATGTGAAGGGGCATGGGTGCAAGATAGAGCGAAGCGCAAAAGGCTCAACCCATGCCCACCAATCCGCTCACAACTGCGAGGCCGAGGAAGGCGAAAAAGCCCATGGAATCGGTGATCATTGTCACGAACACCGAGGATGCGACCGCCGGATCCTGATTCAAACGTTCAAAGATCACAGGGACCAGAACACCCGCCAGCCCTGCGACTGCGATGTTGATGATCATCGCGGCGGCAATCACAGCGCCCATCATCGGGCTGTAAAGCAATCCGGCGGCTATCCCGATCAGGATCGCCACGGTCGCTCCGTTTAAAACCGCGACGCGCAATTCCTTCCAGAGAATTTTGCGGGTGTTTGTACGGGTCAACTGATTGGTCGCAATCGCGCGTACCGAAACCGCCATCGTCTGCGTGCCTGCATTGCCGCCAATGCTCGCCACGATTGGCATCAGCACCGCAAGCGCCACCAATTGTTCAATCGCTGCGCCAAAAAACGCGATAATGGCCGAGGCAACCACAGCGGTGCCCAGATTGGCAATTAGCCAGCGAACACGGCTGGAATAAGCCTCGCGGATTGGCTCGTTAATGTCGCCATCACCCGCACCCGAAAGCAGCAAAGCGTCTTCGCCCGCCTCTTCGGAGATGATGTGGACGATATCATCCACGGTCATCTGGCCCACCAGACGCCCGCTATCATCGACGACAGCAGCCGAAATCAGAGCGTATTTTTGAAACATCAGCGCGACCTCTTCCTGATCCATGCTGACAGGGATCAGGGTCTGGTCACGTTTCATCACATCGGTCAGCGCGACCGTGCGCGGCGTGGTCAAAATCCAGTTGAGCGAACACGTGCCAACGGGATGGTGCGAGGCGTCGATCACAAAAACTTCAAAGAAATCGTGTTCCAGATCGCCTTCTTCGCGCAGATAATCAATCAGATCGCCGACCGTCAGATGTTCAGGCACCGCCATCACGTGACGGTTCATCAAACGGCCCGCGGTTTCCTCTGGATAGGCCAGCGCGGAATTGACGGCCGCCTGCGTTTCCGGTTCCAGCTCGGCGATGATCGCTTTCTGGTCGTCTTCGTCCAGATCTTCGAGCAGCTGGACCGCATCATCGGTTTCCAGCTGTTCCGCGATGGTGGCTACCGCTCCCGGGTCGAGCGCCTCCATCATCACTTCGCGGACGTGATCATTCAGTTCTGCGACCACATCGCTGGTCATCAAATCGGTGATCGATGCGGCCAACTGGGCGCGTTCATCGCTGTCGAACAGCTCGATCAAATCGGCAATATCCGCCGGGTGCAGCGGTTCGACCAGGTCATACACTGCGCCTTTGTCACCCGCTTCGAGCGCGTCTCTTACGCCGCGCACATATTGGGGTTTCAGGCGGTTTTCCTCATCGTGACGTTCATCATCGATCCGGTCGTCAGGGCGCACTTCCTCATCGGCGGTATCGGCCGTCAGGGTTTCTTCGTCGAGGGCGCTTGGATCGACCATATTCGCGGGTTTAGAACCGCTTATCCGAAAAGCAAGCGAGACGGATGACTTGAAGGCCACTTGATGGTGACTCGGGCGTCAAAAGCCGTTAGGTGCGCGTTCAAATCAAAGGAGATTCACCCATGGCAGACACACTTACATTCACTCTCGACACCGGCGATGGCACCGGAAAAGACGTAGTAATCAAGCTGCGCCCGGACCTTGCGCCGGGCCACGTTGCGCGCATCACCGAACTCGCCAGCGAAGGTTTTTACGATGGCGTGGTGTTTCACCGCGTTATTCCCGGCTTCATGGCGCAGGGCGGCGATCCGACCGGGACCGGCATGGGCGGCAGCGACAAGCCTGATCTGAAAGCCGAATTCAACGCCGAACCGCACAGCGAAGGCACATGTTCAATGGCGCGCTCGCAAATGCCCGACAGCGCCAACAGCCAGTTTTTCATCTGTTTTGAAGACGCCGAATTCCTTGACGGTCAATACACCGTGTGGGGCCAGGTCCAGAGCGGCATGGAGCACGTCCACGCCCTGCCAAAAGGCGAGCCGCCCGCGCAGCCGGGCAAAATCGTAAAAGCCACTGTCGCCTAAGCGACCGAGGGAAATTGAGGTGACGCTTCGCTGGTCTGCGGTTGCATTCTTGCTGCTGCTGTCAGGTTGCGTCACCTATCCCAATATATCCCAATCGCGCAGTCCATGTCGGCTGGAACCCGGTGGGTGGTGCGCATTCGTGCGGGAGGCTGCGGTTGATGCCTATCCCTATGCCATCGCGGCGACCAACACCTATGTTGGCGATGATGATCTGTTCGAGGATATAGGCCCGAACCTTGTTTTGGTGGAGCGGCTGGAAATCGCCGAGGAAGATGCGGAAAAAGGGTTTGATTACCGCATTTTCGAACAATTTGCCGCTGGCAGCAAAGCAGATCCCGAGCGTCAGCCCATTGCCCGTATTCTCGCCTTTCGCGGCACTGATACAGGCAGCCTGTCCGATATATTCTACGGGACGCTGCGCGATGATCAGATCGATATTGCTCTGAAATATTATCGGGCAGAGCGCGATCGCTGGGGCAGCGGAGTGCAGTGGGTGGCGACCGGACACTCATTGGGCGGAGCGCTCGCAACCGAAATCTCGGCCCAATATCCGTCTGTGCGTGCGTATCTGTTCAACACGTCACCATTTTACCGCAGCAAAGCGAAGCAAAACGATATGTACCGCACCGTTTTCAACGAGCGCGGCGAGGTTCTGCGGCGCTTTGCAAAATTCAGCGCATCTCCGGCGGCGGACGTATTCACTCTTAATTGCGCGCCGCAAAAGGGCAGTTTTACCAAGCATAAGGTAAGGCCGCTGGCCGATTGTCTCACATGGATCGCAGCCTATGAAGATGCAGATGCAAAAGCGGTGGTCGATGCCAATTCGCTGAAAAAACCGATGGTTGAATGCGGGCCGGATGACAAACTGCATCCCGGCACCAGGCCGCCTTACATCGAGCCATGCGTCCATCAGGGGCGGCGTGACAAGCCAGCGGATGGCGACTCCGATTGATCCGGTCGGCGCTTACCGCTAAACGCGCGCCATCATGAAACCTACCAATCCCCCAAAGACCTACAGGGTCAAAAGCTTCGGCTGCCAAATGAACGTCTATGATGGCGAGCGTATGGGGGAGCTTCTTACCGAAAAGGGGCTGAGCCCGGCACCCGAGGGTGAAGACGCCGATCTGGTGGTTCTGAACACCTGCCATATCCGCGAGAAAGCCGCCGAAAAGATCTATTCCGATATTGGCCGCCTGACCAAAGGCAAGACGCAGAAAAAAGCGCCGATGATTGCGGTGGCGGGCTGCGTCGCCCAGGCAGAGGGCGAAGAGATCATGACCCGCGCTCCGGCTGTGTCCATGGTCGTCGGGCCGCAGGCCTATCACCGCCTGCCCGAGATGCTCGACAAAGCGGTGAAGGGCGAACGCGCCACCGATACAGATATGCCTGCGATTGCGAAGTTCGATTCGCTCCCGCAGCGTAAACGCCGCTCCCCCACAGCGTTTCTGACTGTACAGGAAGGGTGCGATAAATTCTGCACCTATTGCGTGGTGCCCTATACTCGCGGCGCAGAAATTTCACGTCCGTTCAATGATTTGGTCGATGAAGCGCGCAAACTGATCGAGGTTGGCGCGCGCGAAATCACGCTGCTGGGCCAGAATGTGAATGCATGGTCGGGTGAAGACACAAAAGGACACAAGGTGGGGCTTGCCGGCCTGATCCATGCTCTGGCGAAGCTCGATGGGATTGAGCGTATCCGGTATACGACCAGCCATCCCAATGACATGGACGACGCGCTGATCGCGGCGCATGGCGAGGTTGAACAGCTGATGCCGTATCTCCATCTGCCGGTGCAATCGGGCAATGACCGCGTCCTGAAAGCGATGAACCGTTCGCACACCGCCGAAAGCTATTTGAGATTGCTCGAACGGTTCCGCGAAGTGCGCCCTGACATCGCGCTCTCGGGTGATTTCATCGTCGGCTTTCCCGGCGAGAGCGAGGCGGAATTCGAAGACACGCTGAGCCTTGTTGATGAGGTCCGCTATGCTCAGGCTTACAGTTTCAAATATTCCCCGCGCCCCGGCACGCCTGCGGCGACAATGGACAATGCTATCGCCACAGAGGTGATGGATGATCGCCTGCAACGCCTGCAAGCCCGGCTGAACCGCGATCAGATCGCCTTTAACGAGGCAAGCGTCGGCAAAACGTGCGAGGTCTTGGTCGAACGCAAAGGCAAATTGCCCGGCCAATGGCTGGGCAAGTCGCCTTGGCTGCAATCGGTCTGGTTCGAAGGCGAGGCCGAAATTGGCGAAATGGTTCGGACCGCGCTGATCGAAGGCCGAGGCAGCTCTATGCAAGGACGATTGTTGGATCGCGTTTGAGGGCGCATTGCGGCGCCTTGTGCGCGGCGCGTCCATGACTTTCCACCGATAAGCGACGGGGTGAAACTTGCTTTCGGCTTCGCGCTGCTTACCTTTCCGACTCAGGCAACAGGCCAACTGAAAAGGAAACTATGGGCCGTAGACCAACTCGCGCAGCTGACTCTCAGGGAGAGCCCAAGCTTTCTCCCGATCCTCGCAACATCGCAATTCCGCTGCGTGCGTCCCGGCGCGCCAAAGCGGAAGTGACCTTTGACAACCAATCCCTGCTGGGCCTGCTATTTGGCGAATTTGATGCCAATCTGGTGCAGGTGGAAAACCGGTTAAGCGTGATGATCCACGCGCGCGGCGATAAAGTGGTGATCGAGGGACTTGAGGATAACGTCGCCCGTGCGCGAGAGACGCTTCAGACGATGTATGATCGGCTGGCCAAGGGGCAGGATCTGGATGCGGGCGCGGTTGAATCTTTGATCGCCATGTCAAACGAGCCAACTTTGGAAGGCATCATCAGCGGCGAGAAACAATCGCCGCCGATTATGATCCGCACGCGCAAGAAAACCATCGTGCCGCGCTCTGCCGCGCAGATCGAATATATGCGCAGCCTTGCGCGCGATGACATCATCTTTGCGCTTGGACCTGCGGGTACTGGCAAAACCTATATCGCAGTCGCTCAGGCCGTTAGCCAGCTGATCAGCGGCAGCGTTCAGCGCCTGATCCTGTCGCGTCCGGCGGTCGAAGCGGGCGAGAAACTCGGCTTTTTGCCCGGCACAGAGAAAGAGAAAGTCGATCCGTATCTGCGCCCGCTTTACGATGCGCTCAACGATTGTATGCCGCCCGAGCAGGTGCAGCGCCGGATCGACAGCGGAGAGATCGAAATCGCCCCGATTGCCTTTATGCGCGGCCGAACGCTCGCCGATGCGTTTGTGATCCTGGATGAGGCGCAAAACACCACGCGCGAGCAGATGAAGATGTTCCTTACCCGCTTTGGCCAGAATAGCCGGATGGTGGTGTGCGGCGATCCGCGTCAGGTCGATATTCCCGGCGGTGACCGGATGAGCGGGCTTGCCGATGCGGTCGGCCGGCTTGAGGGTGTCGATGGGTTCGGCACGATCCGCTTTACCGCTGCCGATGTGGTACGCCACCCGATCGTGGGCCGCATTGTCGAAGCGTATGAGGGACCAACCGAGTAGGTGGAACTCGACATTGATATTGAAGATTGGCCCCAAGGTGAGTGGGAAGCCTTGGCATTGCGCGCGGCAGACGCTGTTGCGGGCAAAGAGCCTGCGCTTGCCAATCCGCGGCTATCGGTCAGCGCGCTGTTCACCAGCGATGCCGAGGTGCACACGCTCAACCGTGAATGGCGTGATCGGGATAAACCGACCAATGTTCTGAGCTTTCCGATGATGGAGCGGGATGAGCTGCTGGCTCTGACACAAGACGGCCCGCCGGCCATGCTGGGCGATCTGGCATTGGCATATGGAACCTGCGCACAAGAGGCCGAGGAAAAGCGCATTCCGCTGGCCGATCATGCGGCGCATCTGATTGTGCACGGATTGCTGCACCTTGCCGGACACGATCATGTCAAATCTGATGCACAGGCTGAGGAAATGGAGGGTTTAGAGATACAGATACTTGCAAAAATGGGGATCCCGGACCCATATGGGGATCGAACATGACAGGCGCTGAGAATTAAAGGGCCCGAAAACAACAATGCCCGATCCCCAATCCCCCGCCGGAGACGCGGAGAGTAGCAGCGGACTGTGGTCCGCTATCCGTAAAATCCTGAAAGTCGGTGACGACGGACGTTCCTTGCGCGAGCAGCTTGAGGAAGCGATCGACGAGCACGAAGACGAAAACGAGGATCACGACGCTGGCCAAAATGGCAGCGGCAATGGTGATCTATCGCCGGTAGAGCGTCAGATGATGCGCAACCTGCTGCATTTCAGCGAGCACGACGCCGATGATGTCGCTGTGCCGCGCGGTGAAATCGTGGGCGTAGAGGCTTCGATAAGCTGGGAAGACCTGGTTCAGGCTTTCAGCGAAAACGGCCATTCGCGCTTGCCGGTTTATCGTGAAAAGCTCGATGATGTGATCGGTATGATCCATATCAAGGATGTTTTTCCATTTCTGGCAAACGGCAAAAAGCCGCCTCGTGATTGGACAGTGTTGATGCGCCAGCCGCTTTATGTGCCGCAATCGCGCGGGGCGCTGGATGTGCTGGCCGATATGCGGACACGCCGCGTCCACCTTGCCATTGTGCTTGATGAATTTTCCGGGACAGACGGGATTATCACCATTGAAGACCTCGTTGAGGAAATCGTGGGCGAGATCGAGGATGAACATGATGAAACGCCGGAGGCGCTGATCGTGCCGATCGGTGATGGCATGTGGGATTGCGATGCGCGCGCGGAATTGGAAGATGTCGCCGAAACCATCGATCCGCGTCTGGGTGAAGTGGAAGAATCGGTCGACACGCTTGGCGGGCTGACCTTTGTTCTGGCGGAACAGGTTCCTCCGGTCGGAGCGATTGTGGAACATCCGAGCGGCTGGCGGATTGAAATAACAGGCGGCGATGAAACGCATGTCAAACGCCTCCGATTGCACGCTCCGGCGGAGTTCACAGATGAGAATGGCTTGCAGTAATCGCATGTAATCCGCCAAATTTGCAAATTTTCTTCGATTTTTTGCATCCCAGGTCTTGGCGCTGCGTATCTCTTCATAGAAGAGGAGATGATAATGCCTTCACGCCGTTTGCCCCCACTGCGCGCCCTTGAGGCGTTTATGCGCACGGTCCGCCTTGGATCGGCCCGCGCTGCTGCAGAAGAGATCGGGCTGAGCCCGTCCGCGCTTTCGCGCAGGATCACCAATCTTGAAGAGTTTGTGGGCAAAAAATTGTTCACGCGCGCGCGTCAATCGATGCAGCTTACCGATGAAGGGCAAGCATTTTATGAAGCGGTGAACCCGCATCTGGAATCGCTGACCCGCGCGGTGGAAAGTCAATCCGACAACATTTCCCTGCTGCGTTTGCGGCTGGGCGTTTTGCCCTTGTTTGGCAGCCAGCGCCTGTTTCCGCGTTTGGGTGAGCTGCGCAAACGCCATCCGCTGCTTCACATCGATATCGATACAGGCCCGCATCTCGAAGACCGTGTCGGCGACACTTTGGACGCTGCGATTATTCTTTCGCGGGGACCGGCAACGGGCCTTCACGCCGTTCGGCTGGATCACAATCTTGTCCATGCGATCTGTAGCAAGGAAATCGGGCGGGCCATCGGCGAGAATATGGACCGCGAAGTTCTAGAAAAGCAGACCTTCCTTACCCATACCGAGCTGCCGGAGAGTTTTGCCGCATGGAAAAAGGCGCACGGGCTGGATGATCTCGAACCGGCTGCCATAGACCATTACGATTCGGGCCAGTTGATGCTGGAGGCGGCGGCGCAAGGATTGGGCATTGCGATTATGCACGATGACCATATGCGCCGCGCGGCAGACAATCGCCTGACGGATCTTTCGAACAAGACGGTCGAAAGTCCGTACAGCTATTGGTTCGTGTGCAAGCCTAATGCGCTAGAGGCGCGGCCTGTGCGGTTGTTCCACGATTGGTTGGTACGCGCAGGGCTATAATTCGCAGCGCTTGAGAAATCGCGGAATTAAAGACCGCAGGGTTAAAGATCGGCGTCGTTGGGAACTTCGACGTTGATCTTGCCAACGCCCACTGCACCGGTTGGCGCGTTGTAGCGGACAGGCGGAACGTCATGGGCAAACTGGCGCACCGGCTTACCCAGCGCTTCGCATAGCGCTTCTTCGATCCGGCGGCGCGATTCAGCGCCAATCGCCTTGCGACCTCGGAAATCCTCTGGGCTGAACGGCTCGAGAAAGTGCATGTGCAGCTCAAAAGTGCCGCGCCGCGCCAGGACGCGTTTGGCATTGTTGATACCGGTTTCATTCCCGACCCAGCCAATCCATTCAGACACCTCGCCGTAATCAAGCAAGACCGGCTGAACCATCACACCGGGCGGAGGGGGTTCAAGCACGCTCAACATGCTGGTTTTGAACGGCAAAAGCGAATGGCCGTCGGTCGTTGTGCCTTCGGGAAAAACGGTGACGGACCAGTTATCTTCCAGCGCCTCTCGCAGGGCGTTGATTTGTTCGGCCACGCCAAGGCGGTGTTCACGCTTTACAAAAACGGTGCGGTTCAAAGAGGCAAGCCAACCGACCAGTGGCGCAGTGGCAAGTTCAGCTTTGGCCACAAAAGCGGTGCCGCATGCCCCTGCCATCGACAGGATATCAAGCCATGAGACATGGTTGGCGACGTAAAAGACATCGCGTTTGAGATGGGTGCCGTGAACTTTGACCCGCGCACCGGAAACCCGCGCGGCATAGCGCAGGAACAGCATCGGGAAGGGCGAACCATAACGGAATGTGCGGTACAGATAGTGGAGCGGGACAAAGATGATTATCAAAGCCAACAGCGCGAGCGAGCGCACCACCACGCGAAACCATCCGCCAAACGACAATGGAGTCGTATCTCCGCGAGCCGCTTTAACCCGCAAATTCCAGATCTCGCTACCGGGAGCGCCGATCCCGTGATCCTGAGCGTTATCAGTCATCACGCGAAAGCCGTACACCGTACAATTCCATCCGGTGATCGACCAACCGATAGCCGAGTTTTTCGGCAATTTGCCGTTGCAGCGATTCCACTTCGGGATCGACAAATTCAACGACCTTGCCGGTTTCGACATCAATCAGATGATCGTGATGCGCCTCGGGCACGGGTTCATAGCGCGAACGGCCATCGCCGAAATCGTGACGGTCCAATATGCCCGCTTCTTCAAACAGGCGCACTGTGCGGTATACGGTCGCAATCGAAATTTTGGGATCAACTGCCGATGCGCGCTCGTGAAGCAATTCCACATCGGGGTGGTCATCGCTGTCCGACAGGACTTTGGCGATCACGCGGCGTTGCTCGGTGATCCTCAGCCCTTTTTCGGCGCACAATTGTTCAAGATCGATCTTCTGGTTCACGTACAGCTCCGTCGCCCTACGGGCTGCATTGCGTGATTGCGCAGCAGCCCAAAAGGGAAGCACCCCGTCTCTTAGACGAGACGAGGTGCTTTGCTCAAGCGGGCATGCAGGTTCACCCCCAAATACGGGCAGTGCGCATGACCGTAATGCTTATTTCCGCTTACGTCCCCGGCCAGTGCCAGGCTTGCGTCCAAGGCCAATTTTCTTGGCAAGATCGCGGCGTGTTTCAGCGTAATTCGGAGCCACCAGAGGATAATCCGCCGACAGTTCCCAGCGCGCCTTGTATTCTTCAGGCGACATGCCGTGTTCGGTCGAAAGGTGACGCTTCAACATTTTCATCTTCTTACCGCAATCGAGGCAGACGATGTGATCTTTTTTGATCGAAGAACGCACCGATACAGCCGGCTCTGGTCGTGGTTCTTCGGCGTTTTCATCATTGCCGAGACCAGCCAAAGCTGAAAACACATTGGTTATCAGTTCCGGTACATCATCAACTCTGACATCATTGTTGCTAACATGCGCAGCAACAATGTCGCTGGTCAGTGTAATTAGCGTTTCCTTCATTTCATATTGCAAGTCTTCCATGAGTTCCTCGTCGATCTTTTTTTGTTATTCGGATTTTTCCGATTTTTTCGCCATGAACCACCGCCGCAATCTTTGCAAGATAGTGAGCCGGTCTTCTAGAATGAAAATGGATGTTTTTACGATTAGATCGAGCGACCGAAAGTAATGGCGTCAACACGACTGCCATCGGACATCCGGTAATAGTTGGGCCGCTTCCCAATCGGATCAAAGCCCTGTTGGCGGTACAAATGCTCGGCGGGATTGTCGCGCCGCATTTCAAGGAAAATTCGGCGCACACCGCGCGAGCCGGCTGCCAGAAAGAAATTCTCCATCAGCCGGGCACCAACACCGCGCCTGCGCCGATCAGGATGAACCGCAATCAACAGCAATTCTTCTTCATCGGCGGCATGCCGCGTCAGCACAAATCCGGCCGCCTGAACCGATCCTGCCGGTTCGATGATACCCCCATCGCTATCCACGATTAAGGCATGTGTGCTTGGCATGGTCAGCGCGTCGATCACCTGCCTGCGATTCCATGCCTCGCCATAGGCGGGATCGAACGCGGCCTCCATCACTTCCATGATGGCATCGACAAGGCGGGGGCAAGGCGGGGGTGAGGGTGTCACGGTGCGGGCCTGGCCTTTTGCGGCGTCGCATCGGGCGCGCGCCCGTAGATTGGCGATAGATCGGCGGTCAGGTGCGTTTCGGGCAGCCCAGGTGTCCACTGCGAATCTGGCAACAGGTCGAGCACGGCGCGATCATCGCCAAACTTTTGGGCGAGCTCATTGGCTCTATTACCGGCCAACACGCCGTACAAAGCTGCCTCAGATGCGGCATCCGGTGACAGTGACCGGACCGTATCGCTCGATAAATCGGCTGCAAAGTTTTGAATGAACCATTCACCATGCCCGCCATTCATGCACACGGTCACCCCGCGCGCCGATAGCTGGCATGCGCGCGCGGCGATTAGGGACAGCGTGGGATATCCCCGCACTTTCGCGTTCCATGCAAAACCAAGCGCCCGCGCGGTGGCGATGCCAATCCGCACACCGGTAAAACTGCCCGGACCCAGCGAGACCAGAATTCGTTCCGCGCGGCCTTTATCCGGCAATTCGGCAATCATCGGGACCAGCCGTTCGGCATGTCCGCGCCCCAATACGCGGTGATCATGCGCGATCATATCATCGCCCTCGAACAGAGCGATAGAACAAGCCTCTGTGGCGGTTTCGATTGCAAGCGTGCGCATGTCAGGGCCGATGCCTCAGCAAACGCCGCTTCGCAAGTCAGACGATGGAATTGAACTTTTCAAAATCGGGGCGGGGGCTGCGTTCAAACACGCTTTCGGGATCGCCATAGCCGACCGAGCAAATGAAATTGACGCGGTGACGCGGTGTATCGCCAAAGAATGCTTCGTTCACTTTATCCGCATCAAAACCCGACATTGCGCCGCAATCCAGCCCGATCGCGCGCGCGGCAAGCATCAGATAGGCACCCTGAAGCGAGGAATTGCGGAAAGCGCCTTCTTTGCGGCCTTCTTCGTCGCCTTCGAACCAGCTTTTCGCATCGGTGTGCGGGAACAGCCATGGCAGTTCTTCATGGAAGTCGATGTCATAGCCGATCACTGCGGTGACGGGCGCGGCTTTGATCTTGTCCTGATTGCCTTCCATCGCGCATTCGGCAAGCTTTGCCTTTTGTTCGTCCGATTTGACCCACACGATCCGCGCCGGTTGCATATTGGCGGAGGTCGGCGCCATTTTGAGCAGATCCCAGATCGCGTGCAGTTGCGCATCGGAAACAGGCTTATCAAGCCAGTCATTATACGTGCGCGCATCATTAAAAAGCTGTCCGAGAGCGGCTTCGGAAAGGGTCTGATCGTGGTACTGGGTGGTCATATTAATCCTTGAAATCGGTAAAGAGTTTACGCTGCTCTTACTTCAACGACTTCAGGGACGTAATGTTTCAAAAGACCTTCGATACCGTGCTTTAGGGTTGCCGTGCTGGACGGGCAGCCGGAACACGCACCTTGCAGGGTCAGGTGAACGACACCGTCGGCAAATCCGCGATAGGCGATGTCGCCGCCATCACTGGCCACCGCCGGGCGGATCCGCGTTTCGAGCAATTCTTTGATCATGGCGATGGTTTCGGCGTCTTCGGCTTTATCTTCGACGACCATAATATCGGTTTCGGCAGGGACATTGATCCCGTCCGCGCTGCCGCCTGTGAACAAGGGCGCCTCTGAGACGAAATGATCCAGCAGGATGGAAACCACTTGCGGTTTAAGCGCCGACCAGTTGCCGCCGGGCGCCGCCGTGACAGTCACAAAATCCCATCCGAAAAAGACGTTCACAACCTCGCCTGTGTCAAAAATTGCCTGAGCAAGCGGGCTGGCCTCGGCCGCTTCGGGCGATGCAAACTCGCGGGTGCCCGATGGCATTACGGTTTGGCCGGGCAGGAATTTGAGGCTGGAGGGGTTTGGTGTGGTTTCGGTTTCTATAAACATGCGCTGTAGATAGGCGCGCTTCGGCCCGCCGACAAGCAAGCTGTTCGGGAAAATCGCCAGCAATCGTTCACTATCCCTTCAGACCATCGCGCTCTATAGTGCAGCCTATGAAAGTTATGTCTCGCGCCGTTCGCGGCCTGCTCCTTGTCGCTGCGCCATTTGCGCTTGTCTCTCCAGCGTTGGCGCAGGAACCCGCTGCCCAAACGGCCATTCCGCAAGTCCCCGCGCCCAAAGCCGTGCAAAGCGAGGGCGAGGTTCCGTGGCTTTATGAAGGCAGCGATGTTCCGGTCGACCGGGAATGGCTGTTCGGCAAAATGGACAATGGGCTGCGCTATGCCGTGCGCCGCAACGGGGTTCCGCCCAATCAGGTCTCCATTCGCGTAAGGGTAGATGCAGGCTCCCTGCATGAGCGCGATCATGAACAAGGCTATGCCCATTTGCTGGAACACATGTTGTTTCGCGAAAGCAAATATCTTGGCCAGGCCGAAGCCATCGCCGCGTGGCAGCGGCTGGGCGCGACATTCGGCAGCGATGCCAACGCGGAAACCAGCCCGACCCACACCGCTTACAAGCTCGATATTCCCGATATCGACCGCGCCAAACTTAGCGAGAGTTTCAAACTGCTGTCGGGCATGATCCGCGAACCAGTGATCAACGGTGCCAATGTCGATGCCGAACGTCCGATTGTGCTCGCCGAAAAACGCGAGCGGGGCGGGGCAGCGCAAAGGATTGCCGAACTGACGCGCCAGACATTTTTCGCAGGTCAAAGGCTTTCCACCCGCAGCCCGATCGGCACGATTGAAACACTGGAAGGCGCGACCGGGCCGAAAGTTCGGGACTTCTACGAGCGCTGGTATCGCCCCGAAAACACCGTGATCGTGGTTGCCGGTGATGCCGATCCATTGGTTCTGGCCGGGTTGGTCGAACAATGGTTTGGCGATTGGCAGGGCACAGGCGAGGCGGGCGTTGCGCCCGCATTCGGTGATCCCGTCGCGCCCGAAGGCACACAGCGCGCGGCAGGCAGCGGCTGGCCGATTGGCGAGATTGCTGTTGCGGTTGAACCCGATCTGCCCCGCAATCTGACCTATGCGGTCATGCGTCCGTGGCGCAAAGTGCAGGACACTATCGTCTACAATGAAGGGTTGTTGCTGGATGCGGTGGCACAGGCCATTATCAACCGGCGACTGGAAGAGCGCGCCCGTGCAGGCGGATCGTATCTGTATGCTCAGGCGCAGCAGGATGATGTCTCGCGCTCTGCCGACATGACCTTTGTCACATTCGCGCCTTTGACAAACGATTGGAAAGCCGCGCTGGTCGATGTTCGCAGCGTGATTCAGGATGCGATCAATTCCGAACCGACGCAGGAAGAAATTGACCGCGAAGTCGCCGAATTCGAAGTCGCCTTTGTCAACGCGGTGGAAACAGCCAGCGTTGAGGCGGGCTCTCGTCAGGCCGATAATCTGGTCAACGCGGTTGATATTCGCGAAACCATCGCCTCGTCGCAAACGGTGCTTGATGTGTTTCAGGGGATGCAGGACCGTTTCAATCCGCAAGAAGTGCTCGCACGCACAAAGTCATTGTTCGAAGGCGACGTGGTGCGTTCCGTCTATGTCACGCCAGCCATCGGAGAGGCTGATTCAGGTGCATTGAAGCTGGCACTGGCAAGCGAGATTGCATCTGACAGCTCGGCGCGCTTGGCCGCGAGCAGCATTTCGTTTGATGAATTGCCACCTGTAGGTGAGGCAGGAACCATCGTCAGCGAGACGACATTGGAGGTGCTCGACATCGAGCAGATCGATTTTGCCAACGGGGTGAAAGCGTTGATCTGGGCCAACTCTGCCGAGCCGGGCCGCGTTACCGTGCGGGTGCGGTTTGGGGCCGGATACCGGGCGTTCGACGCGCAATCTGCGGTCTATGCGCCTTTGGGTGAGATGGCGCTGGTGGGCTCCGGTCTGGGCGAGCTGGGCCAAAACGAAATTGATCGATTGGCCACAGGGCGCAAGCTCGGATTTGATTTTGCGATCAACGATGCGGTCTTCACTTTTACGGCGCAAACCCGGTCGAGCGATGTCGAGGATCAATTGTATCTGTTCGCGGCAAAGCTGGGGATGCCACGCTGGGATGCCGATCCGGTAATCCGCGCAAAGGCGGCGGCCGAGCTTAGCTATTCAACATTCTCCACCAGTCCGGGCGGGGTTATCAACCGCGATCTGGAATATCTGGCGACCGATAAAGACCCGCGTTTTGCCACGCCCGATCCCGAAGCATTGAAAGGTGTGACGCCCGAAGGTTTCCGCAAGGTGTGGGAGCCATTGCTGCGTCAGGGTCCGGTTGAAGTGCTGGTTTTTGGCGAGTTTGACCGCGATGCGATTGTCGAGAAACTGCGCACCACCTTTGGCGCGTTAGAACCGGCACAGCCGATCGCGCCAGAGATTGCCGCGCGTATTCCGGCATTCCCGCAGGACACCGAAGAACCGACTGTTCTGAAACACCGCGGCGATGCCAATCAGGCCGCAGCGGTGCTGTCCTGGCGCAGCGGCGGCGGCATGGCCCGTATTCGGGAATCGCGGCAGCTGGAAATTCTGGTGCAGGTGTTCAACAACCGCCTGCTCGAAGCCTTGCGCGAAAAAGCCGGTGCGAGCTATTCACCTCAGGTGTTTTCCGATTGGCCCGCCGATCTTCCCGGTGGCGGCACGATCACCGCCTTTGCCCAGTTTGAACCCGATTTCGTGCCGATCTTCTTTGCCGAGGCCGAGCGGATCGCCAAAGGACTGGCAACCAATCCGCCTACGCCCGATGAGCTTGATCGGGTGACAGAGCCGCTTTCGCAGCAGATCAGGCGGGCATCGACCGGCAACCAATTCTGGCTTTACAATATCGAAGGCGCGACCTCCGATCCTCGGCGCAGTTCAATGTTGCGGTCGCTGTTGATTGATTTCTCGCAGACGAGCACCCAGAATATGCGGTTCCTCGCGGATCGTTATTTCGGACAGGGTGCCCCGCTGAAACTGGCGGTGATCCCTGAGGGGCAGGAACTTGCCGCATTGCCCGCCGATTATGTGCCAAGCGCTTTGCCCGAACCTGCTCCCGCCGTGCCGGCTGCGCCCGCTGCCGAGGTGATCGGACGCTAGGTTTGCATCCATCCGATCACTGTATCCGCGAAATAAAGTTGTTGCGAAAGCCATTGCGGCTTTACACATAGTGCACACCGAATATAGCGGCGCGCCCGCCCGACCTTACAGATTAGAAGAATACGATTATGGCCCAAACTTGGAAACCGGACAGCTGGAAAGCCCACGAAGCGCGGCATTTGCCGCATTACGAGGACGCAGCCGAACTCGCAGAGGCAGAAACCACGCTTTCTGCTTATCCGCCGCTTGTGTTTGCCGGGGAGGCGCGCGCGCTCAAATCGGATCTGGCCGATGTTGCGAATGGCAAAGCATTCTTGCTGCAAGGCGGCGACTGCGCGGAAAGTTTCGCCGAATTTCACCCCAACAATATCCGCGATACGTTTCGCGTGTTGCTGCAAATGGCGATTGTGCTGACATTCGCCAGCAAACACCCGGTGGTCAAAGTTGGCCGCATGGCCGGCCAGTTCGCAAAACCGCGCTCATCGCCAACCGAGACAATCGGCGATGTCACGCTGCCCAGCTATTTGGGTGATAACATCAACGGGATCGATTTTGACCCCGATCAGCGCCGCAATGATCCGGGCCGGATGGTCCGTGCCTATTCTCAGGCAGCGGCGACGCTCAATCTGCTGCGCGCTTTTGCAGGCGGCGGCTATGCCAATTTGCAGCAAGTCCATCAGTGGACGCTCGATTTCATGGGCCGCACGCCGTGGACTGAAAAATTTTCCGAGACTGCCGACCGCATCGGTGAAGCGCTAGACTTTATGGAAGCCTGCGGGATTGATCCATCCACTGTTCCCCAGTTGCAAGGCACCAGCTTTTACACCAGCCACGAAGGGCTGCTGCTGCCGTATGAGCAATCGCTGACGCGTCAGGATTCGCTCACCGGAGATTGGTACGCGACCAGCGCGCATATGCTGTGGATCGGGGATCGCACCCGCTTTCCCGGCAGCGCGCATATCGAATGGGCGCGGGGCATCGGCAATCCATTGGGCATGAAATGCGGCCCATCGCTTGAGCCGGATGATCTGCTGCGTTTGCTCGATGAACTTAACCCGAAACGCGAAGCCGGGCGCATGACTTTGATCAGCCGGTTTGGCCATGACAAAGTCGAAGACGGCCTGCCGAGACTGGTCCGCGCCGTGCAACGCGAAGGGCATCCGGTGGTTTGGAGCTGTGATCCGATGCATGGCAATGTCGTAAAATCGGATACCGGGTTCAAAACCCGTCCGTTTGATCGCATCCTGACCGAGGTGAAGGGCTTTTTCGCGGTTCACCGCGCCGAAGGCACGCATCCGGGCGGCATCCATATCGAGATGACAGGTCAGGACGTGACCGAATGTGTCGGCGGTGCTGTTGCCATCACCGAAGAACGGTTGGGCGATCGGTATCACACCCATTGCGATCCGCGCCTGAACGCGGAACAGTCGCTTGAACTGGCATTTCTCATCGCTGAAATGCTGAACAGCGAAATGAACCAGCGCCAGGCGGACGCCGCTTAAAACGGCCTGCTTAAACAGGCCCGCTTAAAAAGGGCCCGCTTAAACAGGGCAGGCGCAAAGTCTGGCTAGGGTATTGTGCTTAGTCCCAACCTGCAGCGGTATTAGGGGGTGGCGCGTATTAAACGCGCCATGCCTGATGTTGTTTTACCGATTGCTGCATTGCTCCGCACCGCGTTTGCTCGTCTTGAACCGAGCAGGGCGCTGCCTGACCATGACGCGCTGTATATTGGCAAATTTATCGGCAGCGATGCCTTATTGCTGCTTGTTGTTATGCTTGTCCTCGCCGTGGCTGTGATGGTCGCCATCTTTTTCACGGTAAAGCAAGAGGTCCGCTTTGCAGCCAATCTGGCGCGCGATCGGGCCGATCAGCTGCAGGATATCTTGCGCACTGTCAGCATGGCAGAAAACATCGCGGGCATCGGTGTCTGGCAATACGATCCCGCATCGGGCGCACAGCAATGGTCCAGAGGACTGCGCCGCCTGTTCGGGATCAACCACAACGAACCGTTTGTAGAAGGCGACGCCGAAACCCTGTTGTTTGCGAATAATGTTGATCTGATCGGATCAGTTACCGAACGGCTTGACCGCGATGAAAGCTACAATCTGCATTTTGACATTTTCGGGTTTGATGGTGTGTCACGATCTTTATGCATCCAAGCCTGCAATCTCAGGCGGCGAAACGGAACCCTGTACCGCGTCGTGGCGGTAGTGCGTGACATTACAGAGCAGCTGGAACGCGAGCGAGAGCTGGAAGTCTCTCGCGCCGAGGCCATGCAGGAAGCCAGCCGCGCAATCGAGCTTGCCTCTACCGACCAGCTGACCGGCCTCGCCAATCGCCGCCGGGTAATGGAGCGGCTTGATCGGATGGTGGTTGACGCGCGCCAGTCCTCGTGTCCGCTGGTATTGATCATGTTCGATATCGATCACTTCAAACATGTCAACGACACCTACGGCCATATCCAAGGTGACAAGGTGTTGCAGAATGTCGCCAATATCGCGCAGCAGCAAAGCCGTACCGGAGATATCGTGGGCCGGGTTGGCGGCGAAGAGTTTGTCTGGATTGTCCCCAATGCAAGCCGGGGCATCGCGCGTGTCATGTGCGAACGCCTGCGTCTCGCAATCGCAACGGGCAGCGCCACAGAAACGGTTCCTGCAGTCACAATAAGCGCAGGCTATGCCGATTTGCGCGCAGGCGATAGCGCGCTCTCGCTGTTCGCGCGGGCCGACAGCGCTTTATACGAGGCAAAGAACGCGGGACGAAACAGAGTGCGCATGGCGGCGTGATCTTACCGCTGCGTGATGCGGGCGCACGGGTCTGACTATTTGCCGCGCATACAAACCGGACAGCGGGTTTTCATTGGCCCGTCATTGCGCCATGGTATTGTTGTTGCCTGACAATCCTGTGAGGCGCGGCAGGAGAGGGTGATTGCCCCAAAGCAAACCGGTAATTGACGAAGGCGCTTCGCTTTCCCGGCAATTCCTCGAAACGCGCACGCTGACCGAGGCATTGACCGCTTCGCTGAGCGATGCCGACGCCACGATCCAGTCGATGGAGGATGCGTCTCCGGCAAAATGGCATTTGGCGCATACGACGTGGTTCTGGGAGACATTCCTGCTGCGCGATTATGCGCCGGGATACCGGCTATATAACGAACGCTGGCCGTATCTGTTCAATTCCTATTACGAGGCAGAAGGGGACCGGATCGGGCGGTTTTCACGCGGGCTTTTATCACGGCCCACCCTGACAGAAGTGCTGGAATGGCGTGCCCATGTCACAGACGCGATGAGCGCTCTGCTGGATGAACCTGCCCATGCCGATTTGATTGCGCTGGGGATCGCGCATGAACAACAGCATACCGAATTGCTGCTGACCGATATCAAACATGCGCTGTTTCAAAATCCGCTGGGCCCGGCAATGTTCGGCGGATCGCCAGAGCCTGCGATGTCGCCGGGTGCACAGCCGCTTGGCTGGCATCAACATCCCGGCGGGGTCATCATGATCGGCGCACAGGCTGATGGATTTGCGTTTGATAATGAAGGCCCGCAGCACCGCGCATTGATAGAACCATTTGCCTTGGCGCGGCGATTGGTCAGCAATCGGCAATGGAGCGAATTTATCGCCGATGGCGGGTATAGCACGGCTTCATTGTGGCTGTCCGATGGCTGGGCGTGGGTGAAAGAGCACGGCATATCAGCGCCGCTTTATTGGCGCGATGATCAGGCGTTTACCCATCAGGGATGGCATCCGCGCGATCCCGATGCGCCCGTCACGCACATTTCCTATTACGAAGCCGATGCATTTGCCACATGGGCCGGTGCGCGGCTTCCGACGGAATTTGAATGGGAGGCGATTGGCCAATCCCACAGCGCGGCCGCAGGAAACCAGCTGGACGGGGCAGCTGCGCCTGCGCCTTGCGGCGGAGAGGCTCTGTTCGGTGATTGCTGGCAGTTCACCCGGTCTGCCTATCTACCCTATCCCCGCTTTACCCCCGCAGCAGGAGCGGTAGGCGAATATAACGGCAAATTCATGAGCGGTCAGTTTGTGCTGAAAGGCGCAAGCTGTGCGACAGTGCGCGGCCATTCCCGCGCGTCCTACCGCAATTTCTTCTACCCGCATCAACGCTGGCAATTCACCGGCCTTCGGCTGGCAAGGGACGTTTAGAATAATGACGAAGCAAAAGGGTCTGAAGCTGGTTGAGCGCGATGACGAGGGCGTCGACACCGCCTTTCGCGCGGATGTAATCGAAGGGCTGTCCCAGTCGCAAATGGCGATCCCGGCGCGCTGGCTTTATGACGATGCCGGATCGCAATTGTTCGAGGATATCACGCAGCTCCCCGAATATTATCCGACCCGCGCAGAAACCGAGATCCTGAGCAATCGCGGCGCTGAATTTGCCGCCATGATTGGGGAAGGGCGCGCGGTTGTTGAATTCGGATCGGGCAGTTCGGTCAAAACACCCCTGTTGCTATCGGCGATTGCGCCTGCGGCCTATGTTCCGCTCGATATATCAGGCGATTTTCTGCGCGCTGCAGCGGCGGAGCTATCGGGTAAGTTTCCCGGCCTGCCGGTCTATCCGGTAGAGGCGGATTTTATGCGCAAAGTGGCTTTACCCGGTGAAGTCACAGACCTGCCCAAACTGGGTTTCTTCCCCGGCTCCACTATCGGCAATATGGTCGCTCGGACTGCTGTCGATCTGCTGCGCAATATGCGCGAAACTTTGGGCGTCGGGGCACAGCTGTTGATCGGAATGGATCTGATCAAGGACAAGGATGTTCTGGTGTCGGCCTATGATGACAAAGCCGGCGTCACTGCGCAGTTCAATTACAATCTCGTGCGCCGTATCAACCGCGAACTTGATGGGGATATTGCGCTTGATGCGCTGATGCACGAAGCGCGCTGGAATGATGAATATGCGCGGGTGGAAATGCACCTGCGCGCGCAGCGCGACATTACTTTCGAAGTGAGCGGACAGCAGTTTTCGATGCGAGCGGGCGAAACGATCCACACAGAGAACAGCCACAAATTCAATCGCCGGACATCGAACATGCTGCTGCTCGCAGCGGGATGGGAACCACAGGCGCGCTGGCTGGATAGCCAAGAGCGTTTTTCGGTGATGCTGGCTCAGGCAAATCCGCCGCGCAGCGCGCCTTAGAAACTTCCATCCCATTCGTGCGTTAGGCGCCCATGGGATACATTCATTGCGACATATGCGTTATCGGTGCCGGTATGGCGGGGCTGGCCTGCGCCACGCGCCTGGCAGAGGCCGGGTTGATCATCACCGTCATCGATAAAGGCCGCGGTCCGGGCGGACGGATGGCCGCGCGGCGCGCGGAAATCGGCGGCGAAACCGTCTCTTTTGATCACGGCGCGCAATATTTTACGGCCCGCGATAGCGAATTTCGCAGCGCCGTTAAAAATTGGAAAAATATGGGCGTCGTCGCGCGCTGGTCTGCGGCGGGCGAGGAAGCCTTTGTCGGCACGCCGGGCATGAACGGACCGGTCCGCGCCATGGCGCAAAACCTCGATGTGCATTGGAACACCCGCGCAGAGACAATCACGCGGGAGAACGGCGCATGGAAAGTCGAGGCGGGCGATGTCACCCTGATCGTGAAAACCGTGTTGGTTGCGGTGCCTGCGGAACAGACGCACGTCTTGCTCGGCGGTGTTGCCAGCGAATTTTCCGCGATCGCTTCCAAAGCGCAATCGGCTCCGTGCTGGGCTGTCATGGCGGCTTTTGATCGCCCGCTCGATATCGCAGCGGACGCGCTGCGCGATCCAGACGCTGCCATTTCGTGGGCGGCGCGCAATTCGGCCAAGCCGGGTCGCTCCGGCTCGGAATGTTGGGTGCTGCACGCAAGCCCGGCGCGCAGCCGCGAATTGCTGGATGTGGCAAAGGAAGAAGCCGGAGAGATCCTGTTGCAGGATTTCTATGATCAGACAGGGATCACCGGCGCAAAACCGGTGCATATTGCGGCCCACCGCTGGCTTTATGCCATGGCAGAGGCCGTGCCGGGCGATCCCGCGCGCTATGCCGCCGATCAGAGAATCGGTATCGCCGGCGATTATCTTCATTCACCGCGGGTCGAGGGTGCGTGGCTATCTGGTGTGGCGCTCGCTGAAAAGGTTTTGGCACCCGATTGAACCGGCCACAGCAGATAAACCCGCGCCGCGCTTTGCGAGCAGGTTCGTATCCCGATCATCGTTGAGAAAAATATCTGGCTGGGGTGGCAGGATTCGAACCTGCGCATGCCGGTACCAAAAACCAGTGCCTTACCACTTGGCTACACCCCATCAGATGACGCGCATATAACGCGCTTGGCGCGAATGTGAAGGGACAATTCCCTTCATTCGATCAATTCTCATGCAATGCGGCTGCGGCGCGCGGCCAGCTCGCTTTCAACTGTGGCCAAAACGCGCCGGTTTATGCCGTAGAAGATAAGCGTAAAGGCGGCGGGGATCATCACAGCCGCCGGGATAATGGCAAAGGCGAGCTGGATGCCCAACACCGCAGCTTCGCTTTGTTCGGCATTCGCATCGAAGCCAGTCAGCGAAAGCGCAAAGCCCGGAATGGCCGAGCCCAGGCCAACCCCTGCTTTCACCCCGAAAACAGAGGCCGCAACGACCAGAGCAGTCATCTGGCGGCCCGATTTCCAGTCAATAAATTCGGCGATGTCGGTGAACATTGAAAAAGACAGCACCATCAGCATCCCGAACCCGATGCCGACAAAGAACTGTACCCCGGTCTGAGGCCAGACCGCATCCAGCGGGAGGAAATAGAACACGGCGATCATCGCCATTTTCAGCATTCCGGCCGCCATCAGCAGGTGGGATTTTTCAAATCTCCGCTGTGCAGCGTATCCGATCAGAACACCGGCAACCTGTCCAAAGGCCAGCGCGGTCAGAAACAAGGCGGCGCGGTCGAAAAACAGAAACACCGGCGACCCGTCATCGCCCGCCACATATTTGAAGAAAAATGGCGCCGTGCCCGCCCGCGCGGCAATCGCCGTAACTCCCAGGATGGCCGCAATCGCAACTGCAATCCACGGGCCGGTCCGGATCAAAACGCCCACATCACCCCGCAGCGATCCATTCGTCTCGGTCGGCGGGATGCGCTCTTTTGTGGTCGCAAACGTCGTCAGCAGCGCAAAGACCGAAACCGCCGCAATGCATGACATGGTCAGCAAGATGCCCAGCTTTTCATCGCCGCCGCCCAGTTCGCGGACAAGAGTGGTGCCCAGCGCGCCGACCAGAATCCCGCCGAGCGCGGAAAAGAGCATCCGAAACGCGGTCACATTGGATCGCTGGCTGGAAGAAGGGGAGATCACCCCGAGCAATCCGCCATAGGGCACATTCACCGCAGTGAATGCGAGCATCGCCAGCGTGTATGTAACATAGGCCCAGATCAGCAGCGCTGTATTGCCCAGATCATCTGGCGCGCTGAAGATCAGGACAATCGCAAATCCCAGCGGCAGCGGGCCGAAAAGCAGGTACGGCCGGTATCGTCCCCATCGCGTGCGGGTGCGATCCGCAATGGCGCCCATCATCGGATCGGTAATCGCATCGATCAATTTCGTCAGCAGCAGCATCAGGCCAATCGCCGCAGGTGCCAGACCGCCCAGATCGACGAAATAATACAGCAGGAAAAAGCCGAAGAAATTGAGGATCAGGCCCGCGGCAAGATCGCCCACGCCATAACCCAGCTTTTCACCGAGGCCGATCCTGTCAGATGGCGTCTCGGCCAAAACTCGCTCCTTTAATGCGCAAACGACAATGGGCCGGAAGCGTCATAACTTCCAGCCCATTATATCTTTGGCCGCGCGCGGGCTTATCCCGGTGGGGCGCTCAGAATGTGAAATCGAGGTTCTTGCCTTCGAAATCCTTGGGTGAATGACGTTCCAGCATCTGCTGATCCTCATCGCCCCAGACTTTGTTGACAAGACGCCCGCGCTGGACGCCGGGACGCTTTGCAATCTCGCGGGCCCAGCGCGCGACATTGGCGTATGCGTCAATCGACAGGAACGTCTTGGCTTCGTTGTAGATTGTGCCTGCCACAAACGGGGCGAGCCACGGGAAATTGGCCATGTCGGCAATGGTGTATTCTTCGCCGCCAAGAAAGCGGTTTTCGGAGAGGCGCTGATCCGCGACATCGAAAATCCGCTTTGTTTCCATCGCATAGCGATTGATCGGGTATTCGTATTTTTCCGGTGCATAGGCATAGAAATGCCCGAAGCCGCCGCCAATAAATGGCCCGGTGCCAACCTGCCAGAACACCCAGCTTAGCACTTCGGCGCGCGCGGCCGGATCAGTTGGCAGGAATTCACCGAATTTCTCAGCAAGGTGCACCAGAATGGCGCCTGATTCGAACACGCGAAATTCGCTGTCACCGCTGGCGTCGATCAGAGCGGGGATTTTCGAGTTCGGGTTAATGCTTACAAACCCGCTGGTGAATTGCTGACCATCGCCGATATTGACGGTGTAGGCATCGTATTCGGCGCCGGTATGTCCCAGCTCCAGCAATTCTTCGAGCATGATGGTGACTTTTACGCCGTTGGGTGTGGCCAGCGAATGAAGCTGAAATGGATTGTCGCCGCGCGGCAGAGCCTTTTCCTCGCGCGAACCGGCAGTTGGCCGGTTGATGCTGGCGAAACGGCCACCGCTGACGGTGTCGGCGCTCCAGACTGCGGGGGGTGTGTAAGTAGGGTCGGCCATGATGGGTGCCTCCTGATGTGCGTTGCGCTGATATGGTATTCGTTTGTTGTTCGCGAAGTGCGCTATTGCGGTTACGAGCGCAAGGGCAGGGGATGCGGAATTGCTTGCTTGCCTGAAAGCGGGGCTTGCGCGCTGTATCCTAAAGGGATACTTGATTGCCCATGCATCTGGCCGGTCACAAAATCCGTCTTTGGCGCGAGGCGCACGATCCGCCGCTATCTGCGGAGGAGTTTGGCGCGCTTTTTGGCGATCCTCAAGGGAAGCCATGGCCCAGCCGTACCGTTTACGGCTGGGAGGCAAAGGGTAAGGTGGCCCGGCCCAAAGTCCAGAAACGCCTTGCCGAACTTGGCATTTGTGAACCCGCCGACTGGCTCGAACTGGCCCCCGGCAACACTTCTACCCCTAAGAAAGCACAGCCAATGAACACGGCCAAGCGCACAACCGGTCACCCGTTCTATGATATGCACGCCCACGGATTTGTTCGGGTGGCGACATCCACACCCGCATCGCGAACGGGCGATGTCGCATACAACACCGCAGGCGTGATCCGCGAGGCCGAGCATGCGCATGAGCAGCGCGCCGATCTGGTGGTCTATCCCGAACTGTGCCTGTCTTCCTATGCGATAGATGATTTGCTGCTGCAAAACGCGCTGCTGGACCGCGCAGAGCAGGCGGTGGCCGAAGTGATCGAGGCGTCAGCCAGCCTTTCACCGGTCCTGATTGTTGGCGCACCGCTGCGCCGCAATTCCAAGATATACAATTGCGCGCTGGTCATTGCAGGCGGCGAATTGCTCGGCGTGGTTCCGAAAAGCTATCTGCCCAATTACCGCGAATTCTATGAAAAACGGTATTTCGCGCATGGCCGCAATTGTGTGGATCTGTGGATTACGGTCGCAGGGGAAGAGGTTCCGTTCGGGACCGATCTGGTGTTTGCCGCTCAAAACCTGCCGGGATTTACTTTTGGCGTAGAGATCTGCGAGGATTTCTGGGCGCCCAATCCGCCGGGCACTTTGGCTGCGCTGGCCGGTGCGCATATCCTTTGCAACCTGTCTGCATCACCGATCACCATCGGACGGGCGGATGACCGCCATCTGCATTGCCGCAGTTCATCGACCCGCTCCATCTGCGCCTATGTCTATTCCGCCAGCGGTCATGGGGAAAGCACCACCGATCTCGCGTGGGACGGACAAGGTGTTGTCTATGAGATGGGCGATTTAATGGCCGAAAGCGCGCGTTTCGATCTGGAGCCGGAATTGTGCGTGGTCGATATCGACACAGACCGGATCGCAGCGGAACGGATGCGTAACCAGACATTCAGCGATGCGGCCGAAGCGCATGACCGGCCCGAAGATCAATTCCGCCGGATCGTGTTCGAACACAATTATGCCGACGGTGATATCGGCCTTAGCCGCCCGATCCGCCGCTTTCCGTTTGTGCCGAACCGGCAACATGCCCTGGACGAGGATTGCTTTGAGGCGTTCAACATTCAGGTCGATGCCCTGATGCGCCGGATACAGGCGACCAAAACGAAATCTCTCATCATCGGCATTTCGGGCGGGCTGGACAGCACCCATGCTTTGATTGTCGCTGCAAAGGCTTGTGACCGGCTGGGTCTGCCGCGCACGACCATTCGCGGATACACAATGCCCGGATTTGGCACGTCGGACACCACCAAAAGCAATGCGTGGAAACTGATGGAGGCAATGGAGATCACCGCCGAGGAGATCGATATCAAACCGGCGGCGAACCGGATGCTGGAGGATATCGGTCACGCCTATGCCGATGGAGAGCCGGTCTATGATGTGACATTTGAAAATGTGCAGGCCGGGCTGCGGACGGATTATCTGTTCCGGCTTGCAGGGCAGCATGGCGGATTTGTCGTCGGGACAGGTGATCTTAGCGAGCTTGCACTGGGTTGGTGTACTTACGGTGTTGGCGATCATATGAGCCATTACGGCGTGAATTCGGGCGTGCCCAAAACGCTGATCCAGTATCTTATCCGTTGGACCATTCAGACCGAACAATTCAGCGCGGTGTGCAGCGATGTACTGGGCGCGGTGCTCGATACAGAGATATCGCCCGAGCTGGTGCCAGCAGGCGCAGACGGCGCGATGCAAAGCACCGAGCAAAAGATCGGGCCGTATGAGCTCAACGACTTTTTCCTGCACCACACGATCCGGTGGGGTCAGCGGCCCGGCAAAATTGCCTTTCTTGCCTATCACGCGTGGAAGGATACGCAGGCAGGATTGTGGCCGGCCGGGTTCCCGGAAGAGCGCAAGAACGAATACGAACTGGAAGCAATAGCGGGATGGCTTGAAAAATTCCTCCGCCGGTTTTTCGGGTTCAGCCAATTCAAACGCAGCGCTTTGCCCAATGGTCCGAAAGTGTCATCCGGTGGTGCCCTGTCGCCGCGCGGGGATTGGCGCGCGCCATCGGACGCTGTGGCCGATGTGTGGCTTGATGAATTGAAATCGGCGCTGCCGGACTAAAATGGATTTGTAGAAACACGTCAATATCCGGCCAAACCAGCAAGATAGCTTGAGTCCCTCACACTGCGCTGTAGCATCATCGGCGGGGTCGCCTGAGCGTGCAGTACGCGCGGTTTTGGCGGGGAAATTGATGACTGAAATGTCAGCGGCAAACGGGCTGGTGCTTGAACGCAGCAGGCCACTCAGGCTTTTTACGCTCTTTATTCTGTATGTCGGACAAGGGATGCCGATCGGGCTGTTCTGGTTCGCGATCCCTGCATGGATGGCAGTGAATGGCGCCAGCGCCGCAGATATCGGATCGGTTGCCGCTCTAACCGCTTTGCCTTGGTCATTGAAGCTGGTGAACGGCTTTATCATGGATCGTTACACGTACCTTGCCATGGGACGCCGGCGGGTCTGGATATTGGGCGCGCAAATGGTGATGATCTTTTGCTTGATCATCGCGGCGCTCCTGAACCCGTCTGCATCGGACGTAGCGATCCTTGGCGCGATCGCTTTTGCCGTTAATTTGGCGACCACATTTCAAGATGTCGCAGTGGATGGTCTGGCCGTCGATATCATGACCGAAGACGAGCGCGCCCGCGGTTCTGGCATGATGTTTGGTGGTCAAGCCATCGGCATATCGGCGGCGACTGCGATTACCGGCTTTTTGATCGAGGATTTCGGCGCACCGGTTTCCTATCTTTGCGTCGCGGCGCTTATTGCGATGCTGTGCATCTACATCGCCTGTTTTCGCGAACGTCAGGGAGAGCGCAGCCTGCCTTGGAGCGCGGGTGAAGCAAATGAGCGCAACCTTGAGATACAGCTGGACGCGTGGTGGCCGCTGCTCAAATCGACCTGTGCGTCTCTTTTTACCGTTCAAAGCCTGCTTTGGATCGCGGTCCTTTTTTCACTGGGTATTCTGTATGGCGGCATGGCGGGCGCCGGGCCGATCATCGGGGCGAATTATGTCGGCTGGGATGTTTCAGCCATATCCGCGCATACCGCGATCGCCGGCCTTGTTTCGGGTGTATTGGTGATGACGCTGGGCGGTTGGCTGGGTGACAAATTCGGGGCCAAAATGATCGGAATGATCTGGATTGCCATCACTATCTTGCTCATGCTTTCGATGTTTGGTCTTTCGGAGCATTGGGGCAGTTCATTCCTGTTCCTCATATTCCTTTATGGCTGGCTGTCGCTGAACAATCTGCGCACTGTTGCGATCCTGCCGATTGCCATGCGCCTGTGCGATCCGAAAGTCGCAGCGACGCAGTTCACGATCTATATGGCGGTGAGCAATTTTGGCATTTCATTTGGCGCTTTCATGCTGGGTCAAAGCGACAAGATGGGCGGTCTGCAATCGATCTTCGCGATTGTAGCGTTGGGCCATGTGATCGGCCTTGTCCTGTTGCTGACGGTGAAATTCCCGCGTCGTCCCGAATATTACCAGATTCTGAAACGGCGTGAGTTGCGGGCGGTTCAAAAGCCCGCATAGCGAAAGCGGGCACAGCGAAAGCGGGCACAGCGAAAGCGGGCTTGGCGAAAGCGGGCAAAACAAAGGCCGGAGCGCCGATGATCGAGCGCTCCGGCCATTGGTTGCTGTGCCCGGTGCTGCACCGCGCAGGGTGCGCGATTGCGATCACTCGCAAACGGGTTTCATTCACGCGATAATCGCATCGACCTTGCTATGAGCTGCGGCAATCTTGTCCGCAGCGTCTTCGCCCATAATCCCGTCGGCCGCGATCACTTGGACGTCTTTAATGCCAAGGAAGCCAAGGAAGAATTTAAGCCAGCTGGTGGCAAAATCCATGTCGCTGCCAACCGGGGTGCCGCCCGATGCTACCGTGATATAGGCCTTCTTGCCTTCGAGCAGACCCGCAGGTCCGGTCGGCGTGTATTCAAACGTGGTGCCCGCCCGTGCGACCAGATCGGCCCATGCCTTGACCGTGGCAGGCACACTGAAATTGTAGATCGGCGTTGCGAATACGACCGTGTCAGCGGCCATCAGCTCTTCGATCAAGGTGTCGGCGATCGCGGCGAGTTCGGCCTGCTCAGGGGTGCGATCAGCCGCCGGGGTAAGATTGGCGCCGAACCGGTCTTCACTGATAAAGGGCAGGTCATTGGCGGCAAGATTGCGCGCTGTGATGCTGGCGCCTGATTTTGCGGCGAGACCTTCGGCCAGTTTCTTGCCAAGACCGTCTGAGACGCTTTCATCACCGCGAATTGAGGCGGATAGGTGAAGGATGTTGGACATGAATTTTCTCCTGAGAATTTGAAAGGATAATGAGCCAGCCGGGCGAGGGGTTCCCGGCTGGCTCAGGGGGATCAGGCAGCGTCAACCAACACAATTTCAGTGTCTTCGAGAGCCGTGATCGTTATTTGATCAAGCTGCGTGATGGCCACGCCGTCGCGCGCATTGGCCTCTACATCGTCAACTTTGATTTTACCGGTGGCGGGCACGAGATACAGGTGACGCGAGGCATCGCCGATCTCGTAGGTTACGCTTTCGCCGGCTTTGATCGTTGCGCCCAGCACACGTGCATCGGTGCGGATACGCAGCGTGTCGTTGTCATTGTCAGATCCCGAGGCGAGCGGAACAAAGGTGCCGCTGCGGTCGCCTTTCGGAAACTGCTTTGCGCCCCAGCTTGGTTCGCCGCCGCGTTCATCGGGAATGATCCAGATTTGGAACAGGGTCGTCTCTGTGTCCTCCAGATTGTATTCCGAATGGCGCACGCCGCTGCCCGCGCTCATCACCTGAACATCGCCTGCTTCGGTGCGGCCTTCATTGCCCATGCTGTCACGGTGCGTGATCGCGCCGGTACGGACATAGGTGATGATCTCCATGTCTTCGTGCGGGTGTGTGGGAAAGCCTGTGCCCGGTGCGATCGCATCATCATTCCAAACGCGCAAGGAGCCCCAATTGACGCGGGCAGGATCTTGATAGCTCGCGAACGAAAAATGATGATGCGCATCCAGCCAGCCGTGATTGGCGGCGCCAAGGGTGTTGAAAGGGCGAAGTTCGATCATGGTCTGTCTCCTGTTGCGGTCACGGAATGCCTGGTTCCGCGTTCTTGAACCTGGAGATAGGCGCGGCAGTGTGATCTGATAACTGCGATAAAACTTGCCAAAATGTTCTGATTATCTGAACATATGCTCATGAAGTTAGGCGATCCCACTCTCGATCAATTGCGCATTTTCCTCGCCGTCGTGAAACATGGCAGCTTTGGCGGCGCAGCGCGCGCCACAAACCGCGCGGTTTCCGCGATCAGTTATGGGATCGCGCAATTGGAAACACAGCTCGCGGTGTCCCTGTTCGAGCGGGAGGGGTCGCGCCGTCCCGTGCTGACCAAGGCGGGCGAAGGATTGCTGGTTGAAGCGCGTTCTGTAACCGACCGGGTCGATGCGCTGCTCGCCAAAACGCGTTCGCTTCATGCCGGGTTGGAAAGCGAGATCGGATTGGTGCTCGATGTGATGGTGCCCGGCGAATTGACGGCCCGTGTCCTGCGCGAATTTCGGCGTTTGTTTCCCACGGTCGGGCTAAAACTCAATATCGAGGGGTTGGGCGCGGTGGCGGAATGTCTGCTTGATAACCGCGCTCAGCTGGCGCTGGGCGGTCCGGTGTTCGGCGATCATTCCGAACTTGAAAGACAGGTTATCGGAGAAGTCGAGCTGGTGCCGGTCGCAGCGCCCGATCATCCTCTGGCGGAAAGCGGGATTGCACCGGGTGAAAGTCGAAAGCATCTGCAACTGGTGCTGGCGGATCGATCCGCGCTGACCAAGGGCCGCGAGTTTTCCGTATTGAGCCCGCTGACATGGCGGCTCGGTGATTTGAGCGCGAAACATTCGCTGCTGAAAGAGGGGCTGGGATGGGGCAATATGCCGCGCGCCATGGTGGCCGATGATCTGGCGGCGGGGCGATTGGTGGCGCTGGATCTGCCGGAAAAGCCGGGAGTTCAATACCCGCTCAGTGCGCTTTGGCGGCGAGACGATCGTTTGGGTCCGGCGGCCAGTTGGTTGATTGACGCCTTTCGCGGCGAATTAAGAACCGAACGCGGGTGACGCATCCAATGTTTGGCTGTGGTTTTGGTCTCGAAAAATTCAAGTTCCAGCCGATCTGCCAGCCGCCGGTATTGCACCATGACCAAAGGTGACGGCGCGACAAGCGCAAGCTGTTTGAGCCCTAAAGGCGGACTTCGCGCAGCCATGAAAGCGCCGTGATCTTGTCATCGAAGAATTGAACTTCGATACCATCACTCAGCCGGCGATATTGCATTTTGACAAGAGCCGATGCCCCAATGATCGAAACACGGCGCAGGCCGAATTTCTGCGCATTCAGGAGCTGTGCGCGGATCGCGTCGCCAGTGGCGCGGTCTTGAGGCACAAAGTCGGTAAAATCGCCAAACACCACAATTGGCCGCCGCGCCTTCACCAGCGGCAGTGAGGTCGCATCCAATTTCCCGAGAAAGGCTGTCATTCCTTCAAGATCCCAGAAGCCCGAGATCGAAAAGTGCACTTCGGCAAGTTCTTCGTACAAAACGACAGAATGAGATGGAGCGATGACGATCATAGGACGAAGATACACCGCAGAACGTAAAATTTGCGTATATCGCCGGTAAGTATCTTTGTGGACCTATGGCCCGAATGCGACCGGTTCATCGCCCGCTTTCCACGGCGTGAACTTGGGCATGATCGCTTTGAACAGATCAGAGGCAAGGTGTCCCTCGAGCCATTCCTGCACATGCGGCAGGCCCTGTTCGTCGAACCAGTCACGATCGGTGTTGGCGAATTGACGGATGAAGGGAAACAGCGCGATATCGGCCAGAGTGCGGGTGCCGCCGCACAGATGCTTGCTTGAGCCCAGTCGCGCGTCGAGATCGTTCAGGATCGCCAATCCGCCGGAACGGTGATCGAACCGGAAGGTGTCATCATCACCGCCTGCTTCATCGGGGTAACGGGTGGGGTATTTGTAGCGGTCAAGGTGATGTTTGAACGGGCCATCGTTGCGGGCGATCAGACCGGAATCATCGCCCGCCAGCCATCCCTCGGGATCGTTCTGCGAAAGCGCCCAGCGCATAATGGCGATGCTTTCGTCGATCACGGTTCCATCTTGGAGGACCAGCACCGGAACGGTCGCTTTGGCAGATGCCTCGGCAAGCTGAGGCGGCTTGTCGGCCAGTTTGACCTCGCGCAGTTCAACCGTGATCCCTGCCATCCATAGCGCCATGCGCGCCCGCATTGCATAGGGGCAGCGGCGGAAGGAATAGAGGGCGGGCAGCGCGCTCATTCGGTGTTTGCGTCCGAACCGGAATCTGGCGACAGGCCGGACGGGAAATTCGCCTCCCACCCGCCATCGGACAATTTCGGTGTGTCGTCATCGCTGGCCCTGGGCGCGGCGCCTACATGTATTTCGCCGCGCTGTTTTGCGAGCTGCTGCTGGCGTTGGCGCTCGGCATAGCGGGCGCGTTGTTGTTCGCCGCGTTCATTGATGCAATGCGGGCAGCTGACCCCGGCGGCATAATCATCCGAGGCCATTTCTGCCTTTGTCAAAGGCATCCGGCAGGCAAAGCATTGGCCGTATGATCCCAGCTCAAGCCCGTGTTTGACCGCCACGCGCTGATCAAAAACGAAACATTCGCCTTCCCATTTGCTGTCCTCTTCAGGAACCGTTTCGAGGTATTTGAGAATACCGCCTTTCAGGTGGAACACATCCTCAATGCCCTCGGAACGCAGGAAACTGGTCGATTTTTCGCAGCGAATGCCGCCGGTGCAGAACATCGCGACTTTCTTTTTACCCTCGAGCAATTCGTCGCGGTGTTCGCGAAACCACGTGGGAAATTCGCCAAAGCTTTTTGTTTTGGGATCAACCGCGCCTTTGAATGTGCCAACGGCGACTTCATAATCATTCCGCGTGTCGATTACGATGGTTTCAGGATCGCTGATCAGATCGTTCCAATCCTCCGGCGCGACATAGCGGCCCACGCTTGCGCGCGGATCGATATCCGGCTGGCCCATGGTCACGATCTCACGCTTCAGCCGGACCTTCATGCGGTTGAAGGGCATTTCATCGGCGTGGCTGAATTTCACTTCGGTTTCCGCGCAGCCGGGCAGGGCGCGGATATGTTCAAGAACGCTGGACAGCGCATTATGCGTGCCTGCGATTGTGCCGTTGATGCCTTCCTTCGCAAGCAGGATTGTGCCTTTGACACCCGCGCCGTCGCACGCCGCCTGAAGCGGGGCCTGGATCGCAGCGGGATCGTCAAAGCGCGTAAAGCGATAGAGCGCGGCGACTTGGATGGGTGATTGGTGGACCGGCATGGGGCCTGCGTTTAGCGTGGTGTGGCACTTGCCTGCAATAGCCACTGACGCGGCAGTCTTCAGGAAGCGTACTTGGGGCTTCTAATGTCCGATTTTGGGGTGGAAAGCGGGCAAGAGATATGCTGCAAATGATGCCTCACATTGTTATCGTAGTTCATGAGCAAAATACTTGTCCCTTCAAGCGGCCCTTCGGACTGGAAACAGTTCCTCGCAAAGCCAGACCTCCATTGGGCCAAAGGCTACTCAGCCCGAACCATGGCGTATTCTTGGGAGGATGCTGATACCCCGCCAAGCGAAGTTCTTGCTCTCATGGAAGAGGCGTTCGGGCCAGCAAAATTCTTATTCGGGGTGCCGGAGCACAAGACTGCATTGCCCGGCGGTTCCAGAGAAAGCCAATCAGATTTGTTCGCTTTGATGCGCCATGAAGAAGGGCTGGCTACTTACACTATTGAGGGGAAGGTCGATGAACCTTTCGGACCTACTGTAGGAGAGTGGAGCAAGAACGCGTCGGTCGGAAAGATTGAGAGGCTTGATTTCCTCTGTGCTACTCTGGGTATTTCGACATGTCCTCCCGATATTCGCTACCAGCTTTTACACCGCACAGTTTCAGCGCTCGTTGAAGCGGACCGTTTTGCAGCCAGCATGGCCGGAATGATCGTCCATTCCTTCTCACCAGAACTTAGATGGTCTCACGAATTCATCCGGTTTGCCGAATTGCTAGGTTGCGATATTAAAGTTGGGGAGGCGGCAGTTCTTGAAACGCCTTCGGGCAAGCCTTTGATGGTTGCTTGGGCCAGTGGAGATCAACGCTTCCGTGAGAAGTGACAAAATGACAGTCCGCAATTGGGTCGTTAGCGGACTGTCCGCATTCAGGCCTATGTGATCAAACCCGCATCACCCAGCCGTGTTTGTCCTCTAAACGGCCATGTTGCAGATCAACCAGGCGCTCGCGCATCTTCGTTGCCATTTGGCCGATGCCTCCGGTGCCGATGGTGAACTCGCCTGCGGGGGATGCGACTGTGCCGACTGGTGTGACGACCGCGGCGGTGCCGCAGGCCAGCGTTTCGAGCAGCGTGCCGTTTTCGGCTTCCTCGCGCCATTGGCTGATCGAATACGGCTCCTCGCGCACGTCGAGCCCTTCTTCGCGCAGCATCGCGATCAGGCTGTCGCGGGTGATGCCGGGCAGAATTGTACCGGTCAGCTGCGGCGTGATCACGCTGCCGTCGGCGCGGATGAAGAACAGGTTCATGCCGCCCAGTTCCTCGACCCATTTATGCTCGACCGCATCGAGGAACACGACCTGATCACAGCCATGGGTGATTGCCTCGGCTTGCGGGACCAGAGAGGCCGCGTAATTGCCGCCGGTTTTGGCCGCGCCCGTGCCGCCGGGGGCTGCGCGGACATAATCCTGCGACACCCAGATTTTGACCGGATTGACGCCGTTTTTGAAATAATTGCCCGATGACACGAGGATCACGACAAATTTGTACTGCTTTGCCGGACGCACACCGAGGAAAGCCTCGGACGCGAACATGAACGGGCGGATATACAACGATCCGCCTTCGACCTGCGGCATCCAATCCGCATCCGCGTTTACCGCTTCGCGAACCGCAGCCAAAAACAGGTCTTCGGGAATTTCCGGCATCGCCATGCGGCGCGCGCTGGCGTTGAAACGCCGGGCATTGGCCTCTGGCCGGAACAGCGCAAGGCCGCCATCGGCATGCGGAAAGGCTTTCATGCCTTCGAAAATTTCCTGCGCATAATGCAAAACGCTGGCCGCAGGATCGAGCGGTATTGCCTGGCGCGGGCCGATTACCGGTGTCTGCCAGCCGCCTTTTGCCTCGTCATAGTCGATAGTGACCATGTGATCGGTGAAGACTTTGCCGAAACCGGGATCTGCAATCGCGGCCGCACGCACATCATCGGGCGTTGGCGAGGGGTGGGGAAGTTTCGTGAATTTCATAGCGGAGGCAGATAATAGGGTGCGCGGACGGGGGCAAGGATTGTGTTTGCGCCAGGAGGCCATGCGTACGGCAAAAACAAAAAGGGCGGTTTCGCCAAATGGGGAAACCGCCCTTCATGGTCAGCGGCCGGAAGTGCCGCTCACGAAACCTCACTCAGTAAGGATAAAGTTACCGAGTATGCTCCGTAGGGATCTTCACCGACCTCGCTACTGAACCATGAGACATCGGATCACCTCCTTTCGCGCTTGAAAGCCAAGACCTCGCCGTTTCACCGGGGGCCGAAGTTTGCGTTCGCCGCTAACCTCAAGCACATATTTGAGTCCTATCGGGTGTGAACGCAAGACTTGAAGAAATCTTTTCCCACGTCATACTAGCGCGCTTCCACCACATCACGGACCGCGCCGCCCCTGAGGATGCCCTTGGGCGGCAGTGATTATGGGTGCGCAAAGACTGCTATCTGTGGATAGCGGCAAAAGAATCGCTGCCTTTACCGGCAATCCTCGATCACTCGGGTGACCTCGACCCATGCGGGCAGGTAGAGTGTGCGCTGGCCTTCGACCTCGACGGCAAAACGCCCTTTGGTGATGGCCATCGCATCAAGCAGGGTGTCGTTTGCGGGCACATCCACCGTCAAATAAGGATTGGTGTCTTCGGCCTGGAGCACTTGAAAAGTCCGCGCTGTTGTTTCTGTGCGGATGCGCATGGCGCGGGGAGAGGCGCTGGTGCCAGAGCGCCAAAAGCCGATTGCTGCGTCCCTGCGGTTGCAGGAAAGCAGGAATTCGCCGTTGCCATCCGGAGCAACGAAGACTGCAATCGGTCCTGCGGCGCTTTGTTGATATCGCCATGTCCCCGGCGTTTGCGGCGCGTCGAGATAGTTTTCGTATCTCGGTTCCTGAATGGCAGGCACCGGATCGCGCGATGGAGCAGGGGCCGGAGCAGCCACAGGCACGGTGGGTTCCGGCGGCAGCAGCGGCACATTAATCGACGGGACACAGGCGGCGATTGCGGCGGTAAGCGCAATGGCGCCAGCGGTTTTTAGGTAGATTGCTTTCATGCGCCCTAAATGGTCGCTATTGGCTGAAGCGTCCATGACCAAACACGACCAATCCTCGAAAAAATCGGGCAAATCGCCTGAAAAACCGCACAAAAAGATGCGCGTTGATCATTTGCTTGTCGAACGCGAACTGGTGGAAAGCCGCACCCGGGCGCAGGCTTTGATCATGGCGGGCGTCGTATTTGCGGGTGAGAACAAGGTTGAAAAGCCCGGACAACAGATCGCGGCGGACGCCCCGCTCGAAGTGCGCGGGCGCGATCACCCATGGGTCAGCCGCGGCGGGATCAAATTAGCCCATGCAATCGAGCACTTTGGCCTCGACCCTGCGGGCGCAGTGGCGATGGATGTAGGCAGTTCCACCGGCGGCTTCACCGATGTCTTGCTCACACACGGCGCAAGCCATGTCTTTGCCGTTGATAGCGGCACCAACCAGCTCGCCTGGAAGCTGCGTCAGGATCGCCGGGTGACAGTTTACGAGCAAACCAGCGCGCGGATTCTGACGCCCGAACAGATTGATAAACCGGTCAGCTGGGTCGTGTGCGACGCGAGCTTTATCAGCCTGGCAAAAGTGCTTGAGCGCCCGCTGGAACTCGCAGCGCCCCAATGCCGGCTGGTCGCGCTGATCAAACCGCAATTCGAAGTCGCCCGCGCAGAAGTGGGCAAGGGCGGCGTGGTGCGCGACCCCGTGCTGCACACACGTGTTTGTGAAGAGGTTCGCGAATGGTTAGAGGGGCTTGGGTGGGATATCGAAGGCATCGTCACAAGCCCGATCACCGGCCCTCAGGGAAATGTGGAGTTCCTGATAAGCGCGGTCAGGGGCTGAAATCGCGCGCCAGATGGCGTCCAAAAGCCAAAAATCAAAAATCAAAAAGCAAAAAGCCTAAGCCAGATCAAGTCCATTGATCTTTGCGTCCAGATCGATCGGGATTTGTGACAGAACCTCTACGCCGCTCTCTTTTTCGAAAGCCGTATCGCCATGTTCGGCAAACAATTCTGCCTGCCGCGCATCGCGCTGTTTCAAAAGCTCGGCAATCTCATCTCGGTATAGCGCAACCATGGCGGTGACAAAACGGTTCACGCAGTCGTCTTCCTGCGTGTGATCGACGTTGAAGTCGGACAGGTGGTTGATCATCACATCGGCAGGATACAGAAATTCATTGGTGACAAAGCGGTTCACTGTGAACCACGATGCCGGAATACCATTTGTATCGATCGATAGGCAGATAAGGTGCGTGACATGCGCCTTGGCATCTTCACCTTGAGGCGGCCAGACTTTGGGCTCCAACCCTTCGGGAAGCTGGGTGCGGTGCAGGAACAGGTGGAAATGACCGTGTTCCTTTACGTCCCGCGTGCCGGGGGCATGGACATGATAATACCAGCGCGATTTGCAGTGTTTGTCGCGCGCATCTTTCTTTGGATAGTGCGTCCAGAAATGCACTTCGTCTTCGGGCACGACGCGCAGCATCAGGGGGCGCTGTTCCTGCGCCATCTGCGTGATGGTTTCGATAACAGTATGTGCGGCTTTGATCTGATCCATAACTCGCTGCCTTAAAAACAAAAACGGTCGACAGCAACTTCGTGCTATCGACCGAATTCGTTACGCTAATGCGTGAAGAGTATGCGTCTGCTTATTCAGCAGCGGCACAGCAACCTTCAGCTGCACAGCAGCCTTCGGCGTAGCAGCCTTCAGCTTCACAACCAGCAGCTTCACAGCCTTCAGCTGCACAGCAACCTTCAGCGGCACAGCAACCAGCTGCACAATCGGCAACCGCAGTGGTGTCAGCTTCGGTCGCAGCGTCTTCAGCAGGAGCCGAACATGCAGCAGTTGCAACAGCAAGGCCGCCAGCAACAGCCAGCATAGAAGCAAAGTTGGTCTTTTTCATAATATCGTTCCCCATATTGGACCATAGAAGATCCAGAAACATTAGGGACGCGCAAAGGAAATACGTCTTGCCGCAGTGCGCCCCGAATCACGGCAAGAATGTGGCGAAGCTATCACAACGTCTGCAAAACGCACATGCATTATCTCTGGATCGGTCGAGAAAGTCCGCAAATAACGGTTTTCAGCCAAAAACTGCGATCACCCCTGTGGGAAAACTGGCGTTGCACCTGCCAGTGTGTATCGATCATTGTCATATCGGTGATGGCGAATCGTCACCCACAGATACGGCATTTCCGGTGCAGTCTGCACAACAGGAGAACGCATGAATATTCTGGCTTCCAAAGCGCAGTTGCGCGCAAGTTTCTTGCGTTGGGCGCTGTTTCTGGTGCCTTTGATCGTGCTGCTTGGTTTTGTGGCGGGGCAGGCGGGCGGACCTGATACCGCCTGGTTTCAAAGCCTGAACAAACCTGCGATTTTCCCGCCGCCTGCCACTTTTGGAATCGTCTGGTCGATCATTTATGTGTTGATCGGGTTTTCGCTGGCTTTGGTGGTCAGCGCGTGGGGCGCCTATGGTCGCAGGTTTGCGATCATCGTGTTCGCACTGCATTTTATTGGCAATCTGGCGTGGACGCCGGTGTTCTTCGGAATGCAGAATATGACTGCGGCTCTGTATGTCATGGGATATCTGGTGGTGACCTTGCTCGGCGTGATGGTCCTGTTTTGGCGGGTCCGAAAGCTCGCGGCGGTCTTGCTGGTTCCCTACCTTGCATGGGGGATTTTTGCGGCTGTCCTGAATTACCAGTTCATCGCGGAAAATCCCGATGGCGGGGATCCGACCGAAACCGGCGTGGTTGAACGCGTCACATTGTAGGCAAGACACTGTAGGCAAAACATTACAGGCAAATTGGGCGATAGAAAAAACGCGCTTCGGACCAGCGATACTCTGGACAAGTCGCACGGCCTTCACCAAATAGCCTGTATGCAAAGTGAAAACCCGATCATCGCCGACTTCGTCAAACTCGCAAACAGCGCCGCTGGCACCATGGCCGGCATGACGCGCGAAGCCCGTGAAAGCGCGCGTGAACGCATGCGCGAAGCAATGGGCGGCGTGGATTTTGTCAGCCGCGAAGAATTCGACACGGTGAAAGCCATGGCACAAAAAGCCCGCGAACAAGCCGATGCGCTTGAAGCGAAGGTCGCCGAACTCGAAGCCAAGCTGGGCAAATAAACGCTTAAAAGCCCGCACACGCGGGATTGCACTCACAACCTGATCCTTTAGGCTGGCCGTGTCGCAACCACGCCAGAACCTTGAGGTATTCATGATCCGCACATCTTTGCTTGCTGCCACCGCTCTCGCCCTGCTGCCCGCTACCGCGCAGGCTCAGGATGACGAGGAAACTTTTGGCGGCGCCAAAGGCGCAGACCTTTCCATCGAAGCGATGGAGCCCGATGGCAGCGAGGTAACAATCGGACGGGCAGGGCAGTACCCGGCGGATATCGCGCGCTATCTGCTTGCCAGCGGAGCAGGCGCAGCCAACCTTTCACCAGACGGGGAAACCATCGCGTTTTCCTGGAATGTCACAGGCGAAAGCGAAATCTGGGTCATGCCAGCCAGCGGCGGTCAGCCGCAGCAAGTCACATTCAAAACCGGCGTGCGCGCGCCGATCTGGACACCCGATGGCACCAGCCTGTTTTATTCCGCGGATCGCGATGGGAATGAACAGCCGGGCTATTTCGCGCTAACGCCGGATGGACAATCCGAAACAGAAGTCTTGCCCGCAGCGCGCGGCGATTTTCGTATCTTTGGCGATTTTGCCGCCGATGGCAGCTTTATCTACGCCTCTACCGCTCGCGGGGCGGGCGTATTTGATATCTATCGCGGCACGATGGACGGCACCAGCGAGCTGATTGTTGAAAGCGAGCTGGGCCTGGCTGCGCGTTCAATTTCGCCCGACGGCAAATATGCAATCGTGACAGAGACGGTGGGCGAGGATGCCGACAATCTCTATCTGCTCGATCTGGCGACCAAAGAGATGAAAACCATTTCAAAACCGCCGGTGGAAGACCGGGCCAGCCATACGCTGGGCGGGTTTGAATGGTCGGACGATTCGGCTGCATTCTATTTCTCGACCAACAAAGATCGCGAATTCGGCGCGTTGTCGCGTTATGAATTGGCAGAAGGCGTCGTGGCGACTGCGTTCGAACCCGAAGCCGACGTCGAGAATATCGAACTTTGCGGCATCGACAGCGCGATCATCGCCTATACCGAAAACCATAACGGGTTTGACCGGCTGTTTCTGCGCAACAACGAAAACGGCGAGGAAATCCCCGTGGTCGCTTTACCCGAAGGCAAATTCAGCCTCGATTGCGAAGGCGATGAGGTTCCGAAATTGCTCGTGCGGGTCAATGGCTGGAAAACGCCCGGTGAAATCTGGATGATCGATGCGCTAACGGGCGCAGGCGAGCGGGTTTTTGCCGGTAATCTTGCCGGCCTTGATCCCAACCGTCTGATCGCGCCGAAAGTTGTGCGTTATAAAGCGCGTGACGGGGTCGAGCTGCAAGGCTTGCTTTATTTACCAGCGGGAGCCGGAACAGGCGAAGATGCGCCGCCGGTAATTTTCGATGTGCATGGCGGCCCGTCGGGTCAGTCGCAGGCATATTTTGAGCCTGTCACCCAATATCACGTGGCGCGCGGCGTTGCGGTGTTCCGCCCTAATGTTCGCGGAAGCACCGGGCTGGGGCGGACATATTCCACGCTGGATGATCGCGAAAACCGGCTGGATTCGGTGCGCGATCTGGTTGATTTGAAAGAGGCGCTGGCTGCTGATGGCTTGATCGACGGCGACCGCGCGGCTGTAAAAGGCGGATCATATGGCGGCTATGCCGTGAACGCGGTGCTCGCGGAATTTCCAGACAGTTTTGCAGCGGGTATTTCCCTGTTCGGTGTGGCCGATTGGGTCACCGCGCTCGAAATTGCATCGCCTTCGCTAAAAGCGGCGGACAGGATCGAATATGGCGACATTTCCGAAGCCAAATGGCGCGAATATTACACCGTCAATTCCCCGATCCGCAAAGCCGATCAGATCACGGTGCCGGTGCTGTTCTCTCACGGCGTAATGGACCCGCGGATCGACATCATGGAAACCGAAACCATGGTCAAAACGCTGCGCGGCAATGATGTGCCCGCGCCCTTTATCCGCATCCCGGATGAAGGCCACGGCTGGCGCAAGCTGTCCAACCAATTGTTCTATTACCGCAAGGAAGCGGAATTCATCGAACAGCAATTGGCCGCTTCGCAAGGCGAATGATGGTCTGCCGATGCACATAACCGCGCCCGCTTTGCTGATCGCGAGCCGGGCTCATGGAGAAACGGCGGTTATTGCGCGGCTTCTAACCGAGGATCACGGTTTGGTAGCCGGTTTTGTCGCGGGCGGGCGCGGGCGGCACATGCGGCCTGTGATGATCCCCGGCAACCGTGTCGCGTTGGAACTGCGGTCAAAGTCCGCCACGCAGTTGCCCTTTGCCAAGGTGGAATTGGAGGAAAGCCGGGGTCCGTTGATGACGGAACCGCTGGCGGCCGCAGCGATCACCTGGGCCTGCGCGCTTACGGCCACAACTTTGCCAGAGGATTATCCTTATCCCTCCCTGTATCAGGCGCTTGATGCGCTGCTGAACGCGATTGGCAATGCTGCTTCGGCGCGCGGCTGGGTGGCGGCGATGGTGATGTACGAGGCGATGGTGCTGCGCGAATTGGGCTATGGCGGCGCGCGCCCCGATATGCAGGCCGATCTGGAGGGTCAGATTGATGCTTTTCGCAAACTGCACGCTCCAATCGGGCGCTACTTGCTTGCCGACACGAAAAGCGATGTTATGGCCGCCCGCGTCGCTTTAGGAGAGCGGCTGGTGCGGATGGTAGAGTGAGAAAGTTATGAGAATCGCGGTTTTGCCCGGCGACGGTATCGGTCCAGAAGTCACACGCGAAGCGGTGCTGGTGCTTGAGGCGCTCGGTCTGCCGGGCCTTACCCTGTTTGACGGCGACGTGGGCGGTATCGCGTATAAGCGCCACGGCCATCCATTGCCCGAAGAAACGCTCACCATTGCCAAAGCATGTGATGCGGTCCTGTTTGGCGCTGTGGGTGATCCTGATTGCGACAAGCTGGATCGGCATTTGCGCCCTGAACAAGCGGTGCTGGGTCTGCGCAAAGAGCTGGGCCTGTTTGCCAATCTGCGTCCGGCCAAAGTGTTTGCCGGGCTTGAACACCTGTCCCCTTTGAAACCGGAAATTGCCCGCGATCTTGATCTGTTGATCGTGCGCGAGCTGACGGGGGATGTGTATTTTGGCAAGAAAGGCATCCGCCAGAACGAATCCGATGAACGCGAAGGCTGGGACATGATGTCCTATTCCGAAAGCGAAGTGCGCCGTATCGCCCGCGTCGCATTCCGTTCGGCGCGGCTCGGGGATTGCCGGGTGTGCAGCGCGGACAAGGCGAATGTGCTGGAAACCAGCCAGGTATGGCGTGACACAGTGATCGACGCGGCCAGCGCGCATCCCGATATCGATTTGACCCATATGTATGTCGATAATGCCGCGATGCAGATCATCACCAATCCGGCCCAATTCGGTGTGATCCTGACAGGCAATCTGTTTGGCGATATTTTGTCCGATCTGGCAAGCGCAGCGGTCGGTTCGATCGGCCTGTTGCCCAGCGCATCCGTGGGCGATCGCAAGACCGAGCACGGCCTGTTTGGCCTGTATGAGCCGATCCATGGCAGCGCGCCCGATATTGCGGGACAAGGCAAAGCCAATCCGATGGCCACTATCCTTTCGGTTGCGATGATGCTGCGCAATTCCTTTGGCAAAGAGGCAGAGGCAGCGCGGATCGAGCACGCGGTTGAAACCGCATTGGCAGACGGTATTCGCGGCGGCGATCTGGGCGGAACGCATGGCTGCGAGGCGATCGGCGCGGCGGTGCGCGAGCGTCTCTGATCCCGGCCACGCCATGGCGCTTGATCTTGCGATCATCCTCCCCACTCTGAATGAGAGCGGCAATCTGGCGCCGTTGATTGACCGGATCGGGGCCGCGCTGGATCCTGTTATCGGACAGACGGGCTGGGAAGTCCTGATTGTGGATGACAACAGCAGGGATGGCACCGCCGATGAAGCGCGCGCACTGGCGCGGGCTGACACGCGGGTAAGGGTAATTCAGCGGATCGGACGGCGCGGATTGTCCAGCGCCGCGATTGAAGGGTTTTGCGCCACAGCTGCGCGTTATGTGGCGGTGATGGATGCGGACCACCAGCATGATCCCGCCTTGCTTCCCAAGATGCTAGCGAGCCTGAAAGCGGGCGAGGCGAATATCTGCGTCGCCAGCCGCTTTGCCGAAGGCGCAAGCACCAAAGATTGGGCCGATCCTGAACGTGAGAGATTGTCCGGCATGGCCAATGCGATCGCGCGCCGGATTACCGGAGTTGATCTGAGCGATCCGATGAGCGGATATTTCATGCTGCCGACCGAAAAGGCACGGGCGCTGGTCCCGCGCCTGTCCGGTATCGGGTTCAAAATCCTGCTCGATTTGCTCGCGACTTCCCCGAAAACACTGGGCGCGCCGATGCAGGTGAAAGAATTCCCGCTCAATTTCGCGCCAAGACGCGAAGGGGAAAGCAAGCTGGACCGAGCGATCGCACTCGATTTTCTGGCCGGATTGTATGAGAAAACTCTGGGCCGCGTGATCCCGACCCGATTTGCCTTGTTTGGCACAGTCGGCGCGCTGGGTGTGATCGTCCACATGGCGGTTCTTAGCGCGCTGTTATTGGGATTGGGTGAGGGGTTTGTATTTGCTCAGGCCATTGCCGTGTTCGCCGCGATGAGTTTCAATTTCTGGCTCAACAACTGGCTTACGTACCGCGACAAACGGTTGAAGGGCTGGGGCAAGGTTCTGCGCGGTTGGGCCGGGTTCTGCGCAACCTGCGCCGTGGGCGCGTTCGCCAATGTGGCGGTTGCTACTGTTTTGGAGAGCCAAGGGATCTATTGGGCGCTTTCCGCGCTGGCCGGGATCATGATCGGGGCAGTTTGGAATTATGCGTTGAGCAGCCGGTTTGTCTGGGGCCGGTTTTAACGCCAGCCCGCGATCCATGTCCAATTGGCAAAGCTCATTGGTCCATCCAGCGGCGCGGCTGTCAGGATTGGAAAGAAGATCGCAAACACCGCTGTGCTTGCCCCAAGCGCCGCGTAGCTGATCCAGCGGTGTCTGGCGCTGCCATGCAGGTCGCTCAAAAACAGGGCCAGCGCCGCGAGCAGGAAACAGCTCGGTACGGCATAATGATAATAGAACTGCACCGGCTTGGGCGCGATCAGCCATAGGCCAAGGCTGACGCCGTATCCGATCACAATACCGACCTTTGCCCAGTCATTCCGGCCAAACCCTGTAACCAGACACCATAGCAGCGCCGGCAGGCCGAGCAGCATTGTCAGCGGGTTTCCGATCAGCAGCACGCCGCGCTGCGCACCGTCGGTGAATTCATACAGATACCAGATGCCGCGCGTATTGGTTACCCATTGCGCCCAAGTGCTCTGATAGGAATGCGGCGTGATCACTTGCTGTTGCAGAGCGATGATTTCCTGATGCAGACCGATCAGGCCAAGCTGTGAGAGAGGCGAGGGGGCCGTGCCTGCCGTTAGCCAGTACCCTGGAATGAAAGTCGCGCTGTAAATGGCCATGGGCAAAACGCCGAGCCAGACAAATGCCTCTGCCAGCGAAATGCCCGGTACAGGCACGCCCCGCTTGCTAAAAACCAAGCGGCGGCGACCGGCGGAAAGGCGCGCGGCAAAAAATGTCAGCCCCGGCGCCATCGCGAGCGGCACCGCATTCCATTTGGACGCCAGCGCGCAGCCTATCGCGATCCCTGTCAGGGCGAGCCGCCAGCGGCCTGTTTCCGGCTCGCGGATCGCAGCGGTAAACTGCCAAGCTGCCAAAGCCAGAAAACACAACATGAAGATGTCGAGAATGGCGATGCGGGCATGGACAAAGATATGAAAACCCGTCGCCAGCAGCACGCCATACGCAATCACGGCGAACCGTTCATGGCTGGCGTGCCAGATCGCTCTCATCCCCGCGCCCACGGTGATTATTCCCGCAATCAAAGGCATGATGCGCCAGCCCAGCGGATTATCGCCCAGCAGATAAATACCCAGCGCGATCAGCTCTTTACCCAGCAAGGGATGTTCGCGGTTGAGATACTCACCGCCGGACAACAGCTCGCGCGCGGCGGGCAAATAGTGCACTTCGTCAAAATATGGAGCGGAAGGGATCGTCAGCCGGATCGCTGCCAGCGCACCAAACAACACGGGCAGGGCAATGCACCACGCCCACGGATCGCTCGCCATGACGCGCAGATCATCGCCCGATCCGGCCGGTGTTTCAGAACCCTGTTCGCTGGAAAAAACCGCCTCGCTCATCGCCGATGACGCTTAGGCAGACGCCATGCAGGCGGCAAGTGTGTTTATGGATTGGCAGGGTGGCCGATAGTCTGAACAGGCGGGCTAGGAGCGGGCGATCTTGAAATGGGCAGGCACAAACCGCCAGCGATAATATACGCAGCACGTGAGGGATTACTTGCGAGCGACCTCTTGCCAAACTAAGCCTGCGGCCATGAAAAAGACGACCGGAATGGACCGCGCGATCACGCGCAACTGGCGCGCTGCGACACAGGCGGTACGCGGCGGTACTTGGCGCAGCGAACATGGCGAAACCAGCGAGGCGATGTTCCTCACCTCTGGTTATTCCTATGATGACGCGCAGACCGTGGCGGACAGGTTCGCCGGCGAAGCGCAAGGCATGACCTATTCGCGCTTGCAAAACCCGACCGTGGCGATGCTCGAAGAACGCATCGCGCTGCTCGAAGGGGCAGAGGCCTGCCGCGCTCAGGCCACCGGCATGGCGGCGATGACAGCGGCGCTTTTGTGCCAGCTTTCTGCGGGCGATCACTGCGTTGCCGCGCGCGCCGCGTTCGGATCGTGTCGCTGGTTGGTGGACAATCTGCTGCCGCGTTTCGGGATCCAGACAACGGTGATCGACAGCGCCGATAATGCCGCCTGGGAAGCTGCAATTCAGCCGAACACCAAAGTTTTCTTCTTTGAAACGCCTGCGAACCCGACGCTCGATATCGTCGATCTCAAACATGTTTGCGATCTGGCGAGGGCGCACGGGATCACGACCGTCGTCGATAATGCGTTTGCTTCACCCGCGTTGCAGCGCCCGATGGAATTCGGCGCGGATGTCATCGCCTACAGCGCGACCAAGCTGATGGATGGTCAGGGCCGCGTGCTTGCCGGAGCGATTTGCAGCAGCGAGGAATGGATCACCGAAACATTGATGCCGTTCCAACGCAACACCGGCCCCACCCTCAGCGCGTTCAACGCATGGGTTGTTCACAAGGGACTCGAAACGCTTTCGATGCGGGCTCACCATCAAAGCCTCAGCGCGGTTGCTTTGGGCGAATTTCTGGAGCCGCGCATTGTCGCAGCGGGCGGCGAAATGCGCCATCCCGGCCTGCCAAGCCACCCGCGCCATGCGCTTGCAAACGCGCAGATGGACGCGACCGGTCCGATCTTCGCGCTCGATGTCGGCTCGCGCGCGCGCGCATTCGCCATGCTTGATGCTCTGGAGTTGGTCGATATTTCGAACAATATCGGGGATACCCGCAGCCTGATGTGCCACCCGGCCAGCACCACACACGCCGGCCTAGACGAAGCTGCGCGCGCTGAAATGGGCGTGACCGAAGGGCTGCTGCGGATCAATGTCGGGCTGGAAGATATTGCCGATATCACCGAAGATATGGACCGGGCGATGAAGGCGGCGGGGATTTAAAGTGTGAACGTTTTTGGCCCGATCAGAGTCTTTTACAGATCAGGCTGGAATGAATGGAGTCATACGATCCCAGCGTCCAGCCCGATCCGAGACTGTGAAAACTTCGTGACCATTCGATCGTCGCATTCGCCGCGCCTACACATGCCGACACGAGCATGGGCAATGCAGACAATGCGATCACGCGCTTTAGAATTGCACTTACTCCGAGGCCGTTGGCTTGCGGGATGGGGATTATCACGGTCATGATACTCAGCCAAATGCGGTCGGATGTTGTGCATTGCAGCATAATTGCCTAGGGCGCTGCGAACCCATTCCGGCGGCCTCACCGCTCAGCGCCGCACCGGCGCACAATCTGGAAACGCATTATGACCCAAGCCGCCACTTTCGCGGAAACCTTTAAGCGTGATTGGACTGCGCAGCCGCGCGCAGACATTCTCGCAGGCATCGTGGTTGCGCTTGCGCTGATCCCTGAAGCCATCGGTTTCGCCCTGATCGCGGGCGTCGATCCCAGCGTCGGGCTGTATGCGTCGGTCGTGATTGCAATGGTCATCGCGCTGACCGGCGGACGGCCCGGCATGATTTCTGCCGCGACTGCCGCCGTTGCGGTCGTCGTGATCCCGCTGGTTCGCGACCACGGCGTCGAATACCTGTTCGCCGCGACCATTTTGATGGGTATTTTTCAGGGGATCGCCGCGGTCCTGCGGCTCGACCTGTTGATGCAATTCGTCAGCCGCAGCGTCATCACCGGCTTTGTTAATGCGCTCGCCATCCTCATTTTCATGGCCCAAATTCCGCAGCTTAACCCCTGGGAAGACGGCGTTACGTGGTACACGTATGCCATGGTGGCGATTGGGCTCGGCATCATTTATCTGCTGCCGCGCCTGACCAAAGCCGTGCCAAGCCCGCTTGTCGCCATCGTCTTGTTAACAGCGGCGGCCGTGTTCTGGGGGCTTCCGGTAAACAATGTCGCGGGCGAGGGCGAACTGCCCGATGGCCTGCCATTCTTTGCCATTCCCGATGTTCCGTTCACGCTCGAAACGCTAAAGATTATCGCGCCATATTCATTGACGATGGCCGCCGTTGGTTTGCTGGAAAGCCTGCTTACCGCGCAAATCGTGGACGATATGACCCACACCGACAGCAACAAACAACGCGAAAGCGGCGGTCAGGGTGTGGCCAATATCGCGGCGGCATTCTTTGGCGGTATGGGCGGCTGTGCGATGATCGGTCAGTCTGTGATCAATGTCGCATCAGGCGGGCGAGGGCGGCTATCCACCTTCACTGCGGGCGCATTTTTGCTGTTCCTGCTGACCGTGCTCGGCCCGTATGTTGGTCAGGTTCCGATGCCTGCATTGGTGGCGGTGATGATCATGGTTTCGATCGGCACATTCAGCTGGAATTCTATACCCAATCTGCGCCGTCACCCGCCGAGCAGCTCGGTTGTGATGGTTGCCACGGTCGTGGTTGTTGTGTGGACGCATGACCTTGCGCTCGGCGTATTGGTCGGTGTGCTGCTGTCCGGCATTTTCTTCGCCGGTAAAGTCCGCAACATGTTCACTGTCGAACGCATCCGCCGCCCGCATAGCGCGGTGTATGTGGTGACCGGAGAGATATTCTTTGCCAGCGGCGACAAGTTCATGAAAATGCTTGGCCCGGAAAGCAAATATGAAGACGCTGCGCACAATGTTGTGATTGACGTGTCCAAAGCGCATTTCTGGGATATCTCGGCAATCGGCGCGCTTGAAAAAGTGGTTGATCGGATGCGCCGCAATGGCCGCCATACGCGGATCGTTGGCCTTAATCAGGCCAGCGCCGATCTGTTTGACAAGTTCGCTTTGGAAGATCGCACCGGTCTGGAAACGGGCCTCGCGCCGCATTGATTTTGTCGTATTCTGGGGATTTTAGCGTATTCCGGGAATTTTGGCGTATGCCGGCCAAATTGCGATCTAGGTCGTGATCCCGCGCGCGATTCAGCGCGGGATTAAGCGCGCGATCCAGCGTCGGATTTCCTAAACCCTGATCACTTGCGGGCGAGCGATCCCGCGTGCGATGCGCCCCGCCGGAGGCACTTGTCAGTGCGGATTGAGTGTGCGATTCGATCTTGAAAGAGGGAGAATATCTCATGGCCAACCGCGTGGAGCTCGTTTTCGATTTCGTCAGTCCCAATGCATATTTGATCTGGACGCCGCTGCGCGATTTGCTGCGCCGCACAGGTGCAGAACTGGACGTTGTGCCGGTCTTTCTGGCTGGTATGCACAAGCTGACCGGCAACGCTCCGCCATTTGTGCGCGATGCCGAAGTTAAGGGCAAAAACGATTATGCGATGCTGGAGTTGCAACGCTTCATCGACAGGCACAATCTCGACAAGTTCAGGATGCACCCAAAGTTTCCCTTCAACTCAATAACGCTGCAACGCATGTTGACCGCAGCGGATCAGGATGGACGCGGCGTTCAATTCGTTGAAACAATGCTGCCTGCCATTTGGGAAGAGGGCGTCGATATCACCGATCCTGATGCATTGGCCGAGGCGGTCAACGCAGGCGGGTTTGATGCCGCCGATCTGTTTGCCCGGTCGCAAACCGATGAAGTAAAAGCCGCGCTCGCCGCCAACACCGATGCCGTGGTCGCCCGCGGCGCATTCGGAATCCCGACGATGTTTGTCGGCAATGCCGGATCAGCGCCCGATACGTTCCAGATGTTTTTCGGCAAGGAACGGCTGGATCAGATCGAAGACGAACTTCGCAAGGGATAAGGCAGGTCAGCTGGCACGCCCCCATCCGCGTGCATATTCTCTGGCGATAAGGGAGCGATCACTTCGTCTGTGAGGAAAGGCGCCGCTGTGGATCATGCCTGCTGGGCCAATGATACAGCGTTCCGGATTGGCCGCGTCGCTTTCTCCTGTGACCCGTGCGGCCAAAATCCCGATTAAAATTCCTGTTCAGATGTAGCCCGTATCGGAACCACACCATCCGGTGCCGGGCTCCTCAATCGGGACGGGGTTGGTCCGAATTGGCATCCGATCGATCTGTTCGCACCTGCGAAGTGATGCTCATTTGCATAATCTTGGCCGGAATCCGGAACGCACAGTTGATTACGGGCATTGTCCTCTTGCGAGCACGAAACGAATCGCTAACTTGGAAATCCTATGAAAGAGCTGTTCCAACACGCTGCTGTAACCGACGGTGTCACCGTCCGGGTTGCTGTGAACTTCCTGCCAGAGCAATCCCATCCGGAGGCTGGCAAGTGGTTCTGGGTGTATCACATCCGTATCGAAAATGGCTCGCATGAGCCGTTGCAGCTGCGCACGCGCCATTGGCGCATTACCGATGGCCGCGGTATGGTGAACCATGTCGATGGCGAAGGTATCGTGGGTAAACAGCCTATGCTTCAGCCGGGCGAGAGCCACGATTATGTCTCGGGCTGTCCGCTGACAACGCAGCACGGTTCGATGGAAGGGTTCTATACCTTTGTGCGGACCGATGGCTCTCCGCTGGAAATCCGTATTCCGTTTTTTCCGCTGGCTGCGCCAGAAACCGCAGAAGGCCGTTCGTAACCGGCATAGCCATGCGTTATGGCGGCGCTTTATCGCCGCCGGATCATCTTGCGATTGGAAGGTTGCAGGCTTAAGCGATTTTCCGTGAAACGCACTCATCTCCCTTTGAACGCCCTGCGCGTCTATGACGCAGCGGCCCGGCATTTGTCCTTTACCCGCGCCGCAGACGAGCTTGCCGTGACGCCGGCCGCCGTAGGTCAGCAAATCCGCGCGCTCGAAGATCATCTGGGCACCGTGCTGTTTCGCCGCACTAGCAAAGGGTTGGAGCTGACGCCTGAAGGCGAAGCGGGGCTCGATGCCTTACGCGAAGGATTCTTGCGGTTTGAGGAAAGCGTCGCCGCGATGCAGGCGGGGCAGGCTTCCGACCGGTACACAATTGCCGCCCCGCGCGATTTTTATGCGGAATGGCTGGCCCCGCGTCTCGCCGTGTTTCAGGCAGATACGCCCAAGGATAGCGCAGGTGTGCTTTACAGCTTCGTCGCCGATGAAAACGCCGATTTTACCGAAGCCAACCTCGACCTTGCGATCCGTCTGGTGGATGGGCCGGGGGATCTGGAGGGCGTGCAGCTCGCACCGGCAGAACGCGTTACCGTCGCCGCGCCGACACACCGTGATGCGTGGATTGACTGGCCCGGTGCAGCTCTGCCGGATGGGGTAAAGCCGTGCATAAAGGCGGGCAGCGCGGGTCAGGCTTTGTCGAGCGCGCTGGCGGGCATGGGGCGCACCGTTCTGCCAATGCCGCTGGTCGCAGGCGCGCTGAAATCGGGCGCGCTGGAGGCGTCTGGCGAACCGCAAGAGAGCCTGCGGGCCTATTGGCTCCTCGCGCCGACCCCGCAATGGCGCAGCAAAAAAGTAAAAGCGCTGGTGGAGTTCCTGACCCGTGGTTGAGGCCGCTGCGCTGACCACCCGGCGTTTCACCTTGCGCCCGCTTGAGCGTGCCGATGCCGCCGCGCTGTACCCGACGCTGTCGGACCCGTCGCAGTGCACCTATCTTTCCCGTGAGGCTTTTGCGAGCGAGGAAGAGCTGTGGGCGTGGCTCGCCGATCCTGAATGGCCGGGCAGCACATGGATCGCGGTGGATGAGCGCGGCGCGGTCGCTGGCCGGTTTGTCGCGATGCCCGCGCATGAAGAGCGCGTGCTCGAAATCGGCTATATCACCTGCGCGGACCGGCAGAGGCAGGGCGTGGCCAGCGAATGTATGGCGGCGCTCATCGCGCACCTGTTCGAAAACGACGCGCGCAAGCTGACTGCGGTGGTCGATTGCGAAAACATCGCCTCTGCGCGGGTCATGGACACACTCGGCTTTACCCGAGAAGCGCATTTCCGCGAGCATGAGACCACACACGAAGGCCTACGCGATGTCTGGGTCTACGGGCGGATCGCCTAACACCCGCGCCTTGGCTTCGTTCAGGGCCTGCTCCCGCTCCCATTCACGGCGCCAGCGCTCTTTCAGCTCGTGGAAGAATTTGAGGTTCGCCTCGTGGCTTTCGGGAGACGCGCGCCTGTCCGCTTCCTCGGCCTGCCATTCGGCGCGCAGGCGGGCTTTGAGAGCCTCGTAATCGGGATGGCCGGGGACAAGGCCGCCGTTGCCGTACCGGTCACGCATACGGCCGCGCAGGAAAAACATCACCAGCGCATCATTATGCCGCACTTCGGTGCCGAGTATCTTGCCGGCGGAGACGACCATGCGCTGCTCGCCTTCGATAGCGCGGGCAAGGGCGCCTGCCTCCAACCGCGAAACCCCGCGATCAATCGCCGCATCCCACGCCGCGCGAAAGCCATCGCTGCCGCCGCGCTGGCGCAGTTTGTAAAGCGCCTCCACGCTTTTGCCGATGTGTCGGGCCGCGGCGGTGACGATGCCTGTGGTGGCAAGGTGGGCGATAAATGCGCGCTGAAGATCAGGCGTGATGGAGTTGCGACGCGGCGCGGTGTGCGGGACCGGCGCGAAGGAGAGCAGCGGATCGTCAGGCGCAGGCGGATCGGCGGTGTAGGCGGCGGCGGAGGTGGCCTGGCGGGGAGTGGCGCGGGTGGGGGTGAGGTTGGGCATAACCTGACGGGAATATGCACATTTTCGCGAGGTAGGAAAATGCGGTGAGGTTTTGTGTTTTTGTTTCCGCACGCCGTCCGGCGCGCGATTTCCTCGGCCCTATCGGGCCTGCGGGCGGGCGGTCGCCCTTGCGGGCCTGCGGCCCGTGCTCCGCGACCAAGCCATCTGCGTAGCGCCAAGTGCCGGGGCGCTAGGCCGATGGCTTGGAATGGTGCGAGCCGCAGGCGAGCCAGCGCGCGACCGCGCGCCGCCGCTTATGCGGCGAAGCCAAGGCGGGCGGATGCCCGCCGCCCGGCGTTTGAGGGCGAAAACAAAAAATCCTCCTCTCAACCAAGCTCTACCCCTCTCAATCCGCGCCCCGCACCCCCAGCAAAACCCGCTCATTATGCGCGTGTTGCTCAAGCTGTTCGGGCGTAGCGGGAATGCGATTGCCTATGCGGCCCGCCTGCACATGGGCGAGCCATTGGTCGGCGTGGGTAAGGGCGAAGAAATCAAACGGCGCAGGCGGTGCCCAAGCCATGGGCGGCGGCACAGCGCGGCGGGCTTTTGGAGGAGTGGTCATGGGGCGGTCCTTTTGTGGGGAGCAAGGACCGGATGATTAAGCAGGTTTTAGGAGAGTAGGAAAATGCATTTGGATTGGAGTGGCGCGAGCGACCAGCGAGCCAGCGGGCGACCGCCCGCCGCCGCTTATGCGGCGAAGCCAAGCAGCGCGGATGCGCTGCGCCCGGCGCTTGAGGGCGTAACAAAAGACTCTTCTCGGTTTCGCGCGGAGAGTTTGGCTTGGTCGGTACATGACTGCGGCAGGTGCTGGCCTTGAGGGCATGACCAAGAGGAGAGGTTTTGAGTTTTTGCGTTGCGCTCGCCCATCCGGGCGAGCGTCCTCGGGGCTATTCCTTCCGCTTCGCTACAGGGCCCCTGCGAGCGGGCGGTCGCCCTTGCGGCGGCTGCGCCGCCGGACCAGCGCTAACGGGCTTGCTAGCACCAAAAGTCTTGGTGCGAGGATGATGGCTTGGAATGATGCGAGGAACCACCCGACACGCTGAAAGAATTGTCGCAGCCAAGCTACATGTTGTTTCGGCAAAGCGTAAGTGCACTGACATTGGTGGAGAGTCAGAAACCAATGATAAACAGAATTTGAGCCCGGATCATTTCAGCCCCTAAGTCATATTTGTAACTGCTGGGCTTTTACGCTGAAATACCGTACGTTTTGGTGATTGTGCGGCAAAGCAAATCACCTGCTAGCTCAGAGGCCAGAGTTCCTTCATCGGAACCCGCAAATGGGAGGCCAGAGATTATGGCGTGAGCATCATTAGCGAAACCGGGATCAGGTTTCTTACCCAAATCGCACAAAGGATCAAAATCGGTTCCTTGAGTTGGCGCTGCCAAAACATCTAAGACCGCTTCGACTATAGTGCCGATTTCTCGAACGCCATCGCATGGAAGCCGAGCAAAGAGGCCTGTTTTGGCCAAGTTCAGATTGGAGCCGATTACCGTGCGGACGCATTCGATATCGGTGTCATCGTCAACTGAATAATAATTTGCTCTAGTGACCGAGACACCATCCACATCCTTTGGTTTTCGTTCGAATGCTGAGCCGTTTACTATCCCTGCGTCAGTATCAGATGGCCTGACGTAGCGGAGAATCTCGCCGTTAATCGACAACGATGCTTCGATATTGGTTGTGCCAGTGGGTTCTGCTTCGCCAAGTTTCGTCAAATCTGCCGCCCTCTATTAGCCCTTCTATCGTTGTTAAGTCGTGTTTTCCAACAACCTGATTAGGACGGAGGCCTTCTCCATCGAGAATCACGAACTGCGCCTGTTCGTTTCCTAAGAATTGCAAACCAATTTGCTTGGAGGCTAGCTTCCAAAGCGCTCGCACATTTCCATTCTTTAGTAGAAAAAGGCCTGGTCGTTTGAGCCGACGAGAAACGATGAATGACTCGCAGTCGTGAGCAGAAGCTTCTGAAAAATCAGCTCTTTCAACATTAGCGTATTCTCTCAAACTCGAAAGGCGGTTTGAAATTGCACGCATAAGTGCAGTGATTTCTGAGTCGACCTTTTCTGGTCGAAAAATATCTTGCATGTTGATTGCGCTTGTTAGTGTTCGCGCTGTACGGTGGATATCAGTTCTGGCATCGATCACGATACCTTCATAATACCGTGAACTCGTTTCAGTTTGGGTCCAAAATAAATCAACATTTTTTCTTCCCTTTGGGTCAAGGGATGTAATATTTGACCAGTCTCGAAATCTTTCTTCAGCCTTAGGGTTAGTATGGGGCCGAATTTCGGAAGAATTTCCAATCATTACTAATGAATTCTCGGTCATTCGGCAGTAGCCTTTCCAGCTCCGCTTGCATTTTCGATCATGTCGTCAATCGACTTCTTGAATCCGTCGATATTTAGGCGTTCAGCTTGAATATTCGAATGTAAAATATTCATTGCTAGATTGATGGAGGTCGCTGCAGAGATACGAACTTTCCCAATCTCAACAAGGTTCAACTTCATGGTGAACTCACCGTCGAGATTTACGAATGCTGAGTCAGGCTCCGGTAGCATTTCAGTGGGGGAGCGCTCGTGAATAAGTAGGCTTAATTCGACGTCCGGCCCGCGATCAATTACCAGAACGCTATCTGCTGCCATACGTGCAAATGTGGCCTCCCTTGAGATCGGGACGGGTAGAGCCTCGGTCTCTTTCGTACTCCGCTCCGCTAAAACTTTTTCATCGGTTTGATCTGGCATGATCTACAAGTACCCTTTCAAATATGAATGACAACATAATGTAGTTACAGTGAATGTCACTAGATACCTTGACCCCCACCACCGACTCCCCTAAGCGCTCCTCATCAGACAGCAGGCTCAAACCCGCTGTCTGACAATAGAGCTGAACATTGCCGGCCTTGTCCCGCAGGTCTTGTGACTTCCGATCCGTCGGAAAAGCAGGGCCTTTTCTATTGGGGTGATCTTGTCAAACAAGCATCACTTTGCGTGGCATCCGTCAAAGTAACCCGGTGGCCGAAGGGCTGCGAAATGGGTGGAGCGTTTCAGCTTGTGCGAAGTCTCGCGGGACCGGAAATGTCCGGTGCGGCGCGGATGCACAAGCTTCCCTTCACACAGTTTGCAACCTTGGTGTCGCCATTCATAACGGTGAAGAGTAACTTATGCCGACTATTAACCAGCTGGTCCGCAAGGGCCGCACCCCGCAGAAGGCCAAGTCCAAGGTCCCTGCGATGGAAGCCAACCCGCAGAAACGCGGCGTTTGCACCCGTGTCTACACCACGACACCGAAAAAGCCGAACTCCGCTCTGCGTAAGGTTGCCAAAGTGCGCCTGACGAACCAGCGCGAAGTCATCTCCTACATTCCGGGCGAAGGCCACAACCTGCAGGAGCACTCCGTTGTGCTTATCCGCGGCGGCCGTGTTCGCGACCTTCCCGGCGTTCGTTACCATGTCCTTCGCGGCGTGCTCGATACGCAAGGGGTCAAGGATCGCAAGCAGTCCCGCTCGAAGTACGGCGCCAAGCGTCCGAAATAAGGTTTAGGCGCTGATCTGGACCGTTCCCCCACCCGGCTACCCCTGCGAAGGTGGAGTTTGGGTGGCCGGCCAAAATGTCGGGAATACGGAGCGGGCCGGAGCAGCAGGGCGTTCACGGATGTGAACGACCACTCCGAAGGAGTTAAGAAATATGTCACGTCGTCGTAGACCCGAAAAGCGGGTAATCCTTCCTGATCCCAAGTTTGGTGATCAGGTTCTTTCGAAGTTCATGAACAACCTGATGCTTGACGGTAAGAAAGCCGTTGCAGAAGGCATCGTGTACAGCGCGCTGGAAACCGTGGAAACCAAAGCGAAGACCGATCCGGTTCAGCTGTTCCATGATGCGCTCAGCAATGTTGCTCCGCAGGTCGAAGTGCGCAGCCGCCGTGTTGGTGGTGCCACGTATCAGGTGCCGGTCGAGGTTCGCCCAGAGCGTGCCCAGGCGCTGGCGATCCGTTGGTTGATTTCGGCGGCTCGTGGTCGTCCGGAAACCACCATGAGCGCGCGCCTTTCGGGCGAGCTGATGGATGCTTCGAACAATCGCGGCAATGCTGTGAAGAAACGCGAAGACACGCACCGCATGGCGGATGCGAACCGCGCGTTCTCGCACTACCGCTGGTAAGATTTGTGATTTTGGCGGGGGATACGTCTCTCGCCAAGTCTTTTGGACGTCACAATCGTCACTATATGGGGGCCATCCGCTAAGGGCGGCCCCTACCAGACGCTAAGGAAACGAATATGGCCCGCGAGTATCCGCTGGAGCGTTATCGCAATATCGGCATCATGGCTCACATTGATGCCGGGAAAACTACAACTACCGAACGTATTCTCTATTACACCGGTAAATCCTACAAAATCGGCGAAGTGCACGATGGTGCCGCGACGATGGACTGGATGGAACAGGAGCAGGAGCGCGGGATCACGATCACGTCTGCTGCAACGACCACTTTCTGGCAAAACGAAGATGGCAAGGGCGAAAAGCACCGCATCAACATCATCGACACGCCCGGCCACGTGGACTTCACCATCGAAGTCGAACGTTCGCTGCGCGTACTCGATGGCGCGGTCGCCGTGTTTGACGGCGTTGCCGGCGTTGAGCCGCAGTCCGAAACCGTATGGCGCCAAGCCGACAAGTACGGCGTCCCACGCATGTGTTTCATCAACAAACTGGACCGCACCGGCGCAGACTTTTATTACTGCGTACAGTCGATCATTGATCGCCTTGGTGCAAACCCACTTGTACTTTATCTCCCGATTGGTGCGGAAAGCGACCTCCAAGGCGTTGTCGATCTCGTAAACAATCGCGGGATCGTCTGGGAAAATGACGGTTTGGGTGCGGAATTCAATTATGTCGATATTCCGGCCGACCTTGCCGACAAGGCGGCTGAGTATCGCGAGCAGTTGATTGAGACTGTTGTCGAGCAAGACGACGATATCATGGAATCTTACCTCGAAGGTGAAATTCCTGATGCCGCGACCCTTAAGAAGCTTATCCGTAAGGGTACAATGAACCGCGATTTCGTTCCGGTTCTGTGTGGTTCGGCCTTTAAGAATAAAGGTGTTCAGCCTCTTCTTGATGCCGTGGTCGATTACATGCCGTCACCGCTTGACGTTCCTGCTATTAAGGGTGTGAAACCGGACAGTGACGAGGAAGACGATCGTCCATCGGATGATGGCGCCCCGTTCTCGGCGTTGGCGTTTAAGATCATGAACGATCCGTTCGTGGGCTCGCTTACTTTTACCCGTATCTATTCTGGTCAACTGTCAAAGGGTTCGGTTCTGAACTCGGTGAAAGACAAAAAGGAAAAGATTGGGCGCATGTTGTTGATGCACTCGAACAATCGCGAGGACATTGAAGAAGCCTTCGCTGGCGACATCGTCGCTATTGCCGGGCTTAAAGAAACAACGACGGGTGATACTTTGTGTGATCCTTCGAATCCGATCATTCTTGAGCGGATGGAATTCCCTGAGCCGGTTATCGAGCTGTCGGTTGAGCCGAAGACCAAAGCTGACCAAGAAAAGATGGGCGTCGCGCTCAATCGTCTGGCTGCAGAAGACCCTTCGTTCCGCGTTACCACCGATCACGAATCGGGCCAAACGATCATCAAGGGAATGGGCGAGCTTCACCTCGACATTCTGGTTGACCGTATGAAGCGCGAATTCAAAGTCGAAGCGAATGTCGGTGCGCCGCAGGTTGCGTATCGTGAATCGCTGGGCCGCGAAGTTGAAGTGACATACACCCACAAGAAACAGTCTGGTGGTTCAGGTCAATTCGGTGAAGCCAAGGTCGTTGTTTCGCCAGGCGAGCGCGGCCAAGGCGTCATTTTCGAAGACGAGATCAAAGGCGGTAACATTCCGCGTGAATACATCCCGTCGGTTGAAAAAGGCATGCGTGAACAGGCCGAGAGTGGATATTTGGTCGGCTTCCCGATCATCGATTTCACAATCCGCCTGATTGACGGAAAGTATCACGATGTTGACTCAAGCACGGTTGCGTTTGAGATCACCGGTCGCGGTGCAATGCGCGAAGCGGCACAGAAGGCCGGGATCAAGCTGCTTGAGCCGGTGATGAAGGTTGAAGTCGTGACGCCTGAGGATTATTTGGGTGACGTGATTGGCGATCTGAACAAACGCCGTGGTCAGGTCCAGGGTCAAGACTCGCGTGGCAATGCCATGGCGGTTGAGGCAATGGTCCCGCTCGCAAACATGTTTGGTTACGTAAACGAGCTGCGTTCCTTCTCTCAAGGGCGCGCTCAGTACACCATGCAGTTCAGCCACTACGACGAAGTGCCTTCGGCTGTGGCGCAAGAGGTTAAGGAGAAACTTGCCTAACAAGGCAAGTCAGTCTAGGGGCGGCGCCTGATTCAGCGGGCGCCGCCTTTCTCCCGCAGGGATTTCAATTTCAGAACGAGGTTATTTGAAAAATGGCGAAGGAAAAATTTGAGCGGAACAAGCCGCACTGCAACATTGGCACCATCGGTCACGTTGACCATGGTAAGACCACGTTGACTGCGGCGATCACCAAAGTCATGGGCTCGGCCGTTGACTTTGCGAACATCGACAAAGCTCCAGAAGAGCGCGAGCGTGGTATCACCATTTCTACCGCTCACGTTGAATACGAAACCGACGCACGTCACTATGCGCACGTCGATTGCCCGGGTCACGCCGACTACGTGAAAAACATGATCACTGGTGCTGCCCAGATGGACGGCGCTATCTTGGTTGTGAACGCTGCTGACGGACCAATGCCACAGACTCGCGAGCACATCCTGCTTGCCCGTCAGGTCGGCGTTCCACAGCTGGTCGTTTACATGAACAAGGTTGATCAGGTTGACGACGAAGAGCTACTCGAACTCGTTGAACTCGAAGTTCGCGAACTTCTCAGCGCTTATGACTTTGACGGCGACAACATTCCAATCGTTAAGGGTTCGGCTCTGGCCGCTCTCGAAGGTCGTGATCCTGAAATCGGTGAAAACTCGATCAAGGAACTGATGGACGCTGTCGACAGCTACATCCCGCAGCCTGATCGTCCGGTCGACAAAGACTTCCTGATGCCGATTGAAGACGTGTTCTCGATTTCGGGTCGTGGTACTGTTGTAACCGGCCGTGTTGAAACCGGCATTGTCAATGTTGGCGACGAATGCGAAATCGTTGGTATCAAAGACACCACCAAGACGACTGTTACCGGCGTTGAAATGTTCCGTAAGCTGCTGGACTCCGGTCAGGCTGGCGACAACATCGGCGCGCTGATCCGCGGCGTTGGACGTGAAGACGTTGAGCGTGGTCAGGTTCTGGCGAAACCAGGTTCGGTTAACCCGCACACCGAGTTTAGCGCAGAAGTCTATGTTCTGTCGAAAGACGAGGGTGGCCGTCACACGCCGTTCTTCGCGAACTACCGTCCGCAGTTCTACTTCCGCACCACCGACGTGACCGGTGAAGTGATCCTCCCAGAGGGCACCGAAATGGTCATGCCAGGCGACAACGTAACCATCAACGTCAAGCTGATCGCACCGATCGCTATGGACGAAGGCCTGCGTTTCGCGATCCGTGAAGGCGGTCGTACCGTTGGATCGGGCGTGGTTTCGAAGATCACTGCCTAATCGATAATTCCTTCGGGAATACACGAAATTCGGGGCCCGGTTCTCATATGAGAGCCGGGCCTCAATTTATGTAAGCTCCCTTTTGTGCTTTGGCAGGGAAGGGCGCTTTTGGAATTGCCTAAAAATCATGGCCATTCGGGGTTGCAAGAATCCCCGTCTGTTCGTATAGGCCGGTCCAAGCCAACGGGGATTCGTTTCCGTTGCAACGAAATTCATGGGGCCTCCCGTCCGGGAAACCGGGGAAACAGGGCGGGCCTTTTATTTTTGGGAGCGGTAAAACGTTCCTTGGCTCTTTCGCATCGGTAGTAGGTAATGGAAGCACAGAATATCCGTATTCGCCTTAAGGCGTTCGACCATCGCGTTCTTGATCAGGCAACTGGTGAGATTGCTGAGACAGCACGTCGTACGGGTGCTCTTATTCGTGGCCCCATTCCTATGCCGACGCGTATCGAGAAGTTCACCGTGAACCGCGGCCCGCACATCGACAAGAAGTCGCGCGAGCAGTTTGAGGTGCGCACATACAAGCGTCTGCTCGACATCGTGCAGCCGAACGCCCAAACAGTCGACGCGCTGATGAAGCTCGATCTGGCTGCTGGCGTTAATGTTGAGATCAAACTGGCTTAAGTCAGAGATTGGTTCGTCTTTCGGAAGAGACGTTAAAACTGCCGAAGATTTTGGGGCTCCAATGGCCCCGCTGATCTCAACGGATTGGCAGGACATCTGGATACCGCCGGTTTTAACCGGGCTGCGTCCTCCGTCTCGCTAAAACAGCTTTCCGCTGTGGCGGCATAAGCCCGGACGGGGCGCAGCATAAAAAATTGGGCCATGGCAGCATTCGGTTGCCAGATTTGGTTTCACGCACCTTGGGGATGGTCCCTTGGGTGCCTCTGTAAGGAGTACACGACGATGCGCACAGGCGTGATCGCAAAGAAGGTAGGGATGACCCGCCTCTTCCAAGAGGACGGCCGGCACGTGCCGGTAACCGTTCTTGCATTGGAAGATTGTCAGGTTGTCTCGCACCGCACCGCAGAAACGGACGGCTACTTCGCTGTTCAACTCGGTGCAGGCGAAGCAAAACAAAAGAACGTGGCAAAGCCGCAGCGCGAACATTTCGGCAAAGCCGGTGTCGGGCTAAAGAAGCGCGTTGCTGAATTCCGTGTCGAAAGCGAAGAGGGTCTTCCTCCTGTAGGTGCGCTGATTAGTGCAGCTCACTTCGTTGCTGGCCAAAAAGTCGACATCACTGGCCACACTCAGGGTAAAGGCTTTGCCGGCGCCATGAAGCGTTGGGGTTTCGGCGGTCTGCGTGCAACACACGGTGTGTCACTCTCTCACCGTTCACACGGTTCTACGGGTAACCGTCAGGATCCTGGTCGCGTGTTCAAGGGTAAAAAGATGGCTGGTCACATGGGTGACCGTCAGCGTACCCAAATGAACCTCGAAGTCGTTCGCACAGATGCGGATCGCGGTCTTATCTTTGTAAAGGGTTCTGTCCCTGGTTCGAAGAATGGCTGGCTGCTCGTTCGTGATGCAATCAAGCTTGCTGCTGCTGATGACCTGCCGTTTCCGGCAGCGATTATCGATACCGCAGCACCGCAAGTTGAAGCTGCAACGCCTGTTCCCGAAGCTGAAGCTCCTGTAGCTGAAGCGCCGGTGAGCGATGAAAATACCTCTAATGAAAATGGGGAGGGCTGATCCATGAAGGTGAAGGTCCAAAAAATCGACGGTAAAGCGTCGGGCGACATCGAACTGAATGACGCTGTGTTTGGCGTAGAGCCACGCGCGGACATTCTGCACCGTGTTGTAACCTGGCAGCTTGAAAACCGGCGTGCCACTGCGCGTCCTACGCGTGAGCGTTCCGACGTTGCCCGTACCGGTAAAAAGTTCGGTGCACAGAAGGGTTCTGGCGGCGCTCGTCACGGTGCTCGCTCTGCTCCGATCTTTATCGGTGGTGGTAAAGCGCACGGTGCTCGTAAGCGTGACTTCAACCAGTCGCTGAACAAGAAAATTCGCGCGCTCGGCCTGAAGATGGCGCTTTCTACCAAGGCGAAGGACGGTCTTGTTGTCGTCGATAGCCTTGCGCTGAAAGAAGCCAAGACACAGGCGCTTAAAGCTCACTTCGACAAGCACGGTTTTGCTGGCAAGGTCTTGGTGATTGATGGCGCAAGTGTTGATGCTGGTTTCAAGAAGGCTGCTGGCAACCTTCCGGGTATCAATGTCATCCCGGCAGCTGGCGCGAACGTCTATGACATTCTCAATCACGATACGCTGATCCTTACGAAGGAAGCGGTTGAAAAGCTGGAGGCGCGCTTCAATGGCTAAAAAGCAAGACATCGATGCGCGTCACTACGACGTGATTCTCGCTCCGCACATCACCGAAAAGTCGACTATGGCTTCGGAGAGCAATGCGGTTGTTTTCAAGGTAGCGAATGATGCAACCAAGCCGCAGATCAAAGAAGCGGTTGAGGCGATCTACGAAAAGAAGGTCGTCGCGGTGAACACCATTCTTACCAAAGGGAAAACGAAGCGCTGGAAGGGTAAACCTTACAAGCGTTCCGATTTCAAAAAGGCAGTCGTTCGCCTCGCTGATGGCGATATGATCGACTTCACCAGCGGTATCTGAGGGCGTATAGAACAATGGCACTCAAGAGTTACAAACCGACAAGCCCCGCACGTCGCGGTCTTATCCTGATCGACAAAACCGGCCTCCACAAAGGTGGCCCGGTCAAATCGCTCACTGAAGGCAAGCGCAAGACCGGTGGTCGGAACAACAAAGGTCACGTGACCTCGCGCGGTATCGCGGGCGGTCACAAGCAGAAGTATCGCTTTATCGACTTCAAACGTCGTAAATGGGATGTGCCTGCAACCGTAGAGCGGATCGAATATGATCCTAACCGCACGGCTTTCATCGCGCTTTTGAAGTACGAAGATGGCGAGCAGACATATATCATTTGCCCGCAGCGTCTGGCTGTTGGTGACACGGTTGTTGCTGGCGAGAAAACTGACACGAAGCCCGGCAACGCCATGCTTCTGGGTCAGATGCCCGTCGGTACAATTTGTCACAACGTGGAGATGAAGCCTGGCAAAGGTGGTCAAATCGCACGCAGCGCGGGCACTTATGTCCAGCTTGTCGGTCGTGACCGCGGCATGGTCATTGTGCGCCTTAACTCTGGCGAACAGCGGTACCTGCGTTCTGATTGCATGGGTACGGTTGGTGCGGTTTCTAACCCTGACAACCAGAACCAGAATTTCGGCAAAGCTGGCCGCACCCGTTGGAAGGGCCGTCGCCCTCTGACACGCGGTGTTGCAAAGAACCCGGTCGATCACCCGCACGGTGGTGGTGAAGGCCGGACCAGCGGTGGCCGTCATCCGGTGACTCCATGGGGCAAGCCTACCAAGGGTGCCCGTACTCGTAAGAATAAGCAGACGGACAAGATGATCATCCGTTCGCGCCACGCGAAGAAGAAGAGGTAATCCGACATGGCACGTTCCGTCTGGAAAGGTCCGTTTGTCGAGCTCAGCCTGCTGAAGAAGGCAGAGGACGCACAGGAAGCCGGCAATTCAAAGCCGATCAAAACCTGGTCGCGTCGCTCTACTATTCTCCCGCAGTTCGTGGGGCTCACGTTCAATGTCTATAATGGACATAAATTCATCCCCGTCTCGGTTTCGGAAGAAATGGTCGGCCACAAACTTGGTGAATTCGCGCCTACGCGCAGTTTCCCAGGTCACGCTGCTGACAAGAAGGGCAAGCGCTAATGGGCAAGGCAAAATCTCCACGCCGCGTAGCGGACAATGAGGCTTTGGCTGTGGGCACAACCATCCGTGGTTCTGCACAAAAGTTGAACCTTGTTGCCCAGCTGATCCGTGGCAAGAAAGCCGAAGAGGCTCTCAACATTCTTTCGTTCTCGAAAAAGTCGATGGCGCGTGATGCAAGCAAAGTGCTCGCATCGGCTATCGCCAATGCTGAGAACAACCACAATCTGGATGTCGATGCTCTGGTCGTTGCGGAAGCATCGGTTGGTAAATCGATTACCATGAAGCGGTTCCACACACGCGGTCGCGGTAAGTCGACCCGAATTCTCAAGCCGTTCAGCAAGCTGCGTATCGTAGTGCGCGAACAGGAAGAAGAAGAGGCGTAAGATGGGTCAGAAGAGTAATCCGATCGGTCTGCGTCTGCAGATCAACCGCACCTGGGATAGCCGCTGGTACGCTGAAGGGCGCAACTATGCTGGTCTTCTCGCCGAGGATATCAAGATCCGTAAGTACATCTTTGAAACACTGCCACAGGCGGCGATTTCAAAGGTTGTGATCGAGCGTCCGGCAAAGCTGTGCCGTATTTCGATCTACGCGGCTCGTCCTGGTGTCATCATCGGCAAGAAGGGGGCAGACATTGAAAAACTGCGTCTGAAACTTGCATCGATGACTGACAGCGAAGTGAAGCTGAATATTGTCGAGATCCGCAAGCCGGAAATCGATGCCAAGCTCGTCGCTCAGGGTATCGCAGATCAGCTCGTTCGTCGTGTGGCTTTCCGCCGCGCCATGAAGCGGGCTATGCAATCGGCCATGCGTCTCGGCGCGGAAGGCATTAAGATTGTCTGCGGCGGCCGTCTCGGCGGTGCTGAAATCGCACGTGTTGAGCAGTATCGTGAGGGCCGCGTGCCGCTTCACACACTGCGCGCAAACATCGACTATGCTGAAACCGAAGCGCTGACTGCCTATGGCATCATCGGGATCAAGGTTTGGGTCTTCAAGGGTGAAATTCTCGCTCATGATCCAACCGCTCAAGATCGTTTGATGATGGAATCGCAGACTTCCGGCGTTCGGCCGGCTCGCTGATTGCAGGATTAGGAAAAAGCCATGCTGCAACCGAAGAAAACTAAGTTCCGTAAGGCCTTCAAAGGCCGGATTAAGGGCGATGCAAAGGGCGGCACTTCGCTGAACTTTGGCTCGTACGGCCTCAAGGCTCTTGAGCCGGATCGCCTTACCGCGCGCCAGATCGAAGCCGCTCGTCGTGCAATCACGCGCGCGATGAAGCGTCAAGGTCGCCTTTGGATCCGCGTCTTCCCAGACGTTCCGGTTTCCAAGAAGCCTGCCGAAGTCCGTCAGGGTAAAGGTAAGGGTTCGGTCGAATATTGGGCCGCTCGTGTTAAGCCGGGCCGTATTCTGTTTGAACTTGATGGCGTATCCGGCCCCGTTGCCGCGCTCGCATTTGAGCGTGCTGCAATGAAGTTGCCGATTAAGACCAAAGTTGTTGCCCGTCTGGGTGACACCTCGCACCTGGGAGGCTCATAATGGCCGATATCGAAGATCTTCGCACGAAGACCGACGATCAGCTCTCTGTTGAGCTGACTGATCTTAAACGCGAACAGTTCAATCTGCGTTTTCAGGCTGCTACGAACCAGTTGGAAAAGCCTTCGCGGATCCGTGAAGTTCGTCGCAACATCGCGCAGATTAAAACTCTGCAAAGCGAGCGCGCGGCGAAGGCCGCCGCTGAAAAGGCGTAAGGAGTAGACAATGCCGAAACGTATTCTGATCGGAACTGTCACTTCTGACAAAACCGACAAGACCGTGACCGTGCTGGTCGAACGCAAAGTGAAGCACCCACTTTATGGGAAAATCATTCGCCGTTCGAAAAAGTATCACGCTCACGATGAAGATAACGCATTCACCGTTGGTGATGTTGTCCGTATCGAGGAGACCAAACCGATCTCCAAGACGAAGACTTGGGTTGTAAAAGACCGGGTTGTTTCGGGCGGCACACAAGCGATCGAAGCTGATCTCGATGTCGAGGCAGCAGGTAATTAATTGACGTAGGAACTGCCAGACTGGTTCTGGCAAGCCAAGAGAAGGAACGGATCAATGATCCAGATGCAATCCAATCTCGACGTTGCGGATAACAGCGGCGCAAAGCGCGTCCAGTGCATTAAGGTGCTGGGCGGGTCAAAGCGCCGGTTTGCTTCCGTTGGCGACGTGATCGTGGTTTCCGTTAAGGAAGCTCAACCGCGTGCAAAAGTGAAAAAGGGTGACGTTCACCGTGCAGTGATCGTCCGCACCAAAAAGGACGTTCGCCGTTCTGATGGTAGCGTGATCCGTTTTGACAGCAACGCTGCGGTCCTAGTGAACAAAAGCGAAGAGCCAATCGGCACTCGTATCTTTGGCCCAGTGGTTCGCGAACTTCGCGGCCGCGGGTTCATGAAGATCATTTCGCTTGCTCCGGAGGTGCTCTGATCATGGGTGCTGCAAAGATTAAAAAGGGCGACAATGTCGTCGTGCTTTCGGGCAAGGATAAGGGCCGTTCCGGCACTGTCCAACAGGTCATGCCGAAAGAGGGCAAGGTCGTGGTCGAAGGTGTGAACGTTGTTGCACGTCATCGTAAGCCTACTCAGCAAAACCCTCAGGGTGGCATCGACCGGTTCCCGGCTCCGATGAACATCTCGAAGGTAGCGGTGGCTGATCCAAAAGACGGCAAGGCAACCCGTGTTCGTTTTGAAGAGAAAGACGGCAAGAAGGTTCGCATTGCTGTAAAGAGTGGGGAGACAATCGATGGTTGATTACACTCCGCGCATGAAGGCGAAGTTTGACGAGCAGATCGTCAAGGCGATGACCGAAAAGTTCGGTTATAAAAATCGCTTGGAAGTGCCAAAACTCGAAAAGATCACACTCAATATGGGTGTGGGTGAAGCAAGTCAGGATAAGAAAAAAGTCCAGACGGCTGCTGAAGAGATGGCTCTGATCGCTGGTCAAAAGCCGGTTATCACCAAGGCAAAGAAATCGATCGCTCAGTTTAAGCTGCGCGAAGGCATGCCAATCGGTTGTAAGGTCACCCTTCGCCGTGAGCGCATGTACGAATTTGTCGATCGTCTGGTTACAATCGCAATGCCACGCATTCGTGACTTTCGTGGTTTGAACGCCAAGTCTTTCGACGGCCGCGGCAACTACGCAATGGGTCTCAAAGAACAGATCGTGTTCCCAGAGATCAGCTATGACAAAATCGACAAGGTGCGGGGCATGGATATCATCGTGACCACCACCGCGAAAACCGATGAAGAGGCGCGCGAATTGCTGCGTCTGTTCGGCTTCCCATTCCAGGGCGAAGCCAATTCCGAACAGAAAGAAGCGGCGTGAGCTGTTTCTCGATCGTAACGACAAGCAAGAGAGCTTAAGTCCAATGGCGAAACTGAGTTCCATCAATAAAAACGAGCGTCGCAAGAAGCTCGTCAAAAAGTACGCAGCGAAGTACGAGAAGCTGAAGGCAATCGCGGATGACGTGAGCCTTGACGAGAGCGAGCGTTTGATCGCGCGTCTCAAAATGGCTGAGATTCCACGCAACGGGAATCCAACTCGCGTGCGCAATCGCTGCGCCACCACCGGCCGCCCACGCGGCTATTACCGCAAGTTCGGCATCAACCGTATCGAACTGCGTCAACTCGGCACCCGGGGCATGATCCCTGGTCTGACCAAGTCGAGCTGGTGAGGATCTGACGAATGGCTATGACCGATCCACTGGGTGATATGCTCACCCGTATCCGTAACGGACAACAGGCGAAGAAGGACTCTGTCCTTTCGCCAGCGTCCAAACTGCGTGCGAACGTTCTCGAAGTTCTTACTCGCGAAGGCTACATCCGTGGCTACAGCGAAGATGAGAGCGGCAAGCACCCGGCTCTGCGGATTGAACTGAAATATTTCGAGGGTGAGCCTGCTATCAAGCATGTGAGCCGCGTTTCCAAGCCGGGCCGGCGCGTCTATTCGGGTTCGAAGGAACTTCCGACTGTACGCAACGGCCTTGGCATCACCATCGTCTCGACACCGCGTGGCGTCCTCTCGGACAACGAAGCGCGCGAAAACAATGTCGGCGGCGAAGTGCTTGCGGAGGTCTTCTGATGAGCCGCATTGGTAAAAAAGCTGTGGCAATCCCTGCCGGGGTTACTGCCAGCATCGAAAACGGCACACTGAGCGTGAAGGGCCCTAAGGGTACTCTGACGCTCGGCCTTTCCGATCTGATCGACTACAAGGTCGAAGGTGACGAGATCCAAGTCAATCCGGCGAATGACGGCAAACAGGCGCGGTCCTTTTGGGGTATGCAGCGTACGCTTGTGTCGAACCTGGTTGAAGGGGTGACCGAAGGTTTCACCAAGACGCTTGAGATTTCCGGCGTTGGTTACCGTGCAAAAGCGCAGGGCAAGACCCTGAAGCTTGAGCTTGGTTTCAGCCATGATGTTGATCTCACTGTGCCCGAGGGCCTCGAAGTTAAAACGCCCGATCAAACAACGGTCGAGATTTCCGGTATCGACAAACAGGCCGTTGGTCAGTTTGCCGCCGAAATTCGCGAATTCCGTAAGCCTGAGCCTTACAAGGGCAAGGGTATCAAGTATCGCGGCGAGTATGTCTTCCGCAAGGAAGGGAAGAAGAAGTAAGATGGCAAAGCTCTCTCTCTTTGAACGTCGCCGGCGCCGCGTGCGCTCTGCGCTTCGCGCTCGGTCTGGTGGCAAGCCGCGTCTGTCGGTTCACCGCACCGGTCGTCACATTTACGCTCAGGTTATCGATGATATCCAGGGCCAGACTGTGGCTGCTGCGTCAACTCTTGGTGCGAAGGCATCGGGTGCAAATATCGATGCTGCCGTTCAGGTTGGCAAAGACATCGCTGCAGCTGCCAAAAAGGCTGGCGTGACCACTGTCGTGTTTGATCGCGGCGGGTTCTTGTTTCATGGCCGCGTTAAAGCGCTGGCCGATGCCGCTCGCGAAGGCGGGCTGGAGTTCTGATGATGGCTGATGAAAAGAAAACCGAAGAAGCAGCGACCGAAGCTGTGACGCCGGAAGTTACCGAAGCACCAGCTGTTGCGGAAACTCCATCGGAGGCGGCTGATAACCAGTCAGCTGCTGCCGAGCCGACTGCGCAACCTACCGAGCAGCCCAGGCAGGGCCGTGGCGGTAACCGTGGCCGCGGTGGCAACAACAATGATCGCGGCGGCAAAGGCCGTGGTCGCGGCGGACGTGATGGTGGCCGTGGCCGCCGCGAGGAAGAAGATGATGGCATCATCGAGAAGCTCGTACACATCAACCGCGTTTCCAAAACGGTGAAGGGTGGTAAGCGTTTCGGCTTTGCTGCGCTCGTCGTTGTCGGTGACGGTCAAGGCCGCGTTGGTTTTGGCAAGGGTAAGGCGCGCGAAGTTCCGGAAGCGATTACCAAGGCAACTGCTGCGGCGCGCAAAAAGATGATCCGCGTTGCACTTAAGGAAGGTCGTACGCTTCATCACGACGCAAATGGTCGTTTCGGTGCGGGCAAGGTGACCGTTCGTACGGCACCTCCGGGCACTGGTATCATTGCCGGTGGTCCGATGCGTGCAGTATTCGAAAGCCTCGGTGTTGCCGACGTTGTGACCAAGTCGGTCGGCACGTCCAACCCTTACAATATGATCCGCGCCACTTTCGACGCGCTCGTCAACCAGACTTCGCCGAAGTCGGTTGCACAGCGTCGTGGTAAGAAAGTCGCTGACCTTTTGGGTCGCGGCGGCGCTGATAAGGCCGAGGCAGAAGCCGACGCCGCAGCAATCGCGGAGTAAGATCAATGGCTGCCAAGAAAACAGTAAAGATCAAGCAGATCGGTTCGCCGATCCGTCGTCCAGAGAGCCAGCGCAAGATCCTCATCGGTCTTGGGCTTAATAAGATGCATAAAGTCGTCGAGCGTCAGGATACCCCTGAAGTTCGCGGAGCGATCGCAAAGATCCCGCATCTTGTTGTGGTGGTTGACTAAGTTTCAGGCCGTTTCACGGATTTGAATAATAAAAAGCCCCGGTCGAAAGGCCGGGGTTTTTGCTTTGTTGGACGTGCAGGGCCAATATCAGAAGATTGGACGCGGCGTATGCTTGGCTATCATAGTCTGACGGATGTGAGGCGCTTGCAGTCCGCTATAAGAAAGGCCAGTTTCGCGGAATTCCCTGCACGCATCGATTAAGCCGTCGCTTTCGGCCTAGTCATCACGCATTTAGCGCATCATCAACTAGTACAGCGTGTGGTTAAGGCATCGCGCATCATATGTTCCGCGCGCCCGCTGGTTGCAGCGCAGTGCCGCCGCGAAATTACAGCCTTGAAAGATGCTTGTTCAAATTATCCATCAATGATTGATGTCGAGATATTTGATTGATCAGCGTTGATTACCGGACTGGTGTTGTGGACGGGACATTGGCACGAACTGACGAGAGCGCGCAGTGGCTCCCGCCAGAAGTGTTTTCATTCTCATCGCAATTCGCCCAATTTCGCTTCTGTCTGAACGGCACGCCCTGCAAGATGAGCGCATTTGGGTTGCATTGGCCGTCGGTGCCAGCTATGCGCGCGCCTTGCTCGAAGCAGTAACGCTTCAATCATCAGCGCGAACAAAAGCGAAAGCGAGTGCACTATGAAACTTAATGACATCCGTGACAATGAAGGCGCCCGTTCCGGTCGCATGCGCGTGGGCCGTGGTATCGGTTCAGGCAAAGGCAAGACATCGGGCCGCGGCCAAAAGGGTCAAAAGGCTCGCTCCGGCGTGGCGATCAAGGGCTTTGAAGGCGGTCAGATGCCGCTTCACATGCGCCTGCCAAAGCGCGGCTTTAACAACCCGTTTGGCAAAGACTACGCCGAAGTGAACATCGGTATGATCCAGAAGTTCATCGACGAGAAAAAGCTCGATGGAAAGAACGACATCACCGAAGATGCGCTTCGTGCGTGTGGTCTTGTCCGCGGCGGCAAAGACGGCGTCCGTTTGCTCGGCAAAGGTGAGATCAAGGCCAAAGCCAAGTTCATCGTGACCGGTGCCACCAAGGGCGCTGTTGCCGCCGTTGAAAATGCCGGCGGCAGTGTCGAAGTGACCGCGCCGACCAACCTTGAAGTCAAAGCCGCTAAGGCCGAGGCCAAGGAAGCCAAAGCGAAGAAAAAGAAGTAAGCTTTAAATTGTTGTCCCGGATTTGGTTCGGGGTACTCTGCACTCAGGCGCAATCGCTTGTGGAAAGAGGCCCCGATATCAGGTCCGGGACAATGTTTTTGCGGGGCAGGGGTTCGACATTCCGAATTGCTCACCCTATCTATGCGAGCAGGGCCGAAATGACGCGGCCAAAACGCTAGGATCGATAATACACCATGGCTTCACGCGCCGATAACATCGCCAGCAATATGAACCTGGGCAATTTTGCCCAAGCTACAGAGCTACGCCAGCGCATCTGGTTCACCATCGGTGCGCTGATAGTTTTTCGTTTCCTGAGCTACGTGCCGCTTCCCGGGGTTAACCCTGCGGCGTTGCAGAACCTTGCTGATCTGGGTCGGGGCGGGGTGCTGGAATTGTTCAACACGTTCTCTGGCGGCAGCCTTGAGCGGATGAGTCTCATCGCGCTCGGCGTTATGCCTTATATTACGGCGTCGATTGTTGTGCAGATGGCTTCGGCTCTGCACCCGACGCTCGCCGCTCTCAAGAAGGAGGGCGCAACCGGTCGTCAGAAATTGAACCAGTACACCCGTTACGGCACTGTTTTCCTGTGCGCGATCCAGGGGTATTTCCTGGCCGCCGGCCTTGAGAGTTTCTCTGCCCAAAACGGTATTTCGGCAGTTGTCGAGCCCGGGTATGTGTTCCGGGTCGGCGCGGTCATCAGTCTTGTCGGTGGGACCATGTTCCTTCTGTGGCTGGGGGAGCAAATTACCTCGCGCGGGATCGGTAATGGTGTGTCTCTTATCATCATGGCCGGTATTGTTGCTCAGTTCCCTACCTTTGCCAGCAACCTGTTTGAAGGCGGCCGGACCGGGTCGATTGCACCGGGCATCATCATCTTTTTTGTGATTATGGTTGTTGTTTTGATCCTGCTGATTTCGTTCGTTGAGCGTGCTCAGCGGCGCTTGTTGGTGAAATACCCCAAGCGCGCAACGCAAAATGGCATGGCTCAGCAGGACAATTCTTATCTGCCGCTTAAACTCAACACGGCGGGCGTTATTCCTCCGATCTTTGCCAGCTCACTGCTTTTGCTGCCGCTGACGATCTCGCAATTTGCGGGCAATTCTGTGGATACAGAAAGCGGCTTTGGTGGCTTCGTTGTCACTCTCAACCAGTATCTTCAGCATGGTCAGCCGATCTACATGACGCTGTATGCGCTCGGCATCATCTTCTTCACCTTCTTCTACACTGCGGTGGTCTTCAATCCGGAAGAGCGCGCCGAGGATTTGAAGAAGGGCGGCGGCTTTATTCCCGGTATCCGTCCGGGTAAACGCACTGCTGATTATCTTGAATATGTTCTGACCCGGATTACGGTTGTTGGCGCGATTTACCTCACGCTGGTTTGTGTCGTCCCGGAATATATGATCGCGCAGACAGGGATTCCGTTGTTCTTGGGCGGAACCAGCTTGCTGATCGTTGTCAATGTGACGGTCGATACGCTGAGCCAGATCCAATCGCATTTGCTGGCCCACCAGTATGGCGATCTGATTAAAAAGGCGAAGCTCAAAGGTCGCATGCGTTAATTGATCGCTACGGCTGACTGTTGGAACGCGCGGGGGCACACATCCGGCGCTGTAATAGGGGTTCATCGGTGAATATTATTCTTCTCGGCCCACCGGGCGCTGGCAAAGGCACGCAAAGTGCTGGTCTTGTCGAACGCCACGGAATGCTACAGCTTTCCACCGGTGACATGCTGCGCGCCGCAGTAAAGGCGCAAACCCCCGTAGGGCAAAAGGCGAAAGCCGTAATGGACCGGGGCGAGCTTGTTTCGGACGAGATTGTTTCAGAACTTATCGATGCCAATCTAGCGCAAATGGATGCGGAGACGGGGGCCATTTTTGACGGCTACCCTCGCACCGAAGCGCAGGCCGATCAGCTCGACGAGATTTTAGCCAAGCATGGCCGCAGCCTCGACCACGTGATCGAGCTGGGTGTGGATGTCGATGCGCTGGTAGAGCGGATCACAGGGCGTTTTTCCTGCGGCAATTGCGGCGCGCTGTACCATGATGCTGCCAATCCACCTTCGAAAGAGGGTGTGTGCGATTCCTGCGGTTCCACTGATTTCAAACGCCGCCCGGATGACAATGAAGAGACCGTTCGCACCCGTATGGATGAATACCGGGCAAAAACAGCTCCGATCCTTCCTGGATATGAGGCGCGCGGCATTGTCACGCGCATCGACGGGATGGCCGATATTGGCGAAGTTGCCGCCTCAATCGACGCGGTTTTGGCATAAGCGGGCTTTAGCTGCGCCGTTCCTGTAAAAGGCGCTCTTTAACTCACCTGCGCATTGCATTAAGCGGTGGCTCAAAGGAGATTTGGGTCATGCGTTCTTCCATCTTTGCTGCTGCTGCGTTTGCCGGGGCTGTAATTGCGTCGCCACTTGCGGCGGAGATTACCGAACAGGACGAAGCAGGCTTTGTCACGCGGGACGAAGCGCTGGTTGAGGCAAGTCCCAAACAAGTCTGGCTCGCGCTGATCACGCCCGCGACATGGTGGAACAAGGCGCATACGTGGTCCGGAGATTCCGGCAATCTGACACTGCGCCCTCAGGCAGGCGGTTGTTTTTGTGAGCGGATACCCGAGGTCGAAGATGCCGATCGCATCACACTCGAGGGAAGCGTTGAGCATATGCGCGTGATTCAAGCCTATCCGGAATCGGCCCTGCGTATGGCTGGCGCGCTCGGGCCGCTGCAAAGCGAGCCGGTGAGCGGTGTTCTGACGATAGCGATCAGTGAAGCGAAAGAGGGCACTCGTATCGTCTGGGAGTACCACGTTGGTGGCCGTATGCGATTTGATATTCCCGCAATCGCGAAAGCGGTGGACGGTGTGATAAGCCAGCAATTGGATGGGCTTGCGCAGGGGCTGGGCCGTTTGGATGGCGCACGCCCGACTGAAGAGCCTGCACCTGATGATGCGGCTGATGAAAAAAGCGCGGAAGCCGATGGCGGCGCAGGATCAACCAAGCTTGATGCCGGCGATCCTGATGCCGGTTCGGAAGACGCGCCCAACAGCACAGCGACGAGCGCCGTCGATGATGCTTTCGGTGATCTTACCAGCGACAATTGAAGCAATTCGGAAGCGTGGCTTCGCCATATGGCGAGTTCGCACGGGTTGGCGCCACAAGCTCTTGAAGCTGGGTCAGTAAACCCCATATCCTCGATCAAGCAAGTGACGGGCGTTGTGACGGTTGACTACAACCGAGAATCGCCTTAAGCGCGCGGTTCATTTGACACGCCTATTATCCTTCGGCGAATCAGGTCCGGCAGGCAACGCCAATTGCGCGCGTGCCATCCGGGCTTTTGCTGTTTGAGAGCCTTTGGTTTTCATCCGGCATTCTGTTGGCAAGGGTGTGTCAGTGTTTGAGCGTTGAGATAGGGGCTACGGTACAATCCGGAAACCCTGTGGAGCATGGAGAATTAAGTGGCTCGTATTGCCGGGGTAAACATCCCCACAAATAAGCGCGTTATTATCGCGTTGACATATATTCACGGGATTGGCCGCACAACGGCTGTCCGTATCGCTGATAACCTTGGCATCTCGCATGCGGCACGCGTGCAGGACCTCACTGATGAGGAAGTGCTGCGTATTCGCGAGGCTATTGATGCCGATATCACCGTCGAAGGCGACCTTCGTCGCCAGACCGCGATGAATATCAAGCGTCTGATGGACCTTCGTACATATCGCGGACTGCGTCACCGTAACGGATTGCCCGTTCGCGGACAGCGCACTCACACCAATGCCCGCACCCGCAAGGGTAAGGCCAAGCCGATCGCTGGGAAGAAGAAGTAAGCTCGGGTTTTTCCCGACGCTTTTCCCTTCACCCATTCAATAAGGAATACGCACAATGGCACGCGAACCCGGCAAAGTAAGGCGCCGCGATAGAAAGAACATTTCTAGCGGAGTTGCCCACATCAACGCCAGTTTTAACAACACCATGATCACCATCACGGATGCACAGGGCAACGCTATCAGTTGGTCCAGCGCCGGCAGCATGGGCTTCAAAGGCAGCCGTAAATCGACTCCATACGCCGCACAGGTTGCAGCGGATGACGCCGGTAAAAAAGCGGTGGAGCACGGTGTCCGTACTCTCGAAGTCGAAGTGAAAGGCCCGGGTTCGGGCCGTGAGAGCGCCCTGCGCGGTCTCGCCGCTGTCGGCTTTAACATCACGTCGATCCGCGATGTGACGCCGATCCCGCACAACGGGGTCCGTCCTTCCAAGCGTCGCCGCGTCTGATCAAGTCCCGTCGGGTGGCTCGGCTTAGCCATCCTGACACCGGCCGGATCCGTTGCAGCTATAAAGCGCAAAGGGGCCGACCGTCATTTGAACCGCCATTAGGCGAATTAGGGGAAATCCATGTCCGTCAATACTAAGAACTGGCAGGAACTTAAGAAACCCAACACTCTCGAGATCAAGGATAGCGACGACAAGCAGCGCAAGGTCACATTTGTGGCTGAGCCGCTTGAGCGTGGCTTTGGCCTGACACTCGGCAATGCTTTGCGCCGCGTTCTGCTTAGCTCGCTTCAAGGCGCTGCTATCACCTCGATCAAGATCGAAAATGTGCTTCACGAATTCTCTTCGCTCGCTGGTGTGCGCGAAGATGTGACCGATATGGTCCTGAACGTGAAACAGATCGCTCTCAAGATGGAAGGTGAAGGGCCCAAGCGTCTGCAGCTTTCCGTAACTGGTCCTGCCACCGTAAAAGCTGGCGACATTGCGGTTACCGGCGATATCGAAGTGATGAACAAGGATCTGGTTCTGTGTCACCTGGATGAAGGCGCAACGCTCAATATGGAGCTGACCGCTGACGTTGGGAAAGGCTATTCGCCAGCAGTTCAGAACCGTCCAATCGATGCGCCGATCGGTCTGATCCCGGTCGACTCGCTTTATTCGCCTGTCCGTCAGGTGAGCTACAAGGTCGAGAACGCCCGCGTTGGTCAGGAGCTTGACTATGACAAGCTTTCCCTGACCGTCGAGACCGATGGCACTGTCACTCCTGAAGACGCTGTGGCTTTCGCTGCGCGTATTCTGCAGGATCAACTGACGCTGTTCGTACACTTCGAAGACGGCATTCCTCAGCCGCAGTCGGCCATGATTGGTCAGGCTGCAACACCGCAGGAAGACGACGCCAATCAGCTCAACCGTTACCTTCTCAAGAAGGTCGACGAGCTCGAGCTTTCTGTGCGTTCGGCAAACTGTCTCAAGAACGACAACATCATCTATATCGGTGATCTGGTTCAAAAGACCGAAGCCGAAATGCTTCGTACGCCAAACTTTGGCCGCAAGTCTTTGAATGAGATTAAAGAGGTTCTCTCCAGCATGGGTCTGCGTCTCGGCATGGACATTCCAGGCTGGCCACCAGAGAACATCGAAGAAATGGCCAAGAAGCTCGAACAAGAGCTACTGGGTTAATCAAGGCTCCGGCGGCGCGCCTCCCAACAAAGGGAAAGCGCCGCCAGCTTTGGGCTACCTGATACGGGCCCATAACGAACACAAAGGAAATACAAATGCGTCACGGAATTTCACAGCGTAAGCTGAGCCGGAAATCGGGCCACCGTAAGGCTCTTTTCCGCAACATGGCCACTGCTTTGATCAAGCATGAGCAGATCAGCACCACACAAGCCAAAGCCAAAGAATTGCGTCCTTACGTAGAGAAACTGGTAACTCTGGCAAAGCGCGGCGGGCTTTCGAACCGTCGTCTCGCCATGAGCCGTCTTGGTGATGAGACGCAGCTTAAAAAGCTGTTTGATGTCCTGGCTGAGCGTTACAGCGACCGTGAAGGCGGATATACCCGCATCATCAAAGGCTCGATCATCGGTAAAGGCAAAGCAGGCGGCGGTTTCCGCGGTTCTGATGCTGCTGCAATGGCGATCATCGAATTCGTCGAACGCGATGTTGATGCCCGCGGTCAAGACAGCGGCCCTGTCATGAACGAAGCCGACGAGTACGCCGAAGCATAAGCGGCTATTTGGCGAAATGATTTAGAACGGGCTGGCGGAGCGATCCGCCAGCCCTTTTCTTTTGTTCGGCCTGTGGAAGTCTGAGTTTATGAAAGCGCTCACATTCACTGCCACAGCGGCGGTGCTCATGGGTTGGCTCGGCGCGCAACGCCAGTTTACGCGCACCGTATTCGATTAAGCTCAGGCTCATTGCCGTTGAGTAAATCAACGTAGTCTGAGCAGCTGCTCGGCTGAGTGTTCATAAAAAGACCACTATATATGAACAAAACCTGCAAAGGTCAGTCAGATTATGCCAATAGCGAATCATCCATAAGGGGCTTGTAGCCGGAGCAAACCCGCATCGGCACAACCCGAGGATGAGACCTATGACGAAGCTTACCAAGACACTCGCCAAAGGCACGCTCGGGACTGTCGCCGCTGGCGCGATGGCCCTTGCGACTGCCACACCAGCAGCAGCTCAGGACCGGCACCGTGATCGCGGTGTAGATGCAGGCGATGTTATCGCAGGTGCCGTGATCATTGGCGGTATCGCTGCGCTTGCCGGTGCATTCGATGGCGATCGCAAGCGTGATTATCGCAACCGCGGCTACCGCGATCGCGGCTACAACCACAATGTTCGCTACAACAATCGCGGCTTTAACAATGGGCGTAATGCGGTGGACCGGTGCGTCCGCGCAGCAGAGCGCCAGGCAAGCCGGTTTGGAGGCTATCGTTTTGCCAACGTGACCCAAATCCGTGACGTAGATCGCACCCGGTTCGGGTTCCGTGTCAAAGGCCGCATCGAGGTAGAAGGCGCTCGTGGGTATCGGGGACGCGATTTTGATCGGGGCCGGTTCACCTGTTTCTTCGATGGTCGTGGTCGTCCGCAGATCGACTTTGACGGCATCCGGGGACTGCGTTGATCCCGCAAACAGATATGGGCGGGGCGACTATTGGTCGCTCCGCCATTTTCTATGATTTCAGAATGGGTTTACGGTTCAGGCTCGCGAAAGCCTGAACCGCTTATTCGTTTGCGCACTTGAGCGATTGGTGGCCGCTTGCTTCAAACAGGAGGGAGCATTCATGCTTTCATTGAACCGTACCGGAGCGCTAGCAGGCTTTATTGCCGCCGCTTCTATGACCGCTGCACCGGCTCACGCTGCCGAAATTTCTGCCCCATCGGCTTCGCTGTCGGCGGGCGCGGTCTTTACCGATTTTGATCACAGCATCTATGATGGTGACGCCGAAGTGAGCGAATGGGGCCGCTGGGGCCGACGTGGATGGCGGCGCAACCGTGTGCGGGGCGGTGATGTCCTGACCGGCGTGCTGATTTTGGGCGGGATTGCTGCGATCGCCAGTGCTGCGAATAGCAACAATCGCCGGGACAGAGACATTGATTATCGGCGTGAGCGGACCAATGATCGTGATGATTATCGCCGCAATGAACGCCGCGATCCCCGCCGCAGTGATAGCGGCTCGGGCCTCGACAGCGCAGTGGATCAATGCGTTAGCCGGATCGAACGCGATATCCGGGTGGAAACGGTAGATAGTGTGGATCGGACCGCCCAAGGCTGGACCGTTACCGGTGCGCTGTTCAATGGCGGCGGTTTCACGTGTCAAATAGATGCCAATGGCCAGATTGCCGATATCAATTATAGCGGCTTTCAGGGCAGCAATTTCGATACGGGTAATGTCAATCGCGCTCGCGGTGCGGATCTGCAATGGACCGATGCCCGATATGGCGCAGCGCGTGACCGGATGAACACCTCACAGCAAAGCGCAGGTTCACCATCGGAGCCGCAGCCGGCCTATCCGGGTGGCCCACTTCCGGGCGAACAATTTCCCGATGATGTAGACGCTGATCTGAACGGTTAATCGCTGTCCGGTTCTCGGTGCGTTTCGGTACCGGGAACCGGCGGCGATGATTTGCTGTAACTTGGCAAGCCCAAACGCCACTGAATGGCGACGGCGCGGAGAATAAAGCCAGACAGAAAAGCCGCGCCCCATATCCATGCGTCCGGCAGCGGCAAAGCGAGCCACTGCGTAAGGGTCATTCCCGATACGGTGATCGCTGCACTTAATGCAGCGGCTGTGACGTATAGTTCGGGTTGCATGATGATCGAAGGTCGTCCCGCTACGACATCACGGATAATGCCGCCCACGCACCCTGTGATGATCCCCATCAGGATGGCTGGCACGGGGGGAACCCCATAGGCGATTGCCTTGGCACTGCCGAGCACCGCGTAGGCCGCCAATCCTCCGCCATCGGCCAGATCGAATAGTTTGCCCTGCCATAGCGTGACAGGCGTGAACCAGGCGATAAGTGCGCAGGCCAAACAGATCGCGGCGACCCATGGATCAGTGATCCAGAAAACGGGTGCGCCGATCAACAGGTCGCGGATTGTGCCTCCACCCACTCCGGTAACCAACGCAAAGAATCCCATAGTGACAAAGGTTTGCCGTTCACGCGCGGCGATCACGGCCCCGGACAAGGCAAAAATGGCAATCCCGATAACATCAAGCAGATCGAGGATTGGTGTCAGGATTGTCTCGTTCATGACGAGGGCTTTACTCTGGATTTGCGGCGGCGGAACATCAATACGAGGCCGAACAATGATCCGATCAGCGCGAGCGTTGCAAACAGGATAAGTATTGGATGGCTCGTATCCTCACGTTCCGAAATATCCATAATATGGAGACCCCACATAAAATCGAACCATCGCCACCACCGTGTGCGCACGGCTTCGATCTGGCCAGAGTCACGCCCAACATAGACATGAGTGCCGTCGGATAGCCCGACCTGCCAAACAGGGATCGGACGGCGAAAGTCAAATGGGACTTTGTCAGCATTGAAGAATGTAACGGATTGGACCGCATCGCCGCCAACAATGCGCCGCTCCACCAATGCACGGGCGGCCTCTGCATCCAGTGCGGGAATTGGCTGTCCGCTGGCAAAGTCCACGCGTCTTGTCTGGCCGTCCAGCGTTGTCAAAATTGCGACCGCGCGGCCATCTTGCATGACAAGCTGCATTTCCCCGAGCTGCATGTCAGCTGTGGCAATCTCACTACCTTCGATAATGAGTGGCTGTTGTTCCTGCGCGATTTGCAGATGGCTACCGCGAACCTCATCAATCGGACGGCTTACCATGAATAGGCCTGTCGCGACCCACATCACGATCGGCACGCCGACCAACCATCCCAGCCATATGTGCCATTTGGCAAGCCGCTGCATTATCGTGGCCATCGGTATTAACCGTGCAATATCTGAAACATGGTTTCAGCCGCGGCGATGCAATCGAGATCGCTCCAGCGTGGTCCCATCACCTGCATTCCGCACGGCAGCTTTGCCCCTTCGTAGGTGCCATGTCCAATGGGCATCACTGTTGCGGGGAGATTGGGGAAGGTCGCAAGACCTGCCCAGGCTAATCCGGCACCTGCTGGCATATCTGAACCATTTACGCGAATTGTGGCGTTAAAAACCGAACCCCCAAGATGCGGGATCGCCAACACCGGTGCGGGAGGGGCAAGCACAAAATCATAGGTTTGGAACAATTGCGCCCATTGGTACTCGTTGGCTGCCTGCGCATCCATCAGCGCAAACCAATCCGCAGCGCTTGCCTGTTTGCCGTTCGGGGAAGGCGCGCCGCGAGCCATCGTGACATTCATCATCCGAAGGTAGTCGGCATGTTGCTGTGCCAGATCGGGCACCAGATCACTGGTACGATCAATTTTCACACCGCCTCGCGCAAGGCGCTGCAACGCGATTTCGGTTGGTTCAAGGACGCTCGTATCCAGCGCGCTTCCGGGAAATTCAGTCAGGGCAAGAATGCGGCAATCGCGCAGCCGTTTGGCGCTGCGACGCAGCGGAACACTCGCGCCGACTTCTGTCAAAAGTGCAAGATCCTGGGCATTGCGGGCGAGGGGCCCGGCGATTGAGAGGGCTTCATCATGGACGGCGATAAATCCTTTGCGCCGCGCCATTTGCGGATGATCATGGCCGCGCTTGCTGACCAATCCCCAAGACGTTTTGTGACCCCAGATACCGCAGAAATGCGCAGGGACGCGGACAGAGCCGCCAATATCCGTTCCAAAATCGCAAGGCACCATACCGCTGGCGACCGCTGCGGCGCTGCCACCGGATGATCCGCCGGGTGATCTTTCGGCATTGTGCGGATTGGTCGTGCGACCATAGACCGGGTTAAAACTCTGCCAATCTGTCAGGTCGACCGGTACATTCGTCTTGCCGATGATGATCGCGCCTGCCGCCTTCAATCTGCTGACCAGTTCTGAATCGCGCGGCGCGATATAATCGGTCAGCCGTTCGTGTCCCCAGCACGATTGCAGGCCTTCGACATCAAAACTCTCTTTGACGGTCATGGGTACACCGAAAAGAGGTTGGAATTGGGCAGAACCTTCGGAGCGTTTTGACTGTTCTTCCATCGCGCGCGCCGATGCATAGGCACGTTCAAAATCGGGTACAGCCAGCGCGTTTATTTCAGAATCCAGCTTTCCGATGCGAACAATTGCTGCATCCACGGCCTCGTGCGGGGTGAGTTCGCCAGATCGGATGGCTGCCGCCGTCGCCAGCGCGCCGGGTTTGTCGGTCAATTGCGGATAAGCCAATTCATAATCCCCCAATGTACACCCTGCATCTGCTCTATCGCGGGACGTATCGGATTTGCGTTTCACCGGCGGCGGATACCGGAAGGAACAGACCTTCGCCATAGGCGGTGATTTGGCCGGTGGAAACTTTTTCGATGTCGGTTGTGATCGTAAAATCACCAAACTGTTTGGATGCGACGGCGCGGTCTACCTTGCCAAGCAATTGATCAAAATCATCTTCGAAATTTTGCGTCAGAGCGTCTTCAATCGTCGATGAGAAGTCCCGTGTTTTAGCAATTTCGAGCAAAACATTCGTTGTGAACCGGCTTGTTTCAACGCTGTATTCCGGATCGACAAATTCAACCTTGCGGGAATCCGGTGCGTTCACGGGAAGGGCCGTGAGCCAAATCGTTCCAATCGCGGGATCATCCCTTTTACCGGGCGCCCAGGCTTCGAATTCAACCCCGACAGCGACTCTGTTCTGGCTTGTCCCATAGGCGGAGACAGAGCGCAGTTCGACCATTCGATCGCCGATTGCGGGCACCGGGAAGGGGCGCTTTGCCCGCCGGTTCAGAGCGCGGGCAATCACAGGCTCCAACTGCGAATATTGCGCAATAACTGGCAGGGTCAGCGCGAGTTTTTGATCGCGCGCATTTCCGGCGATCATATCCGGTAGGGGCGCTGCATCGGGCTTTTGTGGTTTATCGCCAACAAAGACCTCGGTGCCAGCATCCAGCTGCATATTCACGGCGATTGAATTTCGCGATGCGGAGTAGCCATCAAACGCGAGACTGCGCGGCGTAAGACGCATCCAAACCGGTGGATTTTCGGTATTTAGAGACAGGACGGTAAACCCGCGCTGCCACATTGGTTCGATCCGGCTGCGCAAATCGAGCTTTGCGATTTCATTCTCCAGCGTGCGTTCAAGCTTCGCAATGACGGCGCTCAACCGTTTGTCCGCGCGGTCGGCAAAGGTCACATCTTGCCCCAGCACAGAAACCGTCGGCGGCTGCTTCCAGTCGTAACTGATCGCGACCTTGCCGCGCACCGACCAGTCTTTGCGGATGATCAGACGGACACGGGCGGAGACTGAAGCGCTCGCATTGGCGGTTTGCTGTTTGATAACTCCGCCAATATCGCTTGCCGTGATTTTGGCGCGGATCGGCATGGTTACGATCAAATCTTGCCCGCGTCCGGTCAGATTGATCGATCCGCGCGAAACAGCGCCGTTCAAATCGCAGCGGATCACCGGCGATTTAAGAGTGATGCCAATCACTTCGGTTCGCTGCGACGGGACACATTCCGCACCGGGTCGATTGATCGACCAAAGCTGTTTTGGAACTTCGCGTTCCAACGCGGCGCGCATCGGCGCGAGGTCGATATTAATCCGTGTTGAAAGCTTGGAGTGGCCCTCTGGCACTTCGATAGGTGTATCGACACGGGGAGGGGGTTCGACCTTCTGCTCAAACAAAGAGCAACCCGATAGGGTGAGGTGCATCGCCACGGGGATTGCAATGGCAAAAAGCCGTGCAACAATAGTGCTTTGTGCCGCCAAAATGAACGCGCCCCCTTTCGCTGCCAAGTCTAGGCGAGAGGGGGCGCGTAATCAATTTGCGATGTACCGCAGCGGGCAAACCACCGCAGGGCGGTTACATATGAATAGGCTTACCCCGTACGCCCATAGCGGCTTCTTTAAGAGCCTCTGCATGGGTTGGGTGAGCGTGACAGGTATAGGCAATGTCTTCCGACGTAGCGCCGAATTCCATAGCGATACCGGCCTCTGCGATCATCGTGCCTGCGACACTCGCAATGCACCATACCCCCAAAACCCGGTCGGTTTCGGCATCGGCGATCACTTTCACGAAACCGTCAGGTTCATGATTGGTTTTGGCCCGGCTGTTGGCCATCATCGGGAATTTGCCGATTTTGATCGCTTTCTTGTCGCCGCCAGCTTGTTCAATGGCTTGTTCCGTGGTCAGACCGACGCCGGCGATTTCCGGGAGGGTGTAAACGACATTGGGGATTACATCGTGGTTCACGATGCCAGTCTCACCCGCGATATTTTCTGCCACGGCAATGCCTTCATCTTCCGCTTTATGAGCGAGCATAGGGCCGGGAACACAATCACCAATTGCCCAGACATTATCGACTGAAGTGCGGAAATCATGATGGATTTCGATCTGTCCGCGCTGGTTGGTTTCAAGGCCAATCGCATCGAGACCAAGGCCGTCGGTATTCGGACGGCGACCGATAGAAACAAGCACGCAATCGACGTCCATCGTCTCTGCATCTCCGCCCGCTGCCGGTTCCATCGTCAGGGTCGCGGTCTTGCCTTTGACGGTGACGCCGGTGACTTTGGTACCAAGCTTGAATTCGATGCCCTGCTTTTTGAAGATCTTGCGCGATTCCTTGCGGATATCACCGTCCAGACCGGGAAGGATCTCATCCAGATATTCGATGCAGGTCACCTCGGCTCCGAGCCGCCGCCAGACCGAACCAAGCTCAAGCCCGATCACACCGCCGCCAATGACGACCATCTTGTTCGGCACTTTTGACAGTTCGAGCGCGCCGGTGGAATCGACCACGATTTGCTTGTCATTATCGACCTCGACACCGGGAAGCGGCGTGACCGAAGAGCCGGTGGCAATGACGATATCTTTGGCTGTGACAGTCTCGTCGCCCACTTTCACGGTATGTGCATCCTGAAACGTGGCGTAGCCTTTCTTCCAGTCGACCTTGTTCTTCTTGAACAGGAATTCGATGCCTTTGGTCAGGCCATCAACCGCATCGATGCGCTGCGCGTGCATCTTGTCGAGGTTGAGTTTTGGGGTCACGTCCACACCCATTTCAGCCATCGTGCCATTGGCAGCGGCGTCGAAATATTCGGATGCGTGGAGCATCGCCTTTGACGGGATGCAGCCCACATTGAGGCATGTTCCGCCAAGAGTATCGCGCCCTTCGGCACAGGCGGTTTTGAGGCCCAACTGCGCCGCGCGTATCGCCGCGACATAGCCGCCGGGACCGGCACCGATAATAAGGACGTCGTAGTCGTATTCAGCCATTTTCTAGCTCCATGATCCCGTAATAGGTGGGATCGGAATTGTTTGGATCAACATGGTGCGTTCGATCAAAGATCGATCAGCATCCGGGTCGGATCTTCGATTGCTTCCTTGATAATCTTGAGCGCGGTCACAGCCTCGCGGCCGTCGATCAGACGGTGGTCATAACTGAGCGCGATATACATCATCGGACGGATAACGATTTCCCCATCGACGACCACAGCGCGGTCTTCGATCCGGTGGAGACCGAGCACGGCGCTTTGCGGCGGGTTGATGATCGGGGTGGACATCAGCGATCCGAACACGCCGCCATTTGAAATGGTGAACGTTCCGCCGCTCATATCGGCCATGGTCAGCGTGCCTTCTTTGGCGCGGCTGCCGAAATCGGCGATATCTTTCTCGATCCGTGCAAAGCCTTTGTCCTGACAATCCCGGATTACCGGAACGACAAGGCCATTGGGCGCAGACACCGCGACCGAGATATCGACATAATCGTGATAAACGATCTCATCACCTTCGATATACGCATTCACGCTCGGCACGTCTTTTAGCGCAAGGCACGCGGCCTTTGCGAAAAAGCCCATAAAGCCTAGGCGAATGTCGTGTTTCTTGGCGAACATGTCTTTGTATTTCGTCCGCGCTTCGATCACGGCCGACATATCGACATCGTTAAATGTGGTCAGCAGCGCAGCCTGTTCCTGCGCGCCTTTCAATCGCTTGGCGATTGTCTGACGCATGCGGGTCATCTTCACGCGCTCTTCGCGGCGTTCGCCAGTAGCAGCTGGCGCCGGTGCAGAGGCGGCGGGCGCGGATGATGGTGCCGGCGCTGGATCGCTTTTTGCTTTGGCGGCGGCGATGACGTCTTCTTTGGTAAGACGGCCATCCTTGCCGGTGCCTTTGATTGTGCTTGGATCGACGCCGTGTTCCAGGACCGCCCGGCGCACAGCAGGCGACAGTGTCTGTGCAGCAGCGCTAAGCTCTTCGCTCGCGGTTTCGCGTTTCGCTTCGCCTTCAGCGCGTTTTTCCTGAGCGCGGGCAGGCTCTTCGCCTTTGGTCGCCGCGCCTGTCGCGCCTTCTTCGATCAATGCGATAACCGCACCAACCTCGACTGTGTCGCCGACTTCGGCCTGATGTGCTGAAAGCACACCTGCGACAGGTGAGGGGACGTCAACCGCGACCTTATCGGTTTCAAGGCTGACGATAGGTTCATCGGCAGCGACCGCGTCGCCCGGTTGTTTAAGCCATTCGCCGATGGAGCCTTCGGTTACCGACTCGCCAAGAGCCGGGACAGTGATTTCAGTAGCCATTTTGCATATTCCTCAGCGTGTTACTGGGGTGAATTGGATTGATTGTTAAGCGATGCCGAGAGCATCAGCGACAAGCGCCTCTTGCTGTTCGATATGACGTTTCGCCAGACCAGTTGCCGGAGACGCCGCCGCATCGCGGCCCGCATAAATGGGGCGCATTCCGGTGTGCCCGGCCTGTGTGAGCGAATCCTCGATCTGGTTTTGAACAAAGAACCACGATCCGTTATTCTTGGGTTCTTCCTGACACCAGATCACATCTTTCAGGTTGGTCATCCGTTTAAGACGAACCGCCAATGGATCACCGGGGAACGGATAAAGCTGCTCGATCCGAACGATCGAGACATCTTTCAGCCCCTCTTCCTCGCGCTTTTCATACAGATCGTAATAGACCTTGCCTGAACACAGAACCAGACGTTTTACATCCTTGTCTGCGATCTCGGTCAGGTCGGATTTGATCCGCTTGAACTGCCCGTCGGCCTGAAATTCCTCGCGCGTGCTTTTCGCCAGAGGGTGCCGGAGCAACGATTTCGGCGTCATGATAATCAGCGGTTTACGGAAAGATCGCAGCATCTGGCGGCGCAGAACGTGAAAGTAATTCGCCGGGGTGGTGATGTTGCAGACCTGGATATTGTCGTTCGCGCACAATTGCAGGAACCGTTCGAGACGAGCGGAGGAGTGCTCCGGCCCCTGACCTTCATAACCATGCGGGAGCAGCATCACGAGGCCGTTGGCACGCAGCCATTTTGCTTCGCCTGCGGCAATGTACTGATCAATCATGATCTGAGCGCCGTTAGCGAAATCGCCAAATTGCGCTTCCCACAGGACCAATGTTTTCGGATCCGCCATGGCAAACCCGTATTCAAAGCCAAGCACGCCGTATTCGGACAGGGTGGAATCGTGCACTTCGAATTTTCCGTGGGGCAGGGTGTTCAAAGGGATATACTTGTGTTCGCTTCCCTGATCGACCCAAACGGCGTGGCGCTGAGAAAATGTGCCGCGGCCGCTATCCTGGCCTGAAAGGCGGACATTGTAGCCCTCCATCACCAGGCTGCCGAATGCCAGCGCTTCTGCGGTGGCCCAGTCAAAGCCTTCGCCGCTGGTAAACATTTCACCCTTGGCCTTGAGCACGCGGCCCAGAGTTTTGTGGATGTTCACATCATCGGGAACCTCGGTCAAAACGCGGCCAAGGCTATCGAACATTTTTGGTTCAATCGCGGTTTCGATGTTTCGGCGCGCGGTTTCGGGATCAGCAGGTTTATTAAGGCCTGCCCAGCGGCCACCGAACCAGTCGGCTTCGTTGGGATTATAGCTTTTTGCCGCTTCAAACTCCTCTTCGAGTTGCGCGACGAATTCGCCGGCCACCTCTTCGCGGTGACCTTTATTGATTACACCTTCTTCGATCAGCCGATTTTCGTAAAGCACGCTCACTTTGGGGTGCTTGCGAATAACGTCATACATCAAAGGCTGGGTGAATTTCGGTTCGTCACCTTCGTTGTGACCAAACCGGCGGTAGCACCACATATCGATCACAACATCGCGGCCAAATTTCTGACGGTATTCAATCGCCAGTTTACAAGCGAATGTCACCGCTTCGGGATCATCGCCATTCACGTGCAGGATCGGCGCCATGATGCCTTTCGCAACATCAGACGGGTAGGGCGAAGATCGCGCAAATTTAGGCGAGGTGGTGAAGCCGATCTGGTTGTTAATGATAAAGTGCAAACAACCGCCTGTGTCGTATCCGGGCACGCCAGATAACGAAAGGCTCTCCCAAACAACACCTTGCCCGGCAAACGCTGCATCGCCGTGGATCAAGACAGGCAGCACTTGTTCGGTGGTTTTGCCATCACGAACCATTTGCTGTGCACGGGTTTTGCCGAGCACAACCGGGTTCACCGTCTCAAGGTGCGACGGGTTTGGAACCAGTGACATGTGGACTTCGATGTCATCGAATGTGCGGTCGGTGCTTGTGCCGAGGTGGTATTTCACATCGCCCGATCCGCCGACATCTTCGGGATTGGCAGAGCCGCCCGAAAATTCGTGGAAGATCACCTTGTATGGCTTGGCCATAACATTCGCGAGGACATTAAGCCGCCCACGGTGGGCCATGCCGTAAATGATCTCGCGCACGCCATCGCTGCCGCCATGTTTGATCACCGCCTCAAGCGCAGGGATCATCGACTCCCCGCCATCAAGGCCGAAACGCTTGGTCCCGACATACTTGCGGCCGAGGAATTCCTCATACTGCTCACCGCGCAGCACCGCTGCGAGGATGGCTTTCTTACCCTCCGGCGTAAACTGGATCGTATCGCCGGGGCTTTCAAATTTATCCTGAAGGAAACGCCGCTCTTCCGTGTCGGCGATATGCATGTATTCGAGGCCGACTTTGCCGCAATACACTTCTTTCAGCCGTTTGAAGAGCTCACCAACGGTGGTCCAGTTCATGCCGAGCACGCCGCCGACATAAACTTCCAGATTTTCTTTGCCAGCTAGGCCATGAAATTCGAGCGTCAAATCCTGCGGGACTTCCCGTTTCTTTGACAGGTCCAACGGATCAAGATCCGCCGCAAGGTGGCCGCGCACACGGTACAGGCGGATCAACGTCATCGCCGCAATCGAATTGGCCGAAGCCTCCTCGATTGCCTTGGGATCAAGCGCTTTGCCTGCTTTGTGTGCCGCTTTGCCGACTGCGTCTTTCACATCGGAAAGGCGCATCTGCGTCGGATCCATCGCGGTGGTCAGATCGGCGCTGGTATCGCTGACCTGATCAAGCCATTTGGGATTGCCCCAGGACGGGCCGGGTTGCGGCCCTTCCTGATCGGACATTTGCGGCAGAAATTCGTGTGTTTCGTTACCCATAGGGTGCTCCGTGGGGAGGAGAGGAAGGCGAGGTTACGCCAATTGTTTTTGCCTGATCGCGGTTATGCGAGCTCTTTCAACATCGCGTCGAGCGTGGTTCCAAGCTCGCTGGGCGAGGGGGAAACGCGGATGCCCGCATCTTCCATCGCCGCGATCTTGTCATCCGCGCCGCCTTTGCCGCCGGACACAATCGCGCCTGCGTGACCCATGCGGCGACCCGGAGGCGCCGTGCGGCCCGCAATAAAGCCGACGGTCGGCTTGCTGCGGCCTTTGGCAGCTTCGGCTTTCAGGAATGCGGCCGCTTCTTCTTCAGCCGATCCGCCGATTTCGCCAATCATGATGATCGATTTGGTTTCGGGATCATCAAGGAACAGGTCGAGCACGTCGATAAAGTTGGTTCCGTTCACGGGATCGCCGCCAATGCCGACAGCCGTGGTCTGACCAAGGCCGACCATCGTGGTCTGATGCACGGCTTCATAAGTCAGCGTGCCGGAGCGGCTGACAACGCCAACGGAGCCCTTTTTGAAGATCGAGCCGGGCATGATGCCGATTTTGCATTCATCAGGGGTCAGAACGCCGGGGCAATTCGGGCCGATCAGGCGCGATTTGCTTCCGGTGAGCGCAGCCTTTGCGCGAACCATATCGAGTACGGGAATACCTTCGGTGATACAGATGATAAGCTCGATCTCGGCATCGATAGCTTCGCAGATGGCATCGGCGGCAAAGGGCGGCGGCACGTAAATGCAGCTGGCAGTTGCGCCGGTCGCTTCCTTCGCTTCTTTTACGGTGTTGAACTGCGGCACGCCAACATGCGTGGTGCCGCCTTTACCAGGAGTAACGCCAGCAACCATTTGCGAGCCATAGGCGATAGCCTGCTCGGTATGGAATGTGCCGGTGTTGCCGGTCATCCCTTGGGTGATGACTTTGGTGTCTTTATTTATGAGGATGGACATTCAAAAGCTCCGTAGTGGGTATTTGTGGATCAGCTTCAACCGAGCCATACGCCGCGGTCATAAACCTTGAGGCTGTATTCGTCGGTGCGCTGCATTGCGCGGTTCGTGGCACACAAAGTGAAATGCGATCTTGCGCCAGCTAGAAAAGTATCGTCGTTAAAAGTCGTCCGGTATGGATCGTTCTGGCTCGCAATAGCCAGATCGAAACACGTGCGGGCGAGGTCGATGTTGGCATCGCTATCGATTTCAGGCCCATCGAGCGCAGCATAGGTGCGGATCAGCCGGGTACGGACCTGCGCGCGCCAGTTGGTGCAGGCGCGGTATTCGGTGCCATCGGCAAGCGTGAACATCCGGGTGTCCATGCAATAGACGCGTTGTTCCTGCGGGACGTCAGGCGCAAAATCCTCTGCGATCTCCGCACGATCAATCTCACGCGCGGAAACCGGCGCGCAAAGCACGCTGATCAACAAAATTGAGGCAAGTGCCTTATGCAAAACAGACCTTCGTATCTTTGATTATGAGGATGCTCATGGTTGTTCGCTGTCCTGATTTGATTGTTCAGGCGTGAATTTGCGGAAACTTAAAATATAGAATCCGGGATAGAATACGTCGTCGGGCAGGTCAGTCTGACCCGTAAATGAATTGGTATAGCGCGCGATGGTGCGAATATGGGTGGGTGAGATCTTGTCCCACACCCATGTGCCATTGCGCAGGTCGCCCGGAGAATTGCCAATCCCGGCATCGACGTCTTTGCCGAACACCGCGCCCAACAGCTTGCCAGAGGGCATAAAAGGGAGATCGGGCACCATTGTCACGCACAGGTATTCGGTCGCGCCGATATTACCTTGTCCTTCAACATACACCGAAGGCTGGCCATCCACAGCCTCCATGCTCCGGATCGCCATAAACTGGATAAGCTCCATGCCTTCGACCGTCTTGGTAAAGACGTTGACGTTGGCTTGGAGCCCTTGTTCTTCGGCTTTAAACTTTGCCGCATGATTGGCCAAAACAGGGTCGTTGACGTCGCGCTTTACCCAATCGACGCTCAGCATATCGCCTTCGGGAGCAAAGCCATTAACAGCCGGACAGTCCAGAATGTGCGCTTCCATTGCTTCTACATACACCAGCGTGGCATCATGTGCCGCCGCTGGTGCTGCGAAAACTGTCAGGCAAAAGAGTGGAAAAAACCGCATCAAGCGAGCGAGCTATCCAGACCTTTGCACGCCTCAAGCAGTTCCTTAACCGCATCGACGCTGACCGTCAGGTTCGCGCGCTCTTCGTCCGACAGTTCGATTTCGATCACGTCTTCGGTGCCGCCTGCGCCGATCACAGTCGGGACGCCGACATACAGCCCGTCGAGGCCATACTTGCCTTCAACATAAGACGCGCTTGGCAGGATGCGTTTTTGGTCGCCCAGATAGGCCTCGGCCATGCTGATCGCGCTGGTGGCAGGCGCATAATAGGCCGAACCATTGCCAAGCAGTTTCACAATCTCGCCGCCGCCGGCACGCGTGCGGGCGACGATTTCGTCGAGACGGCTTGTCGCGACGCCTTTGATCTTCGCCATGTCCTTCACAGGGATGCCGTTGATCGTGGAGTAGGACAGGACCGGAACCATGGTGTCGCCGTGGCCGCCCAGAACAAATGCGTTCACATCCTTGACCGAGCAATCAAACTCCCATGCGAGGAAGGTCGCAAAGCGCGCGCTGTCGAGAACGCCTGCCATGCCGACAACCTTGTTATGAGGCAGGCCGGAAAATTCGCGCAGCGCCCAAACCATCGCATCCAGCGGGTTGGTGATGCAGATCACGAAAGCGTCGGGCGCGTTGTTCTTAATGCCTTCGCCGACGGCCTTCATCACTTTCAGGTTGATGCCGAGCAGATCGTCACGGCTCATACCCGGCTTGCGCGGGACACCGGCGGTTACGATGATCACGTCAGAACCTGCGATATCGGCGTAATCATTGGTGCCGGTGATCTTTGCGTCAAAGCCTTCGATCGGGCCGCATTGCGACAGATCGAGCGCTTTGCCCTGAGGCATGCCTTCGGCAATATCGAACAGGACGATGTCGCCCATTTCTTTTTTCGCTGCGAGGTGGGCGAGAGTGCCGCCAATCATGCCGGAGCCGATAAGCGCGATCTTTTTGCGAGCCATGTGAGAGATTTCCTTCCCAAATTGTGCGGGACGAAAAATGATCCTCTATTCAAATGCGCGAGCCCCGTCCCGTGTGGCGATGGCATATGAACGTGTTGAGGGACGGGTTAGGCGGATGGATAGTCTATTGCAACCAGCAAAACACCTTAAGTGACAACTATCTTTGCACATAGTTCGCAGTTGCAGTAAGGGATGCTGATCTCGTTGATCGGAATGGTGATTGGGCGGGTCAAGGCGCCGGCCAACGCAAATTTGAATGTAGAGGGTCGGAACCGGTCCGGCAGCCGCAATCAGCCTGTAATCTTCATCGGTTCGCCATCGCTTTCCTGAGCAAGAAGCATGGCAGCCAGATAATCCGGCACAGCGCGGCTGAAATAGAACCCTTGTCCAAGGGTACACCCGGCTTGGCGCACGGTTTGAACCTGGTCGATGGTCTCAAGGCCCTCGGCCACGATCTCCATCTCCAGCGTCGAACCCATTTCGGCCACGGCACGGATAATCGCGTCGCTTTTGCGCCCAACATTCGCGCCAGAGACAAAGCTGCGATCCACCTTGATTTTGGTGAATGGATATTTGTTGATGTAGCCCAGCGATGAATAACCGGTGCCGAAATCATCAAGTGCGAACTTCACGCCGATATCGGTCAGTTCCTGAATGAAATTGGCTGTCGCGTGGTTATCCTCGATAAACAGGCTTTCGGTCACTTCCAGCTCGAGCCGGTGGGGGTCGAGGCCCGCTTCTTTCAATGCGTTGCGGATGCCCAATGCAGCGCCCGGAGCGCGGATTTGCAGCGGTGAAAGGTTCACCGCAAGCGTGACGTCCTCTGGCCACGTTGCCGCGACCCGCGCTGCTTGAGCAGTGATCCAGTTGCCCAAGGTCACGATAACACCGGTTTCCTCGGCGACCGGGATGAATTCATCTGGGCGAAGTTCGCCTTTGACCGGATGGAACCAGCGCACGAGAGCTTCGAAAGTGCGAATTCTACCTGTTTCCAGATCCACTATGGGTTGGAAAAAGATCGAGAGTTCATCACGTTGAAGCGCTGCTCGCAGTTCGTCTTCAATCTCGCGCCGCCGGACAAGATCGCGGGTCATCGAGCTGTCGAAGAACTGCGTTTGTCCACGGCCGCGAATTTTGGCGTGATACAGCGCAAGATCGGCGCTTTGCATCAAAGTATCGGTGTCTTTGCCGTCTTCTGGTAGCAAGGCGACACCAACCGAAGCTCGGACTTCCAGACGCTCTCCGTCAATCCGCATCGGCCCCATGATCTCGGCATGGATTTCGCTCGTGATAAGCTGGGCATGTTTGCGATCTTCAATCGGGCAGAAAATCACAAACTCATCTCCGCCAAAGCGAGAGACGGTTGATCCGTTAGGGCTGACTTCGTTCAGCCGGCGTGCAACTTCGCTCAAAACCCGGTCACCGATCGGGTGGCCAAGCAGATCGTTCACCTCTTTGAACCGGTCTAGATCGATCCAGATGAGGGCAAGATTGCTATCCTGTTCCAGGCTCATCATGGTTTCAACCATCGCGTGGTTCAGGCCTGCCCGGTTAGCCAGCCCAGTGACGACATCGGTTCGCGCCAGCACTTTCATTTTCTCGGCCAGTTTCGCGCTGGTTTCCGCCGCAGCGATGGAATCGCGCAAGACGCCGAAGATATTTAAAGTGATTGAAAACATTGCCGGAAACAGCAGGAGCATCGTCACGAACAAGGTGAGATGGACCAGCGAACCGATGGCCAGCGATGCCGCCATGATCGGCAGGCAAGATAATGCCAACTGACCAATCGCGATTGTGGGGCGGCCAGCATTACGAGCGGCTACCGCGACCCCGTAACAAACTGCATTGGCAACCAGCAAAACTTCGACCTCGGCGCTTGCCCCGCGCCAGACGGCCAAACCGGCAACGCTGCCGATGACCAGCGCGTAACTCAACGCGCCCACTTCGTAGACTATTTCAAGTTTTTGTGTGCTGGTGTCGCTGGAATCCGGTGACAGGCCGAGCGCTGCGGTCACACGGGCGACTGCAATGATGGTCAGCACCACGCTGCCGATCCATAATTCCGGCAGACCGGACACATACGCAGCGATGCCTGTAGCAACCACGCCGTTAAGCGCGCCAATGGCGAGGCTTCCCGGTTGTGTGTAAAGCGTCTTTACAAGCAAACGGCGGACGCGCGCAGACACGCGATCCGAACGATGTCCGGTTTGCTGCTTGGCGCGCAGTTTTGAAAGAGGTTTAATCGCTCTCATGGAAAACCTGCCATAATGAAAAGTAGTCAAGGGCAGGTTAACGATCCACCGATGTTCGGCTGATCTGGTAGTCTTACGTAGCGTCCACGAAATATTACAGCATCGGTGAATCAAGCACCTTCAGCGTGAATTCCCGTTCTGCTTCGGCTGCGAGACGGCGATCGAGCGCGCGCGTAATTCCGATCCACCAATCATACGCCTGATGATCGTTTGCGAAGAACGCCTTTTGCGCCTGTTCACGTGCTGATCGTGCTGCTCCCAATCCATGCTCTGCGAAATGGCGCAGCGCCGCTTGCAGTCGGTGGTCGCTATCGGTGCCATGATCGGCACCATTGTCATTCACGGCATGCCGGGGAACCGGTTGGAATAGACTTTTTGAAACATACAGATTGGCTGATGACTGACCCGGTGTGTAGGGCGCTGCAAAACGGATAGACATAGCGTATCGAGTTCCAGAAAAAGAGCGTCCTTTGGACCTGGCGCAGAGCCTTTGATGGGTCTGCTGTGCAAGATCGCCAACGCATTTCAGCGGGACGCAATGTATAGCGCTCAGCAAGCTAAATCTTGGTTTTATATCAAGGTTTCTAGCTCATTAACCGCGATATATGCGGTGAGGCCGCCCAATTGCGTCAAGGCGTTTCGATAACGGTATCGACAGGTCCGTTGGCCGCGTCTTTCGGCCTTTTTTTCCATTGGCCTGCCCTTGAATATTCATCCTTGACCTGACCAGCGCCCCCATAGGTTGACGTGGTCTGCGGCAATGGCACAGGCGCCGGCGTGTTTGCAGCGGGCGTGGCCGGTGCCGCTGATGAGCTTGGAATAGAATATTCGATCAAAGGAGCAGCGCGCGACGGGGCCGTTACACTTGTGTCATCCGCAGAGAGATTGGCTGCCACGCTCGGTTCAGCACCTCTGTAGCCGGAATTGAACGCGCCTTTTTCCCCGTTCGCACCGCGATTGCGATAAAACCGGTGCGCACCAATTGTCCCGATATGATCGAGAGAACTCGCCCAGACAGGATTGACCCAAAGCGTATGGTAATGCGTGGCATGGCCGATTGGCGAATACACGCTTCCTGCGAGCGCATCCGAGGCGATATCCTGCGCCCGTCGCCAGCTTGCGCCACTGGCGCGGCGAGACAGGCTGCCATCGCAGGTGAAAGAAAACTGGCAGCCGGTTGAACGCTGCGATCCCTGATACACCACACCGCAAACACTGCCCGGCCAGCTTGGGTGGGCGACACGGTTCAAAACGACCTGCGCAACAGCGCGCTGGCCAGCTTCGCTTTCGCTGGCTGCTTCGTACCAGACGGCCTGCGCCAGACACTGCTGCGCGCGCAGCATTGACGTACCCGTGCTTGAGGCGAAAAATGGACTGGCGGCTGGACCGGCATCAATCATCTGGCCAAGCTCGCGGCCTTCCTCTGCGCCGGCATCCATCGGGTCGGCGGTGGGAAGGGCAACAAGAGCCGCATTTGGCGGATCGGCAAGGTAAAAGAACGCGGAACCCGGAAAACTCATTCCGGGCCGTTCAAACGGCATGGCAGGAATGGCCGCGAGTTCGCGTGATACGCTTTCCGATTCTATCGCGGCACCGCCTGCCATCGCCCCGAAATCGCCGGGGGCTGCAATTGCCGGAACCGCGAGCACTGCGAAAAGAACAGCAATACGCTTTGTCATACTGGCCCGTTTGATTTCAGGCCGCGCGGATTGCGCAGCATCAGGCAGTCTGATGATGCCGTCCGAGGTGCGATTTGGGCTTCGCTTAAAGAGTGTGCTGGTTGGTTTCATGGCGCGCTAACGCGCGTATCGGGGTGGTCCGGGTAAAGCGAGCGCCGCGGCCAAGGCGTCCCGAAAGCGGACATCCCGGAGCAAACGCCTTAACAGACCAATTTGTGCAGCTGATGTTCGAAGAGCCAATGCCTTGCGATAGCTGCGATGCGCCCCTAACGCAGAAGTTAGGCAGGGATCGGGTATCGTGGTTTTTTTCGCGCATTTTCGAAATGAGATTGCTCGCATTGGATGGGGCGGTGCCGCCGCGCTTTGTGCGGGCCTCGTGCTTACTTCGTGCGGTGCTCAGGCGAATATTGCCGGTGATGCGCCAGTGACGCGGCAGCTGACATTCGTCAGCCTCAATCCCTGTGTTGATGCGATCCTGGTCGAGATAGCCGATCCAGACCAAATTCTTGCTCTGTCGCATTACAGTCAGGATCCTGCTTCAAGTTCGCTTGATCCGGGCGTGGCGGCGCGTTTTGCGTACACTGGCGGGACCGCAGAAGAGGTTCTGGCTGAAAAGCCAGACATGGTCCTCGCTTCGAGCTTTATCGCGCCGAGCTTGCGGAACGCTTTGACCGGCCTCGGTTTACGCGTGGAAACCTTTGATAGCCCGCGCAGCATTGCCGAGAGCATCGATCAGATAAAACGGCTGGGCACCCTGACCGGTAACACGGCGGCGGCAGAACGTCTCGCGGTACGGATCAATGCCATCGCATCCAAACAGCGGCCAAAGCGCGAGATTACCGCGATGCTGTGGCAATCGGGACAGATCGTGCCGGGCGAGGGCACGCTGATTTCGGAATTGCTGCGCCGTAACGGGTTTTCCAGCCATAGCGCCAAGATGGGTCTGGCTCAGGCTGATTTTGCCTCTCTTGAGACGATTTTGGCCAACCCGCCCGAAGTGTTGTTGGTAGCAGGGGATAGCGCTGGGCAAACGCATCCGCTGCTGGATGGATTGAAGCGAACGCGCGTGGAAACATTCGATCCGCGCTTGCTATATTGCGGCGGACCAAGCGTGATCGCGGCGGATGCGCGCATTGCTGCAATCAGAAAGAATGTTCTTTGAACCGCGCCGCGATGATCTTTGCTGCTCTGCTCGCGGTCGCGGTTCCGCTGTCTTTGCTAGCAGGCCGGGTCTGGATTGATTTTGCCAACACGCCGAATGCCGCCATCATTTTGATGGAGCTGCGCCTGCCACGCGCAGTTTTGGCAATTGTTGTGGGTGCCGGATTGGGAGCGGCAGGGGCGGCGATGCAGGGATATCTGCGCAATCCGCTTGCTGATCCCGGACTGTTCGGCATTGCTCCGATGGCAGCCCTTGGTGCGGTCGCCAGCTTCTGGTTCGGAGCGTTGCTACCGCCTGCCATCGCGGCATGGAGCCTTCCCGCCTTTGCTCTGGCCGGAGGGGCGCTGGGCATGGCGATGCTTGCCTTGATCGCAGGGCGCACATCCTCCGGGGCAGGCGGAGGCATCGCGCTGTTCACGCTCGCAGGCCTGATGATTGCCAGCCTCGCCGGCGCCTTGACCGCGCTGGCCATTACAACTGCGCCCAATGCATTTGCGATGAGCCAGATCGTTATGTGGCTGAATGGCGCATTGACCGACCGGTCTTGGCAAGAGGTGTGGATTGCCGCGCCGCTTGTCGGGTTGGGAATAATCGCACTGGCTTTTTCCGCGCGATCTCTCGACGCTTTGACGCTGGGAGAGGACGCCGCCCGTTCCTTGGGAGTGGACCCTAAGCGGCTACTCATTTTGCTGGTCATCGGTGTGGGATTGACTGTTGGCGCCGGCGTTGCGGTCGCTGGTATTATAGGGTTTGTCGGTCTGATCGTGCCGCATCTGGTGCGTCCGTTCACCGACCGGCTGCCGTCCAGTCTGATCGTGCCAAGCGCGCTTGCAGGGGCGTGCCTTGTTCTGATCGCGGATAGCGCGGTGCGCGTGCTCCCGCTCGTCACAGAGCTGCGGCTGGGCATTGCTTTATCACTGATCGGTGCGCCGTTTTTTCTGTGGCTGCTGATGCGGATGCGGCGGGGGACGGTATGACGCTCGGCGCGCAAGACTTGTCACTGGATCGCGGCGGGAAACGCGTGCTTTGTGATGTTTCGGTGCGCCTTAATCCCGGCACAATCACCGCCATTGTTGGGCCCAATGGCGCTGGCAAATCCTCACTGCTGTTGGCGCTTGCAGGTTTGTTGGAGCCGGCGACTGGCCGAGTGAACCTGGACGGGCGAGGCTTGCAGGATAGCCCTGCTCGGAAAAAAGCGCGCGCGCTCGGTTATTTGCCGCAAAGCGCCGAAATCGCGTGGGACGTAGCGGTAGAGACCCTAATCGCGCTAGGCCGTTTGCCGCACCGCGATCGCGGAACAGCCGCAATCGAGCGTGCAATTGCGGCGCTGGAATTGCAGGAGTTTCGCAAACGCCCCGCAAGCCGGCTATCCGGCGGGGAACGCGCCCGGGTTTTGCTCGCGCGTGTTCTGGCCGGTGAGCCGCAATGGATTTTGGCCGACGAGCCGCTCGCCGCTTTGGACCTCGCGCATCAACTGAACCTGATCACGCATCTCAAAGCCTGCGCTGCTCAAGGGCAGGGCGTGGTCATAGTGCTGCATGACCTCGCTCTTGCGATGAACCATGCAGATCGGGTTGTTGTCTTGAGCAAGGGCGGCTTGATCGCTGACGGCCCGCCTGCCGATGCGCTGAGTGAAAGCGTCATCAAACAGGCATGGGGCGTCAATGGATCGTGGATCGGGGAGCAAGGCGCGCGGGCTTTGGTGATTTAGTTCGCTGTAGCCCCGACGCCCATGGCGCTGTTTAAAGAAGGATTGTCAGGCCCATCCTGTTTGCACTCAGCCGAAAGTCACCTGGATCGATCCTAGGCGCCATCCTCCCCTTCGGTTTCATTAACACTCGCAGCGTCGCGAATTCGCCTTTCCAATTCGGCGATTTGCGCTTCCAATGTCAGGACTGTGATCTTTTCATTGATCAATTCGATCTCTGACGGGGTCTCGGCCGAAAAGCCGGACAGTTCATCTTGAACCTTGCGAATATCGCGCAGCTTAGTCAGGTTATCGAGCTCTGTCGTCAACCGTTCGTTTTCCAGTTCCAGATCGGTTTTCTTGGCGTCATCGGCGGTTTTGGAGGCATCGCGCAATGCCAGAATATCTTGCAGAGCCAGCTCACCTGATTTCAGAATTTCGGCCCCGCTCGACTTAGGTTTCTTGTATTGAATTTTGGTCGGTGTGCCATCGATCGCGAAGCTGGCGATGATTGAATTGTTTTCGCCAAATCCGTTGGTCAATGGCAGCACACGGAACCGACCGAATTGGGCGATGCGAACATTCTCATCGATTGTCGGCTTTGGCTCTTTCTCTCCGCGCAGAGTCATGCGGAGCTGGGCAGGGGGCCTGAATACGAAACCCGCCTCGTCTTTTTTGGGTTTTCCATTTGTGCGCTTTGCAGGTTCGGCAATCGCTGATTTGCATTGCGAGGCCGCTGCATCCTTGTGACACAAGTCCGCACCGGCACTAGAAACGAATTTCAAGTCTGCAGCGAACAGACTTTCAATTTCAGCTGCGTTGACCGCATTTGGTTTCAGCATCTCTTTCTTGAAGGCGCTAAATTGATCCATGTCCGGCTTTATCTTTGCAGAAAGAGCCTTACCATCCTTGCTCAGCGCATCATCATGCAGGTTAAAGCGGCCTTTCACGGTAAGTTTTTTGTCCAACACGGTTAAAGCTGCTGTTATTTTCTTCAAAGCAGAAGAGTAGCTTTTTGAAGATGCGCTCAGTTTGTCCAGCTTTTTCTTTTCAGCTTTGGTGGGTCTGCGGCCTGCGGCTTCCCCTTCCGGAATAGCCAATTGCCCTTCCAGAATAGCCAATTCGTTCGTAGTGGAGGTTGCCTCTGCTCCGATCGACTTTGCTTGTGAGACTAGCGTGTTCCGTTGTGTGACAAGCTCGGTTGCAAGCGGAGTGCAAGGTTCAAAAACGGTTTCTACCTTATGGAATTTGGGGCCTCCCGCCTTGTCTATTTTAGCCCCATCTCCGGCTGCTGCGACTGACGGAATACCCAATGCTAGTCTTGCGATTGATCCCGCGATCTTCAGGCCGCTGGTAAAGGCAGCTGGCTCTTGACCCTCTACCGTCGCATTGATGGATTTTACCAAAGCCGTTCCGGCGTGATATTCAAACGTGATATCGGTCGTCTTGAAAGCCTTGGCCAGATCTTCGTAGTCGAGAATGTAGCTCGGGCCTTCGATCGCATTCGTTGTATATGAAGCGGCTAGGGCCACTTCCAACGGAAGTGTGGGGGTCTCTGGTAGTTTGATACCAATGTTGTCATTGCTGACAATAAATTGACCGGCAAGCCACCTCAGCTCTTGATTCTTCTCGTCGTAATAGGTCCCCTCATCAACCTCGGTTTCTTGCTTGAGGATCACCTTGGGACACCGTTCTAATGTCCATTGCGCCCCTACGTTCAAATCGGTCTCTGGCAGGCGGTAAGGGATGCCTTTTGTCTTGAGCGGCGCGTCGGCTAGACCAACATCGTGTTTCACCGACAAGTGCGTCTGACATCCACCAAGCGCCAAGCTGCCTGTTGCAAGCGTCAAAACAAATTTCTTCATTGATGATCCCCACGAAATCGGGGCGATCTCTCGTCGTTGCTTCGAAGAGCGTGCAGGAACTTTGGGCGTGCGCCCGTGGGATCCTGCAAAAGCTTCCAAGCTGTCCGCGAGTGACCGCCCCAAAATTCTTTGCGACCCTAGGTGCGACCCGAAGGGCTTCGTGGAAGACTTGCAAAGAGGACTATAGGGATACGGATTGCGCTGCTGCTTGGAACTTTAGTTTTCCTGTAGCCCCACCTGAAAACATTGATGAATTTTTCGGAATAATCAGAAAATAGCGTTTTGGTCGCTTTTTTGCGCCGATTGGATTGGGGGATAACGTTGGTGCCCGCCGCCGCGTATCTTCGATGAAAAGCGGCTGCTGTTACGAAGGGCGGGGAAAATTAATAGGCGAACATATTGCGAACATAGGAGCTTTGCGCGGTGTCGTGCGTTGCGCTCTGGACTCTATCTTTTGCAGCCCCCAAGTGAGCGTATATGTCCTTTACCAAAATTCAAAAGCATAGGTTTTTCGTATGCTGACCAAAATTTCCGTCCGCGGCGCTCGCGAGCACAATCTAAAAGGCGTTGATATCGATCTGCCGCGTGATGCGTTGATCGTTGTCACCGGGCTTTCGGGCTCTGGCAAATCCAGCCTCGCTTTCGATACCATCTACGCCGAGGGCCAGCGGCGCTATGTCGAAAGCCTCTCCGCCTATGCGCGCCAATTTCTGGAAATGATGCAAAAGCCCGATGTCGAGCATATTGACGGGCTTTCGCCTGCCATTTCGATCGAGCAAAAGACCACGAGCCGCAATCCGCGCTCGACCGTGGCGACTGTCACCGAGATTTACGATTACATGCGGCTGTTATGGGCGAGGGTGGGGGTGCCGTATTCGCCTGCGACCGGTAAGCCTATCGAAGCGCAGACCGTGTCCAATATGGTCGACCGCGTGATGGAACTGCCCGAGGGCACGCGGCTTTATCTGCTCGCGCCGGTGGTACGCGGACGCAAGGGCGAATACCGCAAAGAACTGGCCGAATGGCAGAAGGCGGGCTTTACCCGCGTCCGCATCGATGGGGAACTGTACCCAATCGAGGAAGCCCCCACGCTCGACAAAAAGTTCAAACACGACATCGAAGTCGTCGTTGACCGGCTGGCGGTAAAGAATGGCCTCGAGACGCGTCTTGCGGATTCATTTGAAACCGCGCTGAAGCTGGCCGAGGGGCTGGCTTACGTCGATCTCGCCGATGGTGTGGTGCCGGGACGCGAGGATGAGGCTGGCAGTGGCGGTGCAATGAAAGGCGCAGGGATCCCTGCGAACCGCATCGTATTTTCCGAAAAGTTCGCCTGTCCGGTCAGCGGTTTCACGATCGAAGAGATTGAACCACGCCTGTTCTCGTTCAACTCGCCCCAGGGCGCATGCCCGACATGCGACGGGATCGGTGAAAAGCAACTGTTTGACGAGCAGCTTGTGGTCCCGAACGAGGGGCTGACCCTCAAACAGGGCGCGATTGCACCATGGGCCAAATCGAACCCGCCATCACCGTATTACATGCAGGTGCTGACCAGCCTTGCCAAAGCGTATGATTTCGACATCACGACCCCGTGGAAAGATCTGGAGCCTGATCAAAGGCTCATCATCCTGCACGGGACCGGCGGAATGCCCGTTGCTCTGACATTCAAGGACGGGCGCAAAACCTACACCGTCAACAAAGCGTTCGAAGGTGTCATCGGCAATCTTAACCGCCGGATGATGCAGACTGAAAGCAATTGGATGCAGGAGGAGCTGTCGAAGTTCCAGACTGCACAGCCATGCGAAACCTGCGGCGGTAAACGGCTGAATGAGAAATCGCTGGCCGTGAAGGTCGCAGGGACAGACATCGCTGCGCCAACCACGATGAGCGTGTCGGATGCCAAGGACTGGTTCCTCGCGCTGGATGACAAGCTGACCGATCAACAGTCCCAAATCGCGAAAGCTATCCTGAAAGAGATCAACGAGCGGCTGGGCTTCCTCGACAATGTCGGGCTCGATTACCTCAACCTCGACCGCACCAGTGGAACATTGTCCGGCGGCGAAAGCCAGCGCATCCGGCTCGCTTCGCAAATCGGCAGCGGCCTGTCCGGCGTGCTCTATGTCCTCGACGAACCCAGCATCGGCCTGCACCAGCGCGACAATGACCGGCTGCTCGAAACGCTGAAACGCCTCCGCGATCTTGGCAACACGGTCATCGTGGTCGAGCATGACGAGGACGCCATCCGTCAGGCCGACTATATCGTTGATCTTGGTCCGGGCGCAGGCGTGCGCGGCGGCGAAGTGGTCGCGCAGGGGACGCTTAAACAGATCATGAAGGCAAAGCGGTCGCTCACCGCCGATTACCTGACCGGCAGGCGCAAAATCGAAGTTCCGCAGGAACGCCGCAAGGGCAACGGGCACATGCTGACGGTGAAGGGTGCGAGCGCCAACAACCTCAAAGATGTCACCGCCTCCATCCCGCTTGGCACGTTCACCTGCATCACCGGCGTATCGGGGTCGGGCAAATCGTCCTTCACCATCGACACGCTCTACGCCTCCGCCGCCCGCGTGCTGAACGGGGCGCGTGTTATCGCGGGCAAGCATGAGAGCATCAAAGGCCTCGAATATTGCGACAAGGTGATCGAGATCGACCAGTCGCCCATTGGCCGCACCCCCCGGTCCAACCCTGCGACCTATACCGGCGCGTTCACCAATATCCGGGACTGGTTCGCGGGCCTCCCCGAAAGCCAGGCGCGCGGGTACAAACCGGGCCGCTTCTCCTTCAATGTGAAGGGGGGCCGGTGTGAGCAATGCAAGGGCGATGGCCTGATCAAGATTGAGATGCACTTCCTCCCCGATGTCTATGTCACCTGCGAGGAATGCGGCGGCAAACGCTACAACCGCGAAACGCTAGAGGTGAAATTCAAAGGCCTCTCCATCGCCGACGTGCTGGATATGACGATCGAGGATGCGGAGGGTTTCTTCAAAGCTGTGCCGCCGATCCGTGACAAGATGCGGATGCTGAACGAGGTGGGCCTTGGCTATGTCAAAGTCGGCCAGCAGGCGACGACATTGTCAGGAGGCGAGGCGCAGCGCGTGAAACTGGCCAAGGAACTGGCCAAACGCTCCACCGGGCAGACGCTTTATATTCTGGACGAGCCAACCACGGGCCTGCATTTCGAAGACGTGCGCAAACTGCTCGAAGTGCTGCACCGGCTGGTGGAGCAGGGCAATTCGGTGGTGGTGATCGAGCATAACCTAGATGTGATCAAAACCGCCGACTGGATCGTGGACCTCGGCCCCGAAGGCGGCGTGCGCGGCGGTGAGATCGTCGCCGAGGGCACACCGGAGCAAGTGGCGAAGGAGCCGCGCAGCTTTACTGGCGGGTATTTGAGCGGGATGTTGGGGAAGTAAACTGTTACGCCGAGTTATTGCGCCAAGGAGATTGTATGCTGACCAACGAAATGTCCGTCCCGTGTCCCGATTGCGGGACAGCAATCCCCTTTACTCCGCAAGCTTTGATCAACGGAGAAAGCTTCTCCTGCCCAAGCTGCAACGCGAGCATCAGCCTTGGCGATCAGAGCAAGGATACAGTGAAAGCCGCGATGGATAAGCTGGACCAGCTGAAGGGCGGCGCTGGCGGTTAGAGTGCGGGGGGGCTGGGTTCCGGCGAAGGAACCGCACAGCTTTACTGGTGGGTTCACCGCTTAAGAAAGAAATGGGCCATAGGTTAGGTTACTTTGCCTGCCATTTGAAATAATGAGAATAGGCGGGCGGAATGGGTGCCGTTAAGGGTGCGAATAAGAGTACGCTAGACATGTGGAGAATCAATTGGCTTGTCTTGACGTTTAAGATTTTATCAGATGTCTCAGTCATTATTTCAGACGTCATTCACTCAGGCGATTTTTTTAATTTGATATTGGTGGCAGAGTATTATTATAAGTTTAGGCTTTCTGCCGCCTTGGAGTTAAGATGATACCACGAAAAATATTACAGTCTGAGGTGGAAGTAATTTTAAACCTCGAAGAAGGTCATTTCGCAGACTTAAAATCCAAAGATATCAGCCCCGCGAAGATTACACGTACTATAAGTTCCTTTGCAAATGCAGATGGTGGCGAGGTTTACATTGGTATAGAGGATAGTCCCAGAGAATGGCAGGGCTTCGCTACTTTCGAAGATGCCAATGGACTAATTCAAGCGCTGGAGGGATTGTTTCCACTGGGTAACGGCTTCGACTACACCTTTCTGGAGTCTGAAAGCTACGTTGGATACGTTCTAAAAGTGGAAACTCAGAAGTCGCACGATATTTGTGTTGCAAGCGATAACAAAGCCTACCTTCGCCGCGGTGCGCAAAATCTTCCACAAACTGACCAACCATCTTTGGAACGCTTAAAAAGAAATAAGGGTCTCGCCTCATTCGAAAGTGAGGTCTTAAATACTGATCCAGACGTGATAGTAGATTCTGAAGTTACAGAGCGGTTTGTTGCAAATGTCATTCCGTCGGCAAATCCTACTCGCTGGCTAAAGAAACAACAGCTTATACGCGAGGGTAAGCCATCGGTCGCCGGGGTCATGCTCTTTGCTGAAGAGCCACAAGCGCTTTTGCCAAAACGCTCTGGGGTTAAAATCTATCGCTATCAGACGCGGGATGAGAGCGAACGTTCCTTTCTGGTGTACGATCCAATTACGATCGAAGGCTGTGCTTACGACCTGATCAAGGAGGCCGTTTCAGAGACGGTGAGGCAGATCGAGGGTATTGAGATTATGACCTCCGAAGGGCTTGTGAGAGCTAAGTATCCCAAAGAAGCACTTCATGAAATTGTGACGAATGCCATATTACATCGCGATTACAGTGTGCCGGACGATGTGCATATTCGGATTTTTGACAACAGGGTGGAAGTTCAAAGCCCTGGTCTTCTACCTGCGCACATTACGCCACAAAACATTCTCCAAGAACGCTACTCTAGGAACGGAACGATAGTGCGCCTGATAAACAAATTTCCTAATCCACCGAATAAAGATGTAGGCGAAGGACTTAACACGGCTTTTGAAGCGATGGCCACTATGCGTCTAGTCGATCCAGTCATTAGGCAGCAAGGAATGAATGTTGTCGTGACTTTGAAGCATGAGTCACTCGCGTCTCCAGAGACGCTGATCATGCAATTTTTAGAATGCAACGAATTCATCGTGAACAAACAAGCTCGCGAAATCACCAATATCGGATCAGAAAACTCAATGAAGCACATTCTGCGAAAGATGGTCGATGCGGGAATGATTGACGTAGTGACCGGAAAAACCGTGTTTGATACAAAATATACTGGAAAGAAGGTCTAGTGTAGGCTGTCTGTTTGATCGAAGTCGATTTTCCTACTCGCCCAAATTACCCTAACTGAAAGAGTCCAAACGGCCCGCAGGGTCGCAAGCGCGACCGCGCGTCCGCAGCGATGCGGCCTTTAGGCCGTGTGAGCGAGGACATCGCACGCCGGATGGCGTGCGCAACAACAAGGACTCTCCACTATGCCCAAAACCTCACACCTTCCGCCCATTTCCCCGTCCTCGCATCCGCGCGACCGTGACGCCTACGCGCATCAGCGTGAGTGGCAGGCTCATATTGATGCGGGGCGCATTGGGCGGGGTGCTTCGATGACGCCGGAGCATCTTGCGCAGATCGCCCATAATGAGCGCGTGCTGCTTGGGCGATAATGCGCGGGGGTTGTGCTTGGTTGGGGTTGAGTGCCTCAGAGGTTTGACCAAGAGGTGAGGAGTTTTTTGTTTGGACCCTGCGGGCGGGGCACATCCGTGCCCCTAGCTTCCTCGCATAAGCTCGGGCGGGCAGTCGCCCTTGCACTCGCCTGCGGCTCGCGGCCATTCCAAGCCATAGGCCTCGCGCCCTGCGGCAAGGCGCGACCCCGCAAACTCGCGCCCAGACGCTTGGCACACCGCCGAAATGGAGCGGCGGAGCTCGGCTGCGCAGCAGCCGCAAGGCCGACCGGCCGCCCGCAGGCCCGCAAGGGCCGAGGACATCGCAGCGCGGATGCGCTTGCGGAAAAAAACGCGCAGCAGCCGCAAGCGCGACCGCGCGCCCGGAGCACCGAAGGTGCGAGGATATCGCAGCGCGGATGCGCTGCGGAAACAAAAAACGCGCAGCACGGCGCAAAGCGCCGCAAGGCCGACCGGCCGCCCGCAGCGCCGCAGGCGCGAGGACATTGCAGCGCGGATGCGCTGCGAAAAACAAAAAACGTCACCCGTCTCCTACACGGGCAAGTCTCTAAAAATGCACGATAAAGCTCTGTAGGAACCGGATGACACATCGCCGATCTGTCATCTGTTCCCTACAGGGGGTAGGCCGCTGAATTATTCGATAATTTCCATCTTCACGCTGGCGTGGCCGCGCGAAATCATGCCGAGTTTTCGGGCCGCGCCGCGCGACAAATCAATGGTGCGGCCCCGGATAAACGGCCCGCGATCGTTGATCCGCACAACCACGCTGCGGCCGTTGCGGGCATTGATCACGCGGACCTTCGTTCCAAAGGGAAGCGTTTTATGGGCCGCGGTCATCGCGTTCATATTAAACCGCTCACCATTCGCGGTCAGCCGTCCATGAAACCGGCGGCCATAATACGAAGCAACACCGGTCCCCAGATTCCGTGTGGATTCTTCGGGTTCCAAAGGCGGTTCAAACGCGTCGAGATCGACCGCGCTGGAAGGAACATTGAGATCGGGCCGGGATGTTGAGAACGGCTCGAACACGTCTGAAAACGGTGGTTCGGGCTGCGGATAGCTGGCGGACATCGGCGTTCGGTCAGAACCCGACGCGTCAGCATCGTCCTGCGCGGACAAACCCGTTGATGCGCAAAGCAGCGCGGCGAAGGGTGCGAGATGTTTCACCCGCACGGATCGTTTTCCTACTCCCATGGCCTGGGGGTATAGCGAGAAAAAGTGCTTCAGATCAAATACGGCCGGTGTGGACCAGCGCAAATGGCGCACTGAATTGCGCCGAAAGGATTCGAATTGCGATAAATTGAACGTCGAAAAGGGGGGAGGACCGCCGAATGATCAATAGCCCATAAGCAAATGGGGCCGGCATTGCTGCCGACCCCACTCTTACCAGGCGTGGTCATCGTTTCTCGCGCGTCCTCCGGCAAGCCGGTTTTCTCGCGTTCTTCAATGAGCTTGGCATCTGGTCTTGTCTTCGCATTTCCCGAAGGATCTGGAATTTCAATAACCAGCGCTCGCTCTGGCATACGACTTTCGCTTGCGGTCTACCGTGCTCGCTTTGTGCCGAAGCCTTCCGCCTGCACAGCTTCCCCTAGGGCTAAGCCGAGACCGATTGCCTGTTATTGCCTGCTTTCTCAAACGGCAGTTTCCGGTTTCACCCTTCCACTTCCTCGAATGCGGACCAGACCATTGGTCTTTCCGATTTCATCGCTTCGCACCTTCGTCAAACAAGTCAGCTTGCATTGAACCGAAGTCTTTTGCAGGCCATCCCTAAGAAAGCGCGTGGACAGATGTCATCGCATCTTCGTTACGTTAAAGTCCTTGTTAAACAATCCCTTGCGGGGTGCTTTTCAATTTCTTTTGTCCCGAAGACAAATAGAAAGTGCGCTCGATTCCGTGTTTCGGCAAGGGTCGGAGGAACGAGTTATCCACTTTTTGCAATATCACTTGTGGACGGCGGTGGAAAACTCAACAGGCCGTCGCAATTGCGCGACCTAAGCGCCATTGAAACTGGTGATCAGACATAATAGGGGCTTCACACCCGCATTTGGATCGCGAGTCTTAACGATCTCGCTTTGCGAGCAGTTTCAACCGCAGCGCATTGAGTTTGATGAAGCCTTCCGCATCATGTTGGTCATAAGCGCCAGCATCATCCTCAAACGTAACGTGCGCTTCGGAATACAGCGAATGAGCGGACTTGCGCCCGACCACACTGGCAACGCCTTTGTAGAGTTTAAGACGCACCGTACCGGTTACTTTTTGCTGGCTCAGATCGATCGCAGCCTGAAGCATTTCGCGCTCCGGGCTGAACCAGAAACCGTTATAGATCAGCTCAGCATAACGCGGCATCAGTTCGTCTTTGAGGTGCGCCGCGCCGCCATCGAGCGTGATCTGTTCAATGCCGCGGTGGGCGCGGGCGTAGATCTCGCCGCCAGGCGTTTCATACATTCCGCGCGATTTCATACCGACAAACCGGTTTTCGACCAGATCAAGCCGCCCGATGCCGTGCGTACGACCCAATCCATTCAGCGCAGTCAAAAGCGTAGCAGGCGACATTGCCTCGCCATTCAAAGAAATGCCGTCTCCCCGTTCAAAGCCGATCTCGATGTACTCGGGTGTGTCGGGCGCGTCTTCCGGATGATCGGTGCGCGAATAAACATAGTCGGGCGTTTCCTGCCACGGGTCTTCCAGAACTTTGCCTTCGGAAGAAGTGTGCAGCAGGTTTGCATCGGTGGAGAAGGGGGCTTCGCCGCGCTTATCCTTTGGCACGGCTATCTGATGCGCTTCTGCCCATTCAATGAGCGCGGTGCGACTAGTCAAATCCCATTCGCGCCACGGGGCTATGACATGGATATTGGGATCAAGCGCATAGGCGGACAGTTCAAAACGAACCTGATCGTTGCCTTTGCCTGTCGCTCCGTGGGCAATTGCATCAGCGCCTGTTTCATGGGCAATTTCGACCAGTCGTTTGGAGATAAGCGGGCGCGCGATCGACGTGCCGAGCAGATAATCGCCTTCGTACCGGGCGTTCGCGCGCATCATGGGGAATACATAATCGCGGACAAATTCCTCGCGAACATCCTCGATGAAAATATGTTCGTCAGGGATGCCCATGGCGCGGGCTTTTTCGCGGGCCGGTTCAATTTCCTCACCCTGACCAAGGTCAGCGGTGAACGTGACCACTTCCAGCCCGCGCTCAACGGTCAGCCATTTGGCGATGACGCTGGTATCAAGGCCGCCGGAATAGGCGAGAACGACGCGTTTGATATCGGACATAATGTGCTTTCTTATGGAGGCCGCGCGTTTGCAGCCGGCACTCTACTTGTCAAGCAAGCGGCGTTCCTCGGCCTCGATATAATCGCGGGTGATGGGAAGAGCGTGACGGCTGCGGACATACTGGATTTGATAATTGCACATACCGCCATGTTCGAAAACGGTTGCCGCGCCGGCAAGGTAGAACGTCCACATCCGGAAAAAGCGTTCATCATACATCGCAATGATGGCGTCTTTGTTGGCCACGCAGTTGGCGTACCAGCACCGCAAAGTCTTGCCGTAATGCAGCCGAAGGGTTTCGACATCGGCGGCCATGATTCGGAATTTTTCCGACGTTTCGACAGTCTCGGACAATGCGGGAATATAGCCGCCGGGAAAGATATATTTGCGCGTGAACGCGTCGGTCGAGCCCGGCGACCCGAGGCGGCCGATCGTATGAAGAAGCATTACGCCGTCTTCGCTGAGCAGATTCCCGCATGCTTCGAAAAAAGATTCAAATTGCGGCTGTCCAACATGTTCGAACATGCCAACGGAAACGATCCGGTCAAACTTTTGACCGGCTTTGGCAAAGTCACGGTAATCGACGAGTTCAAAGCTGACCTTGTCCGCCACACCGGCATCCGCCGCGCGTTTACGGGCGAGGGCAATTTGTTCTTCGGAGAGGGTAATGCCGGTAACATGGACATCGTATTGCTCCGCGAGGAATATCGCCATGCCACCCCAACCGCAGCCGATATCGAGCACTGTCTGTTTCGGCTTAATGGCCAGCTTAGCTGCGATATGCGCAAGCTTTGCTGTCTGCGCCTCGTCCAAAGTCATATCGTCATTTGGCCAATAGGCGCAGCTATACTGCCAATGCTTTTCATCCAGCATCAACGCGTACAGATCGTTGCCAATGTCGTAATGATGCGCGACGTTGTTTTTAGAACGAACCGCGTTGTTTAGCCTATCTGCGGCAAAACTGGCTTGATTGAGCAAACGCCGGACCAGATTGGGGCGCAGATTATCATCGCCCCGTTCCCATCTGTCGTTGGCCCGCAGAAGCGTGACGAGGCCCATTACATCGCCATCTTCGATAATCAGACGGCCATCCATGAAAGCTTCGGCTGCGCCCAAGCGAGGGTCCATCACGATATCGCGCGGTACTCTGTCATCTGCGAACCGGATTACGATTTCTGGAAAGCCGTCTTTAGCGGTCCCGTATGTCCGCGATGAACCATCCGCGAAAACCACGCCAAGCCTCCCGTGCGTGATTGCGCCCGAAAGAAATGTGTTAAGCAATGCGATGCTCATTATAATCTCTCCGTTTTACGAAGACTTTCTGATGCATCAAATGCCATCGCTTTGACGCTGTCAATATTCGGAGCAATAATGCGGTATGACGGACGCAAAAACACGACCAACCGAGATATCGGTTGAACAGTTCATCGAGAGTGTCGAGCCCCCGGCCAAACGGGAGGACGCAATGATTCTCGATGCGTTGTTTCGGGAGGTGACAGGCGAGCAGCCGCAAATGTGGGGCCCGACTATGATCGGATATGGCAGTTATCACTATAAGTATGACAGCGGGCGCGAAGGCGTTTCAATGCGTACCGGGTTTAGCCCGCGTAAAGCCAAACATTCGCTATATTTGATGGGCAGGTATTGCGACGAGCAAACCGGCAAAAAGGTTGATGCGCTGCTCGAAAAGATGGGCAAGCACAAGACCGGCGCAAGCTGCGTCTATATAAACAAGCTCGGCGATATTGATCTGCATGTGCTCGAAAAGATTATCGGCAAATGCTGGGATGCGATGAACAGGATGTATCCTGAAACGTGATCAGATCCCGGCATACCATTGGTAATTGCCGATATCTTCCCAGAACCCGCCTTTGCCGTCTCCGATATCGTCCAGGCTGGCCACTGCTTCGACACCGGTCAGATATTTGGCGTGTTTATAGCCAAGCTGCCGCTCTATTCTCATTCGAAGGGGGGCGCCGTTTTTCTCAGGTATGGCTTTGCCATTCATCAGATGGGCGACAATGGTCTGGGGATGATAGGCGTCGATCATATCCACGCTTTCGTAATAATCGCGCCCGTACAGCGTATCGGCGCAGCGAAAAACGATGAAGTTTGCCTGAGGCTGTACTTTCGCCTGATCAAGCAGCGTTGATAGCTGCGGACCTGTCCATTCCCCAATCGCGCTCCAGCCTTCGACGCAGTCGTGGCGCGTGATCTGGGTGCGCTGGGGCAGGGCGCGCAATTGTTCCATCGACAGGCTAAGCGGTACCTCAACAAGCCCGCTTACCGACAGGCGCCAGTTCGCAAACCCGTTGGCCAATTCCGATCGATATTGCGGCGTATCCACCGTTAAAGAGCCATTGCCTTTGAAGGTGGGTGAGCGATCCTCTGGCGCATATTCCGGTGCAAGACGCTGGCGCCCGGCAAGGGTCCTTTGCGCGGCGCGGTGCCAATCCTCTGCTGTATCGAAAAGGTCTTGTCCGGTCTCGCTGCCGGCAATCTTGGCGCAAGCACCGGTGCCAAGCGCGGCGATCCCGGCCAGCAGACTGCGACGTTTGATATCAGTCATGCTGGTCTCCTTTGCGTCGTCCGCCCGTGATCATTTGGGAAATTTGCGAGACTGGCCCGGACACGAGGACCATTACAATATGCACAAGGAAGAACGCGAAGATCGCCCATGAGAAGATGAAATGAAGGCTGCGTGCGGATTGCCGCCCTCCCAATGCTTCGATCAACCACGGTGCGGCCGGCTCGAATCCGGGGCTGATCGCGAGACCGGTAAAGATCATCATGGGCAAAAATATGCCCAAAACAATTCCATAAGATATCCGTTGGAGGGCGTTATATTTGCCATCATGATTGGTAAACTTGCCGCGTAGATGGGTATTGATCTCTGCAATAATGGATTTGGGGGACCACTCGCGCCGCGATGTCCGCAAATCGCGCCAGAAATGCCCGTTTGCAAGACTCCCCGCCCACATCGCCAAAAGCGCCATTGCAAACACCCACGCCGCCAAACTGTGCCAATCGCGAGCCGCAGCCAGATCATAGCGTTGGGGTAGGGTTGCCCAAGCCGGAAACCGCATCACACTGGTCCATGCGTCTGCTGGGTCGAAGCCGTAATTGCCCCAATACAGATATCGATGTGCATTCGAGATATTCAGCCCGGACATAAACAACACAATGAGAGCAACAGCATTCAGCCAGTGCCAAATACGCGTAAGTATGCCGTGGCGTTTCATGCGAGGTCTTTCTGCAACTTCGCGTGTTCTCTTGCGAGCCAGATCACATCGCGGTTCTGGTCCAGCAAATGCTGTCCGCTGTCGATGAATACCGTCTCCCCGCTCTGCAATGCTCCGCTGTTAAGAAACAGGGCGGCATCGACGATCTCGCTGGCATTGGTCTTTCGCTTGAGCAGGTTTAACCGGTGCGAAAGCTCGGTTTCGTCCTCGCTTTGGTCGTGGCTGGCGAGGATCGCGCCAGGTGCGATGCCGTAAACTCTGTCTTGATCGCCAGTGGGCGCCTTCGCGAGCATTTCAATAGTCGATGCAAGCGCGTGTTTTGACATTGTGTAACTGAAGAAATCAGGATTGGGATTGGCAAGCTTCATATCAGTAATCTGAATGACGCAGCGACCCGTAGAGCTTTTCGCATGAGCGAGAAAGGCTTGTGTCATGCGGGCAGGGGCGAGGGCATTGACTTGCATCGCTTCCCGGTTCGTTGCCGGATCAAGATTGGTTGCACCATCATAATTAAAAACCGAAGCGGAATTGATTAGGCACCGCCAGTTAGGCAGTCGATCAGCCAGTTCCCTGACCATTGCAACCGCCGCTTCATCATCGCTGAGATCGCATTGGACGGTCTCGGCAGTTTTTAGCTCCTCGGCCAAAGCCAATGCTGGCGCAGCAGATGAATTGTAATGGATTATGACATGCCAACCAGCCGCAGCAAAACCTTGGGCCAGTTCGGCACCAATTCGGGTCGCGCCGCCGGTTATGAGGACTGCTGGTAAGGTCATTGCGCCCAAAGGCCTACCAGCGCCTGTGCGGGCATTCAATCATGGCTAAGCGGAAAACGGCACCGCCGATCATGTCGATCAACGGTGCCGTGCGTAATTCCAAAGACAGATTAGCGGCAACGAATGGACCCGCGATCTATCTCGCGACCAAGCAATGCACCGACCGCACCGCCAAGCACCGCGCCCAGCGTCTTGTCCCGGGCAAGCTCGGATCCGGCCAATGCTCCGACACCGGCGCCGATAATCAGACCTGTCGTTCCATTGTCACGCTGGCAATAATATCTGCCGTCACGGCCACGCCACACGCGATCAGCGCGGGATATCCGGCGCGGTTCTACGTAGTAACCGCGGTCATCGTAAATGCGCCGATTGCGGTCCTTGGCTCGTTTGCCATAAGCCTTTGCATGTGGCGGCGGGTCCATCGTCAGGCCCGCCGAAGCATTTATCGACATAGCGGAAGTTATTGGAATATCTATGAATTCAGCAGCCTGCGAAGGCACACTGAGCGCGGTTAGCGATCCGGCGGCAGCGATCAAAGCGAGCGATTTCATATGCGTCTCCATGTATTTTTCCATGTATTTTTACAAAACTCGAGACGCTATTTATTCATCCAAAGGTAACGCAAGATGAACGGATGGCAATATCGTCCATCGACCAGTCAGGCCGTTTAGGAGGTGCGGCGAGATGATAATATCAGAGACTTTTGGCTAAAGCCTTTGCTCGTAATTTGGGGGCCAAGGTGGGCAATTGCGAAAGTTCGCGCAATTCGTCCGCTGTCCCTTTACCGGCGATCAACGCTTTGAAAGCTCGCTCAACTGACCATTCCAGATCGCCCGTTTCGATCCGTTCCAAAGGATCACCAGCCTTTGCCTCGCCGTTTTCCAACACTCGAAAATACCAGCCACACCGGGCGCTAGAAACGATTTTGGCCACCATGCCTACTGACGCGCTAACCGCCTCAAAGCGACGCTCGATTTTCCAGCAAGGCTGCCTCGGCTGGCTGATCTCGATCAGAGCGCTGCCCAAGCGGAACCGATCACCGATATGGACGTCCCTTTCAGTCAGATTGCGAACTGCAAGATTGGACCCGAATGCACCGGGTTCATCGAGCAGATTGATCGGACCGAGCATGTCCCGCCAAAACTCGTGATGATCAAGCGGATAGAGGTGAATTGCCATTTGAGGGCCGCCATGCACCCGCCGATCGGCCTGCTCATCGGGCGCAAATCCATCTTGAAAAATTTGAATCGTACCATCGCGCGGGCGCTTGGCGATGGCGCTCGTTTCTGCGCCGTTGAATGGGCGGGCTGTGCCCGTACAAATCGCCTCTACGGTCCGCTTCATGATTTCGTTACCGTCAACGCCATCCAATCGCGCTGCGTACCATCTGATGCCTTGCCGGCAAAAATATCCTCTGCAACGACAGCGAATTGCGCGGCGAAAAATGTTTCGCGCAGCCATTCGGGTGTTGGAAAATTATGCAGCCGGCCCAGCAAATCGCGGCCTTCGCCGTCGCCCAGTTTAAAACTCGCATAATGAAATCCGCCTGGCCGAATGGCGGTGTGGATACGGGTCAAGACGCTGGGCAATTCTGCCCGGGGGCAATGGAGCAGGCAGGCATGAGCCCAAATAGCGTCATACGCAGCATAGGCCGATAATTCGCTGAATTGCATAAGCCGTGCGTTCAAATCGTGGCGTTCATTCGCCTTTCTGACCATTGCCGGTATCCCGTCGGTCGCATCGATTTTGAACCCGCGCTCAATCATATGAGCGGCATCTCTTCCGCCGCCGCAGCCAAGCTCAAGGATTTCTGCAGCAGGTGAAAGCCGGTCTAGAAACGCATCGAGGTGGCGGCTTGGGCCAAGGGCCGGGTTGAGCGAATAATGCGGGGCCTGGCCCTGATAGAAATCGTAAGTGGCTTTATCGATGCTCACACGCCTTCGGGTGCCACCGCCGCTTCCCTGTCACGCTCTGCGCGGCTTTTCTTTTGCGCCGTCGTTTTCAGTTGTCCGCACGCGGCATCAATATCGCGGCCACGCGGCGTTCTTACAGGGGCGCTGATGCCATTTTCGAAGACGATGTTGGAAAAGCTCTTGATCCGCTCGGGCGTGGAGCATTCATATTCAGCGCCCGGCCAAGGGTTGAATGGGATCAGGTTGACCTTTGCAGGCAGATTAAATTGCTTGAGCAGCCGGACAAGCTCATGCGCGTCCTCGTCACTGTCATTTTTGTCCTTCAACATGACATATTCAAACGTAATCCTGCGTGCGTTCGATGCTTTCGGATAATCGGCGCAGGCTTGGAGCAGCTCTTCAATCCCGTATTTGCGATTGAGCGGTACAATCTCGTCGCGCACCGATTTTGTGACGGCATGAAGGCTGATCGCCAGATTGACGCCGATTTCGGCCGCGCAGCGCCCCATCATCGGGACAACGCCGCTTGTTGAAAGCGTGATACGGCGTTTGGAAAGGGCTAGCCCTTCGCCATCCATCACCAGCTTCATGGCATCGCGCACATTATCAAAATTATACAGTGGCTCGCCCATGCCCATTAGGACAATATTGGTCAGCAAACGGCCATCAGCCGAATAATGCCCCGTATCCTCTTCGTCTTCGAGCCCATCCATCCGGCCTTTGGGCCATTCACCCAATGCATCGCGCGCCAGCATAACCTGGCCAACGATTTCGCCCGGCGTCAAATTTCGCACCAATCGCATTGTGCCAGTGTGGCAGAATGTGCAGTTAAGTGTGCAGCCGACCTGGCTGGAAATGCACAACGTCCCGCGATCGGCGTCAGGAATAAAGACCATCTCAAAATCGTGGCCGTCATCGGTTTGGAGCAACCACTTGCGGGTTCCATCGGTCGAATGTTGGGCCTCAACAATGTTGGGCCGACCGACTACAAAACGCTCGTCCAACCAAGGACGCATGGTCTTGCCGATATCGGTCATCGCCTCGAAATCGGTCACTCCGCGATGGTAAAGCCAGTGATAAACCTGTTTTGACCGAAGTTTGGCTTGTTTGGCATCCAATCCGGCTTCCGCGAATAGCTCGAGAATGCGGGATTTGGGTAAACCCATCAGATCAACGCGGCCATCCGCACGCGGCGTGATATCCCGAGCGACAGGTACTGGATCCACCTGACCGGGGATCGACATGAGTTCATTGGTTGCCATGATTATCCGCGCATATAATAGCGCCTGCCTGATTTGACCAGACGGCTATAGTTCAGCGCAGCCGACAATCGCGGCGTCCATCGCGGTTGCTACGCCGCTCAGGTCATATCTATCCGATATTCCGCCGCCGGACACGCGCATCGCGCTTGCCGATCGGAGAGCGGCCACAATCGCTGCATCGGTCTGTCGATCGGCTGCCCATGCATTGCGGCCTTGGGCGACAAGTTCAAAATTGGTCGTGCCGATCCGGACCCGCAGCGAAGCGTTTGCCTGCGCCGCGCGTGAAAGCCGAAAATACACTTGATTGCGGATGTTCTGATCTGGCCATGTTCCGATACTGGCAAAGGAACCGTTTTTCGCAGTCCCGCGAGGTTTTGCGATGGCATAGCAACGCGGTGTTTCTGCATCGCGAAACGCGGCCCAATTCGAATAAACGCCGAGGCTGTCCTTTGCCGCGACAGGACCCGCAATTGCTGCAGCAGCGCCAAGACCCATAAGGCACAGCACGTTACGCATAATCAATGGCCATCACTTCCCACTCCTTTGCCCCGCCGGGGAGCTTGACGATTCGCAAATCGCCGACCGATGCGCCTTTCAGAGCTTTGGCCATCGGAGAGTTCCAACCGATCCTGCCCTTGTCCGCGTCTTGTTCGTCATCGCCGACCAGAGTGACCGTTCTTCTTGTGTCGTCCTCGTCTGCCAGTTTCACAGTCGCGCCGAAGAAAACCTTGTTTTTGTCGGGCTGATCAACCGGATTGACCACGCGCAAAGTTTTCATCCGGCGCGCAAGATGGCCCAATTCACGGTCGATTTCCCGCATCCGCTTTCGACCGTATAGATAATCGCCATTCTCGCTGCGGTCGCCATTGCCTGCTGCCCAGCTGACAATTTCAACGATCTCCGGGCGTTCTTTACCGAGCAAATGGTCATACCGCGATTTCAGCTCCGCCATGCCATGCGGTGTGATGGGAGGGCCCGGTTTGGATGCCATTACGGTCGGTTACGGAAGAAACGTATCGACCGTGCGCGGCATACCCGCCTGTTCGGGATACATGTGGGAATAGCTGACAGCGTTTCCGATGACCCGCATGATGTAATACCGAGTTTCGAAATTGGCCGGAATTTTCTCAACCCAAGTTACCCAATCGATTTCGCCTTTACGCGGGTCGCCGTTTAGCCGTAGCCATTGGTTCACGCGTCCGGGACCGGCATTGTATGCACCGACCGCCAAAGGATAAGCGCCGCCGTAATAATTCATCATCCGGGCAAAGTAGGAGTCGCCCAGGCGGATGTTGTAACTTGGCGAATTGATGAGGTTGGCCGACATATATTGCACGCCCAGCTTGCCTGCCTGTTCGCGCGCTGTGCCGGGCATGAGCTGCATAACCCCGCGCGCACCGGCATGGCTGACCCGGAAGCGGTCGAATTCGCTTTCCTGACGGCTGATAGCGTGAACCATGGTCCAGTCATTAACTTGCGGGACGTCTACGGTCGGGAAACCGATACGTTCAAATCCGGCGAGACCGTTTGCGCCTGCTTCCATGCCGACAACAACTGCCATTTCCTCCAGCCCCGTTTCGGAGGCGAGAGTATGGACAAGCATCAATTCCTGAGGCGTTTCAGCCGCTTCACCGATAGCCTCGAAGAACCGTCTCTCTGTACGCCAGTCTCGGCGGTTCTGCGCCATATGACGGATGGCCTTGACGATAGGCTTGGCTTCGAATTCTGCGCGGGTGGCAGCGTCAATCTGTAGCGCAGGAAGCTGACCGAAATCGGGCATGGTCTTACCCAGCGCCGCAATAGAGAGCTGACCGTAATAATAGTGCGGGTAAACCGCGGCCATTTCAAAATAACGGTTCGCTTCTGCTTGCATTCCGGCCTGCCGCGCGGCGCGGCCTGCCCAGTAAAAGCCTTTTGCCCGAGTAAGCGGCGTGCGCGCAGCCGAGCCATAGCGAGCGAATATAGGAGCAGCCCGGGCGCCATCGCCAAGCCGCCACAAGGCGTTTGTGCCGCCCATCCACATGAGATCGGTGTAACGATCGCGTAAACGGAATGAACCCTTTGAAATGTCCTCGCCCGGCACGAACAGATCATCAATCCTGCTCGCGATGCGCACCGTATCCGCAGCGCTCGCTCCTTTGGCGACGGCCAGCATATCACCGACCATGTCTTCTGCATTGAACGCAGGGGCATTGGCGTTCGGTCGACTGGAAAGAAGCTGAATCGCGTCAAAATTGCGATTCTTCGCGCGGTAGAAATTCACCAGATTGAAGACATATCCAGCATCGCTCAAAGCATCAGCGGGCACAGCCAAGCCGGCTTCCTGCGGCGTTGCTCCGCGGATCAACGCCAATCGCGCCATCGCCATTGCGCGCTGGCTTTCAGGGATGTTGATGATCTGACGCGCGGCCGCTTCGACGTTGCTCTGCCATAGCAGTGCGTCCATGCGTGCGGTGTGATCGTCCGCCGTAAATTGCGATCCGAATAGACCGAGCAGGTACGCCTCGGAAGGGCCGCTCATCGTGCCATCGCGCCATGCGCCGCGTGCGACAGTCAAGGCCTCAGAACGCTGCGCGCCTGCCAACGCAAGAGCATATCGGGCGCGTGCCGAATTGGTGAGCGGCGGATGCGCATCAAAGAAGCTGAGCAAGTCGGCCTGTCTTGGTGCCTCATTGTCGAGCGCGCTTTCTGCGCGCAAACGCAGTACGGAAGTGCGCGGGAAATCGGGATAGCGCAATGCAAAGCCGGCGTAATCGGTAAATCCCAATTCCGCGTTGGCATGCAGCAATTCCCACCGCGCCAACGCCGAATTCATCGCGCTTGGTTGCTGCGCAACCATATTTCCGCGCCTGTCGTCTCCGCTAATCTGCGCTGAAGACGGGGTTGAAAGTGCCGCAAAACTTGCTGTTGCAAGAGCGGCGAGGGCGATCGGATTTGTACGTATTTTAAAGGCCATGCTGGACATAATGCCGATGGGCTCCTTATCAGGCGCTGAACGTGTATGCAGCGGGACATCATTGCCCCCTGTTTTGAAACATAATTGACGTAACTAGGAATAAAGCAATGTTTAGCGGATCAATTCCCGCTCTGGCGACTCCTTTTCGCGATGGATCGTTTGACGAAGCGGCTTTTCGGCAATTGGTTGAATGGCAGATAGAGCAAGGCAGCGCTGCTTTGGTCCCATGCGGCACGACCGGCGAAGCCTCTACTTTGTCAAACGCGGAACATCACCGGGTGGTAGAAGTCTGTATTGAGCAGGCCGCCGGGCGCGTTCCAGTGATCGCAGGCTGCGGCAGTAACGATACAATCAATGCTGTTCTTCACATGACATTTGCAAAGAAAGCGGGCGCGGCCGCCGGACTGTGCGTGGCTCCCTATTACAATCGCCCCAGCCAGGCAGGGTTGATCGCCCATTTCAGTTATTTGGCGGAAAACACGACGTTGCCGATCGTATTGTACAACGTGCCGAGCAGGACTGTGACCGACATCGAAGACGAAACAGTCGTCGCATTGGTCAAAAAGTATCCTGATCGCATTGTTGCGATAAAAGACGCGAGTGGCGATCTTTCGCGTGTTGCCGATCACCGCATGGGCCTCAGTAAAGATTTTTGCCAGCTGTCAGGCAATGACGAATTATGGCTGCCGCACAATGCCGCGGGTGGGCGAGGCGCGATTTCGGTTACCGCAAATGTCGCTCCTGCACTGTGCGCCGAGTTTCAGGCCGCGATTTCCGCGAACGAACTGTCAAAAGCGCGTGAGCTCAATGATCGCCTGTTCCCGCTTCATTATGCGATGTTCTCAGATGCCTCGCCCGCTCCGGTGAAATACGCCCTGAGCCGGGTGCATGACTGGTTTCAGCCTGATGTTCGCCTGCCATTGGTCAATGCAAGTGAAGCTTCACGAAGAGCCGTGGACGAGGCGCTTGAGCATGCCGGGCTGATTTAGATAACTTCATCTTCATCCAGCAGCGTCTCTGCAAAACCTTCCGGGTCGCTCGACAGGATTGCTTCGTTCATGCCTTCAATTCGGGCGCCCACACGCTCAGGATTCGCAACGCTTGCGATATGAAACAAGGCGTCACCCTGATGCACAACGGGCAGCGTGGCATGACCGATTACGATCCCGTCGATAGGTGCATAAATTCCTTCCGGTTCTTCGCCGAATAATCCGACGACTGTGGCGAGAAGGTCTCCCTCCTGAACAGGGTCACCCGACGTTTTCGAATTATGAACGACCCCGCCTCTGGCAGACCGGACCCATTGGGTTTTCTTTGAACGCGCAGGTGAGCCTTTTGGTGCGGTGTTTTCAACGGCATCAATCATGCCGAGATGGCCCAGAACCCGCAGAACACCTGATGTTCCCGTCTCCATGGAAAAGTCATCGAACCTCAAGGCCTCTCCAGCTTCGAGAAGAAGCATCTCAACGCCTTCCGCCTTTGCCAGAGCGCGCAGGGAACCCTCCCGCACGGGGCTTTCGATGACAACGGGCGCGCCAAACACCATGGCGAGCTCTGTTAATCGCTCGCTGCCGGCATCAATTCGAATTTGCGGCAAATTGTATCGATGGACGGCCGCAGAGTGGATATCGATCCCCAGAGATGCACGACTGACAATCTCGCTGAAAAAGACATGCGCGAGCTGCCCAGCCAGCGAACCATTGGCGAAGCCGGGAAATGACCGGTTAAGGTCACGCCGGTCGGGCAGATATCGACTGTGGCTGATAAATCCGAAAATGTTACTCACCGGGATCAACATGACCGTTCCGCTAAGTGATTGCGGATCCAGTTCCTGGATCAGGCGCTGAACAATAGCGGTGCCAATGATTTCATCGCCATGAATCGCTCCGCTAACGAAAACTATCGGGCCGGGTTTCGATCCGTGGAAGACGCGCACGGCGAGATGGGAGTTGTAGCCTGTGACCATTGTCGTGATCGGGATCGACACATTCTCTGCGGTGCCGGGCGCAACAGATTGGCCGGCTATTGTGAATGGGGCCGGTTGCGGCTGATGCATTTCTTATCTCCACGGTCGCGCTCGATGCGCAGGCGAAACCCTTACCCCGTTTTGATGAGAGCGGTCGAGTGAATAGCGCAAGTCGCCGCAGGGGCTTTGCGAAACCGGAAACAATGCCTATGTCGCGGCAATCATGGCACGCCCGAAACCACCCGTTTTTGACAAACAGAAAACCGTCGCGGAAAATCGTCGCGCGCGGTTTGATTATCACATCGAAGACAAGTTTGAAGCCGGTCTGGCTTTGCACGGTACCGAGGTGAAAGCGTTAAGGGCGGGACAGGCGACAATCGCCGAAAGCTATGCCGAAGTGAAAGACGGCGAGGTTTGGCTGATCAATTCCAACATCCCGGAATACAGCCACGGCAACCGGCTTAATCATGAACCACGCCGGCCGCGCAAATTGCTGCTCAACGCCCGTGAAATTGGCAAAGTATTCGGAGCAGTTGAGCGGAAAGGCATGACGCTGGTCCCGCTATCGATATATTTCAATGGAACGGGCAGGGCCAAGGTCGAACTTGCGCTTGCCAAAGGCAAGCAGGCCCATGACAAACGCGCATCTGTAAAAGAGCGCGATTGGAAACGGGACAAGGCGCGTTTGATGCGCGACCGGAGCTAAAAAATTACAGCAGTTTGCCGAGAGCGAATTAAGCCACTGGTCAGATGCCCAAGGCTACCCATATGGAACTTTATGGCTGCTGCTCCGATTCTTGATGACGCCACCTTGCGTCCGTTCTTTTGTAAGAGCAGAGAGCCGTTCCGGCTATGAGACCTGCGCGCAAACCTTCGAAGTCAAAAACTTGGGCTGCGGACTTGATCCGCAAATTCATGCCCAAACGAGAAGAGATGGCACGCAACAAATATCTGCGGCCAATCGCGCATCGTTTTCTTACCCCTGAATTGTGGCGGTTTACGCGGCGTTCTGTACCGCGCGGTGTCGCTCTGGGCCTTTTCTCGGCGTTTATTATTCCGGTGGGGCAGATATTTCTGGCTGCCTTTCTGGCCTTGCCGTCGCGTGCAAATGTGCCTCTGGCTGCGCTTGTGACGTTTGTAACTAACCCGTTCACAATCGCGTTTTGGGCGGTCCTCGCAAACAAAGTGGGTCAGTTCATGTTGCAACTGGATGCAGCAACCACGGGCGTTGCATCGGAACAGTTAGAGAGCGGCGCCTGGCAATGGGTGATCGATGCGTTCCAGGTCGCAGGCGTGACAGTGGTCGGATTTCTGGTCTTGGCGATTGTCTCCTCCACTGCGGGATATCTTCTATCCAGCGCGATATGGCGCATCCTAGTTGCACGTAGGCGGGCAAAACGTTTGAAACAGATGGAAGCCCGCCTCGACCAGCGCCTAAACGCGAACTAGAGTTAGCAAGCTTCGCGCAGTCGCCGCGATTGTAATGATTTGGGATTGAGCGCACTTGGCCGGGTGGGATAAATTGCATTTGGATGGAGGAGGACCGGCGATTGCAGGTCTCTCTGGCCGTTCGCTTATGTTTGGAGCCATTCTCGCGGCATTGCTCGTAAGCGCAGGTTTGCTTTTCGCAGTGACGGGCGATGGCGTGATTTCCCTTACATTCGCGCTTGGGCTTTGCGTATTGCTTGGCGGATTATTTGTATTCGATAAAGCAAGATCAGAGCCAGAGGCTGCGACCGATACCGCGCCTGATTGGGCTGTTACCTTTGCGGCCATTGATGCCGGCGATGATGGCACGGCAATTGCGATTACAGATCGGGCAAACCGGCTGGTTTGTGCCAATACCGTTTTTGTCGAAACGTTCGGTGTCGGCAGCGCACCGCCCTCATTGCCATTGGAACGCGCCGCGCTCGAGGCGATGACTCGTCTCGCGAGAAAGGCGTGGCGCGATGGATCAGGCCAGTTGGAGGAAATGTCTACCGCATCCACTTTGGAGGACTGGCGCGTAAATGTGACGCGCGCCGGACGCGGCGAGGATCATTTGATCTGGAGGTTTGTAAAACTTCAAGGAGACGCCGCCGACGCGATCGAAGATATTGATCTGTCTGGGCCGTTTGGCCGGATGCTGAGCCGAGCGGGAATTGAAACGTCGATCATTACGGCAGGCGGGGTTGTTCGATCTGTCAGTGCCGGGTTCGCCGAACGCGCTGCGGGAGACGCAACCGCGACGCTCGCCGGTCAGGATTTCGTGTCGTTCCTTAGATCTGACGACCGCGACCGGATATTCTTTTCGCGCGAAGGGCGGGGCGGTACGCCTCAGACGCTGGTGGATGTGCCTTTGCTGGACCCGGTTGTTGCACGGTCGGCGGAGCCAGACGCCAGTGCGACATTGATGCTTTTGATCGACAGCGGGGTCGGCATTGGCAGCGGCTGGGATGGCTCGGCGCAGGCCGGAGTTGCTCAGCTGGAGGCTTTGCTTGCACAGCTGCCATTGGGCCTCGCGATGACGGACCGTGATGGACGGTTTCTGTTCGGGAATGAAGCATTCTTGCGGTCTGTAGAGCGCGAAGGAAAAGGGCTTCCGGCATTCCCGACCGATCTGGTGGTGCGCGAAGACAAGGCCGCGCTGTCCGATGCGGTGCGCCGTCACGGCCGAGGCCCTGCGACCAGCGGCGACATTCCTGTGCGGCTTACGTCTCAGCCCGAAGAAACCGTATCTCTCGGCCTTGCTGGGGTGCGTGGATTGGGTGATGCGGCGGTGCTGCTTAGCCTGACCGATTCCAGCGAAGAAGCGCAGCTGAAAAGGCAAGTGGCGCAGGCGACAAAGATGCAGGCTGTCGGGCAGTTGGCCGGCGGCGTTGCCCATGATTTCAACAATGTCCTCACTGCGATAATCGGTACTTGTGATCTCATGTTGCTGCGCCATACGCCGGGTGACAGTGATTATGATGATATCCAGCAGATCCGGGCTAACTCTAACCGCGCTGCCTCGCTAACGCGTCAGCTGCTCGCGTTTTCGCGCCAGCAAACCTTGCGGCCAGAGATATTGCAGCTGCCTGACGTCGTGAGCGAAGTAGGTCCGCTCATAAAACGGCTCTTGGGCGAAAAGATCAACTATTTTGTCCAGCATGACCGCGATCTTGGTGCGGTGCGGGCCGACCCGCAGCAGCTTGAACAAGTCATTATGAACCTCGCCGTGAATGCGCGCGACGCCATCCAGTCCAACGGCAGGGGTGAAGGCCGTATTTCGCTGCTTACACGCAGCATTCAGGCCAAAGAGGTCTTGAAACTGGGCTCTGAAATTTTGCCGCCTGCCGATTATACGGTCTTAATCGTTCAGGACACCGGCGGCGGTATTCCGGTGCATGTGCTCCCGAAATTGTTCGAACCCTTCTTTACCACCAAAGAAAAGGGGAAGGGCACTGGCCTCGGGCTGTCGACGGCATACGGTATCGTGAAACAATCAGGCGGCTTCTTGTTCGCAGATAACATTAGCGATTCAAATGGTCTGCAAACGGGCGCACGCTTTACCGTCTATTTCCCGGTTCACCGCGGTGAAGCGCCCAAACGCCGGCCAGCGCCGGAGCCTGTATCCTCGCAATGGTCTGGCGGTGGCAAGATCTTGCTTGTCGAAGACGAAGACATGGTACGCGCGGTTGCGGAACGGGCTCTGGCGCGGGCGGGATATGAAATCACAGCATGTCCCGGCGGCGAAGAAGGATTGGAGGCAATCACCGAAGGCGGTGAATTCGATCTTATCGTCAGCGACGTAGTGATGCCCGGTATGGATGGACCCGCGATGGTCCGCGAAATTCGGGCCAGCAATCCGCATTTGCCTGTGCTGTTTATGTCCGGTTATGCCGAAGAGCAGCTTCGTAAGGATATCGATATTCCAGACATGCACTTTATCGCCAAGCCGTTCAGCGTCGCGGAAATAAGCGACAAGGTATCGGCGGTGATGCAATCGTCTCGATCAGGCGCTGCGAAGGATTGAAATCAGCCTTCCGGATTATGAACCGTCGATCCAACCGCTGTTCATTGCGCATATTGTTTCACGCGCTATCGTGTCCGGCAAATGATCGCTGGGGAGGGTCCAACATGAATACCAAGTCATATCTGCATGTCGTAAAAGTCGCCGCTTTGGCCGCAAGTGCGCTGGGTGCGACGGGCGCTTTATCGCAAGGCGTGCCTGATCCAGACCAGACCGCTCAAGGTGACGTCTCGGTAACAATCTACAACAACAATCTCGCCCTGATTCAAGATGTGCGTGAAATCGAGATTGCGCGAAATCGCAGCAAAGTAGAGTTTCCCGATGTTTCGGCGCGTATTCAGCCCGAAACACTCAGCTTCTATGCGCCCGGCACAACCATCATAGAGCAGAACTTTGACTTTGACCTTCTGACGCCGACGAAGCTGATGGAAAAAGCGATTGGTCAAACGGTCACGCTGCTGCGAACCAATCCTGCAACCGGAATAGAAACGCGTGAGCGTGCCAAAGTGCTTTCGACCGCAGGCGGTGTGGTCGTGCGGATTGGCAACCGGATTGAAGTGCTGCGTGACGATGGCCTTCCAGTGCGCGTTATTTTCGACCGTGTGCCGGCCAACCTGCGCGCTCGACCGACTCTTTCTGTGAATATCGATAGCCAGCGTGCTGGCTCACGTCCGGTTTCGCTGCGGTACCTGTCAGGCGGTCTGGGCTGGTCGTCGGATTATGTCGCGCTTTACAATGAGGATAGCGATACGATCGACATGCAAGGCTGGGTCACGCTTACCAATCAGACGGGCACGACGTTTCATAACGCCAACACGCTTCTGGTCGCAGGCAATCCCAATGGATCGGGAAGGCGGCCCTTTGGTAGCACTCGCGGAACTATCAATCCGGGAACTCAAAGCGCGAACCGGGAGCGGCTTGGGGATTTCTACCTTTATCCGATTACAGGGCGCACAACGATAGCAAACGCGCAAACGAAACAGGTCAGCTTTCTGGACGTCCAGGGCGTTCCTGCGCGAAAAGTCTACACACGCGATATCGGGTGGCGCAGTAATGACCGAAACCCTGTCAACGTTACCAGCGCAATTGCGTTTTCCTCGTCACGGGATCAGGGCCTCGGCGATGCACTGCCTGCTGGTACAGTCCGCTTCTACCAGCGGGATAGTCAGGGAACGCCGCAGTTCATTGGCGAAAATTCGATTGGCCATACGCCAATGGGCAGCGAGCTTTCGCTCGCGACCGGCGATGCTTTCGATATTACGGTTCAGGCCGAGGTTGAAAAACGTGAAACGATAACGTCTTCGGAGTGGGAGCGGTCAGCCCGTTACCGCGTCATCGAAGAGGGCGAGGTGGTTCAACAAGTAGATGTCGAGCGGCCCAGACAATTTTACCGCACGACCATGCGGTACACCCTTACCAACGCGAAGAATGAACCGATTGAGGTTGATTTGACTCAAAGCGGGTTAAACCGGTCTTGGTGGGCCAATGATTACCGTGTCGTGAGCGAGGATATCATAGGCGAGCAGATCAATTACGATCGGCGCAAATGGATTGTCCCGGTTCCTGCTGAAGGTGAACGGGTCATTCGGGTCACTTTCGAAACGCGTTATTGAGTTCGCCGAGATGCCGAACGCTATGCGCTTTGCTGGACTCTTCTTGTTTGCTGCTTTGTCCTGCGTGAAGGCATCGGCGCAGGAGCGGCAAGTCGTCGATGCGTCTGCGCCGACGGATATTTCGGTCACAATCTATCGCGATCCCACGCGCGGTGTGGGTGATGAAATGGATGCCGATTGGCCCGAAGGCTTCGCTATGATCAGCGAAACCCGCACCGTCACGCTTCCGGTCGGCCATTCCACCATTCGTTTCGATAATGTCGCCGAAGGCATGGTTGCGGTCAGCGCAATCGTAACCGGTCTGCCGGGCGGCACGATTGAAAAGAATCGCAATGCTGAGCTTTTGTCGCCGGCGGCGCTGGTGAACGGGGCGCTCGGTAACAGGATCACGGTAACCCGTACCAATCCAGCCACCGGCGAACCGGTTTCGCAGCAAGCGATTGTGCGAACGAGAGCGGATGGTGGTTTGGTTCTGCAATCAGGCGCTGGTTTTGAAGCGGTACGCTGTGCCGGTATTCCCGAAACCCTTACATTTGACGCCGTGCCATCGGGCTTATCTGCGAAGCCCGTTTTCTCCATCGATACGCAAGATGATAGCGGCGGCACCTTTGATGTCACCTTGACCTATCTCGCGTGGGGCTTTGATTGGCAGGCGGACTATATCGCCATCCTCAACGAGAAGCCGGGGCCTGGCGATAACAATTCCCAAGAGTTCCAGATGAGCTTGCTTAGCTGGCTTAGTCTGGTGAATGACAATGGGCAGTCATTCGAAGATGCCCAGCTTTTGGTTGTTGCGGGTACCCTCAATATCGAAAGCGATTTTGAAGGTTTGGCTGATCCGCCCGTGGCGAGCCCGCTGCGCCTTACCTGTTACCCCCTAGGCAGTACGAGCATAGGCTCTCCCGTCCAAGATTATGGATCTCCGCGTCCGCTTCCTGCGCCTCCACCCATGGCTTTTCAAGATGCCGCGCCGATCATGGTAACAGGCAATCGCAGTGCGAAAGCCAGTATGATGGCGGCGGGCACGCCTTCTGTGATGTCTGCATCTGAAGAGCAGCTGGGCGATCTTAAGCTGTACCGCGTTCCCGAACGCGTCACCGTTTCAGCGCAGGGTTTGAAACAGGTCGCCTTTCTCAATCGTGAAAATGTGCGTGCCCGGTTGCTCTATATCTATGCATGCAGCCCTTATTCGTGGCGCGCTCCCGATAGCGATTTTGTGAATGCAGAAATGCAATTGGTGACCAAGAATAACGAGGAAAAGGGATTAGGCATCGCTCTGCCACAAGGTAAAATGACCCTGTATGAGGCCGGCGCATTTGGTCTGCAGGTTGTGGCACGTACGGATCTACGCGATTATGCCAGCGGCCAAGACATTGAATTGGACCTGCCGCAGAGCAACCAGGTCAACCTCAGTTGCGGCAGGATCGAAGAAGAGCTCGATCCAAATAATATCGGGACGAAATGGGTCAAAATGAGCGCTGACATTCGCAACGCCAATCCTCACGACATCAAAATCCGTCTGTTGTTAGGCGAATCGGGTCAATGGGACATTCGTGCAAGCGGTGCAAAGCAGCAGGTGAAGAACGGCTTTGATACGGTGGAATTGACAATTGCCGCCAACTCGACCCGTGAATTCCGCTGGAAAATTCGCAGTTACATGCGGGATTGAACCCCAAAACTGCTAATCCAACAAAAATTTTGTTCCGCACTTGTTCTTGTGGAACAAATGGAATACATACTGTCTCAACAAGGGGGCGGTCGATAATTCCTGATCACCTCTAGGCAAGTTAAGGAGGCCGTGCGATGGCTACTAATCTTAAGTTGGTAGATAAGGAAAAATCCGTGGATCGTTCAAAGGCGCTCGACGCCGCGCTCGCTCAGATTGATCGTGCATTCGGCAAAGGTTCGGCGATGAAGCTGGGCTCTAAAGAAGCGATGGAGATCGAAGCGATTTCCACCGGTTCGCTCGGCCTTGATATTGCACTTGGTATAGGCGGTCTTCCAAAGGGCCGCGTTGTTGAGGTGTATGGCCCGGAAAGCTCGGGTAAGACGACTTTGGCTCTGCACGTTATTGCAGAAGCACAGAAGGCTGGCGGAACAGCGGCATTTGTCGATGCCGAACATGCGCTTGATCCAGTCTATGCCAAAAAGCTTGGCGTGGACATTGACGAATTGATCGTTTCTCAGCCTGATACTGGCGAACAAGCACTGGAAATCACAGATACACTCGTGCGCTCGAACGCTATCGACGTGTTAGTGGTCGACTCTGTCGCCGCACTTGTTCCCCGTGCCGAAATCGAAGGCGAGATGGGCGATTCTCATGTTGGTCTTCAGGCGCGGCTTATGTCTCAATCGCTGCGCAAACTTACAGGATCGATCAATCGCTCCAAATGCATGGTGATTTTCATCAACCAGCTGCGCATGAAAATCGGTGTGATGTACGGTAACCCTGAAACAACGACCGGCGGCAACGCACTCAAATTCTATGCATCGGTTCGCCTCGACATCCGCCGTATCGGCCAGATCAAGGACCGTGATGAAGTGATCGGCAACTCCACCCGAGTTAAAGTCGTGAAGAACAAGGTTGCCCCTCCTTTCAAACAGGTCGAATTCGACATCATGTATGGCGAAGGCGTCTCGAAGCGCGGGGAAATTCTTGATCTTGGCGTAAAGGCGGGCCTCGTTGAGAAATCCGGTAGCTGGTACTCATATGACAGTGTTCGCATCGGGCAAGGACGCGAAAACTCGAAGACGTATCTGAAAGAAAACCCTGAAGTTTGCGACCGGTTGGAAGCTGCTATTCGCGGCCGAACCGACGAGGTCGCCGAGGAAATGATGGCGGGGCCGGACGCGAACCCCGACGACTGATCCTCAAGCGGGCTGGGCTGCGATCGCTGCAGCGCCCGGAAAACCGGAAAACCGGCGTCTGCCTGCCCATCCCAAGGGCGTTGGCAACGCCGGTTTTTCTGTATTTATGGCTTCCGTGCGGCTGATCAAATGTGCAGCTTATCACTGACAATGCACTCTGTGGCTTGTCGACGCGCGGTCCATTGCCTAACTGCAAACCTATGACGTCAACCAATGATATTCGCCGGTCGTTCTTAGACTTCTTTGGCAAGGCCGATCACGTTCAGGTGCCGAGTGCGCCGCTGGTCCCCTATAATGACCCCACACTGATGTTCGTGAATGCGGGCATGGTGCCGTTTAAGAACGTATTCACCGGTCTCGAAACGCCGCCAGCGCCCAGAGCAACATCGTCGCAGAAATGTGTGCGGGCAGGGGGCAAACACAATGATCTCGACAATGTTGGTTACACGGCTCGGCACCACACCTTTTTCGAGATGCTCGGCAATTTTTCGTTCGGCGATTATTTCAAAGAACAGGCGATTGAAAACGCATGGACTCTGCTGACCCGTGAATGGGGGCTTTCTCCGGACAAACTAACGGCAACGGTCTATCATACCGATGATCAGGCATTTGATCTGTGGCGCAAGATTTCGGGTCTACCAGAAGATCGAATCGTCCGTATTACAACCAGTGATAATTTCTGGTCGATGGGTGAAACCGGGCCGTGCGGGCCATGTTCAGAAATTTTCTATGATCACGGAGATCATATATTCGGCGGACCTCCGGGAAGTCCGGACGAAGATGGCGATCGGTTTGTCGAGATTTGGAATCTCGTATTCATGCAATTCGATCAGCAGGCCGATGGTTCGCGCCGCGAACTGCCAAGCCCTTCGATCGATACAGGCATGGGCCTTGAGCGTATTGCTGCCGTTATGCAGGGTGTCCATAACAATTATGACACCGATACATTCAAAGCTTTGATCGCCGCATCGGAGCGGCTTACTGGTGTTTCGGCCCAAGGCGATCATGCTGCCAGCCACCGGGTAATTGCGGATCACTTGAGATCGACTAGCTTCCTTATGGCGGACGGTGTTTTGCCGTCGAATGAGGGCCGCGGATATGTCCTGCGCCGGATCATGCGCCGGGCCATGCGCCATGCTCACCTGCTCGGATCGAGCGAACCTTTGATGCACCGCCTTGTACCAGGGTTGGTGACTGAAATGGGTCAAGCGTATCCAGAGCTGGTGCGCGGGCAAGCCCTGATCGAAGAGGTTTTGGAACGCGAGGAAACGCAGTTCCGCAAAACACTCGATAAGGGACTCAAACTCTTAGACGAGGCCACCGGCGAAATGAGCGAGGGCGCAGAGCTCGATGGTGAGACTGCATTCAAACTCTATGACACGTTTGGTTTCCCTTATGACTTGACCGAAGACGCTCTGCGGGCTCGCGGAATTGGCGTGGATCGCAGCGGGTTTGACGCTGCAATGACGCGTCAGAAAGAGGCCGCGCGTGCTGCCTGGAAGGGTTCCGGAGAAGCTGCCTCTGGCGAGGTCTGGTTCGACATTGCCGAGCGTGCGGGGGCCACCGAATTCACTGGTTATTCTTCGACATCGGGTGAGGGGACCATCGTTTCCATCCTCAAAGATGGTGCCGAAGTATCCGAAGCTACCGTCGGTGACGAGGTTGTCATTCTAACCAACCAAACACCTTTCTACGGCGAAAGCGGCGGTCAGACTGGCGATTCCGGCACGATTTCGAAACCTGAGGGTTTCGCTGCGGTCGTCAATGACACAAGCAAGCCACTTGGCCGCCTGCACGCGCATCATGCGACGATTCGTGCAGGGCACGTGGCCGTTGGTGAAAACATACAGTTAGAGGTCGATGCCGAGCGGCGGGCGCAAATCCGGGCGAATCACTCGGCGACCCACCTTGTTCATGCGGCCCTTCGCAATCGTTTGGGTGATCATGTTACTCAAAAGGGTTCCCTTGTGGCGGAGGACCGTCTGCGGTTCGATTTTTCCCATCCTAAAGGCCTGACCGAAGAAGATATTTCCGCGATTGAAGCCGAGGTGAATGCGGAGATCCGCGCGAATGAGCCGGTTTCTACCCGTCTGATGAGCCCGGACGATGCCGTAGAGGCGGGGGCATTGGCGCTTTTCGGGGAGAAATACGGCGACGAGGTTCGAGTTCTGTCGATGGGCCGCGCTGGCGGCAAAGGGAAGAGCTACTCTGTCGAATTGTGCGGCGGAACCCACGTCAAGGCGACCGGCGATATCGGTGTGTTCCGGATAATCTCAGAGAGCGCGGTTTCATCGGGTGTCCGCCGGATTGAAGCCCTGACAGGGGAAGCTGCGCGAGCTTGGCTCGTTGATCGTGAGGATGCCTTGAAGGCGGCAGCCGGAGCAATCCGCGCAACGCCTGAGGAGGTTCCTGCGCGGATCAGCGCTTTGCTTGAGGAACGCAAGCGGTTGGAGAAAGAACTGTCTGAGGCGAAGAAGGCTCTCGCTTTGGGAGGCGGAGGCGCTGCAGCGAATTCTGACGCTACAGATGAGCAAGTTGGCGGTCTTAAGTTCAGCGGTCAGGTCATCGAAGGACTCAGCCCCAAGGAGCTGCGCCCGCTGCTTGACGAAGCGAAGACACGTCTTGGTTCGGGCGTGGCCGTGATTGTGGCAGTCAACGAAGGCAAGGCGAGCATCGCGGCGGCTGTGACCGAAGACCTGCTAGGTCAGCACAGCGCTGTCGATTTTGTTCGTGCCGGCGTAGAGGCATTAGGCGGCAAAGGCGGCGGTGGCCGGCCAGATATGGCTCAAGGTGGCGGTCCAGACGGTTCGAAAGGCAAGGACGCGATCACTGCGATTAAGGCACTAATCGCTGGTTGAGGCCGAATCAGGCGTCCAGTGTTGCCGTGGATGTCCTCAATTTAGGTTTCTCGGATAGCCCGCCATCACGTTCCAATCGTTCGCGATACTCGTCTCGCTTTTCATGGATCGAGGCGATGACCGGGCCCATGGCCACACCAATATCGACAAGCACCGCTTCGGAAAGCTGAAGCGAACTCTCAAGATTTTCGGGGACAGCATGGCTCGCACCTGCACGATAGAGCTGCGCAGCATGATCGGTGTCGCGTGCGCGCGCCACGATCAAAAGATCAGGATACGTACTTCGCAATTTGGCCACCAGCCTCTGCGCAAGAACGGGCTCGTCCATTGTCAAAACCAAAGCCGGTGAGCGTTCGATACCCAGCCGTGTCAGCGCATCACCGCGCGCGGCATCGCCAAACGTAGCCCGGTATCCGTCGCGTTTGGCGCGATCAATCATATCTGGATCGGAATCGAGCAGGACGTAGGGTTGATCATGGCATTTCAGCATGTCGGCGATCAAACGGCCAACGCGGCCTCCGCCGATGATGATAGTGCGATGATCAAAATGATCTTCCTCGGGAAGTTCCGGGGATGCCTCAACTCGCCGTGCGATGACCCGGCCAAGCTTGGCCAATAGAGGAGTAACAGTAAGGCCAATAGCGGTAACGATTTGCCAGAATTGAGCCGTTTCAACATCGATGACAAGCGCGCTGGTGGCGGCGGCAAGTACGATCAACGTGGTTTCGCTCGGGCTTGCCATCAATACGCCAGTCTCAGCCGCGGTACTGCGCCGTGCGCCCATCATTTTCAGCAAAGAGCCGGTGATTATCGCTTTGAAAATGAGCACTCCGAACACAGCAGCGGCGACATTGGCCCAATCGCCGATTATGGTCATCACATTGATGCTCATGCCGATTGTGATCAGAAATACGCCAAGCGCGAGGCCCTTAAACGGTTCCATGATGCTCTCGACTTCACCGTGATATTCGGTCTCTGCGATCAGGAGACCGGCGATCAAAGCGCCGACAATTGGAGAGAGGCCGGTTGCCGCCGTGGCCAGACTGGCTCCGATCACGACAAGCAGAGATGCGGCCAAAAAGAGCTCGGGGCTTTTGGTTCGGGCAGCCTGCGAAAACAAGCGGGGAAGGGCAAAGCGACCAAGAACAAGCAAAAGCAAGATGACAAGACCGCCTTGAAACAAGGTGTCGGTCAGACCGGACCATCCTTCGTTGGCGGCGTTGGGTGCAAGCGCGCCGAGGATAAAGATGATCGGCACAATCATAATATCTTCAAACAACAGCATCGAAAGCGCCGCGCGCCCTACTGGTGATTTTGTCCCAGATATTGGCAGCACAATTGCGGTCGATGAAAAAGCGAGGGCAAACCCAAGCGCAAGCGCTGCGGTTGTTCCCATGCCGCTGTAATAGCCGAAGAAAGCGGCAGATGCCGAGCCGATAATCAACAGCTCTAGCGAACCAAGGCCAAACACCAATTTCCGCATTTGCCAAAGCCGGTTGAACGAAAGTTCCAAGCCGATAGCGAACAGGAGAAGTATTATTCCGAAATCTGCAAACGGCGCCAGTCGCTCAGGATCGGATATCGTGATATATTCAAGCCACGGGACATCTTCAACAAGCGCACCCAGGCCAAACGGACCAACCAGAACCCCGATCAGAATAAATCCGATGATTGGCGTGATGCGGAAACGGGTAAAAACCGGGATAACAATGCCAGCCGCGCCCAGAATTACGAGAGCGTCCTGCATTACCGGGGACATAGTGAGTTCGCCTGCCATACGGTCGTCTACTCGGCTCTGCCGGTCATGTCATCCGCCACCTGCGGTTGGGGGACCGATTGGTTTTGCGGCACCTTCGTGATCTTCAATGGGCAGGCCCAAAGGATCCGAAATGTTGCCGACGCGCTTGTCCCATTCGATGCGGTAGAGATCAAAACGTCGGTCATGCAGGTTTTGAACCGTTCCCTCTGCGCGGGCCCAACTCAGATCAGCCAAATTGACATCACTGATAGTCAGCGTCTCGACATTTTCGCTGGCTTCCGCAGCGATGCCATCTCGGGCAAATGGGAAGTCACATGGCGTCAGGATACAGCTTTGCGCATATTGAATGTCCATGTTGGCGACATTGGGTAGGTTCCCTACATTGCCGCTCATCACGACATAGCATTGGTTCTCAATCGCTCGTGCCTGTGCGCAGTAGCGCACGCGCATGTAACCCTGACGGCTGTCGGTACAGAATGGTACAAAGATAATGCGGGCACCCTCGTCAACCAGCCTTCGGGCCAGCTCGGGAAATTCGCTATCGTAACAGATCAGTATACCGATTGGACCGCAATCCGTCGGGATCGCGTCGATACTGTCTCCGCCTTTGATGTTCCACCAATAGGCCTCGTTGGGAGTCGGGTGAATTTTCTCCTGCGCGTGCACGGATCCATCGCGCAGGCATACATACGCGACGTTATGAATGTCCCCATCCGGCATCCGAGTCGGGTGCGATCCACCGATGATGTTGATGTTATAGGAGAGCGCCATTTCGGAGAGGCGCTGACGAATGCGCGGCGTATATTTGCTGAGCAGTTCGATTGATTCCAGCGGGCTTTGCTCTTTCTCTTCAGCACTCAGAAGCATAAGTGTGAAAAGCTCGGGGAAAACGATAAAGTCGCTCTCATAATCAGCAGCAACATCAACGAAATATTCGATGTGTTTCATAAATTCATCGAAGCCGGTGACGGCGCGCGCCTGCAATTGACAGGTCGCAATTCGAACACCTTCGACATCACGGGGAAGGCGGTGTTTCGGCGGAGAGTCGATGTCGACATACGGGTTGCGCCAGATCATTCGCACTGCGTTGGCTTTGGATTGCTTATCTTCGGGCAGATAGTTGTGCAGAATGCCGTGCGGCTCGAACCCGTTAGCCAGCTGAAAGCGCAAGACCGGATCGTGGATTTTGGTGTCGATGACCTTTTGCAGATATTCCTCAGGTGTATCGGCGCGGTTGGTTTTGCGCCGCATCGCCTTTGCAAGGCCGGGCATGCGTCCGCCAAAGACGATGCCTTTTAGATCGAGGCGCTCGGCTAGAGCGCGGCGTTCCTCATACAGCCTACGGCCCAGCCGGGTGCCGCGTACGCCGGGGTCCACGCACATTTCGTATCCGTAAAGCCAATCGCCTGTGGGATCGTGACGGGATCCAAAACCGTTGCCGGTGACCTCGTCCCAAGAATGATCGGCCAGTGCGACAATCTCGTCGAGCCGCATGGATGCGCAATAGCCGACGATTTTACCGTCGAGCTTGGCTATAAAACAGCCGTCAGCGTAATTGTTGATCTGACCGCGGATTTCGCCCTGCGTATAGGCCGGCAGATCGGCATAAGCCCGGCGAACAAGATCGCCGATGGCGCGCACATCCTTCAGCTTGGCCTGACGGATTTCAAGGCGTGCTCTGCGGCGAGGTTCGGTCATACGGCTTTATTCCTGAATGAATACGAATAGGGCGGCACGTTCTCTAGAACGGCCGCCCTTATCCTACGTGAGATGGAAGCAAGGGTTCCTGATGGATTAGCTCCAGTTTTGCATCTCTTTCTCAAGGTTCTGAACGATCGACTCAAAAAACTGTTCGGTCGTTTGCCAGTTCTGGCCCGGACCGATGAGCAGTGCGAGATCTTTTGTCATCTGTCCCTTTTCGACTGTCTCGATGCAGACCCTTTCCAGGGTTTCGGCGAATTTTACGACATCAGGTGTCCCGTCAAACTTGCCTCGGTACATCAACCCGCGCGTCCACGCGAAAATTGATGCAATCGGGTTGGTCGACGTTGCTTTGCCTTCCTGATGCTGGCGGTAATGGCGTGTAACGGTGCCGTGGGCTGCCTCGGCCTCGACGGTTTTACCATCTGGCGTCATCAAAACAGACGTCATCAGGCCAAGCGAGCCAAAACCCTGTGCGACGGTGTCGGACTGGACGTCGCCGTCATAGTTTTTGCAGGCCCACACAAACTTGCCGCTCCATTTCAGAGCTGACGCGACCATGTCGTCAATCAAACGGTGTTCATAAGTGATGCCGGCCGCGTCAAATTTATCGGCAAATTCGGCTTCGTAAATTTCTTGGAAGAGATCTTTGAACCGACCATCATATTTTTTCATGATAGTGTTCTTGGTCGAAAGATACACAGGCCATTTCCGGTCAAGGCCATAATTCATCGACGCACGAGCAAAAGCGCGGATTGAATCGTCAAGGTTGTACATGGCCATCGCCACGCCGGGTGTTTCGAACTCGAAGACATCGAGATCAATTTTCTGTCCGTCTTCCCCTTCGAATACGAGCCGCAATTTTCCTGCGCCCGGAATGAGAGTGTCGGTTGCGCGATATTGGTCGCCGAATGCATGGCGGCCCACAACAATCGGATCGGTCCAGCCCGGCACGAGGCGCGGAACGTTGTCGATCACGATAGGCTCCCGGAAAACGACCCCGCCCAGAATATTACGGATCGTGCCGTTAGGCGAGCGCCACATTTTCTTCAGACCGAATTCTTCGACACGCGCTTCATCAGGAGTAATGGTGGCGCATTTAACGCCGACGCCGTGCTCTTTGATCGCATTCGCAGCATCGATCGTGATCTGGTCATCGGTCTCGTCGCGTTTTTCGATCGAAAGATCATAGTATCTCAAGTCCACATCAAGATATGGCAGGATCAAGCGTTCGCGGATCCACTGCCAAATGATTTTTGTCATTTCGTCGCCGTCAAGCTCTACGACCGGATTTTGTACTTTGATTTTTTGCATGGCTAACGCCTCATCCCTTCTGGGCTACAAGTGTGCGATAGGATGTCTGTATTGATCCCTCGCACGCGCTCTAGCAGAGGTGCGCTGGCATTCAAGACAGGCGCGCAGGTTTTCAAGCCGTAAAAACGCAAAAAGCGCCGCAAATGCGACGCTTTCAGCTCAAATCGTTTTGATGGTGGGCACAGGAAGATTTGAACTTCCGACCCCTGCAATGTCAATACAGTGCTCTACCCCTGAGCTATGCGCCCGCACCATCAAATGCCCGTTCTTTTCGAAAACGGGAGCGGCCCATTAACGCGCCCTAATTAAAGGCGCAAGGCCTAAGCGCGCTCGGTTTCCAAAACTTTGCGTTCAAAGGGTCGCTTCGCGCTGGTCTTCAAACACACGCTCAACCTCTAGCACGAGATCGCGCAGGTGAAACGGTTTCGAAAGCACTTTTGCATGCGGTTGCTCTCGGCTGGCGCGCAGCGACACTGCGGCAAAGCCGGTTATGAACATCACCTTCGTCCGTGGAGATATCTCCGCACATCGCTGCGCCAATTCGATCCCGTCCATTTCTGGCATCACGATATCTGATAGCAACAGGTCAAACTGCTCTTTTTCCAGCAGAGGGATAGCATCGGTTCCGCGGTCAACCGTGCTGACCTCGTATCCAGCATTGGTAAGCGCACGCTCCAAATAGGAACGCATCGCCTCTTCGTCTTCGGCCAAAAGGATTCGCGGTGCGGGATTCGATGTCATAACGCTTGCCAATACACAGATGAGCTTAAGAAATCTTATCACTCTTGCTAGTTGGTCAAAATTGAGACGAATTCTGACAACGGGTATGGTTCTAAGGCTTTGACACCATCACCGAAAGCAGGCAGCAATTATTGCCGATGTCACCTCCAAAATTGCCTTTTGAATCCAACCTGACGCCGCCTTCTGCATATAGCGAGGGTAAATTGCTGAGCGTGAAGGGCGGGGCGGTTATGGATGACCTGCATGGCCCCGCATTTATTCACGTCGCGCCGCAATCGATGCCGCTTCCAATTCTAATTGCGGTTCCGCATGCCGGGCGTGTTTATCCCGCTGAAACCCTTGCGCAAATGCGCGATGCCGAGCTGAGCCAATTGCGATTGGAAGATCGCTTTGTCGATCTGCTCGGCGTTGAGATAGCGAAAGCGACCGGCACCGGCCTGCTCGTGGCGAATGCACCGCGCGCCATGTTGGACCTTAATCGGGCTCATGACGATGTCGATTGGGAGATGATTAATGGCCCGGGCCGCCGCACCACAAAACCGGAGCCAGTTCTGACTGGCACGAATCGGCGTGCGCGTAGCGGTCTGGGTTTGGTGCCGCGCCGCTTGCCCGGATTTGGCGAGATTTGGCGGCAGAAACTGCCGCGTGATGAACTGGATCGGCGGATTGACCGGATCCATCGGCCCTATCACGAATTTCTATCCAGCGAACTGTTGCGGATCCGAGCGGAATGGGGCGCTGCTTTACTGATTGATCTGCATTCAATGCCGCCTTTGAGGCGTCAGGCAGGACAGGATCGTGCGCCGCAAATCGTACTTGGCGACCGCTTTGGCGCATCTTGCGAACACAGCGTCATCGCGCGCGCTTTCAGTTATCTTGACCAGAATGGCTTTGTCGTGGCGCATAACCGGCCCTATTCAGGTGGTTATGTTCTTGACAGGCATGCTTCACCGACCCGCGGATTGCATGCGATCCAAGTCGAAATTTGCCGATCAAGCTATTTGGATGAAAATCTGGACGAGCCAACCGCTGCGCTCGCTCCGCTGGCGCAGATGCTGGCCGGCCTGGTTCGCGTATTGGGTGCTGAAACCGCGAACTTGGGCTGTCCAGGCCAGATGAAGCAAGCGGCCGAGTGACTTTTACTCAATCGGTCAAGTTCGCAAATTAATCTGGTGCATAATTAAAAACGGCGGAGCGCCTTTAAGGGACGCTCCGCAGTAAATGTCTGAGAACAAAACCGCTCTGTTCAGAGCGATTTAGTTGACCGCTGGTGCTGCACCGTTGGTGTTTGTCGGTGTAGGAACCTTGCCTTGAGCTGATTGGCGTTCAAAAATCTTGCGCATCAGGTTCAAAGAGAAAAGGTGAGCGTGGATCAACATGCCCATACCATTCTTGTTCAGCGTTTCGACGGTTTCAGTTGGAAGTTCCCGCAGTTTCTTCTCGTCAACCATGCGGAACCCGCGATAGACGAAAGGCGTGTCCGGTGCATCGCTGCGGGTGATCGCAATTTCGCCATCCATCAAAATGTCGAGCTTCTTGAGTTCCTCAAGAAAAGCCTTTGTGCGTTGGCCGGCTTCTTCGAATTTCTTGCAGAAATCGAGGACATTGTTGGTGTATTCGGTCGGATCTTTTCCGTCGAACAACGCCTGACCATCTTTTTCTTTGCCGACAACACCCGCACTTGGATCGAAGCAAAGCGACATATCATCGCTTTCCTGCTGAAGTTTGGCGAGGATGAAGGGATAGCGGCGGATATAGGCCGGAACGTAAACGTCCGCGACCATCTTGCCATTGTCATCCATGAAGGTGTTTACGCCTTCGTTAAGGCCCATCAAGGCGATTGGCAGAGGATTGTCGCCTGCTGTGAACACGATCGGATAATCGCGCTGCGCATCGACGAATTCATCGACAGTCAGCGGAATCGCGTGGGTCTCACCAAGGAAGTCTACGTTTTCGAACGGGCTTACTTTCCAGTCACCGTGATCACGGCTGTTGAGCGGAAGTAGGTCTTTGTAAAACAGCGGAAGTTGCGGCTGCGGCGCGCTGGCCATGGATCGTCTCCGGAAAGTCTATGAGTGATGAAAATGACTGAGGCCGTCGACTGCTCGATTGGGCCATGAGGATGGCGCTTTAGGATGTTCGGGCCGCCGGTGCAAGCGGCGCGCGGTCAACCGCTTTCGCTGGCTTCGATTAGCGGCACAAGCTTTCCCGGATTCATCAAGCCTTTCGGGTCCAGAGCGGCTTTGACGCTTCGGATCATACCGAGGGCTACGGGATCGCCGAGCCTTCCGAAATCACCAACCTTCATCTGACCAATCCCGTGTTCGGCGCTGATCGAACCTCCCCATTGCGTGACGAGATCATAGACATGTGAACTTATCTGTTTGCCCGTACTTTCTTCCCATTCGCCGGGAACTGCGTCTTGAGGAGCGAGAACGTGAAAGTGGACATTTCCGTCGCCCAAATGACCAAATGCGACCCCGCGCGTTCCGGGGAAAGTATTCTCTATCTGCGGAATAGCGGCCAGAATGAATTCGGGCATTTGCTCGACTGGCACCGAAATATCATGCTGCATCGCTGGCCCCAAAGCGCGCTCCGCAGCAGAGATGGAATCGCGCAAATTCCAAAATGTCTCAGATTGATATTCGTTTGACGCGATCACCGCATCTTCAAGCAAGCCTGCCTCCATTGCACCGGCCAGCACACCTTCAAGTTTTTCGCGAAGGGCAGCACTGTCGCTATCTGCGCTCATACATTCGATCAACGCGTTCCATTTATGACCCTGCGCAAGCGGGGGGCGAGCATCAGCCAAGTGATCAAGAACGCTTTCGAGGCAATGATCGGGCACGACCTCGAAACCCTCAAGAGATTCTCCCATCGCCCGCTCGACATACCGGAGTAACGTGCGTGCGCCTGTGATGGAGGGAAGCCCGATCCAAGCGGTTGCTCGGCCTGACGCGGCCGGGAGGAGGCGCAGATTAACAGCCGTAACGATGCCAATTGTACCTTCTGATCCGATCAGCAATTGTTTGAGGTCAAACCCGCGATTGTCTTTTTTTAGCGCAGTCAGCCCATTAAAAATGCTCCCATCAGCAAGAACCGCCTCGAGACCAAGAACCTGAGAGCGCATTGTCCCGTGCCGGAGAACCTGCGTGCCGCCCGCATTCGTCGACACAAGGCCGCCAATAGTTGCAGAGCCTTTGCCGCCAAGTGTTAGCGGAAACCGCTGGTCCAGTTTTTCTGCCGCTTCGTGCAGGGTTTGCAGGATAACGCCGGCCTGACAGACGCACTGGCCGGCCTCTGCATCGAGGCTCAGAATTGCATTCATCCGCCTAAGCGAGAGCAGAATAGACGTTCCGCTATCGTCGGGCGTTGCGCCGCCGGCCATTCCGCTGTTTCCCCCCTGCGGAACGATCGGGATCGAATAATCCGCGCAAAGTTTCACAAGGGCTGCAACTTCATCAGTTGATGCAGGCGATGCTAGGGCGATTGCGCTGCCTGAATATCGCCCCCGCCAGTCGGTGGTCCAAGGGATAAGGTCATCTTCATCGCAGGTGAGACCCTTTTCGCCAAGCAATTCGCGGGCTGCGCCGAGAAATGCTTTCTGGTTCTGATTGATCGTCATAATTGTGTTCTCTGTGCCACAGGCAGGCATATTACAATGCGGTATGCCGTTCGTATGAACATCAGTTAAGGCAAGGTTCAAGCCTTTGCGATAGGTGTGCTTCCCGATCGCAAAGGATATTGCCCCGATCAATTTGACGGGAACAAGGAGATACTCCCAGCCATGCCGAGCCTGCTTGCTCTTGCAACGCCATTAGCGATGTTGCTCCCGTTTTTGGGGCAAAGTGGCGAATTGGTGGCAGGCACTGCGTTGGTTTCCGAAACTCCGGCTCGCGTGCCAGCAGAAACCGTTGCTGATGGTAACGGGTCTCCAAAAGGCATCCCTGCTTCCCAACGTGGCCCTGCGCAACGAACCAATGTGGCACCCCTAGATACGTTTAGAGGCGGCCAGATCGTTCGTCAGGTCCGGATTGAAAGCCGCGTAATCCTAAGGGTGTCTCCCGCGCGCTCGCAAAACCGCAACAGTCTCATGGCGCAATTACCGCAGCAAAGTTTAAGGACGCAGTACGAAGAGCGTCGGATGAACAAATGCGTACCCGTCACAAGCATTGCCGGCGTCCAGACAGGTAGCGGGAACCGTCTGCTGCTGTTTATGCGGGACGCAAAGATCGTCTCGGTCAATCTCGAGAAGGCCTGCCGCGCAAGAGATTTCTATTCGGGTTTTTATGTCGAACAGAATGCTGACGGAAAACTGTGTGTAGACCGGGACAAATTGCAATCGCGCAGCGGTGCAAAATGCGAGGTTGAACGGATGCGGCAACTCGTGGCCATAGAAAAGTAGCGATCGGCAATCTGGTCACGGAGCCAGAGCTTGCCGATTTCTTGACTTTTCGTGCTTTTTTGCGCAAACGCCTCACTCTAAGCGCAGGGCTGTTTCATCTCTTGAGCGTTTAGACAACACCGACGGCGATATCGCCGCGCTATCCGGACATTATTAAACGCATGACTTTCGCCGATCTCGGCCTTTCGCCCGAATTGCTCAAAGCCGTCGATGACGCTGGCTACACTGAACCAACGCCGATTCAGGCTGAAGCCATTCCGACCATTCTGATGATGAAAGATCTCATCGGTATCGCGCAAACCGGGACTGGCAAGACAGCGAGTTTTGTCTTGCCAATGATTGATGTGATGGCATCGGGCCGCCGCCGCGCATTGATGCCGCGGTCGTTAATCCTTGAGCCAACGCGTGAATTGGCTGCGCAGGTAGCCGAGAATTTCGAAAAATATGGTAAGAACCATGACCTCAAAATGGCGCTGCTTATCGGTGGTGTGCAAATGGGCGATCAGCTCAAGACCCTGAACGAAGGTGTCGATGTTCTGATTGCGACGCCGGGCCGGTTGATGGATCTTTTTGAACGCGGCAAAATCTTGCTGAACGGTTGTGAGCTGTTGGTGATTGATGAAGCCGACAGGATGCTCGACATGGGCTTTATTCCTGACATTGAGTTCATTTGTGACAAGCTACCGGATACGCGGCAGACCATGCTGTTTTCGGCGACAATGCCGGCGCCGATTGAAAAGTTGTCAAAGAAGTTCATGAACAACCCGAAACGGATTCAGACCGCGCGGGCCGCAACCACGAATAAAGATATTACGGCTTTCAAGATCAACGTGGATCAACGCAAAAAGCGGGACACGCTCGAATGGTTGCTCAACAACGATCACGTCGAAACCGCAATCGTATTTTCGAACAAGAAAACGACAGTGCGTGAACTGAACCAGCATCTACAACGCAGCGGTTTCAAGAGCGGTGAAATCCACGGAGACATCGACCAGTCAACGCGGCAAAAGGAGCTTGAGCGCTTCAAGTCGGGTGAGATCAACATCCTGGTTGCATCCGATGTCGCGGCTCGCGGGCTGGATATTAAAGGCGTCTCGCACGTCTTTAACTTCGATACGCCGTGGCATCCGGACGATTATGTCCATCGCATCGGGCGGACGGGCCGCGCTGGCGCCAAAGGCCGCGCATTTACATTCGTCACAAAAGCTGATGCCGAAGCAATTGATAATGTTGAAAAACTGACAGAGAGCCCGATCCCTGTCTTTGGAAAAGACGATGTCCGGGTCGAACTGAAATCTGATACTGGCAAGCGTTCTGAAGAACCTAAGCCGAAAGATGAACCGGCCCAGCGCAGCCGCCGCAAAAAGCCAGATCACGCGAGCGAAGACAGCAAAGAAACGCCGCAGAAAGTAAAGCGCGAACGCAAACCTCGCGAAGACGTTTCAAGCGATAATGATGAATTTGCGCCAAAGCCGAAAGGCCGCAGTCGCCGACGTGATCAGGATGATACCCCCGTCGCTCCGGGCGAATGGAACGGGCCAAAGCCCAGTTTCCTAGATGTCGGATTTAAAGGTTAAGCGGACCCGATACGCAGCGCCTTGCTTTTCCAGACGTTGATCCGTCCTAAGGGCGCGAATTGTGGTAAAGATTGTATCAATTCTCTGATTACACTCATTTAATACTGATCGTTTATCGAAATTCCTCAGCAATTTAAGCGAGGAATGGCATGCTTTTTGGCAGCCGAATATCAACGAACGCAGCATCGGCGACGGTCCAGGAGATTCTCCGTCCCGTTTTGCGCGGGTATTTCGCGGCTTTCGCCTTGTATTACATCGTCATGTTTCCGACCCATCTCGTGTTTTTCTCGGGGTTCGAGCGGGTAGCAATGGTCACTGCGGCTGGAATCGCTGGTGGGGTCGGCATCTTCGGCGTCTGGTTCATGCGCAAGCCTGAACCAGCTTCGCAAGTATCACTGTTGCTTTCGGTGATGAACTTATTGGTCATCGCAAACATCGTCATCGCTCTGAATTTCGGTTTTGACCAAGCAAAGATGGTCTACTTTGTGATCATCGCAATCGCGTTCGCTTTGGCGAGCATTGATCTCAAGCAGTCTTTGTTTTCACTGGCTGCCGCGATGCTCGGGTTTCTGAGCTTTGCGACCAGGCTCGATCTCGAGACATTCACAGTCTACGCTTTCGTCTCGGTCGGAGCAGCTATTGCTGCTCTCGCGATCTCCAATCTGATAAGATCTGCAATCCGCGGAATTTCTGAATCCAAAGGAGAGGTTGAGAGCGAACTTGCCGATGCTAGGCGGTTGAGCGCGAGGCTTGCCGAAGAATCATTGTCGGACAGTCTTACAGACCTTCCGAACCGGAGGGCCTTCTTTGCGAAACTACGCGAAACAATGGGAAGGCTGCGAAAGCCGCTCATGCACAGGGCGGGGCCGACAACAAGCTGGTTGATCTTGCTTGACCTCGATGGCTTTAAATCCGTCAATGACATTCATGGGCATCTTACCGGAGATGGCTTGTTGAAAGAGGTCGCATCGCGCTTGCGGGATTTTTGTGACGATGATGTCTTCGTGGGTCGTATGGGCGGTGATGAATTCAACATTCTCATCGATTCGGATGCTTGCTCGGATGAAATAAAGCAACGGTGTGAATTGCTTCTTCAATCACTGTCTGCGCCATACATCGTAGATGACCGCCACATCCGAATCTCTGCCTCTATCGGTTACAAATCGCTTGATCCGGCGTTGAGCCTTACAGAGCAGATTAGCCAAGCTGATTTTGCATTGATGTTTGCCAAGAAGCATGGCCGAAATCAGGCAGTCGCCTTCAACGAAGAGCTGGCCAAGGCTTCGGAAGAGCGTTCGCAGATAGAACACGCATTGCGGCGGGCCGATTTGGAAAAAGAAATTCATCTGGTCTTCCAGCCGCAGATGAATCTGCATACGGAAAATGTGGTCAGAGCCGAGGTATTGGCACGGTGGAACAGTGAGACGATCGGCCCGATTGAGCCGGGCCGTTTTATTACGATCGCCGAAGAGAGCGGATTGATCACTGATATCAGCCTGACGATCATCGAAAAGGCGTTTCGTGAGATACGTGAGTGGCCAGTGCCGCTCCCTATTTCGCTGAACCTTTCAAGCCATGACATCATCTCTAAACCAACAATAGACCGGATTATCGATCTGGCTCGAAGCCTGAAAGTTGATCCGGAGCGGGTCGAATTCGAAGTGACCGAAACAGCGATGATGGCCGACACAGAAAAGGCGATTGCCAATCTCACGAGCTTGAAAGATGCCGGCTTTTCAATAGCGTTGGATGATTTTGGAACGGGTTATTCAAACTTCAGCTACTTGCGCTCGCTTCCAATCACCAAGCTAAAGGTAGACCGTTCGTTCCTTGAAAACCCAGGCGATCCCATGACTGAAAAAGTGCTCTCGTCATTGGCGGGAATGGCACGGACACTGGGCGTCCATTGTTTGTTAGAAGGGATCGAGGACGAAATCGATCTGTTGATGGCCCGACGGATCGGGGTGCAATCGGTCCAAGGTTATTTATTCGGAAGGCCAATGAACGCGCATGACCTACTCGAATTGGCGAGAAGATCCGCCGGTGCCGATTCTTACGATCGGGACCGAATGAGAAACCCGGCGATCGAAACGATTTAATCCGTTTCCAGCAGATCAGCCGACGACTTTTACAAAGCTGTCGATGACGCGCTTGACGCCGTGTTCTTCAAACTCGATTTCCAGCTTGTTGCCTTCTTGATTGGTAACGCAGCCGGTTCCAAATTTATCGTGTTGAACCATCGCGCCGATTGCAATGTCGCTCCGTGGTTTGGCTGCAAAACTCGCCGCTGATCGGCCGGGCTCACGCAGCCGTGTCTGGGCGGTTTCATAACCGCTGGAAATAGCGCGCTGCCAACCGGGCCCCCGCGATTGAGCACGGTCCGGCCGGTCTTTTGCCACGTGAGCGAATGGGTCTTCATTCTCGCTCCAATTCGCGCGCCACATCGAAGCGCCACCGGTCATCGTCGTTTCCTGATCGATGAATTCTTCAGGCAATTCTTCGATAAAGCGTGAAGGGATCGAGCTAACCCATTGGCCATAAATCCGCCGATTGGCAGCATGCAAAATCGTACAGCGCCGCTTTGCCCGAGTGATCGCGACATAGGCCAGACGGCGTTCCTCTTCGAGACTGGCCAACCCGCCTTCGTCAATTGCCCTTTGCGAGGGGAAGACGCCTTCTTCCCAGCCAACGCAGAACAGATTGTCAAACTCCAGTCCCTTGGCCGCGTGTATCGTCATGATCGTGACCGTTTCTTCTTGGTCGCCGCGATCATTGTCCATCACCAGGCTGACATGCTCAAGAAAATCGCCGAGCGTTTCATACTCTTCCATCGCGCGGGCGAGTTCAGACAGGTTTTCTGCACGTCCAGCGCTTTCAGGCGTGCGATCATTGGCAAGCATGTCGTTATAGCCGGATTCATCCAGAACAAGCCTCAGAAGGTCCGAAGGGCTTATTGTTTCCGCTGCTTCCCGCCAGGCAAGGAAATGGCGCATCAGGCCGCCAATTGTGTTTGCCGCGCGCGCGGGCAGTTCATCGCTATCGGCAAGCTCTAATGAAGCCGCCGCAAGTGGCATTCCCTGGCGCCGTGCATGTTGATGCATCTTCTCAAGAGTTTTTGCGCCGAGCCCGCGTTTCGGTTGATTATAGATGCGCTCAAACGCGAGGTCGTCCTGAGGTTGGGCAACAATGCGCAAATAGGCGAGTGCATCCCGGATTTCCGCCCGTTCATAAAACCGGAACCCTCCGATAATCCGGTAATTGATCCCGATCTGGATAAAGCGATCCTCGAATTCGCGGGTCTGGTATTGCGCGCGCACCAGAATTGCGATGGAATCGAGGCTCGCACCTTCCGCTTCCAATCGCTCAATTTCTTCGCCGACTCTCCGCGCCTCTTCAGGGGCATCCCAAACCCCAATAACTCGGACTTTGTCGCCGCCATTTGCTTCGGTCCACAGGGTTTTCTCGTGGCGATTGGAATTGGCGCGGATCAAACCTGATGCTGCCCCCAAAATCTGCGGCGTGGAGCGATAGTTTTGCTCCAGACGAACAACATGGGCGCCCGGAAAATCCTTTTCAAACCTAAGGATATTGGCGACTTCTGCGCCACGCCATGAATAGATCGACTGATCATCATCGCCGACGACGCAGATGTTTTTATGGCTTTGCGCAAGCAGGCGCAGCCAAAGATACTGAACCGCATTTGTATCCTGATATTCGTCTACCAGAATGTACTTGTAGCGCTGCTGATATTCCGCGAGCAGATCGGTGTGGGTGCGGAAGATATTGAGCATATGCAGCATTAGATCGCCAAAATCGCAGGCGTTGAGCGCCTTCAAGCGGTCTTGATACAGCTGATAAAATTCACGGCCTCTGCCATTGGCGAACGCCTCGTTCTCGCCCGCGTCGATATCAGATGGATTAAGCCCCCGGTTTTTCCAGCGATCGACCAATCCAGCCAATTGGCGCGGAGTCCACCGTTTCACATCTTCGCCGGCATCGACAATTTGCTGCTTGAGCAAGCGTAGCTGATCGTCGGTGTCGATTATGGTGTAATTGCTTTGCAGACCAACCAGTTCCGCGTGACGACGGAGCATTTTAGCGCAGATTGAATGGAACGTACCGAGCCACGGAATCCCCTCGGAATTGACGCCCAAATGACCTGCAACGCGCTCCCGCATCTCGCGCGCGGCCTTATTGGTAAAGGTCACGCACAGGATTTGACTGGGCCACGCCCGCCGGGTCGCAACCAGATGCGCGAGCCGCGCAGTCAGCGCAGCGGTCTTGCCCGTGCCCGCGCCGGCGAGCATCAGAACGGGGCCTTCGGTTGTCAGAACGGCGTCGCGCTGCGGCGCATTCAATCGCGCGGCATAGGCGGGAATAGAAGCGTCATCGCTGGGCGAGGAGGGGGCAATATCGGTCATAGTGAAGGGGTGAACAGGTAGAGAACAATGCATTGTCCTGCAAGGGGGGGAAGCCAATTGCTATGCCCACTTTCGGGAACCAGGTCCAATAGGTAGCAAGACTGTCTCAAGAGCCGCTTCAAAGCCGCAAAAGGGTGAGCTTTCCTTTGCCGATCCGGCGTTCGTTTTCGATGGTGAGGCCATCGACTTTTACATCCTCGTTAAACGCGGTTTCAACCGCGATCCACGTAGCCGGTCCGATCCAGTCGAGCCGTTTGAGACGATCCAGCGCAACCGAGCCTGCACCTGTATGATAAGGCGGGTCCAGCAGGATAAGGTCATAAGGCCCGCGTGCAGGACGCAGATGCATGACCGATGTCGCCTCCACGCTTGACCGAGCGCGAGCATCAAGCGCGGTGATATTTGCGCGAATTACATCGACAGCTGCGCGGTCATTTTCGACAAACAGGCAGTGCGCTGCTCCCCGCGACAATGCTTCCAGACCCAGCGCACCGGATCCCGCGAAAAGGTCTGCGATGCGCAGCTCTTCAAAGCCGCCCAACCGGCTGTTGAGCATCGAAAAGAGCGTCTCGCGTGTGCGATCCGCTGTTGGACGGGTTGCATCGCCCTTGGGCGCGGACAGCTTTCGCCCGCGCCATTCTCCGGCAATGACCCTCATGTCACCTGGCCGCGTTTCATTGCGCTCACGAAGCGATCAAGGTCACCTTTGCGAACGCGGGCGGCCTGCCCGCGAGGCAAATCGGCAAGCTGGAACGGACCATACGCAGTACGGATCAACCTGTTCACTTTCAGGCCAAGATGTTCGAGGACGCGGCGAACTTCGCGGTTCTTGCCTTCTGTGATCGTCATTTCAATCCAGATGTTGCGTCCTGAAGACCGCTCCATATTGGCGTTGATCGGACCATAGCGAATCCCGTCAATTTCTATGCCTTCGATCAGAGATTCGAGCTGTTCCTGAGTTACCTCGCCAAACGAACGGGCCCGGTATGTCCGGGGGATACCGGTCGAGGGTAGTTCCATTTGACGTTTCAGCCCGCCATCATTGGTTAGCAGCAACAGGCCCTCGGTATTAAGATCGAGCCTGCCGATCGGCATCACACGCGGGGCATCTTTGGGAAGAGCATTGGTCAGCGCAGAGTAAATCGTTGGGCGTCCGGCCATATCGCGTTCTGCAGTGATCAGGCCCGTGGGCTTGTTGAACAGATACATCGTGGTCGGCTCTGGTCCGGCAACCGGATTACCATCGACACTAACACCCCGAAGAGATGTCAGGAATGTCGCAGGCGTTTCCACTGGCTTGCCGTGAAGTGTGATGCGTTTATCCGCGATCATTCGTTCAATTTCCCGGCGACTGGCAACGCCAGCGCGCGCCAAAAGTTTGGCAATACGGTCACCTTCGGGCCGGTCTTCGGATTGTTTCGGATTTGTTGGCATAACGCCGAGCGATTAGGCCTTCCGCAGTCAATGCGCAACGATCTTACCGAGCAAAGCGGAAGAGAGCATTTCGATCCAAGCGATTCTCAACACGTCGGGGCAGCGCGAGCTCAGCGCCAAATCGCTTGCCTAGAGCGGCTTCAAGAATTCTGCTCATTGGCTATCGCAGATGCGACGATCGCATCGAACCGAGCGATCCCGCCTTCTAGCGTACCCAAGGTGATTTCGCTCACTGCCCCGCTTTCCAGACCTTCTTGGCCAAGCTCTGCTGCACGGAAATCTTCCGAGGCAAATACTCCGCCATCTAACAACGCCCAGCTGCGCTCCCAATGATCGCGGGCTTTATCAGTCGCCGGTGCTTCGGGAATGAGCATAAAGTCCTCAACCAGTGTGATATTATGGGATTGGGGCATCAGCACCATGACATTCACATAATCGGGGCTGGGCACGATAATCGTGGCTGGCAAGAGCTGATAGGCAAACGTGACCACCCGGCGCATCGCAGCCATGTCGGAAAAATCGATTTTTTCCATATCTTCCAGCCGTCCGACTGCAGAGCGCATATGCGGTCCAATCTCGTCTCCGGCAGTGATACCGTCTTTGAAAAACGGCCCTATCGTATCGGCATGGAGACGCAGGACATGATAGCTTTCCAGGAAAGCATCCATAATCAGCTTCCAGTTGCCTTTGACCGTGTGTATTTTCCGGCGGAACATATGACTGGTGTCCATCCCGAACGCTTTAAAATCAGCGCCGAGAGTTTCGGCCTCGGTGAAATCAGCGTCATCGTGAGGCGCAAACCAAATCAATCCGCCGGCCTCATGCGATGGCAGCTGTTTCAGCCCATATTGGCTTTTATCAAGGTCCGGGAATGTTTCAGGGCGGGGGAGCCCGGTGAGGGTTCCGTCCAGTTTATACGTCCACGCATGATACGGGCACACCAGACGCGCGGCACATTGCACGTCTTCGCCCTCGACCAATCGCGTTCCGCGATGCTGGCAAACGTTTAGGAACACATGCGAGACGCCCTTTTTATCGCGGGTAATCAGAAGCGGACGGCCTGTCGCATCATGCGGGACCGCCATACCGGGTTCGGGCAGCAATGCAGACGGGCATAAAACCTGAGGCATGCGATCGAACAGCGCGGTTTTCTCGGCTTCAAAATGGGCGGGATCGGTATACCGGCTTGCAGGGACGGTTTGCGTCCCTTTGGTAACGCGCGGCTGATTGCTCCGGATTGCCTCTGCCAAAGCGCGTTGACCATCGGTTGCGCGCAGCAAAGGTGTGCCGTTCTCAACCAAAGCTGTTGATGGCGTTGTGGGAGCGTTCATAGCAGCGTTCCTATTCCTCTCGTCCGCGGCTAGTGTCGCTTAATTGGTTTCGAACGACAAGTCTGACGAGAAGGACGCGCAAAATTATGGCTGACGCCAAGGCGACAAAACCGGGATGGGGCGAAGTTCTTCGTTCAATGGGGCAGCGCAAGACCGGCTTTATGGCGCTGTTCGGATTTGCCAGCGGCCTCCCATTTGCGCTGTTTCTTGGCACATTGTTCGCGTGGCTTAGCGATGCCGAAGTCGATTTGGAGACTATGGGGGTCTTTTCGCTTATCGGTCTTGCCTATGCGTTTCAGTTCCTGTGGTCGCCGTTGATCGACAAAGTGAACATTCCCGGCATGCGTATGCTGGGAAAACGGAAACAGTGGATTGTTCCTTCACAATTGCTCCTCGGGGCAATTCTGGTCGCTCTTGCGCTTAGCAATCCCAGCAATGAAACAATCGGCTGGTTCAGTTTGCTGGCGGGGATTGGCGCAATTGCCAGCGCAACGCAGGATATCGCGATCAATGCCTGGCGGATTGATGTCGCAGATGAGAAAGCGACGATCGATATCCTCTCGACTGTGTATCAAATGGGATACCGGTTGGCGGCTCTGGTCGGCGGCGCATTGGGTTTGATTATTGCTGCGCGTATCGGTTGGCCGCAGACTTATATGCTGATGGGGGCAATCCTGCTTGGCATAGGTTTCATCGGCCTGTTCGCGCCCGACAGTGACAGCAAGAAATTGGCCGAGGGCCAGCCCGCAATTGTCGATGAGCTGTTTGTGGCTCTACGCAAGAAAGGCGAACTGGAACCGGGCATTCGGGCCAAGGCGCTTATAATTGTCGGCGCCCTTTGGGCGGCGGCCATCGGTGTCGTTTTGACCTTCATGTATATGTCGCTTTTTTACGCACCGGAGAACCGCCCGAACCCTACCGAGTTTACCTTGAACTGGGGGCCATGGATCATTGTTGCTACGGTGGTTGTGCCAGCATTGATCGCCGGATGGCTCGCCAGTCAAAAGAAACAGGGCAAACATCTGCTTGAACAGGATCAACCAATTCCCAGCGGCAGCGGTTTTGCCATGGACCACCTCTATCGCGCTCTTGTGCTTCCTTTGGTGGAGTTTGTGGGCCGGATAGGCTGGTCTTTGGTCCTGATTCTCTCGCTGGTGCTCACCTATCGAATTTGCGACGCGATCTGGGGCAGCTTTGCTTATCCATTCTATCTCGGGGAGCTGAACTACACCAAAGACGAAGTCGCTTTTGCATCCAAATTTTTTGGTGTTGGCGCGATCATTCTCGGCCTCGCGATTGGCGGCTTCATGCTGTCTATGATGGGCAGGATGTTGACGTTGACGCTGGGCGCTTTGCTCGCCGCCCTTACCAATCTTTTGTATGCGGACCTTGCGGCAGGCGGGGCCAATATGCAGGCGGTAAGCGATGCGATCGGTTTTTCATGGCTGATCACACAAGTGCCTGTGATCGGCAGTCCGTCCTTGGCGAAACTCACATTCACGATCTTTTTTGAAAACCTCGCCATTGGCATTGCAGGCGCTGCGTATATCGCGTGGTTATCGTCCATCGTGAACAAGAATTTCAGCGCGGTTCAATATGCGCTGCTGTCCTCGCTTACCTTGCTAGTCGGGACGTTGGGCCGCGGCGCTTTGGGTGAAATGATTGAGGATCAGGGCTATTATGATGTTTTCATTCTCACGACTCTGATCGGCTTTATCGCGGTGGCATTGTGTCTTGCGGAATGGTTCCGTCAGTCGCGGGCAGGGGCGAATTCCGGGGTCGTGGCGCCTGATCCAGTTGTTCAGCCGGCGGAGTGATCAGTCGGGGATCTCATCATTGAGCTTCAACGCTTGACCCGCGAGGTAAAGCGAGCCTGCGATGAGCACGAGAATATTGTCGTCAGGGAGCATTGCCATCGCTTCAGAGAGATCCGCAGCGCTTTTCGCGCCTGCTCCAAATGCGCTCGCTGGGTGCGCATCGTGGCCGGGGACTGGTACGGCGGTGATGCTCTTTATGATGTCGGACAATGGCTCTACCAGAGATCCGGGATCTTTGTTGTCCAGCATTCCGATGATGAGGTGAACCGGAGTGCCATCCAGTTCTCCGGCAACCGCATCGCCTGCGCTGCGATTGTGCCCGCCATCAAGTAGCACTTGGCGTTTGCCGGTTAGCGGGCCGTTACACAGCCGCTGCATACGGGCAGGCCATTGTGCCGAACCGATCCCTGCTGCGATAGATGCCTCAGACACCGATACTTTGGTTTGCGAGCGAACCATCGCCGCGGCGAGGGCGGCATTGGCCGACTGATGCTTGCCAGACAAAGAACAGTTTTCGGGAGGGAATTCGATCAATTGTTGGATTGTTAGTTCGACCAGAGGAACAGCCCGATCAAGCGCGATTTGCCGAATTGCATGGACCGCTTCCGGGCAATAATCGGGCATCATCGCGACCAGCGGCACACCGCCTTTTGCAATCCCCGCCTTCTCAAAAGCGATCCGTGCCATTGGGTCTTTCGGCACGCCTTCTTCTGGCGCAAGCAGGAACTTCTCATGGTCGATACCGAGCGCCGCAATGCCGCAGGCGGCCAGCACATCAGATTGCATCACATTGGTCGCATCCAGCCTTCCGCCAAGGCCGACTTCGACCACGCATACATCGGCAGGAACACGAGCGAATTCCATGAAGGCCGCTGCGATTGTGATCTCGAAAAAACTGCAACCGAGCCCCTCGGCGGCGTCGAACACGTCTTCAAGCAGCTTTGCTAACCGAGCATCTTCGATCAGCTTGCCAGCAACACGGAACCGTTCATTATAACGCACCAGATGCGGGGAAGTCGTGACGTGGACGCGGTAACCCTGCGCCTCCAACATCGCGCGCAGAAAGGCGCAAGTCGACCCTTTGCCGTTAGTTCCTGCGACGTGGAAGACAGGCGGCAGGTGTTTGTGCGGATCGCCAAGCCGCGAAAGCAGCGTCTCGATCGCGTCCAGCCCAAGCGTATCGCGCTGAATACTCAACCCGCTCAACCGGTCCAGCTGCGCCTGAACGCGCGGATCGTCCGATGATCCCATATCTCTCATAACTTGAGAATTCGCTGGTTCAGGCGGCAGCTTGAGGTTGAAGATAGTCGATCACTGTGCCCAGCGTGTCTTTCAATTCGCGGCGGTGAACAACCATATCGACCATGCCGTGCTTATGCAGATACTCAGCCCGCTGGAAACCCTCGGGCAGTTGTTCGCGGATCGTGTCTTGAATAACGCGTTGTCCGGCAAAGCCGATCAAGGCGCCCGGTTCTGCGATATGGACATCGCCCAGCATGGCATAACTCGCCGTCACACCGCCGGTCGTTGGATCGGTCAGCACAACGATATACGGCAGGCCAGCATTCTTGAGGCGGCGCGTCATTACGGTTGCGCGCGGCATTTGCATAAGGCTCAATATGCCTTCTTGCATCCGAGCTCCGCCTGCTGCGGTGACGACAATGTAGGGACATTTTCGGGTCAAAGCGCGCTCGGCACCCGCGCAGAACGCCATGCCTACTGCCATGCCCATCGATCCGCCCATGAACGAAAAATCCTGCACCCCGATAACAGCCGGACGGCCATCTATCGTGCCTGATCCAACGCTGAATGCATCATCATGCGGGTTCTTGGCCCGGGCATCCTTTAAACGGTCGGTGTATTTCTTCGAATCTTTGAACTTTAGCGGGTCTTCTGTGACCTGCGGCTGCGGCAGCAGGTCAAAACCATGATCGAGCAGCAGCGCGAGGCGGGTATCCGCACTGATTCTGCCGTGATGCTCGCAGCGTGGACAGACGCTCAGATTGTCCTCAAATTCCTGGACAAACAGCATTTCCTGACAGGATTTGCATTTAATCCAGAGGTCTTTTTCCGAGGTGTTTTTTTCCTCGCCAAAGCCCAGCGAATTGCGGACACGGGTGAACCAGTTCATTGCGTTTTATCCCTTAGGTGCGCGCATCTTTGATGGCGGCGACCATTGCTGTTGTCAGCTCTTGTAGCTTGGCCGGGGCCTCTTGGCCAAATTTCTCGACCAGATCGATGAAGGCTGATCCGACGACGACGCCGTCGGCAACCTTGGCGATCTCGGCGGCTTGTTCCGGCGTGCGCACGCCAAAGCCGACTGCGACGGGCAGATCGGTGGATCGTTTGATACGCGCGACGTTCTCTTCGATGGAGGCGGTTGCGGCTTGCTGTTTGCCGGTGATCCCTGCGACCGAGACGTAATAGACGAAGCCTTGCGATCCTTCGAGAACAGCGGGCAGGCGCGCGGCATCGGTGGTTGGCGTGGCGAGGCGGATCGGCGCAATGCCTTGGGCGCGCAAAGCAGGGCCGAGCGCATCGTCTTCCTCTGGCGGAATGTCGACGCAGATTACGCCGTCGACGCCGGCGCCCTTGGCCGCATTCGCAAACCATTCCGGCCCGCGCCGGATCATCGGGTTGGCATAGCCCATCAGGACCAGCGGAATATCAGGGTGGCGCGCGCGGAAATCATAGGCGATTTGCAGCACATTGGCGGTGGTAGTCCCCGCGCCGAGGCTGCGCAAATTTGCCGCTTGGATCGCGGGGCCATCGGCCATCGGATCGGTAAAGGGCATACCCAGTTCGATCACATCAGCGCCGCCTGCAACAAGCGCGTCGAGATTGGCAGCCGTATCGCCATCGCCAGCGGTGATGAATGCGACGAAAGCGGGGTGGGGCTTGGAAAAGGCGGATTGGATGCGGGTCATATGCCAATGTTTTCTGTAATGTATCCGATCAGAAACACGATCGGTGCGAAAAGTGCGGTAAAAAGCCACGCTTCGGGCGATAAGTAAGCGAAGATGTCACCCTCCCGAAGCACAGCGTAAAAAGGCAAAATAGGGATCGATATCAGAAACATTGTCAGCCCGCGTTTCAGGCTAAATCGCCTCGCAATCCGTTCTAGGAAGGATGGTTTTGCACCGACTATCGGGCCAAGGTCATGGCGTTTCAAATCTCCACCCCAAGCTTCTCAGCAACGGTGAAAATGTCCTTATCCCCGCGTCCGCACAGATTCATCAGGATGATCTCGTCCTCGCCCATCTGCTTGGCGCGCTTGGAAACGGCGGCGATGGCGTGTGACGGTTCGAGCGCGGGGATGATCCCCTCAGTGCGGCAGAGCAGCTGGAACCCGTCGAGCGCCTCGTCATCGGTCACGGCAGTATATTCGACCCGCCCGCTTTCTTTCAGCCATGCGTGTTCGGGGCCGATGCCGGGGTAATCTAGCCCGGCGCTGATCGAGTGGCCTTCGGTGATCTGGCCGTCCTCGTCTTGCAGCAGGTAGGTTTTGTTTCCGTGGAGCACGCCGGGTGCGCCGCCCAGCAGGCTTGCCGCGTGTTCATCGCCATCAAGGCCGTGCCCCGCCGCTTCGACGCCGAGCATCTTCACGTCAGCGTCATCGAGGAACGGGTGGAACAGGCCAAGCGCATTCGATCCGCCGCCGATACAGGCGATCAGCAGGTCTGGCAGTCGGCCCACACGATCAAGCATTTGCGCGCGCGCTTCGGTGCCGATCACGCTTTGGAAATTGCGGACCATTTCGGGATAGGGATGCGGGCCAGCCGCCGTGCCGATGATGTAGAACGTGTCGTGCACATTCGCGACCCAATCGCGCAGCCCCTCGTTCATGGCGTCTTTGAGCGTAGCGCCGCCGCTGGTGACGGGGACGACTTCCGCGCCGAGCAGTTTCATACGGAAAACATTGGGCGATTGCCGCTTTACGTCCTCTGCGCCCATGTAAATGACGCAAGGCAGGCCGAACCTCGCGCAGACCGTGGCGGTCGCAACGCCGTGCTGGCCCGCGCCGGTTTCCGCGATGATGCGCGTCTTACCCATGCGACGAGCCAGCAGGATCTGCCCGATGCAATTGTTGATCTTGTGCGCGCCGGTGTGATTGAGCTCATCACGTTTGAACCACACCTGTGCGCCGCCAAGCGCTTCGGTCAGCCGCTCGGCATAATAGAGCGGAGATGGGCGACCGACGTAATGCTTCATCAGATCGTCAAACTCTGCCGCAAATGCGGGGTCGGCCTGCGCCGCGCGGTATTCTCGCTCAAGCTCGAGGATGAGCGGCATCAGCGTTTCCGCCACATAGCGTCCGCCAAAATCGCCAAAGTGCCCGCGTTCATCGGGTTGCGTACGGAAAGAGTTAGGTGAGTTCATAAAAGGCCAGCTTTTCGGGGGTTATGCTTCGAACGCGGCTTTGCAGAAGGCAGCGATTTTGTCCACGTCCTTCACGCCCGGCGCGCTTTCTAAACCAGACGAAGCATCGACCATATCGGTTCCCGTCTCACGGATCGCATCGGCAACATTGTCCGGCGTCAATCCGCCTGCGAGACCCCAAGGTATGCGGTGGTCAAAACCTTTCAGCACGTCCCAGCGGAATGTCTCGCCATTACCGCCGGGAAGTCCCTTCGCCGGCGCATCGAATAGCAGACGATCCACAGCGCCTTCGAAACGTGCGGAATTCGCCAGCGTTTGTGCGTCTTTCACGCCAAGCGCTTTCCATGCCTCAACTTTGGTCTTTTCGCGCACAACCTTGATCCATTCCGGCGTTTCATTGCCGTGGAACTGGATTACGTCAGGTTTGACCAGCTCAATCGCTTTTCCGGTCGTCGCAACGTCTGCATTCACGGTAAGTAAAACAACCTTCACGCCCCCTGGCACCATAGCGCGCAGCCGTGCTGCATCTTCAAGCGATAGATGGCGAGGGCTAGGCTCGAAATGCACCAGCCCAACGTGTGTTGCGCCCGCACCAATTGCCGCGCTAAGCGTTTCGGGCGTCGAAAGCCCGCAGATCTTGATTTGGGTAGATTGGCTCATGGCTTAGGCTCTAACCATGTTGGCGGCCATGATGAAAGGGTCTTTTTTGACCGTTATTACAGCGTTGCTTCAATTGCTCTCGCAGCCGCCTCAGGATCATCCGCTCGGCTGATTGGTCGCCCGATTACCAGCACGCTGGCACCATCGTCGCGCGCTTTGCGCGGCGTAACGACACGCTTTTGATCACCGACCATGTTACCTGCTGGTCGCAGGCCTGGCACCACGAAATAACCATCTTTCCAGCGTTTGCGCACTTCGCCGACTTCGTGACCTGAACATACGATTCCATCCAGTCCCGCGTCTTGCGCCAAATCTGCCAGGCGCATGACGTGATCATGCGTTGTCCCGCCGATACCGGCCCGCTTTAGGTCATTTTCATCAAGACTGGTGAGAGCCGTAACCGCGACGACTTTGCAGCCCTCGGCTGCGGCGGCTTTGGCATCTTCCATCATGGCGCGTCCGCCGCTTGCATGGACGGTTACGATGGCAGGCTCATAAACGTGGATAGCCTGCATTGCCCCTGCGACCGTGTTGGGAATATCGTGAAATTTCAGGTCGAGGAAAATCGGTAAACCCAGACGCGCGATTTCGTGAACGCCGTGTCCGCCATGCGCGCAGAAGAACTCAAGTCCCAGTTTGACCCCACCAATATGCGCTTTCACTTTTTCAAGCAGCGCCTTTGCCGGTTCGATTTGCGGGAGGTCCAGCGCAAGGAAGACGGGGTTGCTCATCAGCCATCTGCTCCATCGGACGGAGCCAGAATATCCCCAGGCTTTGCCGTGCTTTCCACTGGCTTGTCCACAGTCACCGGGGCGGGTTTGGGGGGCGACCCATCAACTGGCGGCTCATGCCGCCGCGCCAATGCGCTGGATTTGACCGAATTTTCAAGACTGCGGATGCGTCGATTGAGGCTCCAGGTAACGCTGCGATGGAACAGCCACATCGGCATCAGTCCAAGCAAGAACGCGATAATCACGAGCGCCGGAACTTTGGTTTCAAGCACCAGATTATCCCACAGCGTCACTTCAACCGGTTGCCAGTTGAAGAACGAGAAAGCCAAAATGGCAAACAGGATCAGTACCCAGATTATTGTTCGAACGATCTGCATCAGCAGCGTCCCTCCTAATTGTTTTCAGCCGTCAGCGTGGAAGCCTAAGCCATTTGCGGCTTGAGTCTAGTTTCAGCCAAAGACCCGCGCAAAGATCGTGTCGACATGTTTGAAGTGATAGGCGAGATCAAACTTCTCCTCCAGCTCGCTGGCGGAGAGCGCGGCAGTAACTTCGTCATCACTCTTTAACAGGTCCAAAAGCGAAAGCGCACCGTTCGATTCCCAGACTTTCATCGCGTTGCGCTGTACCAGGCGATATGCGTCCTCGCGGCTGACCCCAGCTTGCGTCAACGCCAACAGCACACGCTGAGAATGCACGAGGCCGCCCATCGCATCGAGGTTCGCCTGCATTCGCTCAGGATAGATAAGCAGTTTTTCGACCACGCCGGTCAGGCGTGCGAGTGCAAAATCGAGCGTTATGGTCGAATCCGGCCCGATGAATCGTTCGACCGAAGAATGTGAAATATCCCGTTCGTGCCAAAGCGCCACGTTTTCCAGCGCAGGAAGGGCATATGCACGGATCATGCGTGCCTGACCCGTCAGGTTTTCTGTCAGGATCGGGTTGCGCTTGTGCGGCATCGCTGACGATCCTTTCTGCCCGGGCGAGAAATACTCTTCGGCTTCCAGCACTTCGGTACGCTGCAAATGGCGCACTTCGACTGCCAGACGCTCAATCGACCCGGCGATCACCGCCAGCGTTGAAAAATACATCGCGTGGCGATCACGCGGGATCACTTGCGTGCTGACCGGTTCGATTTCGAGGCCGAGTTGTTCAGCGACATAGGCTTCGACTTCGGGGTCGATATTGGCGAAGGTGCCAACCGCGCCGGAGACCGCGCACGTGGCGATTTCCTTGCGCGCAGCGATCAGACGGTCGCGGCAGCGATCAAATTCTGCATAAGCCTGCGCGAGCTTGAGCCCGAAAGTGACAGGTTCGGCATGGATGCCGTGACTGCGCCCGATGGTCGGCGTGTATTTGTGCTCTTCCGCGCGCTTCTTGATTGCGGCGAGCAGCGCGTCGAGATCGGCCATCAGGATATCGGTCGCGCGTGCCAGTTGCACCGAAAGCGTCGTGTCCAGCACATCCGAAGAAGTCATGCCCTGATGCATAAAGCGGGCTTCGTCACCCACTTGCTCTGCAACCCATGTCAGGAATGCAATCACATCGTGCTTGGTCACAGCCTCAATCGCGTCAATCGCTTCGACATCGATTTTCGGATTGGTTGCCCACCAGTCCCAAAGTGCCTGTCCGGCGCTTTCCGGCACCACGCCCATCTCGCCAAGTTTTTGCGTGGCATGCGCTTCAATCTCGAACCAGATGCGAAATTTCGCCTCTGGCTCCCAAAGAGCAGACATTTCGGGACGGGCATAACGCGGAACCATGGTGAACTTCCTCGGCGATTCACAAATACGATAGGGTGTGAGGCGCGGCTATTGCCCATAGGCGCTCTTGGCAAGGGGGGCCGCACAGGCTGTAACCAGTTCCTCAAACGAGGCGAACCTATTCTCAGGAGGGTACGGGCATGTCGGAAACTGGAGAAACGGCTCAACAAGCCGGGCGAGAGCTCTTGCAGGAAGAGCGATTGCCGCCTTTTGTCAGAGTGACATTGAGACGCTGGGCCAAGTGGTATTCTGGCGGCGCGGAACTGTTCTGGCCATTCACAGACATTGCGGTTCGGTTTTTCGTGGCAGTCTGGTTCTTGCGGTCTGGGCTGGTCAAGCTGAGTGATTGGGACACCGCGCTTTATCTGGCGGCGAATGAGTACCCTGTAAGCTGGATGTCTGCGTCGAATGCGGCGATCATTGGGCTTTCAATCGAGCTTGTCGGGCCGCTTTTGTTTCTGGCTGGCTTCTTTACCCGTCCCGCGGCTCTTGCGATGGCTGCTCTTACCGTCATCAGCCAAGCGGTGTATATTCCGACGACTACGAACCTGATGGTTATCTCAATTCTCGCTTGGTACGTTATCAGCGGCCCGGCGGCTTTCTCGTTTGATCGGGTATTGGCTTCTGGATTGAAGCACAGCGCGTTGCCTTTGGCGCGGCCCTTGATCAAACTTGGCGATTGGTCGCGAGCGGAAATCGGGCCGGCTGCGATGATGGCTATTCGGATCTGGTTGACGATCGCGCTGCTCGCTTACGCTGATGTATTTGAGCCTTCGATAGGTTTGGCGACGTGGCTCCCGACGAGTGTTTTTGTGGGAATTCCAGCGTGGCTTGCGATTGCCTTTGCCGCATTGTTCCTGACGGGATTTGCGGCGAGCATCGTATCTTATGCACTGGTACTTGTAATCGGCTTCACAATGATCGCTGGCGCGCATCCGAATGTCACGCTGTTCCCGTTTCTGCTGCTTGGTATTTACGAATCGCGCGGGGCCGGACGGCTATCGTTCGACTCAGCCATTTGGGCCTGGATGGAGAAAAACATCCTGTTTGACCGCGATTATTCCGAGATTCCCGGTGATTGGCCGCACATTGTCGTTGTCGGCGCAGGTTTTGGCGGGCTTGCAGCCGTTGAGCGGCTTAAACGTCTACCGGTGCGTATTACATTGATAGACAAACGCAATTATCACCTTTTCCAACCGCTGCTGTATCAAGTTGCGACCGCGACTTTGAACCCGGCAGATATCGCCACTCCAATTCGAAGCCTGTTTCGCGCCGACGGCAATGTTCGGGTTATCAAGGGTGAGGTCCGGGAAATTGATTCAAAGACCAAGACCATCACGCATGGCGCGGTGTCAGGTGAGAAACGCGAGCTTGGCTATGACCGGCTGGTTCTGGCGACGGGAGCAACCCACAGCTATTTCGGAAATGAGGAGTGGAGCGCATTGGCTCCCGGGCTCAAGACGATAGAGGATGGAGTGGCGGTGCGGGCTTCGATCCTGAATGCATTCGAGCAAGCAGAAGCGACCGAAGATCAGAACAAGATCAGACGTTTGCTAACCTTTGTCATCGTCGGCGGCGGACCAACAGGCGTGGAATTGGCAGGTGCAATCGCCGAACTCGCGAAGGTGAGCGTAGCGAGAGAATTCAGAACAGTTGATCCCGCCACCGCTCAGGTCATCCTTGTACAATCTGGCGACAGAATTCTGCCAGCCTTTTCTGCGGAGTTATCGCTCAAAGCTTCAGAATCGCTCGAAAACCTGGGTGTTGAAATTCGAACTGGCGGGCGTGTGACCCATATTGCCAATGAACAAGTGCGGATCGATGATGCTTCGACAATCGAGACCGAGACCGTTCTCTGGGCTGCCGGGGTCAAGGCTTCACCAGCGGCGAAATGGCTCGGGACGGAGAGTGATCGGGCGGGCAGGGTGCCTGTTAATGATCACTTGAGAGTGCATGGCCCCGATGGCGTGCTCGATGATGTATTCGCGATTGGGGACACCGCGAACAGCAATGGGTGGGGCGGAAATATGGTGCCAGGGCTTGCACCTGCGGCAAAGCAAGGCGGCATTTATGTCTCGCAGGTTGTTGAGGCAGAATTGCTAAACAAACAATGCCCCGGCCCCTTCGTCTACAAACATCAAGGCAGTCTGGCGACCATTGGGCGTAAATCGGCAGTCGCCGATTTTGGTATGTACAAATTATCCGGGAACATCGCGTGGTGGCTTTGGGGAGTTGTGCATCTCGGGTTCCTTACCGGGATGAGAAATCGAGTGACTGTGACGATCAATTGGATCTGGAGTTTTTTCGCCCACCATTCCGGCGTGCGTCTGATCACGGAAAAACAGGTTTAAGGTTTGGCAAATTGCCATCGGACGGGGTCCGCATTTGAGCATGTTGGGGTCACGCCAGCGATCTTCAGATCAAGCCTTTTGCACGAAGGCTGACATGGCCCTCGCGCCCGATGATGACATGATCGTGAAGGGTAACACCCAATAGCCTTCCGGCTTCAGCGATTTTCTTGGTTATTTGAATATCTGCGCGGCTCGGCTCGGGGCTTCCGCTCGGGTGATTGTGGACCAGAATCAACGCCGTTGCGCCAACGTCCATTGCTCTACGAATAACTTCGCGAGGATGGATTGCGGCTTCGTCAATCGAGCCATCTCCCACATGGTGATCATCGATCAACCGATTTCTTGTATCGAGGTACAGAACCCGGACGCGTTCAACAGTGAGATGCGCCATATCGATTGCAAGATAGTCGATCAGCGCATCCCAGCTGGAAAGAACCGGCTTTTTGATCACTTCACTGCGCGCCATCCGCCGGGTTGCGATTGATACCGCTTTCAGTGCAGCTGAACTGGTTTCTCCCACTCCTTTGACGCGCTGTAACGCTTTAGGGTCGGCATTAAGCACGCCTGCGAGGCTGCCAAACTGTTTGATCAGCGCCTTTGCAATCGGTTTCGTATCGCCCTGTTTGATGGCTGCGAACAAGAGGTATTCCAGCACTTCGTAATCGGCGAGGGCATCGTACCCACCGGTCAACAGCCGCTCGCGAAGTCTCGCGCGGTGACCAATGCCTGCAAGCTTGCCTGAATCCGAAGCCGGTCGAGCCGCTCCAGATGGCTCTTTCCCAAAATCAAAACTCTCAGTGGCGTCGGCCAATTTGTCCCCCAGAGATTATCCTTTTACTTCATTGCCTTTACGCAGCGATACGCGCAAGTGTGCCAGCGCCATGGCAAGCGCGAATGATACGATCAAACCGGCTCGGCCTCATCGGATTTCCCTGCCCCGAAAGCGGCGGTGGAGAGCACTTGCGCTGATTTTGATTTTGATGGGTGCAGGTTTTGTAGCAACGTGGATCTCGCGCGAGAGAATTGCGGGCAACATCATTCAGGAAGAATTGGATAGGCTGGGCCTGCCGGCCACCTATGAGATTGTTTCAATAACCCCGCAAAAACAGCTGCTGCGGAACCTAATCGTAGGAAACCCCAATCGGCCCGACCTGTTGATTGAAGAAGTCGTAGTCAATCTTGAATATGGCCTGGCGGGGCCGGCCGTTGGGCAAATAGAGATCGTGAAACCGCGGCTTTACGCGACATTTCGCGGCGGCGAATTCAGCCTCGGCTCGCTTGATCCTGTGCTTTTCAGCGATAGTGAAGAACCCCCGGCTTTGCCGCAGTTCGACGTCGTTCTGCGCGATGGGCGCGCTTTGGTTGAAAGCGATTTTGGTGCGGTTGGCGCTAAGTTCACTGGTAGCGGGCGGCTGGATGACGGCTTTAACGGTAAACTGGCGATAACCGCTCCCAATGCTGGCGTGGCTGGCTGCAATGTAGAAACAGCCACCGCGTACGGAGATGTTACCACAAAAGATGGCGTCCCATCGTTTGTTGGTCCGCTGCGCTTGCGGGGGCTTGATTGCCAAGGGGGCACGTTGAAGACGTTTGATGCGAGCGCGGACCTTGCGCTGACACAAGATCTGTCAGGTGCGGGCGGGACGGTGACATTGGCCGCTGATGCATTGGACTTTGCAAACGGCGGTGCCGCGATGCTGTCCGGTGATGTGGTTTTTAGCTGGGATGAAGGCGGCTTAAACCTTCGCCACGATCTGCTAGCTGATCAGATCCGGACGGATTATGGCAATTTTGACGAAGCCCGCCTCGATGGGGCGTTCCGTTCGGAACCCGGTTTTGCGCGCAGTGATTGGGATGCAAACGTGACGGGCCGCGGGCTAAACCTTGCCGGCGGTGCTAACGCGATGATCGAAGAAGCGAAAGCCGGTTCTGCCGAGACCTTGCTGGCGCCGCTGATTGCGAAATTTCAGCGGAATTTCACACAGGCTTCATCCGATGCCAATTTGGCCGCGGCATTCACTTTGAGACAGACCGAAGACGCAACCACATTCGTAATTCCCGAAGGCCGATTACAAAGCGGCAGCGGCGAAACCCTTTTGGCTCTTTCGCGGGTAAGTTGGATACGCAGTGATGCAGGTGCCAGGCTTAGCGGCAATTTTGTAACGGGCGGAAGGGGGCTTCCCCGGGTGAACGGGAGAATGGAACAATCGAGGGGCGGATCGTTGGCGCTTCGCATCGCGATGGCCGAGTTTGCTCAAGGATCTGACCGGATAAGTATTCCCCGGCTACAAGTGACGCAGAGGCAGGACGGCAACGTCACATTTGGCGGCGCTGCTGTGGTAGGCGGCGCTATTCCCGGGGGAAGCATCACAGCACTTGAAATTCCGATTGAAGGGGAATGGAATAACACCTCGGGTCTGATCCTGGGCCGTCAATGTCTTGATCTGCGTTTTGGGGGCTTGAATGTCTATGATCTCGCGATCGAAGGCAGTGCGATTTCCGTTTGCCCCGAACAAGGGGCCCCGATGATACGGTTTACCGATACTCTAACCGTCAACGCTGCCGCGCGGGACGTCCAGTTTACTGGCGTTTTGGCCGGTTCCCCTACCGAACTTTCGGCTGGCGCAATCGCAATTGCGTATCCGGGCTCTTTCGCGTTGCAGGATGCGCGCGTTGTTTTGGGCGCGGAGGAAAGCTCAATGCAGCTGCATTCCAGCAGCATTGAAGGAAACTTTGATACGCTTGGCGGAACCTTTAGCGGTGCAAACGCGGCGCTGGATTTCGTACCTCTCGATCTTTCTGAGGCATCTGGTCTCTGGGCTTACCGCGATAATGCTTTGGTCATTGAAGATGGAGCGTTTGAATTGTCCGAAAGGATCGAGGGTGAAGCGCGATTCGAACCGCTGACTGGCCGCGCTGCGATGATGAGCCTTTTGGGCAATGAGTTGAAAGCACACGCCGATCTAACCCATTCTGGATCAGGCCGATTGATTACGCGAATTAATCTTATTCATGATCTGGGGCAGGGGATCGGGGTTGCAACGATCGATGTGCCCGGTGTGATATTCGATGACCGCCTTCGGCCCGAGGATCTGAGCAATCTCGTCAAGGGCGTGATCGCCAATGCCAATGGCACCGTATCTGGCGAGGGCAGGATACGCTGGAGCGAGGATTCAATCACGAGTGAAGGTACGTTCGGTACCGAAGAACTGGACCTGGCTGCGGCCTTTGGCCCCATAGATGGATTGCGCGGGGAAATACGCTTCACGGATCTGATAAATTTGACCACAGCACCTGCTCAAACGCTCGAGATAGGCTCCATGAACCCCGGGATCGAGGTATTGGCGGGACGCGTGCAATATTCTTTGACCAACGGCGAATTGATATCTGTCGAGGATGCGCGGTGGCCGTTTATGGGCGGCGAGTTGATCCTTCGCCCGGTTGACATCCGATATGGCACGCCGGGCAGTCAGCTGTATGTGCTCGAAATCGTCGGCTTGGATGCCGAGACATTTATCGCGCAAATGGAGCTTAGCAATCTAAGCGCGACGGGTACGTTCGATGGAGCGGTGCCTATTTTGTTCGATGATCAGGGCAATGGCACCATTGGGGCCGGTTTGTTGCTTTCGAGGGCACCGGGCGGCAATGTATCGTATATCGGTGAGCTGACATACGAAGACATGGGCGCGATTACGAACTTCGCTTTTCAATCGCTCAAATCATTAGATTACACGCAAATGAGCATCGGGTTGGATGGCAGCCTTGCCGGTGAAATCATCACAAGCTTCAAAATTGACGGGGTTAGACAAGGGGCAGGGGCCAATCAAAACCTGTTCACGAGGCAGCTCTCGAAACTTCCCATCCGGTTCAACGTCAATGTTCGGTCTGAGAACTTTTATCAGCTTGCGACCATGGTTCAGTCATTTTTTGACCCGGACTACCTCGGGAATCCTGTTGATCGCGGATTGTTTGATGTCGAGGGCCAGCGATTTTCCCCCGCAAATCCATTTGTCGAACCGCAGCCCAGCGCGCCCGGTCCCAGCGAAAATGTGCAGGATACGCCCGCACTTAATCTCAGACGCGGTGATGAAACGCCCGTTCAACCTGTAGAAAGCGACGAGGATTTATGAAGGAGACGAAATTGACCGGAAATGGGCAGTCTGAGGCGCGTTTGGGTGTTCAGGGCAGACACGAGACCACACGAAGGGTTATCGGGAAAGCCGCCATGGGCTTGTTCGCCGCCGCAGGTTTGGGAGGTTGCATAAATGTTGCCGCTCCCGATGAGCCGATTGTGATCGAGCTGAACATCAATATCCGGCAAGAAGTAATTTACCGGTTGGCCGAGGATGCCGCCAACACAATTGACGAGAATGCAGATATTTTTTGATCCACAGATCAGACGTTCTGTTTGAGAGGTTGAGTTAGAATGACGACAATTCGCAAATATGTTCTGGCCGCAGCGGCCGGTCTCGCAGCAATCGCAACCGCGCTGCCCGCGCAGGCGCAGAGAGATCCAGCCTACGCTGCAGCACGCGCCTCCGGCCAGATTGGTGAGAAACCCGATGGCTATCTTGGCATCGTGGGCGATGCGACCCCGCAACTTCGCGATCTGGTGAATGATATCAACATCAAACGGCGCGCTGTGTATTCACGCAAGTCACAGGAAAACAAAGCCACTCTGGAAGCCTATGCGTTGACCGCTGGGTGTCAGGCGATTGCGCGAACAGCCCCTGGTGAAAAGTATCAGGCCCCTGATGGAACATGGCAAACGCGCACTGATGCTGCGCCGCTGCGTGATCCACGCTGCCCATAAGGACGGCGGCACAAGCGGACCTTCGCAAGCATTTGTGCGACAAATACACCATTGCTACTGTTGACTTGAAATTGCCCCCCTTCTAAGGGAGCGGCGCCCTCGGCGGGCACTTTTGAGCATGTGCCTGGTTGCCCCAAACAGGAAGCTAGCATGAGCGAAGAAAAGCCCGCACGAGAACCCATAGCCGAGGATGCGCGGATCGATGCGCTCGAAGCGCGGTTAAAAGCCGCAAACGAGCGAGAAGAAGAGCGTACCAAGCCAAAGGTCAAAGGGGCTGATGCGAATTATCGCAGCGGCAACCGGGTACTGGCGGATTTATTAGGTGGGATTTTCGGAGGCATGGTGATTGGCTGGGCGTTTGATGCGCTGGTCGGAACCTTGCCCTGGGGACTGTTGGTTGGCCTGTTTCTCGGAATAGGTGTCGCCTTCAGAAACATCATTCGAGCGGCAGACACGCGCCCTGACGACCCTGAAGCGGGATCGTAAATCGGGGCGCTTTTTACCGCGTTAATTAATAGGGACCGACCAAAAGTGGCAGCCGATCAGGCAAAAGTCGATCCGATGAAGCAGTTCCTTATCGAACCCTGGTGGGGCTCGGAAAATTGGGAGCTCGCTGACGGTTTCAACATCGCGTTTACCAACTCCTCTTGGTGGATGGCTATTACAGTCGTCCTTCTATGGGTGTTCGTAGCGGGCGGCATGAAGCGTGAGCTTGTGCCGGGCCGTTGGCAGATGGCGGTTGAAACCTTCACAGGCTTCATCGATGACATGCTGGAAGCAAACGTAGGCAAAGAAGGGCGCAAATATGTGCCCTACATCTTTAGCCTTTTCATGTTCATCCTATTCGCAAACCTGTTGGGTTTGATGCCAATTGGCGTGCTCGGTCTGCACCCGTTTACGTTCACCAGCCACTTCACGGTAACCGGCGTTCTTGCTGTGCTCAGCTTCTCGATCGTTCTGGTCGTCGGCTTCTGGAAGCACGGTATCAAGTTTTTCAGCCTGTTTGTGCCGCACGGTACGCCCGCACCTATGGTGCTGCCGATAGCCTTGATCGAGTTCTTCTCGTTCTTGATCCGCCCATTCAGCCTCGCGCTGCGTTTGTTCGTAGCCATGATGGCGGGTCACGTTCTCTTGAAGGTTCTTTCAAGCTTCGTGATTGACGGTCTCAATGCAGGCGCGATGACCAGCGTTATCGTTGCCGTGCCGAGTTTCGCTTTGATGATCGCCATCAGCGCGCTCGAAATCCTGGTTGCTGGCATTCAGGCATATGTTTTCGCTCTGTTGACCTCGTTGTATATCAACGACGCGGAGCATCTTCACTAAGTTTACCCTTTTCCATTCACACAGTTTTGATTTTCAAGGAGTTTTTATAATGGAAGCAGAAGCAGCCAAGCTCGTAGGCGCAGGCCTTGCAGCAATCGGTGCCGGTATGGCAGCAATCGGCGTTGGTAACGTCTTCGGTTCGTTCCTCGAAAGCGCACTGCGCAATCCTGGTGCTGCCGATGGTCAACAGGGCCGTCTCTTCATCGGCTTCGCCGCAGCCGAGCTTCTCGGCCTGCTGGCGTTCGTCGTTGCGATGATCCTGATCTTCGTCGCATAAACGACTTACATGAATTTGCGGGCTGGTTGGCAAGTGCGCCAGCCAGTCCGCCAATCTCTTTTATTCTAGCAAGCTTCGGACCCGGCCCATGCCTCAGATAGCCCAACTTGCCGAATTTTGGTCGAGCCAGGTATTCTGGACTCTGATCTTTTTCGGAATCACCTTTTTCGTGATCGGACGCGGTATGGTGCCTAAAGTTATGGGCACCGTGGAACTTCGCGATAATCAGATCGCTGATGATCTTGCGGCTGCTCAAGCCGCGCGTGATGCAGCGGATGATCAAGAAGAAGCATGGCGGGTCCGTGAGAACGAGAACCGCGCCGCAGCGCAGGCATTGATTGCAGAGGCGAAAGCCAAAGCCGCGAAAGCGACAGAAAAAAAGCTTGCGACTGCGCAAACCAAAATCGACGCAAAACTGGCCGATGCCGAGACGGAGATCGAATCTGCTCGCGTAAGCGCATTGGCTGAGATCGAGGGCGTCGCAGCCGAGGCTACGCAAGATATCGTCGTTCGCCTGTCCGGCGAAAAAGTGGACAAGCGTACAGCGCGTTCGGCAGTTAAAAAGGCTCTTTCAAATGCCTGATATTCTCACCATCCTTGCATCCGCAGATGACGGTAAGGCTGTGCCTGCTGCGTTTGGCGTTCAGGATTATCAGTGGGTGTCGTTGGCGATGCTCGTCCTCATCGGGGTGTTTCTTTGGAAGAAGGTGCCCGGTCTGATTACGGGCGGTCTCGATTCCAAGATTGCCGAGATTAAACAGCAATTGGACGAGGCAAAGAACCTTCGTGCAGAAGCAGAAACTCTCCGCGATGAATACGCATCCAAGATCACAACGGCTGAGCAAGATGCCGAGAAGATGATCGAAGGCGCCCAGCGTGAAGCAGTCGCAATTCTCGATAAGGCCAAGTCAGATGGCGAAGCGATGGTTAAGCGTCGCAAGCAAATGGCCGAGGAAAAAATCGCATCGGCAGAGCGTGACGCCGTTCGGGATGTCCGGAATCGTGCTGCCAGCGCAGCCGCGATTGCCGCTGGTGACATTATCGCGAATAAACATGACGCTGAGGCGGACGGTAAGCTCGCGGATGAAGTGATCGCTGGCATCTGATTTTCGCCGCCGCCCCAGTCTTTCATGGCGGGTGGCTTAGAGCGTTTCTGCGTAGCGTGTCGGTTTGAATTACTAGGCACCTGGCAGCATGACAACTTTTCCTGTCAGTTGCCGCTGAGCCATTGCAGTGAATGCCGTTTTCCAATCCGATAGCGGTAAGATGCGGTCGATTGCAGGCTTTATCGATCCACTCGCAGCCAGATCCGAGACGTGAGCCGCGATCCGCGCACCGCGATCAGGAAAGCGTCTGGCATATTCGCCAGCTCTAACGCCGACAATTGAGAACCCTTTGATGAGGGGGATGTTCGTGCGAATGCTGGCAATTCGCCCACCGGCGAAGCCGACAACGAGCAGTTTGCCGTTAAACGCGACGCAGCGCGTGCTTTCATCAAAAATGTCACCGCCAACTGGGTCAAAAACAAGGTCGCACAAAAGACCGCCCGTTATTTCGGCAATTTGCTCGCGAAATTGGCCCTCTGCCAGCACGATTGAGTGGGGGCGATACAATTTGTGAATGCGCGCGAGTTTATGAGCTGAGCCGCTTACGGCAATGACTTTGGCGCCCAGAGACATTGCCAAATCAACGGCTGCCATACCCACGCCGCCACTTGATCCATGGATCAAGACCCATTGGCCCGCACGCAATTGGCCTAATTCCACCAGAGCGGTGTAGGCTGTATTGTAAGCCGCTCCGAGCGCTGCGGCTACTTCGAAGGTTACACCTTTGGGCATTGGCCGGAGGCTCGCAGTAGGAAACGCTGCATATTCGGCGAATCCTCCTGTCTTTGCACCGCCCATTACAAAATCGCCGGGCTTCAGTGGGCTGTCGCTATCCGCATCGACCACCTCACCCGCCAGTTCCATGCCCGCCGTAAAAGGCGGCTCTGGCTTGAACTGGTAATCCTCTGAGGTCATCAACAGGTCGGGGTAGTTCAGCGATGCAGCGCGAATTTTGACGAGTGCTTCACCTCTCTGGCGCTCTGGGACCGGTACATCAGTCAAATTGACCCCGGACAAGTCGCGCGACAGGTGTTCCACTCGGAGAGCCTGCATGGCCTAGAAATTGTCCTTGGCAGCACGCAGAGCGGCGAAGGTTTCGTGTGGCTTTTCGCCGCCCCACTTTGCCATCAGGGCAGGATCATCAGCCCTTAGGAATGGATTGGTGGCAAGCTCACGGTGAAGCTGCGTCGGGACAGTGGGTTCTTTCCGCTCACGTTTGGCCGTGATTTCGTCAACGTAGGATCGAAGCGCAGAGTTATCAGGGTCTGCGTGCAGAGCGAATTTCGCATTTGCTGCGGTGTATTCGTGTGCGCAATATAGGATTGTGGCCGGAGGCAGAGCCTTTACGCGCTCAAGGCTTGCCCAGAATTGCGGTGCGGTGCCTTCGAACATGCGTCCGCATCCAAGCGCAAAAACGCTATCGCCGACAAAAGCAATTCCGGCTTTAGGGATATGGAAGGCAATGTGGCCATTGGTGTGGCCGGAGACGTCGATGACGTCTGCTGTAACCGCGCCCAGCGAAACTGTGTCGCCGTGAGCCACTTTTGTGTCGATCGGAGAGAGTTTTGTCACCTCGTCCGGTGCGATGACTTTGGCGCCTGTGGCAGCCACAATCTCAGCGTTTCCGCCAGCGTGATCGGGGTGCCAATGCGTGTTCCAGATTTGGGTTATCGTCCACCCTTTGGTATCGGCCTGACGCAGATATTCTTTCGCATCGGGCGTATCGATTGCAGCGGTTTCGCCGCTGACTGGATCGTGCAGGAGAAATCCGTAATTGTCGGACAGGCATGGGAATTGATGAACTGTTAGCATGTGCCGCAGTGTAGATTACTTTACGCAATAAAAAAGGCCCGACTGCTTTTCAGCAATCGGGCCTTTCGTATCCAACAAAGGAGATTCGGTTTTAGTCGTCTGATTTCTTGAGAGCTTCGCCCAAGATATCGCCAAGCGATGCGCCGCTGTCGGATGAACCGAACTGCTGCACGGCTTCTTTCTCTTCAGCGATTTGACGCGCCTTGATCGAGAAGTTTGGTTTTTTGGAACGGTCGAAACCGATAACCATTGCATCGACTTTTCCGCCAACCTGGAAGCGATCTGGACGTTGTTCGTCACGATCACGGCCGAGGTCCGAACGTTTGATAAAGCCTGTTGCGCCATCGTCGCCAACCTGAACTTCAAGGCCGCCATCGCGCACTTCGAGGATCGATACAGTAACGATCTGGTTCTTACGAAGCGAACCTGCTGCGGCTGCGCCGGCTTCTGTCGGTGCGCCTTTCTCAAGCTGCTTCATACCGAGGCTGATGCGTTCTTTTTCAACATCGACATCAAGAACGACAGCTTTGACTTCTTCACCTTTGCGGTGAAGCGCCAATGCGTCCTCGCCCGAGATACCCCATGCGATATCCGACATGTGGACCATGCCATCGACATCGCCATCGAGGCCGATGAACAGGCCGAATTCGGTAGCGTTCTTGACTTCGCCCGTGACTTCGGCGCCGACTGGGAACTTCTCGGCAAATTCGTCCCATGGATTGCGTTGAGCCTGCTTGAGACCGAGCGAAATACGACGCTTTTCGCTGTCGACTTCGAGGACCAGCACTTCGACTTCCTGCGAAGTCGATACGATTTTGCCAGGGTGAACGTTCTTCTTGGTCCAGCTCATTTCCGAAACATGGACAAGGCCTTCGATGCCCGGTTCCAGTTCGACGAATGCGCCGTATTCGGTGATGTTCGTGACAGTGCCGGAAAGCTTTGCGCCCATTGGGTATTTGGCTGCGACGCCGTCCCATGGATCACTTTCAAGCTGTTTCATGCCTAGGCTGATACGCTGTGTATCGGCGTTAATGCGCACGATCTGAACTGTGACGGTCTGACCGATTTCGATGATCTCGCTCGGGTGGTTGACCCGCTTGTAGCTCATGTCGGTTACGTGGAGCAGGCCGTCGATGCCGCCCAGATCCACAAATGCACCGTAATCGGTGATGTTCTTCACAACACCGTCAATAACCTGACCTTCGGCCAGATCGCTGATCAGTTCACTGCGCTGTTCGGCACGCGTTTCTTCGAGAACGGCGCGGCGCGAAACAACGATGTTGCCGCGGCGACGATCCATTTTGAGGATCTGAAAAGGCTGTGGCATGTCCATAAGCGGCGTAACGTCGCGAACGGGGCGGATATCGACCTGCGAGCCGGGAAGGAAGGCAACGGCGCCGTCAAGGTCGACTGTGAAGCCACCTTTAACGCGGCCAAAGATGCGGCCTTCGACACGCTTGCCTTCGCCAAATTCATTTTCAAGCTTGTCCCAAGCAGCTTCGCGGCGAGCGCGGTCACGGCTGAGCATGGCTTCGCCATCAGCGTTTTCGACGCGATCGACATAGACTTCGACTTCGCTGCCGACTTCCAGGCCGTGATCTTCTTCACCGCGTGCAAATTCTTTGAGGTTTACGCGGCCTTCGGATTTGAGGCCTACGTCAATCACAGCCATTCCGGCTTCGATTGAGGTTACGGTGCCTTTTACGACGCGGCCTTCAAAGCCGCCGTCTCCGGCACCGCCGAGTTGTTCGTTAAGGAGCGCTTCAAAATCGTCGCGCGTTGGGTTGGGCGAAGTCGCCATAAAGGAAAAAATCCTGTCTACGTTTTGCTACCGGCCACCGGTTTTTCCGGGGTCTTAAACTGTCTCCCACGCACGATTGCTTGGGCTAACAGGGCAAGAGGGCCGAATGTCTCTGCGAGGCCGGATGCCGCCGCAAAGGTTCTGACAATCGTTCCGACGTCAGCAACGTGCGCGCGTCTATGCCAATAAGGCCGCAAACGCAAGCGTTTTCGGGGTGAAGCCGCAGTTCAGGCGAGGGCGGTTTGCACCGTTTCCAGCACTGTTTCAAACGCTTCTTCGCGATTAAAACTGGTAGTGTCGATGACAAATGCATCGACTGCAGCTTTCAATGGAGCGTCCGAGCGATTGATGTCGCGGGCATCGCGTTTCGCAATGTCCGCCTCGACCTCGGTCAATTGCACTTCGATTCCCCGGTCGGTCATTTCCAGCCAACGCCGCCGCGCTCGTTCCTGAACGCTGGCGGTGATGAATAACTTCACGTCAGCATCGGGTGCAATGATAGTCCCGATGTCCCGCCCATCCAAAACCGCGCCATTGGATTGAGTTGCAAAGGAGCGCTGACGATCAAACAGCGCCTGGCGGACAGCGGGGTGCACTGAAACCCGGCTCGCTAGGCTACCGGTCGTTTCAGATCTCAAAACCGCATCATCAAGCAACGCTGCGGGAAAATCGCAGGCGGCCACTGCATCGCGCTCATTGTCGGGGTCACCGCCGTTAAGGATGACCTGATGACCCACAGCGCGGTACAGCAAACCTGTGTCTAAATGCGGTATATCGAAATGTGAGGCCAACTGCTTTGCGATTGTGCCTTTACCGGATGCTGTTGGGCCGTCGACAGCGATGATCATGAAAAAATGTCCTTGGCCTGGTTCGGGGTGACCTGTTGTTTTTCTTTACCGCGCCAACGGAAATGGAGAAATACCAGCGCGATCAGTGCGGCTGATATGTTGGCGGCTAACTCTAGCCAATTCGTAGCGCCCTGATTGCGAACCATAGTAACGATCACAGCGGTTCCGATCAAAATTGTCGCTGCAACACGCCGCCTCATTACGGGTGTTCGTCCTAGACTCAAACCAGTACGGATCATGCTTGTTCGGTTTTGCGTCGCCGCGATGCGCGTAACGCTTTACGTAGGCCAAAGATCGCGATTGCCGCCCAGAACCCTTCAAGCACAAGGCTTGGCCAGTTTGTGTGCACAATTAACGAGACAGTGAGCAATGCGGCGCCCATCAGATTGGTGCTGTGAAGAATGAATGGGTTTGGCTGCTCAACATAGGTCAAATATGCATAAGCGCCGATAATGCATGCGGTGCCAATAAACCCGATATAGCTTGCCCAGTCCAAGCCTTCCATTAGGCCGCGGCCCCTTCCAAAAGATTCATGAAAGTCGGAAAGCTGGTAGCGATAGGAGTGATGTCGTCAACGCTCACTCCGTCCCGGCTGACTAAGCCGGCAACCGCCATGCTCATGGCAATACGGTGATCCAGACTTGTTTTGACCAATGCATTCTTTGGTGTCCCCTTAAGGGGCTCTCCGCCGGTGCCCTGAATAGTGAGCCCGTCTTCGTGCTCTTCAACGTCGGCACCGGCCAGATTTAGCGCGGCGGCCATAGCCGCAATTCGATCGCTTTCTTTGACACGCAGCTCGTCCAGGCCAGTCGTACGGGTTGTGCCTTGCGCCAATGCCGCCGCTACGAACAGGACGGGAAATTCATCAACCATGCTGGGGACAATCGCAGGATCGATATCCACTCCCTGGAGCGGTGAATGCTTCACGTGAAGGTCTGCAACCGGTTCGCCGCCGACCTCGCGCGCATTTACCTCCTCGATGCTACCGCCCATTTGTCGCAGTGCGGAAACAATCCCTGCGCGCGTGCGGTTCATTCCGACGTTTTCAATCACGATATCGCTGCCCGGGACAAGTAGGGCGGCAACCATGAAGAACGCGGCCGACGATGGATCACCTGGCACAATTACATTTTGTGGCTTGAGCTCGGCCTCTCCGTGGATCGCGATCAAGCGCTCGCCATTGTGCTCGCCGATTTCAAGCGTTGCGCCAAAGCCTGTAAGCATCCGCTCCGTATGGTCGCGCGTCTCAACCGGTTCGATCACTCGGGTGATACCCGGAGTGTTCAGCCCTGCGAGCAAGACCGCACTTTTGACCTGCGCGCTGGCGACAGGAAGGCGATAGGTTATTGGAACCGCAGGCGAGGCACCGCGCATCATGAGGGGTAAGGTCCCACCTGTGGACGCTTCGAAACTTGCGCCCATTTGGCCTAATGGATCAATGACACGCTTCATCGGACGGCCAGAAAGGCTGGCGTCTCCGATGAAAGTCGAAGCAAAACCGTGGCTGGCCAATAATCCCATAAGAAGCCGGGTGGATGTGCCGGAATTACCCATGTCCAAAGCATTCTTGGGCTCAAGCAGACTGCCCAGACCCGCGCCATTTACACGCCAGTCTCCCTCTCCCGTGCGCTCGATATCCGCTCCAAGCTGTCGCATGGCAGCGGCAGTGGCGAGGACATCTTCGCCTTCGAGCAAGCCATGGATCGTGCTTTCACCGATTGCCAGAGATGAGAACATCAAGGCGCGATGACTTATCGATTTATCGCCCGGTACGCGGATGGTCCCGCGTAGTGGCCTGGAAGTTTGAAACGTGTGGGCTGGCAATTGTGTTCGTCCGTGATTAGATCATCGTTTAAGACGCGCTGCTTTGACAGTGACCCACGCTTCTGGCAAGGCGCGCCGCTATCTTGATTCCGGAACTTTTCGGTTCCAAAACAAAACAGACATTATGCGCCCGGCGATAATCCGGGCAAGACTAAGGATTGTGTGAGAATGGCCAAGCCAGAATGGGGAACCAAGCGTTCCTGCCCCAAATGCGGGGAACGCTTTTATGACCTCGGTAATGATGAGCCGGTAACCTGTATTGAGTGTGGCGAGGAATGGTCTCCTGAGCCCGTTCTCAAATCAAAACAGCCGATCCCGTTCGATAATGACAAAAAGAAGGATGGCGAAGCCGATAGCGATCTCTCCGGCGATGATGAAGATGATGAGCTGAAAGACATCGAAAACATCGACGACGAAGAAGATTCGCCAGATAACGATGTGGATCTCGGCGGCGACGATGATCTTGGCGTGTCCAAGGGCAAAGGCGACGAAGACGACGTCGAAAACTGATTTTGCTGTTGCAAACGGGAAGTTGGCCTTATATTGGCCGCTTCCCGCACGCTGCATCCATATGGAAGCGTGCAAATTGACTGGAACGGGGCCTTAGCTCAGCTGGGAGAGCGCAACACTGGCAGTGTTGAGGTCAGCGGTTCGATCCCGCTAGGCTCCACCAGTCAAACAAGATTTAAGCCGGACTTCTTTGATAAAGAACTCCGCGCGCTGGCTGACGAGGTTTCGTCCGCCGGCGTTTTTCGCGTTTAGAGCTGATTGTTATGATCGGCGAGGAGTTGAAGACGATGTTTGACAATCTGTCCGACCGCTTAGGTGGTGTCTTTGACAAACTCAAAGGCCGCGGCTCGCTTAAGGAGCAGGACGTTCGCGATGCTATGCGCGAAGTCAGAATCGCCTTGCTCGAAGCCGATGTAGCGCTGCCTGTCGCACGGCGTTTCATCGATGCCGTGACGGAAAAGGCTGTTGGTCAGGAAGTTCTGAAATCAGTCAAACCGGGCCAGCAAGTCGTCAAGATTGTTCATGACGAGCTGGTCGAAATGCTTGGCGGTGCCGAAGTTGAAGGCATTACGCTCGACGCCAAGCCGCCCGTAGTTATTATGCTCGTTGGCCTGCAGGGCTCGGGTAAAACAACGACTACCGCCAAACTTGGCAAAATGCTGCGCGAAAAGCATGGCAAAAAAGCCATGATGGCATCACTCGATGTGAACCGTCCTGCGGCGCAGGAACAACTGGAAGTGCTCGGTAAGCAGGTCGATGTTTCGACCCTCCCGATTGTTTCCGGCCAGCAACCGGTTGATATTGCCCGGCGTGCAATGGAATCCGCCAAGCTCCAGAATTTCGACGTTCTGCTGCTGGATACCGCAGGACGTCTGCACGTCGATGAAGCCCTGATGGCCGAGATGAAAGCAGTCTCGCAGGTTTCAGCACCGACCGAAGTCTTGCTGGTTGTTGACAGCCTGACGGGTCAGGATGCGGTGAATGTCGCACAAAGCTTCACCAATGAAGTTCCTTTAACCGGCGTCGTGCTGACCCGCATGGATGGCGATGCGCGCGGCGGCGCGGCGCTGTCGATGCGCGCCGTAACTGGCAAACCCATCAAATTCGCTGGCACCGGCGAAAAACTTGACGCGATTGAAGCGTTCCGTCCCGGATCCGTTGCCGATCGCATATTGGGCATGGGCGATGTTATCAGTCTGGTCGAAAAAGCGGCTGCCTCCATCAAAGAAGAGGAAGCTGAACAGCTCGCCAGGAATTTTGAGAAGGGCAAGTTCGACCTCAACGATTTGCGTATGCAGTTGAAGCAGATGCAGAACATGGGCGGTCTCGGGATGCTGGCAGGCATGATGCCGGGCATGAAAAAAGCAAAGGCTGCGATGGAAGCATCCAACATGGATGACAAAGTGCTGGTCCACATGGATGCGATCATCGGTTCGATGACTGCCAAAGAACGCGCGCATCCCGGCGTGATGAATGCAAAGCGTAAAAAACGCGTGGCGGCCGGTAGCGGGACCGATGTTCAGACGGTTAACAAGCTGCTGAAAATGCATCAGGAAATGGGCCGTGCGATGAAGCAAATCAAGAAAATGGGCGGTCTGAAAGGTCTCGCGGCGATGTTTGGCGGTGGCGGTATGCCCGGAATGGGCGGCCCCGGCGGAGGTATGGGCGGTATGGGCGGCCTTGGTGGCCCAGGCGGAATGCCCGGCGGACTACCCGGGCTCGGCGGTCCCGGTACTAAGAAATAATTCTAACAAACAATTCAAATACAGTGATTTAAACTCGAAAGGTAATTTCAAATGGCAGTAGCAATCCGGCTTTCGCGCGGTGGCGCAAAAAAGCGTCCTTACTATCGCATCGTCGTGTCAGACGAGCGTGCCCCACGTGACGGCAAGTATCTTGAGCAGATCGGCACCTACAACCCGCTGCTCGCGAAGGATGATGAGAACCGCGTCAAGCTGAATGAAGATCGTGCGAAATACTGGCTTGGTGTTGGGGCAAAGCCATCTGACCGTGTTCTGCGCTTTCTGGACGCAGCGGGCATCTTGGAGCGTGAAGCACGCAACAACCCGAACAAGGGCAAGCCTGGTGAAAAGGCGGTTGAGCGCGCCGAAGAAAAAGCTGAAAAGCTGAAAGAAGCTGAAGAAGCCAAGAAGGCCGCCGAGGAAGAAGCCAAGGCAGCGGCCGCCGCTCCAGCGGAAGAAACTCCTGCTGAAGAAGCTCCGGCAACTGAAGAAGCGACCCCAGCAGAAGAAGCCGCTGTTGAAGGTGCCGCTGACGAAGCACCAACCGAAGATGCACCCGCTGAAGCGGCTGCTGAAGACAAGGCCGAGTAAGCCTTTCTTATGACCGATAAAGACGATGCGCGCCGGACCGTGGAACTTGCCGCGATCTCCGGCGCGCATGGTATTTCGGGTGAGGTTCGCCTCAAATTGTTTGGGGAGGGCGTCGAGGCGCTGTCCGCGCACAAATCATTCATCGTCCGCGATACAGGCGCGGTCCTGACGCTCAAGAAAGTGCGCTCGGACAATAAAGGCGGCGCGGTGGCGCGGTTCGCCGAATGCTCGACACGCAACGATGCGGAAAAGATGCGAGGGACGGTGATCACCGTGTCGCAAGACGCTTTGCCTGCGCTGGAAGACGGCGAGTATTACCACGCCGATCTGATCGGCCTCGCCGCTGTCACCGATGCAGGTGATGCATTGGGCGAGGTAATTGCCGTCGAAAATTTCGGCGCGACCGATATTGTCGAAATTCGCAAAGAGCCGCCGCCTGCCAAAGGCACCAAGACCTTTATGGTGCCTATGACCAGAGATGCGGTTCTCGAGTGGGACGACACAAAGCTTGTGATCAACGCAGATTTCGCCAACGATTAAATCATGATTTCTGGATCGCTAATTTTTGGCTTGTTGCTAATCGCGGGATTTTCCCTCGGACTAGCTCTCATCCTCGATACTCAAGCACCAAAGATGATGTGGCAAAGGCGAGCGCTGATCGCTTCACTGGGCGGCGCATTCATTCCGATGCTGCTGCCGATTGCTGTTTTGCTGATCGAAGGCGATTGGCAAGCCGAGACATTTATTTTACTGATGGCTCTCATCATCGGAAGCCTAATGCTTGCTGGCATTGTCGGTTTCCCAGTTACCTACTGGTTCTGCAAACGGCGGGAAGCTGCGCGTGGAAATCTAGATCCCGCGAAAGACTTCGAATGACTTCACTGCAAGTCGCCATTTGTCAGGCTGCACCTATTCCGCTCGATTTTGCTGGCGGTATCGAAAAAGCGACGCGGCTTGCGCGCGAGGCTATCGAGGGCGGCGCGCAGTTTGTGGCCTTTGGCGAGACGTTTCTGGGTGGTTATCCGCTCTGGCTTGACGAAGCGCCGGGTGCAGGATTGTGGGATCATCCGGGGACCAAGGCGCTCCACGCGATCATGCTGGAACAGGCGATTGTGCCGAATGACGAGCGGCTGCTACCCTTGCAAGAACTGTCCGACGAAAGCGGCGCTTGCATCTCCATCGGCGCGCATGAGCGGGTGCGGCAGAGCCTTTACAACAACCAACTGCTGTTCCGCCCCGGAGGGGCACCGCTCGACCACCGCAAGCTGGTGCCGACCCATGGCGAGCGCCTGATCTGGATGCGCGGTGATGGCTCGACGCTGGGCGTGCATCAGGCCGAATGGGGCAATGCGGGCAATCTCATCTGTTGGGAGCACTGGATGCCCTTGGCGCGTGCGGCGATGCACAATCTGGGCGAGACGCTGCATGTGGCCGCATGGCCGACCGTGCGCGAGGAATATGCGCTGGCTTCGCGGCACTACGCGATGGAGGGTCGGTGCTTTGTGCTCGCCGCAGGATTGGTGCAGCACCACGATGATCTGTTCGACGGGCTTGAGCGGGTTGGCGGAAATGACGATGCGCTCGCTCTGTTCAACGCTATTGGAGGCGAGCAACTGAACCGAGGCGGCTCCATGATTATCGCGCCAGATGCGGGGGTGATCGCGCAAGCCGGTGGGGGCGAGGAAATCCTTCACGCTGAGTTGGATCTGTCAATGATAGGACAGGGACTGGCGAGCCTCGACACCGACGGTCATTATTCGCGGCCCGATGTGTTTGAGCTTAATGTCGATATCCGGGCGAAGGATGGGGTGAATTGGAATGCGGGGCACGAGGCATGAGCCTTGTCCTGTTTCTTTCACCTTTCCCAATCGCTTTGCTCACAGCTTTCTTCGCAGGGCACCTCCTTGCAAGCCGCGCTACGGCAATGCCAAGTGCCTTAAGGGTATTTTTGGCCGGTCTTGCCGGTGTCATCGCTTCGGTTGGCTATCTCTGGATTTGGGAGGCTATCGAAGTCGCTTTGCGTGACTCACGCGGGGATACGAGCGATTACATGGGGCCGATGGTTATGCTAGTCTACGGGTATCCCTTGTTCATCATAACATGGCTTTTGTGCTTTGCGATGGCTGGCTTTGCGGTCTGGCGCGCGAAATGACCTTCGCCGCGCAAATCCTCACCCTCTACCCTGAGATGTTCCCCGGCCAGCTTGGCCAATCGCTCGCGGGTAAGGCGCTCGCGCGCGGTGATTGGTCTTGCGACACGATCCAGATGCGCGATTTTGCCTTAGACAAGCACAAGAACGTCGATTCCCCTCCGTCGGGCGGCGGGGCAGGGATGGTGCTTAAGTGCGATGTTCTGGGGCGCGCGGTCGATCATGCAATTGAGCGCCAACCGAACGCCCCCATTCTTGCCATGACACCGCGCGGCAAACCGATCACTCAGGAACGCATTCGAGAAATCGCTGCCGGCCCTGGATTAACGCTGCTTTGCGGACGGTTTGAAGGCTTCGACGAACGCCTGTTCGAAGCCCGCCCTCAGATCGAGCAGGTCAGCCTCGCCGACATCGTGCTTTCCGGCGGTGAAACGGCGGCGATTGCCATACTTGATGCTTGCATTCGGCTGCTTCCCGGCGTAATGGGCGCGACTTCTAGCGGGACCGAGGAAAGCTTCGAAGACGGGCTTCTCGAATATCCGCAATATACCCGACCTCAAGAATGGGAAGGGCGCACGATCCCCGAAGTGCTGCGATCTGGGGATCATGCGAAGGTTGACGCTTGGCGAAAGCTACAGTCTGAAACCGACACTAGGTTACGCAGGCCGGATCTTTGGGAGCGCTATGAGGGCGCTCGGGTTCAGTCTGCCTCTGGCGCGCGGCGAAAAAATAAGGATACGGACCAGTGAACCTGATCCAGCAAATCGAAGCTGAAGAAATTGCCAAAGCTGGCAAAGATATTCCAGAATTCCGCGCCGGCGACACTGTTCGCGTTGGCGTGAAGGTGAAGGAAGGCACGCGTGAGCGTGTCCAGATGTTCGAAGGCGTATGCATCGCCCGTTCCAACCGGAGCATCAACAGCAACTTCACCGTCCGTAAAATGAGCTTTGGCGAAGGCGTAGAGCGCGTTTTCCCAATCTATGCTCCGATCGTTGACAGCATTACAGTTGTGCGCCGCGGTGTCGTGCGCCGTGCGAAACTGTATTACCTGCGTGGCCGCACCGGTAAGCGTGCGCGTATCGCCGAACGTCGGGATAACGCTCCAAAAGCGTAAGGCTCAACACATAGTAAATTTCCAAGGGCGGTCCATTGCGGGCCGCCCTTTCTCGTTTCGGGCACTCCAGCTCAAGGCTTGCAAATTTCCGGCTGCGTTGCGAGGGGGTGTGGCAATGAAACAATTCAAAAAGGGGCTATCCTTGAAATGCGTTTATCGTTGCTTGCTGCTGCCGCTGTGCTCGTTTCTGCACCCGCTCTCGCGGATGATCACGCGATGACGAAGGCACAGGAGCTTTCGTTTGAACGGGTTTTTGCCTCACCCTCACTCAACGGAACATCGCCGCGCCAGGCGAAACTTTCGCCTGATGGCCGGTATCTCACTCTGCTGCGGAACCGCAGCGATGATCTTGAACGATACGATCTCTGGGGCTTTGATGTCTCGACGGGCGAGTGGACTATGCTTGTCGATAGCGAGGCGTTGGGATCGGGCAGAGAGCTGTCCGAAGATGAAAAGATGCAGCGCGAGCGCGCGCGGGTCGGAAACCTTAAAGGCATCATCAGCTACCAATGGGCAAGCGACGGATCTGGCGTCCTCGTGCCGTTGGACGGCGATCTGTATTTTGCAAAGCTCGACGGCCAGAATGAAGCTAACGTTCGGCGTTTGACCGATACCGAGGAAAGCGAACTTAATCCGAAATTGTCTCCGCGTGGCGGATTTGTATCTTTTGTCCGTGATCGTCAGCTTTGGGTTGGCGAAATCGGTTCTGAAGCGGCACCGATCACACCCAAGGAAGCGGACACTATCCGCTGGGGTGAGGCCGAATTTGTTGCTCAGGAAGAAATGGGCCGTCTGACTGGGTATTGGTGGGATCGCAATGACACCCGCTTGGCGGTTCAGCGAACCGATGAAAGCCCGGTAGGTATCGTCACACGTGCAGCCATCGGAGCGAAAGGCACAAAGGTGTTCGATCAACGCTATCCGGTTGCGGGCAGCGACAATGCGATTGTCGACTTGTTCTTGATGGATCCCGACGGTCAGAACCGCGTGAAAGTTGATCTGGGCTCTGACCCAGACATCTATGTTGCGCGCGTGAATTGGGGGCCGGACGATTATTTGTATGTTCAGCGCCAGAACCGCGAGCAAACTGTTCTCGATATGCTAAAGGTCGATCCGGCTACGGGCGAAAGCGAGATCTGGTTTACAGAGAAATCCGCACGCGAGGATTACTGGATCAACCTCAGCGATAATTATCGTTTCCTGAAAGATGGCAGCCTGCTGTGGTGGTCAGAGCGCGACGGATTTGGACATTTCTACCGATTTAACGGGAGTGACTGGACGCAGCTGACCAGTGGGTCTTCTCCGGCGACCTCGCTAGTTGGTGTGAACGAGGAAAAGCGTGAGCTGTTTTTCCAGCGCACGGATGACGTGCTGACACAGCAAATTTACCGCACTTACCTTGACGGGGAAACGCGCCCGACTTTGCTGACAGACGCGACCTTCACGAATTCTGCCAGCATGGATAGCAAGGGCCGTACGCTTTACGTCACGCGATCGAAGACCGATCAGCCGGCGCAAAGTTATCTTGCCGATACAGACGGTAAGCGGCTCACCTGGGTTGAGGAAAACGCTCTTGATGCCGACCATCCCTACACCCCGTATCTCGCCGGCCACACCGCGCCAGAGTATGGCACGGTCAAGGCTGAAGACGGGACGGACTTGCATTACATGATGCTCAAACCGGAAATGGCGGCGGGCAAGCAGTATCCCGTGTTCTATTACCATTATTCCGGTCCCGGTCCGCAGGTTGTGGACAAGGGCTGGGGCGGGGCGCTGGCGCAGGCTGTGGTCGACAAAGGCTACATCTACTTTGCTCTCGACAATCGCGGCACCGCCAATCGCGGAGTCGATTTCGAGCAGCCGATTTATCGCGCGATGGGCGGTGTTGAAGTACGCGACCAGAAAGTCGGTGCGGAATTCCTCAAGACGCTCGATTACGTCGATGGAGACAAGATCGCGCTGTATGGCTGGTCCTATGGCGGATATATGACGCTGAAACAGCTTCAGGCCGATCCAGGCCTTTATGCAGCGGGCATCTCTGGCGCACCGGTCACCAAATGGGAGCTGTATGACACCCACTACACCGAGCGATTTATGGGCGATCCGCGCAAAGTGCCGGAAGCCTATGACAAAGCGAGCGCCATTCCCGATGCGACCAAGATCAGCGATCCAATGCTGCTGATTCATGGCATGGCCGATGATAATGTGGTGTTCGAAAACTCATCGGAATTGATCAGTGTACTACAAGAGGGCAATGTTCCCTTCGAAATGATGCTCTATCCCGGCTACACGCACCGCGTCGCTGGAGAGAATATCTCGCCGCATCTTTGGAATACAATCTTTCGCTTCCTCGAAAGTCACGGCATTACCCCTCCGGAATAATCAATCAGCGAGCCACTCAAGCACTTTGGCAGCCACTTCATCAGGTGCTTCAACTTGCGGGTAATGGCCGACGTTCTTGATCAGGTGGTGCCGTGCATTTGGCAATGTCGCGCACCACCTATCATACGCATGCTTGCCCGAAACCGGGTCTAGTGCGCCGTTGATCAGTCCGATTCTGCTTTGTGCGTTGACCAAAGCCGTTTCCCAGCGGGCCTTATGCGTCACACGGTCCGCGATATAGTGCAGCAGCTTATGCGTAATCCGGTTGCCGCGCTTGTGACTGATAAATTCCCAAAATTCATCAAGCTCGGCTTCGCTCGGGCGTGTATCTGGACCGAACACTTCGGAAAAGCTGCTTCCAAAACTCTTACGGCTCATAAGCAGGCCGACCAAAAAACCTAATCGCGAAACACCGAGTTTCTGGATTGGCCGGGCGCGGTGCTGATCAGGGAAAATTCCGCCATTGAGGAAGATTGCGCGTGAAAAACCTTGCGCTCCTGATCCATCGTGTTGCCTTGCCAGTAATTCTTGGCCGACAGATACGCCGTAATCGTGCACCAGCGCATCGAATTCGTCGATGCCCAGATGAGCCAACAGTGCCTCCTGCAAATCCGTCTGGCGGTGGATCGTGTACCCAGAGCGCGGTTTGTCAGACAGACCAAAGCCCAGCATGTCGCATGCGATCAGATTGCGATCGCTGCTGAGCGAATTCCAAACCAAAGCCCAATCCCAGGAGCATGTCGGAAATCCATGGACCAGCAAAAGTGGCCGCGCATTCGGATTTCCGCCTGTCCAATAGGCGATCTGATGGCCTTGAAAGTCAAAATACTTGGCATTCGACCGCCATCTTTGTGTATCCAATTTCATCTCTTTCCCCTTGCCAATCCACGCTAGTGGCGTCAGCGAGGCCTGCAATAGTTTCAAACGGAGTATGTGAATTGGGTTATCGGGTGGCAGTCGTCGGCGCGACAGGCAATGTCGGACGCGAAATGATGATGATCCTTGCAGAGCGGGAATTTCCGATTGAGGAAATTGCAGCCGTCGCCAGCGGCCGTTCTCATGGCAGTGAGGTCGAGTTCGGCGACACAGGCAAAATGCTGAAATGTAAGAATATCGAGCATTTCGACTGGGCTGGCTGGGATATCGCTTTGTTCGCGGCAGGTAGCGGTCCGGCTAAGGAATATGCGCCCAAAGCCGCAGCAGCTGGCTGTGTAGTCATCGACAATTCGTCGCTTTACCGCATGGACCCTGACGTGCCACTGATCGTGCCAGAGGTGAACCCTGACGCGATTGACGGATATGCACAGCGCAACATAATCGCCAATCCAAATTGTTCGACGGCTCAATTGGTCGTGGCGCTCAAGCCATTGCATGATGCTGCTACAATCAAGCGCGTTGTTGTCTCGACCTATCAATCGGTTTCAGGGGCGGGAAAATCAGGCATGGACGAGCTGTTTGAGCAAAGCCGTGCAATCTTTGTCGGCGATCCGGTTGAACCCTCCACTTTTACCAAGCAGATCGCGTTTAACGTTATTCCGCATATCGATGTCTTCCTCGATGATGGCTCGACCAAGGAAGAATGGAAGATGGTTGTCGAGACCAAGAAAATTCTTGATCCGAAAATCAAACTGAACGCTACCTGCGTCCGTGTGCCCGTTTTTGTCGGCCATGCCGAGGCGATCAATATAGAGTTCGAAAATGAGCTTTCCGCTGAGAAAGCTCAGGAAATATTGCGTGAGGCCCCCGGCATTATGTTGGTCGATAAGCGCGAGGACGAGGGCTATGTGACGCCGGTCGAATGCGCCGGTGACAGCGCCACCTATGTCAGCCGCGTACGTGAAGATCCGACGGTCGAAAACGGTATCACGCTTTGGTGCGTTAGCGATAACCTTCGTAAAGGTGCGGCGTTGAACGCGGTTCAAATTGCTGAGCTGCTTGGGCGGCGACACCTTAAAAAGGGATAAGTGCGATGCGGATATGGGCTCTTTCAATTGCAATGCTGGCGGTTGCTGCCTGCGACAGTGGCAATGTCCCGCCGCCCAGCTCGCAATCAGAATTGCGGGCCAGTACGCCTTATGTCGAGGTTGATGAGGTGGCTCTGCGAGGCGACGGCATAACTGCCGGCACGGAATCGTTTTATTTTGCCGCCGGTCAGAACGAAGTCGAGGGCGCGCTTGAGCAAGCCCTGGGCGATCCCGGCGATAAGGGTGAGAATGGCGAATGCGGCGCAGGCGCCATGGCCTTTGCCAGCTATCCCGGCGGTCTGACTGTCAATTTTCAAGGTGGCAGCCTTGTCGGGTGGAACTGGGACAGCGACGCGGACAATATCTCGCTGAACGGTGATTATCGCATTGGCACTCTGCGTACTGAGATCGAAGCCCTTGATGGGTTTGTGATGATCGAAGACAGCACGCTGGGAGAGGAATTTGCGCTCGGTGACCGGATCGGCGGTTTCTTTGAGGGTGATGCCGTATCGATGTTTTATGCCGGAACGCAGTGCTTTTTTAGATAGCGCTTTTTCCAAAAGAGCGCGCTAGGCTGCTGCCATGACACTTAAAGCCGATCTCTTTTTCAGCTTCCGTTCCCCATATTCCTATCTCGCGATTGGGCGTTATCGCGCGATGATTGCTGACTATGATCTGGAAATAGCGCTTCGGACAGTTTGGCCCATCGCCATTCGTGATCCCGCGCTTTTGTTTTCCGGCAATCCCAATGTGCCGCGGTACATCCTGATGGATTCGATGCGATCCGCACAAATGTTGGGTATCCCGTTCCGCTGGCCAAGGCCGGATCCGATTGTGCAGAACCTCGCGACGCGCGAGATCGCTGCGGATCAGCCGTATATTTATCGATTGGGCAGGTTGGGGCAGGCGGCAGAGCGAGCAGGCAAAGGCGTTGAATTCGCCGACGAAGTATCCCGCGTCATCTTTTCCGGCGAAGTCGATGGCTGGGATGAAGGCGATCACCTTGCTGACGCTGCCGAGCGGGCGGGATTGAAAATGACCGACCTTGAGGCGGTTGTCGCGGCCGACACCAAGGCACTCGATGATGAAATCGCCGCTAATCAGGCTGCGCTGGAGGCGGCGGGCCATTGGGGCGTGCCAACACTTGTGTTCGATGGTGAGCCGTTTTTCGGGCAGGACCGCATCGAAATGGCGAAATGGCGCATGGAGCAAAAAGGTCTGGTCAAGAGGTGAAAGGCGAACTCTCTGGCCAATGCCTTTGCGGTGCAGTGCGTTATACTTTGCGCGAAGGATTTCGGCTTAAACCATATGCCTGCCACTGCGGTAACTGCCAGAGCCGCACCGGATCAGCCTTTAGCGAACACATGCTTTTTGCGATCTCAGATATGAATATCTCGGGTGAGCTGGATGCTGGCGAGTATGATATGCCAAGCGGTGGGCATTCCACGATTTACGGCTGTGCGAAATGCAAAGCGCGGATCTATGCCGTGAACGCCAACCGCGAGGGCATGGCAAGCCTGCGCTGCGGGACGCTCGATAATAGCACCGATCTCGACATTCAGCACCATATTTGGGTGGCGAGTAAACAACCATGGATCGGTCTTCACGAAGGCGCGAAGACAATGGAACAGCAGCCGCGCTCCCATCAGGAGTGGGTCGAATTTGTTGGGATAGCGTAGCGGGATGAAAACCGAATATTTTGAAACTTTCGACGGGACCGAACTCGCACTCCATCGGGAAGGTGAGGGCAAACCTGTCGTATTGCTGCATGGACTGTTTTCCAGCTCGCATATGAACTGGATCAAATGGGGACACGCGGCGCGGCTCGCCGAGGCGGGCTTTGAGGCCATTATGCTTGATTTCCGCGTTCACGGAGACAGCGCATCCCCGACCGACCCGGCGGCATATCCGGCAGGGGTCCTGGTTCGCGATGTCGCGGCCTTGATCGATCACCTTGGTGTCTTCGATCATGAATATGACCTCGTCGGATTTTCATTGGGAGCGCGCACTTCAATCCATGCCTGCGCTGCAGGTGTCCTCGCTCCGCGGCGACTTGTTGCGTGCGGCATGGGCGTTGCAGGCCTGGCAGAATGGGAGAAACGCTCTGCATTCTTTAAGCGCGTAATCGACGAATTCGACACAATCGAGCGCGGCGATCCCGCCTATCTGTCGCGGCAATTCCTGAAGTCTCAAGGTGTTGACCGCGTTGCGGCCCGGCTTTTGCTGAACGCTTTTGAAAACCTCGATCCGGCAATGCTTTCGAACATTCATGTGCCGACACTGGTCCTTTGCGGGGAAAACGATCAGGACAATGGCTCGGCAGAAGAGCTCGCGCGGCTGCTGCCTGATGCGCGCTATCAAACCGTACCGGGGGGGCATCTTGATAGTGCTACCAAACCCGAATTAGGCGCCGCTATCGTCGAATATCTCCAAGCCGAGTGACGGACGAGCAATGCTAGTTTCAAGTCAGGCGTTTTTCGACTGGCGACGCTTGATTCAGCTTGCCCACAGGTTCAATCAGTTATCCAGGCAAACACATTTCAGTCTCAAGAGGATCACTCAACCATGACACTCGCAATCTCTGCGCTTAAAACCTCTCTCGCATCCTTGGCGATATCGCTCGCAGCCGCTCCCGCATTTGCAGATGGCCATGCCGGACATGCGCACACGGACACTGCGGCATCGGCTGCCGAAACAGAGTTTCCGCTCACACCTGAAGGAGCGGCGCAGTTCATTGCAAAAGTCGAAGCCGAAATGGCCGACTTTTCCAGCACTTCTGCGCATATCTATTGGTTGCAAGCGACCAACATCACCTATGACAGCAACAAACTTGCCGCTGAATATGGCGCGCGGGCTACCTTGATGAGCGTTGGCTATGCCAATGAAGCGGCAAAATACGCCGCAGTGCCCGGGCTCGATTCAGAAATCTCGCGCAAACTGGATATGTTGCGCAACGGGATCGCGATGCCAGCTCCTTCACGCGATGGCGCGGCAGAGGAATTGTCAAACATCGCGACCGATCTTGGCGCACAGTACGGTCAGGGTAAGGGGACTTTGAATGGCGAGCCTATCAATGGCTCCGACATCGAAGCAGAAATGGGTAATCTGGAACGCACCCCGGAAGAGCTCGCCGAAATGTGGGCCAGCTGGCACGACAATGTCGGCGCGCCAATGCGTGAAGATTACACCAAAATGATAGCCATCGCGAATGAAGGCGCCAAAGAGCTCGGATTCGATAATGTCGGCACGATGTGGCGTTCGGGTTATGATATGTCGGCGGAGGAATTCGCAGGCGAAACCGAACGCATGTGGCAGGAAGTCAAACCGCTTTACGTTGCGCTTCATACATACGTTCGCCGAAAGCTGAACGAGAAATACGGCGACAACGTGCAACCTGCGACCGGCCCAATTCGCGCTGACTTGCTCGGCAATATGTGGGCCCAGGAATGGGGTAACATTTACCCTCTGGTTGCGCCCGAAGGCGCGGGTGATATCGGTTATGACCTAACCGATTTGATCGCGGAAAAAGATCTGGACGCGGTCGAGATGACGAAAGTCGGCGAACAGTTTTTCTCATCTTTGGGCTTTGAAGCTCTGCCGGAAACCTTTTGGGATCGAAGCCAGTTCACCAAACCGCGCGACCGCGAAGTTGTGTGCCATGCCTCAGCCTGGAACCTCGACAATGTCGACGATCTTCGTATCAAGATGTGCATCAAGCAGAATGCAGATGACTTCATCACGATCCATCACGAGCTTGGCCACAATTATTATCAGCGCGCCTATAATGATCAGGACTTCCTGCATCTCAATGGCGCAAATGATGGTTTCCACGAAGCGATCGGCGATATGATCGCCTTGTCGATTACACCGGATTATCTGGTGCAGATCGACATGCTGAAAGAAGACGAAGTGCCCAGCGCCGATAAGGACATTGGCCTGCTGCTGCGTCAGGCGATGGATAAGGTGGCGTTCCTGCCATTCGGTCTGCTTGTTGACCGGTATCGTTGGAGCTTGTTTGATGGATCGGTCGCACCGCAAGATTACAACAAGGCATGGACCGAATTGCGCACCGAATATCAGGGTATCATTCCACCGGTTGAGCGGCCGGATGATGCCTTTGACCCCGGCGCAAAATATCATGTTCCCGGCAATGTCAGCTACACCCGCTATTTCCTTGCCCGTCTTCTGCAATTCCAGTTTTATAAAGCGGCCTGCGACACCGCAGGTTGGGAAGGGCCGCTTCACCGCTGTTCGTTTTATGGCAATGAAGAGGTCGGCCAGAATTTGAACGCCATGCTTGAAATGGGCGCTTCCAAGCCGTGGCCTGACGCACTTGAGGCCTTCACAGGAGAGCGCCAAATGTCCGGCAAGGCGATGGTCGAATATTTCGCCCCGCTTATGGATTGGCTTGAAGAACAGAATAAAGGACAGGAAAAAGGTTGGTGAGATTAACGGCAGCCTCCTTTTTCATTTTGCCGCTCGTTACCGCATGCCTGGCACCGGATGAGCGCATCGAAACTGAGCCGGTCGCATCTTCGGATGTGACCGGCACACTGTTTGTTGCCAATAAACGTGGCAATACGCTGTCGAAAATTGATCTTGTTTCGGGCGAAGAAGTGCTGCGGCGCGATAGCTGTACAAACCCGCACGAATTGGCGACTTCACCCGATCAGAAGCATGTCGCTCTGGCCTGTTATGGCGGCACGACTGTGGACATCTTCAAAACCGACACGCTCGAAAGGGTGCGGAGCCTCAATCTAGGCGAAGATGCGCGTCCGCATGGTATCGTCTGGCATGAAAGCGGCGACATCTATGTCACCGCCGAAGGTCAACAGGCCATTTACAGGCTGCCCGATCCCTTTCCCGCCGTTTCGATCGCGCAATCAAGATACGAAACGGGTAAACAAGGCAGCCACATGATCGCTGTGGCACCGGATCAGTCGGCGGCTTGGACAACCGATCTCGGGTCCAAAACTGTGACCCGGATTGATCTGAAATCTGGATCGGTAAAGTCAGTGACCGTTGGAGAAGAACCGGAGGGTATCTCCCTTGCGCCAGACGGATCAGCATTATGGGTGTCAGCGCGTGGATCCGATCAGGCATTTGAGCTCGATCCAACGACTATGGAAGTCCGTAATACGGTTGAAACAGGCGCGTTCCCGCTGCGCCTTTCCATCCGGCCCCAAGGCGACGTTGCTGTGACTTCTGATTTGAGAGATGGCGGGCTGACGGTGATTGATCTTAAATCGGCTAAAGTTATTCGCACGATTGCGGTTTCCGGGCCAGAAGAGGCGCAGGAACGCTTTCAGGTGACGATCCTATGGTCTGATGATGGCCGGCGTATCTATGTCGCGGAAACGGCGAGCAACACTGTCGCAGAGGTAGATTATGCGAGTGGAGAAGTTTTGCGCCGATTACCCACGGGTGATGGCGGCGATGGCATGGCGATCTTGCCATGAAGTCTGAAGCATTAATTTTACCTGTTGTCGGGTGGCGTGAACGCGTGAGCCTGCCCGATCTGGGCCTGTTCAACATTCCGGCCAAAATCGACACCGGGGCCCGCACGTCATCGCTCCACGGCCATGTGACCGAAACGATCGAGCGTGATGGAAAAGAATTCGTGCGTTTTTCGGTCGATTGGGATGGTGAGGAGCACGAATGTGAAGCGGTTCAGGTGGACATTCGCGGAATAACCAGCTCAAACGGAGAAAGTCAGCGGCGATATGTAATCAAGACGCCGCTTTGTATCGGGGACACCCAATTCCGCGCGGAATTCAGTCTGGCCGACAGGTCAGACATGCAGTTTCCCATGCTGATTGGCCGTACGGCTTTAAGACGGCGTTTCGTCGTGAACAGCGGTCAATCGTGGCTGCAAAAAGGCGGGCTGACGAACGCCCGATAATTCTCAATAAAACAGTGGTCCCTGAACTGGGATCAGCAAAAGGATACTTCATTTTGAAAATCGCGATGCTCGCTCGTAACCCTAACCTCTACTCGCACAAGCGCCTGGTTGAGGCTGCGGAGGAGCGTGGTCATACGCTTGATATTCTCAACACCACTCGCTGCACCGTCAACATCGCCAGCCACCGCCCGACAGTTATGTATCGCGGGGAAACATTGAGCGGCTATCATGCTGTAATCCCGCGCATTGGCGCTTCGATCACGAATTATGGCCTCGCAGTCCTTCGTCAGTTTGAAATGAGCGGCGTATGGTCCCTAAACGAAAGCGTTGCGATCGGCAGAAGCCGCGACAAACTCCGCTCGACCCAGATTATGGCGAAACACGGTTTGGGTTTGCCGCTCACTGCATACGCAAATGATCCCAAGCAAGCCGAAGAGATTATCAAGGCTGTCAACGGTCCGCCGGTGGTAATCAAATTGCTCGAAGGAACGCAGGGCATCGGTGTGGTGCTCGCTGAAACGCTCAAAGGCGGAGCGTCGATCATCGAGGCGTTCCGCGGTGCCAATGTGAACATCATGGTGCAGGAGTTCATCAAAGAAGCCGGAGGCTCCGATATCCGGTGCCTGGTCGTAGGCGGCAAGGTTGTTGCAGCAATGAAGCGGCAGGGGGCCGAAGGCGAGTTCCGGTCAAATCTTCACCGCGGCGGAACTGCGCAGCTGATTAAGATCACTCCAGAAGAGCGCTCCACCGCCGTTCGTGCAGCGAAACATATGGGGCTGAATGTGTGCGGCGTTGATTTGCTGCGAAGCAATCACGGGCCGGTGATCATGGAAGTCAATTCATCGCCGGGTCTGGAGGGAATTGAGAATGCCACAGGCAAAGACATTGCAGGCCAGATCATCGAATTCATCGAAGGTCATGCAAAACCGAACAGCACAAAAACCAAGGGGAAGGGCTGATATCAGGCAGCCTTAAGCTTGCTGACGAACTCTTGGGTTGATGTTTCGAGCGCTTGTACGGTTTGGATCAAAGCACTCGCTGCGTGACCCAGTTCGCCGGAAAGGTTTTTCGCGGCACTGGCCGATTGGGCAAGGCTTCGGCTGCGTTCTGCCATTTCGCTAACCTCGCTTGCTGCACCGCGCGCGAATTGCTGAATCGTGTCGGCTGATTTGCGCTGATCGTCGACGTCCCAGCGGATGGCTTTTGCGGCTTGATTAAGCTCGGTGATAGCCGCGTCGATTTCTGTGAAATTGCGTTCTGCCTCGAGACTCCCGGACCGTACGCCAGTCAGAAATGCATCAATCTGCGTGGCCGCTTCCCCTGCCTGCGATGCAAGAGCTTTGACCTCTTGGGCAACAATGGTGAAGCCTCGGCCAGCTGGGCCGGCTGTGGCGGCTTCAATCGCAGCGTTCAGTGACAGCAGGTTTGTTTTCTCCGCGATCCGCACGATTGCGCGCGTTGCCTCGCCAATAGTGTCAGAATGCTGGGTGAGCGATCCCACCGACTGCCCGCCCGACAGCGCTTTTTCAGTAGCAAGCTGGGTTAATTCGTCTTGCTGGCTTACGTTTACGGCAATCTTTGCAATCGAGTCCGTCAGCTCCGCTACGCCGCGCGCGACCGTATCGGCGGCTTTGGCAGCAGCATTTGAGGTGCCGAAGAAGCCATCGGCTTGATCGCCGGTCTCTTTGGCCAAGGCGTCAAGCTGTTTGGTAGTGGTATCCAGCATCATTGCGGTTTTTGCGACAGATTGGATTACGGTCGAAACCGATGTTTCAAACTCGTGTGAGAACCGTTTGAGATCCTCTGTTCTTTGCTGTTCTTTTTCGATCTCGAATTCTTCGCGGCGTGTGCGTTCAAGTTCAACGCGGTGAAGCGCCTGCTGTAGCTCGGCAGACTGTTCTTTCAAGAGATCTGCGTTCACCTCAGCGTCAATGCGGGCGCTCGCATTCTGCTCCAGTAATTGCCTGATTTCGTTAGATATCCAGCTTAGGACGCATCCGATCAGCAAGGTGGCGAAGGCATGAATAAACAATCGTGCGGCATTGGTCTCACCGATAAACACCCAGGTCGGGATTAGGTAGGATAGAAACACGTGATGGGCGAAGATCAGCGCGCAGGCTATGAATATTGAGCGGATATCGCAGAGCACCGTGAGTGAGGCTAGGGCGACGAAGAAGTACAGGTGCATATCGATTTGCCAGCCCGTATCCTGCATAACGTAGAGCAACAAGGCTGGCTGGATCGCAGCAGCAATTCCCATCAGGCTTCTTGCGTTCCGGTTATTGATGCCCCTTGCGGCATAGACCGAAGGTAAAATATTCAGGGACGCGCTGGCAAATGCTGCGGTCACAGCGATATCGCCAAACCATAACCCCAAAACGAACAGGGTGAGGGTCACGAGCCAACTGCCCGCGGTAATGAATTGGATTCCACGCAAACGCAGTTCTTCGATCGAAACGATCATCTTGTGTCCTTTTCGATTGAAGCCGGCCCGCAACCCGGCGCGTTTGAGTTCAGTAAAAGTAAGCCATGGAAACGCAGAGCTGTCCCGAAGTCAGGAGGGGTTCCGATTACAACGTAACTGCCCGGAAGATTGCCGCGGGAGACCAATCGGAGGCTTTTTGATGATAAGATGTGAGGCATCGCAGCAATGCCCCGCTGATCAACGGGATAAAGCGTAACCGGTTCACCGCGCCTCGGGGTCAGCAGAAGTGCGAGCACCACGATGCATGCGAAAAGGAAATAAAGCGGGACCAGCGCAGTCTTCCAAATCACAGGGGGTATCGCCATCAAAAGTGCGCCTATGTTTGCCATAGGCGTCCTTTTGACGGGTTTTGGTTATCGCTCTGAACGCATAGAGATGCGTAGTATTACGAGCGTTCTCTAGCGGAAGGGAGGCTCATTAAATGCGCGCAATTTCCGACTGTGCAACCGGTCACCTTCGTCTCTCAACCGCTTGCACGATTCCAAGCCGATTTGCAGGTGTGCTGCGATGGCTTCTTCGTAGAACTTGTTTGCCTGTCCCGGCAATTTGATCTCACCGTGAAGTGGCTTGTCCGATACGCATAGCAATGTGCCGTACGGCACCCGAAACCGATATCCTTGGGCAGCAATAGTGGCGCTTTCCATCTCAACGGCGATGGCCCGGCTCTGCGAAAAGCGCTTTGCCGAGCTTGAATAGTGCAATTCCCAATTGCGGTCATCGGTGGTGACTACAGTTCCAGTGCGCATTCGCTGTTTGATGTTTGCGCCCTGCGCGCCGGAAACAGCCTCGGCCGCCGCTGCCAAAGCCTGCTGGACTTCGGCGATCGGCGGGATCGGAATTTCAGGGGGCAGAACATTATCCAAAACATGATCATCACGAAGATAGGCGTGTGCGAGCACAAAATCGCCGATCTTCTGGCTGGAACGTACGCCTCCACAGTGACCGATCATCATCCATGCATGCGGCCGCAATACAGCGAGGTGATCGCAGATAGTCTTTGCGTTGGACGGGCCGACGCCGATGTTGACCAGCGTGATGCCTTTGCCGTCTTTCCGGATCAGGTGGTAGGCAGGCATCTGGTGTCGCCGCCAAGCGGTATCGTTCAGCTGTTCCTGCGCATTGTCGGAGCACTTACGGATGTCCAACCCTCCGGCGCCAGTAAGGCCGATATAGCTGTCTTTGCCAGTGTCATCGGAGATCTGTTGAGCCCCCCAATTAACGAATTCATCGACATAACGATGATAGTTCGTGAACAGGATGAAGTCCTGAAAATCTTCCACCCGTGTGCCGGTGTAGTGCGCGAGACGCGCGAGTGAATAATCGGTTCGTAAACCATCAAATAGCGAAAGTGGCATGTCTTCGTTGTCGTCGAATTCGATGCCATCAGCCAATTCGTCGCCGATCAAAGCGAGGTCGGTAGAAGGGAAGTGTTGCGCGATGTCAGTTGGAGAAATGCCGACCATCGCAGCGCCTGCTGCGCCATCCAAAACATAAGGGAACGGGATTTCCTGCCGCGAGCGACTGACTTCGAATTTAACATCGTATTCCGATGCGATCAGTTCCAGCTGCTCTTCTAGATAGGGCGCGAACAGATCAGGGCGGGTAATTGTTGTCGTATACGTCCCCGGCATTTCGAGCCGTCCGAATGCGCGGCTTCGGTCCAAGGGTTCGCCAACACCTGAATAATGCAGAGTAAGCTGCGGATAGGCATAACTGCCGTCCTCACGCTTTCGTTGAGGCGGGATGGTTCCGGCAGTGCCGAATGCCATCACGTCTGCGCGCAAGGTAGAAACAGCTTCGCTGTAAACCTGCTGCAATTCTTCGACAATGGTGTTGATTGGTGTCATTCAGTGTCCTTAGCTGTTGATGCTGTATGTTTCAAAATCTGGCGTTTGCGCGGATGCTTCATCGCCTCTTACAAAAAGGGCGCGAAGTCGAACCGACTCCGCGCCCTTTTAATGACTGAGCGAAAGCTCTTGGAAGAAATCAGCCTTCGGCTTCTTCTTCGCTGGCTGCTTCGTCTGCCGATGCTTCGGCTGCGTCGGCGGCGTTTTCTTCAAGCAGCTCGGCAGGGATTTCGCCCGGCTCAAGGGCAGGGTCAATGCGGTTTGCGTCGGCCTGTTCCTCGATTTGCTTCTGCTCGTCTTCAAACATCTGAGCCAGAACGTCGATGCCCTGCGTTTGCAATTCGGCTTCGTCGTCACTGCGCGCGACGTTTGCTTTGACGGTCACGTGCACTTCTGGGTGCAAAGCCACAGTCACATCGTGCATGCCGATGGTTTTGATCGGGGCGCCCATGATGACTTGTTTCTTGTCAACATCGTGACCTTGCGCGGTCAAACCGACAATCATGTCACGGACGTTGACAGAACCGTAAAGCTGGCCGGTGTTGGATGCGGCGCGGATCAGAATGACCTCTGCTCCAGCAACTTTTTCACCGGTCGCTTCTGCGACACTGCGACGCTCTGCGTTTTCTTTTTCAAGGCGCTCACGGTTGGCTTCGAACACTTTTTTGTTCGATTCGTTGGCGCGCAAAGCTTTCTTCTGCGGGAGAAGGAAGTTGCGGGCATAACCGTCTTTCACAGTGACAACGTCACCGATGGTTCCGAGTTTCTCGATACGTTCGAGGAGGATGATATCCATGTTCTTACTCCTCTTACTTCACGATGTACGGCAGAAGGCCGATGTGACGCGCACGTTTGATGGCTTTAGCGAGTTCACGCTGCTTCTTTGCGGAAACGGCGGTGATACGCGAAGGCACAATCTTGCCACGCTCGGACATGAAACCCTGAAGCAGGCGCACGTCTTTGAAATCGATTTTGGGGGCATCCTTGCCAGAGAACGGGCAAGATTTGCGGCGGCGGAAAAACGGGCGTGCCATCAGTCGCGCTCCTCACGGTCTGAACGGCGCTTACGATCGCGCTCGTTTTTGCGCATCATTACGCTTGGACCTTCTTCGTGCTCTTCGACACGGATGGTCATGTAACGAATGACGTCTTCGTTGATACGGGTCTGGCGTTCGAGTTCTTCAACAACGCTGCCTGGAGCGTCGATGTTGAGCATCACGAAGTGAGCCTTGCGGTTACGGTCGATTTTATAGGCGAGTGATTTTAGGCCCCAAGTTTCAGTCTTGGTGACTTTGCCTTCATTCGCTTCGACGATTTCGGTGGCCGTGGCCGCCAGCGCATCGACTTGAGCTTGGCTCAAATCCTGACGCGCGAGAAAGATATGCTCATATAGAGCCATCTCGCATCCTTTCATGTTTATGCCGATCGCTGGCTTGTCCGCGCGGATCGCGGGGCCCCTCCGGCTTTCTTCGTTTCCGCCCGATAAAAAGGCGATGCGCGCACATAGCTTGTTCTGGGATGAATGCAAGCGTTCACAATCAATGTCGCGCGCGCTCTTGCAGGCGGGCGAACAACCGATATGGAGGTGGCCATTCCATTTCACCATAGGAAAACACAATGCCATCAGGTCTGGTCGCACTTTTCGATGATGTCGCGGTGATTGCGCGCGCAGCCTCTGCCTCGGTAGACGACATTGCGGCGGCCGCAGGCAGGGCAGGGTCAAAGACTGCCGGGGTCGTGATTGACGACGCAGCCGTGACCCCGAGCTATGTTACGGGTCTTTCGCCTGCACGGGAATTGCCGATAATCTGGGCAATCACCAAAGGTAGCTTGTTCAACAAGCTCATCATTCTATTGCCCGGTGCGATTCTGTTGTCGGAGTTTTTGCCGTGGTTAATCATCTGGATTTTGATGCTGGGCGGGGCTTTTCTCTGTTACGAAGGCGCGGAAAAAGTCTTGGAAAAACTGGGCGGGGCCAAGCACGGCAAAACGCTTGAAGATGAAATTCAGGACCCTGCCGAATTTGAAAAACAGCGGATCGCTGGCGCTGTCAGAACCGACCTCATATTGTCGGCGGAAATTATGGCGATCACTCTGAACGAGATCGATTTGGACGTGTGGTGGGAACGCGGGATCGCTCTGGCAATAGTCGCCGTGGTGGTGACCGTGGTGGTTTACGGCGCAGTGGCTTTGATTGTGAAAATGGACGATGTCGGCCTGCATCTGACGAAGAAAGAGAACACTACAGCACAAAACTTCGGGCATTTTCTGGTCAACGCTGTCCCCAAATTGCTGGTCGCGCTTTCGGTGATCGGGACGGTTGCGATGTTGTGGGTTGGCGGCGGAATTATCGTGCATGGCACACATGAAGTCGGGTTCGATTTGCTCTATGATATCGCACACGGTGCAGAATACGCCGTGCAAGGCATTGCAGGTTCATTGGCGGGTATCGCAGGCTGGTTCACCTACGCAGCGATTTCGGCAGTGATCGGCCTCATCCTCGGCGCAATCATCACTTTCGTGCTGCACAAAGTGATCGGGTATGAGGGCGCACACTGATGACCCAAAAACCGGTCTTATACACTTGCGCTGCATCGCGCGGGCTTAGAGCGACCTGGGCGGCTGAGGAGGCTGGTGTTGAGATTGATCTGAAGATCTTGCCGTTTCCGCCGCGATATCTTGCGCCTGACTATCTCGAGATCAATCCACTAGGCACCGTGCCCTTGTTGATTGATGGCGATGCCCGCATGACGGAAAGCTGCGCAATTGCCCATTATCTGGCGACCAAAGACGGCATCACCGATCTGGCTGTCGCTCCAGGTGATACGGACTATGCCGAATATTGTGATTACACATATCACGCAGATGCCACGATCACTTTTCCGCAAACTGTCTATATGCGCTTTGCCATATTCGAAAAGGACAAGGGCTGGGCCGATGCAGGTCATGCCTATGCCAAGTGGTTTTACAAACGTCTGGTGAAGATCGAGCAGCGATTGCAGGGGCGCGATTTCCTTTGCGCGGACCGTTTTACAATCGCTGATATCTGTGTGGGATACGCGTTAATTTTGGCAAAGAATGTCGGTCTGGACGATGGCATTCCAGCAGGGCTTAAAGCGTACAGAGAGCGACTTACGGGACGAGAAGCCTACAAACGCGCCGCCGAACGCGAGGAAAAAGGACGCGCCGCGCTCCCATCCTAGGGATTTGCTTGCGTCAAATCTGTCCCGCATTTGCCACAGATCCTGTTCGGCCACGGCACCACAAATATTCCGCGAAAGAAAAGGTTCTTTCCGCAAGTCTTGCAATTGAGGCGCAGCATAGGTGTGTTCATCGCGACGAGCCCGACGATGGCGATTGCAAACGCGATGGATGAGTGTCCCCAAAATCGCTCCACAACGATGACAAACAGAATGGCGAGGAAAAGCGCGCCCAACATCCGCAATGCATGTTGTTTTGCGGCTTGATAGGTATTCATCGGATCTGTTCGAAAATGGACCGTGCAAATTCGCTAAGTGTGTCATCCCGAGCGCCCATAATCACAATCCGGTCCCCGGGCTTTGCAAGCTGTTTAATGCGGGCTCCGCAATCTTCGCGGGCGGCGATGTGTTCGGCGGTTCCTCCCTGCGCTTTGATCAGATCAATGATCCGTTCGCTGCCTTCACTGCGATCAACCGTCCCGCCGAAATAGACCGGGTCGCACATGATTGTGATGTCGTCTGGAGCAAGCACGCTTGCGAAAGTTTCAGCCAGTTCATCGCCCATCTGCCGCAGTGGGCCATATCCATGCGGTTGAAAAAACGCGATTACCCGGCCCGGGGCCGATTTTAACGTCCGAAGGGTCGCCGCGCATTTTTCCGGGTTGTGGCCAAAATCATCGATGACGGTGATATCGGTATCGCTCGTACCCACAACATCGAACCGGCGCGCCAGCCCTTTGAAGGAACGCAGCGCGTGCACCGCTTTATCAACTCCGATACCCGCCGCGCTTACCGCTGCGATTGCGGCGAGGGCGTTGGAAAGATTGTGCAACCCCGGCATAGGCAGAACCAGAGGGAAGGCTTCTTTTGATCGGCTGTCCACAACCGCAGCGGAGATTTCCAACGCGCCTTGCTCGATTGTCTTGCGATCAACGGTGATCTCCGCATCATCGGACTCGATCCCGAAGCTCACAAATTGGGAAGCGTACTTCACCAGATCACGGGCCTCGTGATTGTCGAAATTGACGACTGCGCAGCCGGAATCAGAGAGGTAATTGCCGAACAAAGCGCGCAGCTCGCCAAGGCTTTTGTGATCAAGACTGACATTGAGCAGCACGCCGATTGTTGGCCGGTAAAGCGCAATTGAGCCGTCGCTTTCATCCACCTCGCTAACAAAGACCCGCGGATTGCCAACCCGTGCGCTTGCAAAGGGATTGTCGCCATCGGCGAAGTTTTTCATGACCGCACCGTTCATCACGGTCGGGTCATGTTCTGCGACAGAAAGAATCCACGCGATCATTCCGGTGACAGTCGATTTGCCTGAGGTGCCGCCGATGGCGATGGAATATCCCGCTTCGTTGAACAACATCGAAAGCAGTTCAGCGCGCGTCATACGCACGCAGCCCAGCTCTTTTGCACGTTTAACCTCGGGCACGGTGTCCTCGACCGCAGCGGATGCGATCAGGATTTGGTCTTTGTCGGTGATGCCTGTGCCGTCTTGCGGGTAAAGTGCATATCCGTTGTCCGCGAGCCATCCGAATTTTTCGGGCGTGCGACCCTGATCACGGCTTCTGTCAGAGCCTGCGATCTGGTGGCCAAAGCCGTGCGCGATCTGAGCCAGCGGGAGCATGCCCGACCCACCGATGCCGCAAAAGAAAAAGGGCCGTCCATCAAGGTCCGGCCGGTCGTTCCAGTTATCCATAGGACACGGATATTGGCTTGCGCGGGCACTGACAAGCGAACTAGGTGTAAAGAATGACGAAAATTGCCATTTGTGCCCCTGCCACGCCGATAACCCGCGAACACGCGGACGCCTTGCGCGAGATGGTGGCCGCAGAATTTCCGCAGACGCAGGTCACATTTCATGACCAATGCTTTGTTCGCGAAGGGCATTTCGCGGGAAGTGATCTTACGCGGCTAACCGCGCTGCTCGAGTGCGCCAATGATCCGGCGTTTGACGCGGTTTGGTTCGCTAAAGGCGGGTATGGCTCCAATCGCATCGCCGAAGCCGCCATGGCCCGAATGAACGCTGCTGCGCGTGCGAAAACTTATGTCGGGTTTTCCGATTGCGGGTATTTGCTGGCGGCGTTGTACCGCGCTGGTATCGGGCAGTGCGCGCATGGGTCGATGCCAGTCAGCGCGCGCTCCGCCAATGGTCGCAAGGCTGTGCGCCGGGTTTTGCAATGGCTTAACGGTGACAATACCGGACTGGAGCCGAGCTTGGATGGGGCGACACCGGCAGTCGCGTTTAACCTGATCACACTCGCCATGCTTTCCAACACGCCGATGATGCCGGACCTTTCCGGGCATGTTGTTATGGTCGAGGAAGTCAGCGAGCATCTCTACGCGATTGATCGGCTGTTCTTCCATCTGTCGGGCAGCTTGCCGCGCATCGCCGGGCTTCGGCTTGGTTCGGTAACCGACATTCCGGAAAATTATGTAGAGTTCGGCCAGAGCGAGGAAGATATTGCGCGTTTCTGGTGCGAGCGCGCAGGTGTTCCGTATCTGGGCCGAGCTGAAATCGGTCACACATCTGCCAACAGGGTCGTGCCGTTCGGGCTTGCCAGTCCGCCGGCAGCTTCGTAACCGCCGGGCCTGACAAGGAGTAATTTCATGCGTGCATTCGTGTTTCCCGGACAGGGCAGCCAGAAAGTGGGAATGGGTAGCGAGCTGGCATCAGCCAGCAGCGCGGCCCGTGAAGTGTTTGAAGAGGTCGACGAAGCTCTTGGGCAAAAACTGTCGGAGATTATGCGCGACGGACCTGAGGATCAGCTTACCCTTACCGAAAATGCCCAGCCAGCGATCATGGCCAATGCTATCGCGACACTACGCGTCATGGAAATCGAATTCGGCGTAAAACTGGCGGATCATGGCGCTTGCGTGGCGGGGCATTCTTTGGGCGAATATACGGCGCTATGCGCTGTCGGGGCTTTTGATCTGCCGACGACAGCGCGGCTGCTGAAACTGCGCGGTCAGGCGATGCAAGCAGCGGTTCCTGTGGGCGAGGGCGCAATGGCGGCTTTGCTGGGGGCGGATATCGAAAAAGCCGCCGCCCTGGCCGCTGCGGCTGCCGAAGGGGACGTTTGCGAGATCGCCAATGACAATGACCCGACTCAGGTCGTGATATCCGGCCATAGGAGCGCGATTGAGCGCGCCATCGCTTTGGTCAAAGACCACGGCATCAAGCGCGGGATATTGCTACCGGTATCGGCTCCGTTTCACTGTTCGATGATGCAGCCTGCGGCGGACCGTATGGCTGAGGCCTTGGCGGAAACATCGCCGGGTGATTTGGCATTACCGCTTTTTGCCAATGTCACCGCGAGCAAGGTGAGTGACCCTGAAGAAGAACGCGCTTTGCTGGTCGAACAGGTGACTGGCCGTGTGCGTTGGCGTGAAAGTGTGCTGTCCATGCGTGCTGATGGAGTGGACAGCTTTATCGAGCTTGGCGGGAAAGTGCTTGGCCCGATGATTGGCCGCATTGATAAAGAAGCTGCAGCGTCCAGCCTGATCACGATGGAAGACATCGAAAGTTTTGCCAAGGATGCCGGTTAATGCATTGGATTAAAACACTTTCGCTTGCTGGAGCGGCATTGTCCCTGCCGACTGTTGGCCACGCTCAGACTGCCGATTTGATCGCCTGTATGGAGGGTGGATATTCCGAGGCTGATCAGGCCACGATTGATAGATATGTCAGCGAGTTTTCAATTAACGATGACAGTCTGGCTCAGGCTTTGGGCATGGCGCTTGGCACTCGTTTAGAAGAGTGTGCCGGCCCGGATGCGGAGGAGGAAACCGTTATCCTTCTCGCCCAGCATCGTTTTGCATTGTTGTCGGAAAAGGGGATTGAAGCCTCGCGCCCTGATGTGGTCGAAGTGGTTCGCCGGATCGATACGCTTTTGAGCAATGAAGATCGCGCGCGCTTTATGAAGCTGTTTTCAATAATGGTGTTTGGCGACCCCGAGACCGGCAAACAGAGCGGGCTGAATGAGGAAGACGTCGATTGGTTCAGCAATGTGATCATCGACGAGCCGGTGAACGGCTCGATCGAGCAATCCGAATATATCGGTGCCTATCTTGCTGCGCGCGTTTTGCGAGAAACAGCTTTAGAACAATTGGCACCAGAATAAGAGCGGCAATTCCGAAATTACCCCAAGTCGCTTAGCTTAGTTCGCTTACAAGAAATATCAGAGTCCAGGAGACACCCATGTTTTCACTTTCAGGAATGAACGCTTTGGTCACCGGCGCAAGCGGCGGTATCGGATCGGCGATTGCAATCGCGCTGGCCAAACAGGGCGCGCGCGTCGCTTTGTCGGGTTCCAACGGTTCAAAGCTGCGCGGATTTCGCGAGCAACTGATCGAGGAAAATGGCGGCGATCATGTAGAGATCACCTGCAATCTTTCCGACAGTACGCAAGTTGAAGAATTGATCCCGGCCGCGCTCGATACGATGGGCAGTGTGGACATTCTGGTCAACAATGCCGGGATTACGCGCGATAACCTTGCGATGCGGATGAAAGACGATGAATGGGACGAGGTAATCCGCATCAATCTTGAGGCGACCTTCCGGTTGATGCGCGCCAGTGCCCGGCCGATGATGAAGGCCCGCTTTGGCCGGATCATCAACATTACCAGCGTTGTCGGCGCGACGGGTAACCCGGGGCAGATGAACTACATCGCGGCCAAGGCAGGCGTTACCGGCATGACCAAAAGCTTTGCACAGGAGGTCGCATCGCGCGGGATCACCGCCAACTGCGTCGCACCCGGTTTCATCCGCACAGCCATGACGGCTGCCTTGGATGAAAAGCAAACCGCGGCAATCAACGCCAAAATACCGGCCGGCAAAATGGGCGAGGGCGACGATATCGGAGCCGCCGTAGCCTATCTTGCAAGCCGTGAAGCCGGTTATGTCACCGGTCAGACGCTGCACGTGAACGGCGGCATGGCGATGATGTCATAGGCGCCCGCTTGCTCGATAAGCGGCTGACAGCCCTCGGACGAGGCCTTATCCCCAGACGAGTCTGCAATTCGTATTCCTCGCGGCTTGCCCGTAACGGCCACCGCGCTAAGGTTTCAGGCAAATTCCAGTGCGACCGGGGCGATTCCGTCCCATGTTCGCCATAACGAGGGCACCGGCCCCCACAGAGCGATAGGTAAGCGATGAAGGCTACGATCGAACGCGCGACGCTCCTGCGTTGTCTCTCCCACGTACAATCGGTGGTTGAACGCCGAAACACCATTCCGATCCTGTCGAACGTGCTGATCGATGCCAGTGATGGCGGCAGTGTTAAAGTGATGGCAACCGACCTTGATCTGCAAGTCGTCGAAACGATGGCCGCAGCGTCGGTAGAAAAAGCCGGGGCCATTACGGTCTCCGCGCACCTTTTGTTCGATATTGCCCGCAAATTGCCCGAAGGCAGCCAGGTCAGTCTGGAAACGGCCGATAACCGGATGGAGGTTAAGGCCGGACGCAGCCGTTTCAAACTCCCGACACTGCCGCGTGATGATTTCCCGGTTATTGTCGAAGGCGATCTTCCGACCTCGTTTGAATTGCCCGCGCGCGTTCTGGCAGAGATGGTCGATCGCACCCGCTTCGCCATTTCGACCGAGGAAACCCGGTATTACCTCAACGGCATTTTCCTGCACGTGACCGATGATGATGAGCCGGTGTTGAAGGCGGCTGCGACAGATGGTCACCGGCTTGCCCGTTTCACACTTGACCGACCTGAAGGCGCCGAAGGCATGCCGGATGTGATCGTGCCGCGCAAAGCGGTGGCCGAGCTGCGCAAACTCCTCGAAGAGGCGTTGGACGGGAATGTTCAGGTCGATCTGTCCGCCAGCAAGATCCGCTTTACCCTTGGCGGCGAAGGCGGCGTTGTTCTTACCAGCAAGCTGATTGATGGCACTTTCCCGGATTACAGCCGTGTTATTCCCACAGGAAATGACAAGCTTTTGAAAGTTGATCCGAAACTGTTCTTCCAGGGTGTTGACCGTGTTGCGACGATCGCAACGGAGAAAACCCGCGCCGTGAAGATGGGGCTTGAGACGGATAAGGTCACACTTTCTGTAACATCTCCCGATAACGGAACGGCAACCGAAGAATTGGCTGCGGAATTCAAGTCGGAAGGATTCGAAATCGGCTTTAACGCCAACTATCTGAAAGATATCCTCGATCAGATCGACAGCGACACTGTTGAATTGCATCTCGCCGATGCAGGCGCGCCGACGATGATCCGTCAGGACGAAAACAGCCCCGCGCTGTATGTCCTCATGCCGATGCGGGTCTAATCCCGCCCGGCATATCGGCGTGACAGCGCAGGTCCGCATTTTTGGTACGGTCATTTCGACTTACACCCGCATTGTTCAGATTGCGTGTGAAGAAGCCGGCGTAAGCCACGAAACTATTGCGACTGCTGCGCAATCACCGCAGAACAGGCACCCCTTCGGCAAGGTGCCGGTTGTCGAGATTGATGGCCTTGAGCTGGTCGAAAGCGTTGCGATCGCCAATTACATTGACAATGCGCATAATGGCGGCGCGCTTCAGCCGGCAGATCACGCTGCGCGGGCGCTCAGTGAAAAATGGGTCGCGATTGCCAACAATTACATGTTCCCGTTGTTTGAAAGTGGCCTTGTGATGCCATGGATCATGCACAAAGTCGCAGGCTTCCCGCTTGAACGGGAAAAGATTGACCGGGCACTGCCCAATATCAGCCTCGCTCTCGGGTTCGTTGAAGGTGAAATGCAGCGGGACGGTGCGTGGGCCGCAAACGGTTTCACCATGGCTGACGTGTTTCTCTATCCTGTTCTGCGCGGATTGCAGCTCACACCGCAAGGCGAGGTAGGCATTGCCCAATGCGACAAGATCAGCAGCTGGATGGAAGCGTGCGAAAAGCGTCCCTCCGTCATAGCAACACGGTGGGAAAGCGAGCCGTGATGGGGTAGGGTCTTCTTCAAAGAGGAGAAAGCCCGTGACCATTCAACAAGTCCACGTCAAAAAAGACGAACTCACCCATGCCGATATCGTCCATGTTGAATTAACCGACCTCGCCGAAGGCGCTGTCCGACTTGAGATCGAGAGCTTCTCGGTCACGGCAAACAATATCACCTACGCGGTTGTTGGCGATGGTTTCGGGTACTGGAATTTCTTCCCCGCCCCTGCCGGTTTTGGCATCGTACCGATGTGGGGCCATGCAAAAGTGATCGAGAGCAAACACGAGGAATTCACCCCTGGCGAGCGCGTCTATGGGTATCTTCCGATGGCGACCCATCTGGACGTGCAACCGGGCAAGGTTTCCGCTTCCGGTTTCACAGATATGACCGAATATCGTCAACCGATGAGCCCGATCTACAATCAGTATTCACGGCTTGCGGCGGATCCGGAACATGACGCAGCCCGTGAAGCGGAGCGGATGATTTTTGGACCGCTTTTCAAAACGGGTTTCCTGATCGAGTATTTCATGCGGCAGGAAGACTGGTTCGGGGCTAAGCAGGTGATCCTGACCAGTGCGTCTTCGAAAACAGCGATGGGCCTTGCCAGTGTTGCCCAGCAGAATTCGCCGGGTATCAAACGCATTGGTTTGACTTCCGCGGGCAATATCGAATTCGTCGAAGGCACCGGGCTTTATGACAAAGTGATGTCGTATGAAGAGGTTGGCATGTTGCCAATCGCCGAAAGTGTCACCGTCGATTTCGCTGGTAACGCCGCTTTGCTCGCTAATTTGCACGAGCATTTCTCGGATACGCTCAAATATTCATGCCTCGTTGGCGCGACCCATATCGAAGAGCGCGGCAGCGGCCGGATGACCGATGATCGCGGGCTCCCCGGTCCCAAACCGACATTATTCTTTGCGCCGGATCATGCCGTGTCATTCTTTAAAGAGCATGGTCCGGTTGAAGGTGGTAAACTGGTCGCGAAGGCGTGGCACGGTTTTCTCGGCGCAACAGACGGAACAGTCGAGATCGTCAAACATTCGGGCCTTGATGCCGCGAAGTCGGTCTATCTCGAAATGATTGCTGGCAAGGTTGATCCAGCGAAGGGTATCGTCATCGAGCCGTGAGTGGTTGGCGGCGGAGTTTCACTCCGCCGCTTCGGCCATTTCGACACGTTGAGGCCCGCGGATCAGCCCGCCCGGCGTCTCACCGGTCCATTTGCCGCCGCGAAATGTGACGGCCCCGTTCTTGATTGTGCAGACGTAGCCATCGGCTTTCTGCAGCAACCGTTTTCCGCCCGCTGGGAGATCAAATGCCAGCCATGGGCGGCCAAGTTTGATCGCGTCCATATCAATCACGTTGATATCGGCAAGATAACCCGGTGCGATGATGCCGCGATCCTCCAGACCATAAAGCACGGCGGTGTCGCGGCATTGCCGTTTGATCGCGTTTTCAAGTGTAATCCGATTCCCCCGTTTGCGAGACTTGACCCAGTGTTCCAGCATGAATGTGGGCGAGGCTGCATCGCAAATCGTGCCGCAATGTGCGCCGCCATCTGATAGCGAATTCACCGTGTCATCGGCATGTTGCAACGGATGCAGGAAGTCGAGATTGCCCTCGGCATAGTTCAGAATGGGAAGGTAGATAAAGCCGGTCCCCTCTTCGCGGCACAGCATGTCATAGGCGTATTCCTGAGGATCAACGCCGGCGGCCTGAGCGCGGGCATTCACGCTTGCGGTTTCGTCCGGCTCATAATCGAAATCGGGGTCCATTTCATATTGCAGGGCCCAACCCTGTGTGATCACCATGACGACACCTATGATGTCCATGGGCGCCTCTGAGTAATCATTGGCCTCTGACAAAAGCTGTTTTTTAAATGCGGGATCGAGCAATTTGGCTTTCTGTTCCGGCCAGGGCAGGTCTTTAATGCCCTGCCAGCTTGGGCGGAATGTGAACGGGTTTACGGTTCCCTGCCACGCCATGATGATCCCGTTGCCGCGCAAGGCAATCTGAGCCACGATGTGCGCGCCATTGTCGTTTTCAGCCCGCATCGTCTCGATCTGCTCTTTCAGCGGCATTTCCTTTGCGATGGATTCAAGCGCGGCAAAGGTGACAGGAATGCCGGCCTCTCGAGACAATTTGCCCATCCATTCAAACTCGTTCCAGTCGCGCTGAAGGTCGCTAGCCATTTCGAATACCGCGTGCCCGCCTGCGTCTTTTGCGCGGCCCATTGCTTTGCCGATAGCGACAAGCTCTTCGGGTGTGGCGGTGGTTCCCGGCACCAGCTCTCCATCGACCGATTTGTGGAGCACTGTACGCGATGTAGAAAAGCCCAAAGCGCCGGCGCGCACGCCCTCTTCGACGATATCTGACATTGCGGCGATATCTTCAGGAGTGGGGACGGCACCGGGCTGTTCCCGGTCGCCCAATACATACGCTCTTACCGCGCCGTGCGGTACGTGCGTCCCGATATCGACTGTACGGGGAAGTTTCTCAAGCGAATCGAGATATTCCGGGAAAGTCTCCCAATCCCAGGTAATCCCTTCTGCCAGAGCCGTGCCAGGAATGTCTTCCACACCCTCCATGAGGCTGATCAGCCATTCGTGGCGATCCGGCTTTGCAGGGGCAAAACCAACACCGCAATTGCCCATGACAACGGTGGTTACCCCGTGCCAGCTGGAGGGGGCCATTTCCTGATCCCAGGTCGCCTGACCATCGTAATGCGTGTGAATGTCGACAAAGCCGGGCGCGACGATTTTACCGGTCGCGTCGATCTCTTCTGCGGCGTCGCCCAGAATGGTGCCGATTTGCGCAATGAGACCATCTTTGATCGCGATATCTCCGGCGAACCGTTTTGCGCCGGTGCCATCGACGATCGTTCCGCCGCGGATAATAAGGTCAAATGCTGGCATGGTCTCTCTCCCGTTATGCACAGCAGATTGTCCCAATCCTCCGGGCGTGTCCAGAGCGCTTTATCTGCGAAGAGCAGTCCGAGAGCGCGGCTGTTGGTGGATCAAGCGGAGTAGAGTGATCTGAGATCAGCGTTGCGTTTTCGAGCAGTTCGAAGACGATGGCGATCGTCATGCACTGAGGGGATTGATGAGTATTTTGAGAGGTTTGAGCGGTGTGCTCGCCTTTTCTAAGGCAGCTACAATGGAGTCTACACGGGCGCCTGCAAATGCGTCTGCAAGGGCGCAAACAGAGCTACAAATGCCCGATGTGACCAAGAAATGACCAATTTCCTGAGCCGCGACGGTTTCGGGGATACGTTGATCGGTAAACGTTGCAGCAATTGATCAAAGGTTGGGTGCTTGGAGCCAAGTTAAACCAGCGGTTCAAGCTGCCTCAGCGGTGTCTTCATCCTCATCGTCATGCTCGGCAGTGGCAAGAAATCCGCGAATAGACTTCACGCATTCCTCTTTGTGGCTAAGCAAAAATAGATGCCCGCCGCCTTTCATGACGACCAATTCATTGTTGGGGATCAGCATGGATAGGAATTTGCCATTGGCGAGGGGGACAATCGCATCTTCATCGCCCATCATGATAAGGGTCGGTTTCTGCAATAGGAATGGCAGGGCTGGCGCGCTTGTCCAGCCGAGCATACATATCAATTGATACATGTATCCGCGCGGCGAGGGCGGCTTTAACAGCGACATATGCCCTTTTTTGCCGCTGGTTTTGCCTAAACCTTCGCCATAGAGGGTCTCGAAATTCTTGATCATGTAGTCAGCGTCAACATACCGGCGCGGATTGGCCATTTTGGTAAGCGCTTTGGGACTGCCAGGCATCATCAACATACCGGCACTTGTAGCGATCAAAACCAGACGCCGAGTGCGATTGGCGTGTTGCATGGCGAAATGTTGCGCGATGCCTCCGCCCCAGCTGATGCCCATCACATCAACTTGATCAATCCCCAGTTTATCGAGCAGTTTTGAGGCAGTCCAGCTGATCGTGAAGGGGTTGTAAGGGACAACTGGATCAGGCGATTCGCCGACACCGGGCATATCGAACATGATGAAACCGCGCTCGGTCAAAGTCTGCGCCAGCGGTGCCACAGCCTCGATATTCGCGCCGATGCCATTAAAGAACAATACAGGCGGATGATCGCTCTGTTCGTCGAGCCGCCACGTAGCAATCCGTAGCGTCCGTCCGCCAATTTCTTCCATGCGGACGTCAGCGTCCTTCAATACATCAGACACTTAATTTCCGTCCTTTCTGAACGTCACGGCTGAACCGGGACGTGGGTGGGAGGCACCCTCGTTGATCCCTAACGGGGGTGCCTCCCATAAGCTTTAGTAAAATACGTCGCTAAAGCGCTTATCAGACTTCTTCAATAACATAGAGTCCGGGCGCTGGATCTGATGGTTTATGCTTGGCACTGCCGAGCTTCGCCGGGGCCGCTTTCTTCGCGCCTGAGCGTTCTTGAATCCATTCCATCCAATACGGCCACCAGCTACCGGCAACCTCTTCGGTTCCTTGCAACCATTCATCTGCGGTTGCAGGCAGTTTGCCCTTCTTTTTCTGAACAAAGTATTTGGCTTTGGGATTGCCGGGAGGGTTCAAGATAGCCTGCATATGTCCAGACTGGCTGAGCACATAGGTGACATTTTTCGCACCAAAAAGCTGGGTCGATCGATAGGTCGCTTTCCACGGAGTGATATGATCGGTCACGCCGCCCAAAATGAACATGTCTGATGTCACCTTCGACAGATCGACTTTATGATCTGCCATTTCCACTTCGCCATGTTTCGTGAAAGCCAATGTCTCGAATAACGTCAAGAAATCGCCCATAAGGCTGGCCGAAAGATTGGTGGCATCTGCATTCCAGTACAGAACATCAAAAGCCGGCGGGTCCATACCCAACAGATAATTGTTGATGACGTAGTTCCAGATCAGATCATTCGGGCGCAGCCACGCAAAGCCGCGCGCCAGATCGTCTGCCTTGATTATGCCAGCTTTTGCCGCGCGTTGGCGAGCAAGCTGGGTGCCGTTTTCGCTGACCAGAGACGCTGCCTCAATGTCAGTCTGTTTCGGGTGCAAAACGCAGACCATCAATGTCAGCGTGCCCAGAATGTCATTGCCTGTCGCCGCCAGCTTTGATGCCAGGACAGAAGCAGTCTGACCGCCCGAGCATCCGGCCGAAACATTCACCTTTTTCGAACCGGTGATGTCCGACACGATTGCCAATGCCTCTTCGCACGAAGCGATATAATCGGCCATGTCCCAATGGCCCTGATCCTTCGATGGGTTGCGCCATGAGATAACGAAAGTCTGCAATCCGTTATCGACCTGCCATTTGATGATGGATTTTTCCGGCGAGAGATCATTGATGTACATCTTGTTGATCTGCGGCGGGATTGTCATTTGCGGGATTGCATAAACTTCGTCGGTCGTCGGCGTATACTGCACAAGCTCATACATCTCTGTGCGATGCACAACCGCACCTTTGGATGTCGCAATGTTTTCGCCGATTTTAAACGGTCGTTTATCGACCTGACTGACCATGCCTTTGTTGTGGACCAGATCATTATAGGCGTTTTGAAGACCCTTGATCAAAGACAGTCCGCCTGAATTGATGATCTGCTTTTGCGCAATCGGATTGCCAACCAGCGTGTTGGTCGGGGCCAGACCGTCAAGGATAATGTTGGCGATGAAATTGGCGCGGTTGCGTTCCAGATCATCCAGCTCAAGCTCGTCCAGCCAGCTGCGCATTCCTTTTTGCACGGCCAGATAATACTGCGCACCGGCCCGGAAAAACGGGTTGAACTGCCACGCAGGATCCTGAAACCGTTTGTCTTTTGGGTGAGGGGCAAGCTCGCTTTTGCCGGTCAGGATCTTGACCATATCCTCGCTGAAAGATCGCGCATGGCGAAACGCGCGGTTGGGGTTAGACGCAGTCTCACGCAGAAGCAATGCCACAGCGCTGACAAAGTCCTCGCGAGCGACCCCAATCAGTGGGCCGAGCGCGCTCGTGGATTGAGCTGCTTCATTTTCAAGCTTGATTGTGTCGTCTGACATAGGAGCCCTCTCTTACTGCTGCCGTTGCGTTTCGGCGTTTTGTTTTTTCAGGTTTTACATGCCTGTTACCGGTATAAGTATCAAGCGGGGGGCACGGTTCCCGTTCACCGTTTTGGTTAGGGTTAACTCGTCTTAGCCATTCCTAAACCAATCTGCGCGTAATGCACCGTGGCAGATATTACACGATTTAGAGAGGCTCTTCATGGGCGGTTTTTTTTCAAAATTTGCTGGTGCGCAGCAAAAAAAGGCAGATTCCGCAGAAGGCGGCGTTGCTCCGCTTGCGCCGATTGCGTCCGATGATGCAGTTCGGCGCGCAGGCTTGTTGGATGCCTTAGAGAAATCCGAATTGGGCTGGTTCTGGGCCAGCGACGGTGCCGGGCGATTGGTTTACCTTTCCGCACCCGCAGCAGAGCGACTATCGGGAAACCCCGATGAACTGATCGGTATGAAGCTCAGCGATTTGTTCGTTGATGACGAAGGCACCGGTGAATCGTCGACACAGCGACCACTGAAGTTTCAGTTTGCGGCCCGCAATTCGCTTCGTCCGACCATTGTTAAAATCGAGCAAGGCGGAAAAACAGTCTGGTGGGAAATTTCCGGGGCGCCAAAGCAGGATACAGAAAACGAATTTAGCGGTTATCACGGTATTGCCCGCGATGTTACGTCAACCATCGCGAGTCAAAGAGACGCTGAAAAACTCTCGCGATATGACTCGCTGACCGGCCTGGCTAACCGGCATCGGATCAATCACAAACTGACCGCAACACTTAGCGCATTCAGGGTCGCAAAACGATCCTGTGCGACGATGCTGCTTGATCTTGACCGTTTCAAACAGGTCAATGATACGATGGGCCATCCTGCCGGTGATGAGTTGTTGAAGCAGGTTTCGCAAAGACTAACGCGGATTGTCGGCGATCAAGGGGAAATTGGCCGTTTGGGCGGCGATGAATTCCAGATCCTGCTCCCCGATATTGAGGACCGCGCCATTCTAGGGGACCTGTCTGACCGCATCATTCAGATGCTGTCGCAGCCCTATTCTATCAACGGTATGCGGGCGATCATCGGGTGTTCTGTCGGCGTTGCCGTGGCCCCCTTTGATGGGATCGAAAGCGAAGAGTTGATCAAGGCAGCCGACCTTGCATTGTACGCCGCTAAAGGCGGCGGGCGTGGGCAATTCCGGTTCTATTCGAGTGACCTGCGTGATCAGGCGAGCCATCGTCATCAGATTGAAGAAGATCTGAGGGATGCGCTCGTCAAAGAAGAATTGGAAATGCATTTCCAGCCGATTGTCAGCGCTGACGAACACAAGGTTGTTTGTGTCGAAGCCCTGATGCGTTGGAATCATGGTGAGCGCGGCATGATCTCGCCGGCTGACTTTATTCCAGTTGCCGAAGAGGTCGGCATTATTCGCGAATTGGGCGAATGGGCGATCAACGATGTTTGCGCACAAGTCGCCAGTTGGCCGACGGATGTCTGCGCAGCGATTAACGTTTCGGCGGTTCAATTCGCATCCGATAACTTCATTGAGATCGTGAATAGAGCGTTGAAAAATTCGGGCGTCGAGCCGTCGCGCATCGAGTTCGAGATTACCGAAAGCGTCTTTGTCGGCGATATTGATCGCGCGCTCAGGATGTTCCGCGAGCTGAAAGAAATCGGTGTGCGTCTGGCGCTGGATGATTTTGGCACTGGCTATTCTTCACTTAGCTACCTGCGCGATGCGCCTTTTGACAAAATGAAGATTGACCAGAGCTTCGTTCGTGGCTGCACCGAGGAAGGCAACAATAACGGAGCGATTGTCTCTGCGGTCGTGAGCCTGGCAAAAGCGCTCAATATGGAAACTGTGGCCGAAGGTGTAGAGACGCAAGACGAACTGGAAGCGGTGGTTACGTATGGTGCAGGGCGGATTCAGGGCGCTCTGTTTGCAAGAGCGATGCCTGGATCAGAAATACGTGAGCGGCTCGAGAATGGAGAACTGATTTTTGAACCGCGCGGACCTGAAAAATATCGGTCTGATCGCCGTACAGAATTTCGGAAAATCGGGCTGATCCATGAAGACAGCCGGTACAATGTGTTCTTGCGCAACCTGTCAAAAACAGGCGCCAAGATCGAAGGCTTGCTCGAAGTGCCAATTGGCACAGACGTTGTTCTCGATCTGGGCGGTGGTCAGCTAGCGGTTGCGAGCGTGCGCCGCTCGCAGGGTTTCAGCCAGGGTGTTGAATTTGAAACTGCGCTGGTTTCCGATGGCGCGGACGGCCTCTGTACCCGCCACAGAGTCTCACCTTATCAGATCGAAGCTGCAGGCCGCCCGCTTGGAGCGCTTAACGATTCTGCGGTTGCAGCGCTGACAGGGGCGCTGAACATGAGCAAAAAAGCCTTTGTAGAAGTCGACATCAGCGCACAGCCAGACGGAAAAAAATAGCACAATAGCCGGTTTTGCCAACGCGAACGTTTTGCAATTTTTCTCCGCTTTTGCCGATTGTTACGATCAATTGCGCTCCGACATTAGTAGAAAAATAACCAACCGGGTTTACAGGTGATTGAGGTTCAGGATGTTCTGAGCTGGCGTACTTGTTAAAGGAATTGCCTCGGTGTCCCTAAAGGGTCTCTTGTCAACGAAAAGCGGTGGTTTGCTTAGCGGCTTTCGCACCCATGCTGCCTCGGAAATGACCGATGGCGAGCGATTGACAATGCTGGATGAACTTGAGCAATCCGGTCTCGGATGGTTTTGGGCGACAGACGCCGACGGCAATATTTCCTATCTTAGCGCAGCGATCGCAGACCGACTTGAAATCCCGCTCGGCGATTTGCTGGGCAAACCGCTTGCAAGCGTATTCTCTCCGATTGATCGCGATGGGCGTACTCAATCACTTTCGCTGATGCACGGTGCCCGAAAAGCGTTTTCGGGTTTTGCCGTGCGTGCCGATAGCCGTCCTGCAGGTGCTGTTCTGAGAATGTCGGGCCAGCCTGTTTTCTCCTCAGGCAGAAAATTCACCGGATTCCGGGGCACGAGCGCGGATATTACTGAAGAATATTACCGCGAGGCAGAAACTGCCAAACTTGCAAAATTCGATTCCTTGACCGGTTTATCGAACCGGCATCGGATGGCGCACCAGATCGAAACCACACTCACGGCGTTCAAAACGGCTAAGCGCAACTGTGCGATCATGATGCTCGATCTGGATAAGTTCAAGCAGGTGAATGACACGCTGGGCCATGCTGCGGGCGATGAATTGTTGAAACAGGTTGCAGAGCGTCTGCGGCGTTCGATTACCCATGATTGCGAAATTGGCCGGCTTGGCGGTGACGAATTCCAGGTGATGATTCCCGACGTGGATGACCGCGGTGTCCTCGGTGAAATCGCGATGAAAATCATCACGATGCTTAAACAGCCATATTCCCTTGATGAAGGCAGATGCGTGATCGGCGCGTCAGTCGGCATCGCGATCGCTCCGCATGATGGCGTAAGCGCAGATGCAGTCGTGCGTTCGGCCGATCTCGCCTTGTATGCCGCCAAAAATGGTGGACGCGGCCAATACCGGTTCTTTTCATGCGATCTTGAAAATGAAGCCATTTTCCGCCGCCGTTTGGAGGAAGATCTCGGAACGGCAGTCCGTGAAAAACAGCTGTTTCTCAAATATGAACCTATCGTCGATGCCAAAACCCAAAAGGTCGCAGCACTCGAGGCGCATATTTGCTGGAATCACGAGAAGCGCGGCGAGATCGACGAAGACGAATTTGCATCAATCCTGGACGGATCGAGCCACGTTTTGGAAGTCGGCAGATGGGCAATTTCCGAAGCATGCCGCCACGCGGCATATTGGCCGGAGAGCGTTCGGATCGCTGTCAATGTGCCCGTGCCGTTGTTCAATCATAGCGACTTTGTGGAAGATGTTTCAAAGGCATTGGATGATGCCGATATGCCGGCAAACCGTTTGGATCTTGAGATCAAGGAAGCGGTTTTCTTTGGCGACACCAATCAGGTTGATCGGACACTTGCACGCCTTTTCAAAGTTGGGGTGCGCCTTACGCTTGATGAATTTGGCAGCGGGTATTCCTCGCTAGCCTATCTGCGCCGGGCTCCATTCAATGCAATCAAAATTGATGAACAGCTGCTGGCAGAGGCGGATCGGCATGATAGCCGCGAACTGGGTTTGGTTCGCGCCATCGTTGCATTGTCGGGCGCACTCGACATGGAGACAATTGCGAACGGGATTGAAAGTAACCTGCTTCTCGCCTCCTTGCTTGATTGCGGCATCAGCTATGTCGAAGGTCCTATTTTCTCTGACCCTGTGACCCACGATACCGTGCAATCGGAGCTGCTGGGCGAGGGGTGGACAATCACCCCAAGCGGCGACCGTACCAAACGCGCGCGCCGCCGGACCGTATTCCGCAAGATTCAAGTTATCCATGATGATCACTCTTATGAAGTGACATTGCGCAACCTTTCGAGAAGCGGTGCTCTGATCCAGGGCTTGGCGGATGTGCCCAAGGGAACGCAGTTCGTTGTTGATCTTGGCGGAGGGCAGCTTGCTGTTGCCACGGTCACGCGCGCCATGTCTGACACCCAAGGGCTCGAATTTGAGCAATCGCTTGTTGATGATGGGTCGGGTGGTCTGTGTACCCGCAACCGAGTGTCACCATATGCGCTGGCTTCTGCGGGCGCTCCTCTGGCCGCGCTTTCGTCTGGCGATTACAAGGGTATGGAAGGCGGATTGCTTGGCCAAGGGGCCAGTGTTCCGCAATTTGCATATGCCGGAGGAACCGCGCACGAAGCAGCTTAAATGCGTTGCTCCAGCCACGGTTCGGGTCACGCCAAGCACTGTTGCGATTTTCGCGAATGACTTTGATTAAACTGCCCGCTAAACGCCGTTGGGTATGACTGACCTTTCCAAAATCCGAAACTTCTCGATTATCGCGCATATTGATCACGGCAAATCCACGCTTGCCGACCGGTTGATTCAATTCACTGGCGGATTGACCCTGCGCGAAATGTCCGAGCAGGTCCTCGATAATATGGATATCGAGCGCGAGCGCGGTATTACTATCAAAGCGCAGACCGTCCGGCTGAATTACACGGCGAAGGATGGTGAGACCTATCAGCTTAACCTGATGGACACCCCCGGCCATGTCGATTTCGCTTATGAAGTTTCTCGCAGTCTTGCGGCGTGTGAAGGCGCTCTGTTGATTGTCGATGCGGCTCAAGGTGTCGAAGCGCAAACCTTGGCCAACGTCTATCAATCGATCGAGCATGACCACGAGATCGTGCCTGTCATTAACAAGGTTGATTTGCCTGCCGCCGAGCCAGAGCGTGTTCGGGAAGAAATCGAGGAAGTGATCGGCCTCGACGCATCCGAAGCCGTTATGACATCGGCCAAAACGGGCATCGGGATTGAAGATGTTCTCGAAGCGGTCGTTGCCAGAATCCCCCCTCCTAAAGGCGAGCGCGAAAAGCCGCTCAAGGCGTCACTCGTTGACAGTTGGTACGATCCGTATCTCGGTGTCGTCATTCTTGTCCGGGTGATCGAAGGGGTCTTGAATAAGGGATTGAACATCAAATTCATGCAAGGTGGCACGAATCACCTTATTGACCGGGTGGGCTGTTTCACTCCCAAACGGACCGATTTGACAGAGCTTGGCCCGGGCGAAATCGGATTTATTACCGCGCAGATCAAAGAGGTTGAACAAGCCCGCGTTGGTGACACGATTACCACCGTAAAGGGCGGGGCGACCGAAGCACTGCCGGGCTATAAAGAAGTGCAACCGGTGGTGTTCTGTGGTCTCTTCCCCGTGGATGCCGCGGACTTTGAAAAGCTGCGTGAGAGCATCGGCAAATTGCGGCTCAACGATGCGAGCTTCAGTTTCGAAATGGAAAGCTCTGCCGCGCTGGGTTTTGGTTTTCGTGCGGGCTTTCTCGGGTTGCTGCACCTTGAGATTATTCAAGAACGCCTTAGCCGCGAATACGATCTTGATCTGATTACCACAGCGCCGTCTGTGGTTTACCGGCTGCAACTGGCGAAGACCAAGAATGAAGATGCGAAAGAGGTGTTGATCCACAACCCTGCCGATTGGCCCGATGTAAACCGGATTTCTGCGGTGGAGGAGCCGTGGATCAAGGCGGTGATTTACACGCCTGACGAGCACCTGGGAGCTATCCTGAAACTGTGTCAGGACAGGCGCGGAGTGCAGACGGATCTGACCTATGTCGGGGGCCGCGCGCAGGTGACTTATGAGTTGCCTTTGAATGAGGTGGTGTTCGATTTTTACGACCGACTGAAGTCCATTTCGCGGGGCTATGCCAGCTTTGATTATGAGCAGATCGGCCTGCGCGAAGGCGACCTTGTTAAGATGAACATCCTGGTCAACAACGAGCCAGTCGATGCCCTATCGCTGATCGTCCATGCAGGGGTCGCTGAAGAGCGTGGCCGCGGCATGTGCGAACGCCTTAAAGATTTGATTCCACGGCATTTATTCAAGATTCCGGTGCAGGCTGCCATCGGCGGAAAGATCATCGCGCGCGAAACCATTGCGGCCATGCGCAAAGATGTGACGGCCAAGTGTTATGGCGGCGATATTTCGCGTAAAAAGAAACTGCTGGAAAAGCAGAAAAAAGGCAAAGCCAAGATGCGCGAATACGGCAATGTCTCCATCCCGCAGGAAGCGTTTATCGCAGCCCTGCGGATGGGGGATGAATAGCGCGGCGAACCCGGCAGCGCTTTCGCTTTATCAAATTTCGCAAGGTTGCGCCGCCTCTCGCAGGCTGGGCGGAGCTTACGCGGAAATTAGAACCAGGCCCGAAGGCCAGCGATCACCTTTATCCCATCGGCTTTTTGGCCATTCGCTCGCGCGAGGTCGGCGGTTCTGCCCAGAGCGGCTTCGTATTCGATGCCAATATACGGCGCGAACTCCCGCTTGACCTCGTAGCGTAAACGCACACCTGGCTCGATTTTGGTGATCCCGGCACCGATGCCGATTTCGGGAATGTCCTGCGCGGACAGTTCCACTTCCATACGCGGCTGCAAAATCAGACGCTGGGTGATGAGCTGGTCATATTCACCCTCGATACGAGCCGTCAGATCGCCGCGATCCGAAAGGAATAGTGCGCCATCAACGTGAAACATATAGGGAGCCAATCCCTGCACACCCACGACCAAATGCCCGCGCGTGTCAGGCACCGGATCAAAGCGAACGCCGGCTTGAAGATCGAAAAAGGGACCAATCGCGCGGCTATAAAGCGCCTGAATTTCCGCGCTTTCCAGTTCGCCGCCGAACTCTCCTTCGCCTTCGGTTTTGATAACGAAACGATTGATATCACCGCCATAGAAAGCTTGAGCGTCCCAGACATAGCCATCTTCGCCGCCATCGGCGGCAATGCGCGCCTCCAGCCTCTCGATCATCACCATCCCTGTTTGCATGCCGCCATTCTCGCGGGCGAGGGTGCTTCTGCTCGGTTCCATGGCTTCGGCGCCCCAGATTGCATCAGCTGCGTGTCGCGGTCCGTCAAAGGCGCGCTCTGGCACCGCAATTTCCGGTGCAGCGCCGGGCGCTGTTTTGTCGGCGGATGCGCCAGATGCACCATGGTCCATTGCACCACGGTCCATTGCACCATGGTTCATAGAGCTATGATCTTTGGAACCTTGCTCCCTAGGGATATGACCCTCAGGATGACGGCCCTTATCTTCATCTGCCGGAACGGTGTCTTTGGGAGGACATTTTTCCGGAGGCAGGTGGCCCATTGCGCAATGATCCATCGCTGGCTTCGCTTGCGCATCAACAGGCGGTTTGTCCGGCATGGCATGACCGGAGTGATCCTGCGCTGAAAGCGGCGCTGCGATTAAAGCCATGCCCGCAACCATAGATAACCGCGTCATGATTTGGCACTTTCCGGGAAAGGCCGGACCGTCACAACCTGCATCATACCGGCATGCATATGATACAGCAGGTGGCAGTGAAACGCCCAGTCGCCCGGCTCATTCGCTGTCAGGTCAAAAGTTGCCGTTCCGCCCGGCTGCACCACCATTGTATGTTTCAACGGTTGATGCATGTGATCTGCGCCGTTCACCATTTCAAAGAAATGGCCGTGCAGGTGGATCGGGTGTGCCATCATCGTTTGATTGACCAATTTCACGCGCACCCGCTCATTATAACCGAAGCGGATCGGATCATCGGTGACGGAGGTGAATTTCTTGCCGTCAAAGGACCACATGTACCGTTCCATATTGCCGGTAAGGTGGATCTCCATTTCCCGATCAATTTCGCGGTGCGGGTTCATCCGCTTGGCCTTGAGATCGGTATAGCGCAGCGCGCGGTGTGCCACTTTGTCGAGGCCAAGGCCGGGGAAGTCCATCCGGTCGGTGGGCATGGGCGCAACCATATCGATGCCGGGGCCAACCTTTACATCAGCGGGTAACAGCGATGTGTCGCGCATATTGTGATCCATATCGCCGATATCGCCCATATCGTGGCCCATCGCGGCGTGATCCATCATGCCCATATCGGTCATGGTCAGCGTCGGAATTTTTCTAAGCGGCGGCGGTGTGGCCGTATGGCCTTTATGGCTTGTCAGGCTTGCGATGCCCATGCCGCTGCGATCCATTGCCTCGGCTACGATAGCGTGGCTGCCGTCCTTGGGCTGAACTATTACATCGTAGGTTTCAGCAGTGCCGATCTGGAATTCGTCAATTTCCACCTCTTCTACATCTTTACCGTCAGCTTGGATCACGGTCATCGCAACGCCGGGAATACGGACATTGAAAAATGTCATGGCGCTGCCGTTGATCACACGGAGGCGAACACGCTCACCCGGTTTAAATTCCAGTTGCAGGTCATCGGCCGGACCGTGGCCATTGATAAGGTAGGTATAAGTGCTCCCGGTGACATCCGAAATGTCGCGCGGGTTCATCCGCATGTTACCCCACATCCTACGTTCAGCGCCCGACAAATCACCTTCGACTGCGCTGTTCATTTGCCGCTGGAAATAATGCTCACCCACCTTCAATTTTCGCATAATCTCATGCGGGTGTATCGGGGTAAATTCGCTCAACAGGACGATATAATCGCGGTCGTAGCGCGGGTCTGGTTCTGCGCTCTCGATAATGATCGGGCCATAATGCCCGGCCTGCTCCTGCAAACCAGAATGCGAATGCCACCAGTATGTACCGTTTTGACGGACGGGAAATTCATATGTGAAGGTTTGGCCCGGCTTGATACCGGGAAAGCTGACACCGGGTACGCCATCAAATTGAAATGGCAGAAGCAGTCCATGCCAATGAATTGAAGAATCCTCATTCAGATTATTGGTGACATGCAGGCGCACGTCCTGCCCTTCTTTCAATCGGATCAAAGGGCCGGGAACTGTTCCATTAACCGCAATGGCATGGCCGGAGCGACCGCCGGTGGAAAAGTGATGATCGCCAATCGCAAGTTTGATGTCTTCGCCCGAGACAGAGCCAAACCCCTGATTTGCATGAGTAAGAGATCGGCCACGCGCCCAAAGAGGCATTGGCAGAGCGGTTGCTGCTGCCAGTGCGGCTGTACTTCCAATCAGGCGGCGACGGGATAGATGCGGCTTGGTCATTAGAGGCCTTTACTCAAACATTCTGTACCTTCATATATACCCCCCTAGGGTATTTCAACGTGGAAGACGAGCATGAGTGACAAGATCAGTGCCAAGGTCAGTCGGCTGAACCGAATAGCAGGGCAGGTGCGCGGTGTTGCGCAGATGATCGAAGATGATCGCTACTGCATAGACATATTGCACCAGATACAGGCGATCAGATCCGCTCTGCAAAAAGTTGAGACGCAGGTGTTGAAAGACCACGCTGCTTGCTGCGTTGCCGATGCTATTGCGAGCGGTGATGAGGAGACGCAGCGCGAAAAATTCGGGGAGCTGATCGAATTAGTCGAGAGAACACGGCGTTAGGCAGAGTTACTCTGCTGGTTTGGCCCCTCCAGCAACTTTCGCTGTGCTTCGTCCTCGTCCGCAATCCGCTCCAAATCGCGCTTTTTTAGCGCTTCGTAACGTGCCCACGCATCGCGGGTTTCCTCGGACAGGGTTTCCCATTCCTGTTTGCGGCGATATTCGGCGGCGCGGCGGAAGCCTTCTATTTTGGTGTCGATGCTGGCACGGATTTGTTCGGGGGTGGGGGCGCTTGCGCGGGCCTCGGCTGTGATTGCCGCCTGTTCCTGAGCCAGCAATTCGGCGCGGATTTTGGGGCGCAGTTTCTTGGTCATGCGTTTGAGCGTGCGTTTGTCTGTCATTGCGCGGATCGCATCAGGTTTGCCCGATGGGCGCGTTTCGCCAAAGCGGTCCGGCGCGCGGGATTTAAGCAGGAACATCAATAGCCTGTCATTATAGACGCGGCGTGTGCCGACGATCTCTCCGCGGTGATAGACCGGTTCCTCCACCCCGTTCAACGCGCGGTCCATCGCGACATCCTCGATTCGGGCGATACCGATATCGAGCGCGGCCTCCCATGCTTTGCGAAAGCTCTCCGCCTCTGGATGGCGGCGCAGGGTGTAGATGTGGTGTTCGCCCACGCCAAGGCGGCGGCAGGCGGCGCGCACGCTGCCCGTTTCGGCGAGGGCTTCGATAAAGGCCCGCTGGCGCTCTGCGCTCCACCCGCCGCGCCGCATGCGTTTGCGCGGTACGGGGGTGAAATCGGGGATCTGAGCGGTATCAGGCGCGGGGGTTTTCGGCATCGCACAGTATAGGGCACAAAATCGCAGAGTAGGAAACTCGGAACGCGGCAACGTCTGGAACATCGGCAGAGCCTGCAACGTCTGCGGGGGCGCCAAAGCCGGGCTCAGCCCGCCCGGCCATGTGCGCTCGAGCGTGCTTGAGGCGGGAATAACACGATTAACTTCACTTGGCGTTCAGGAGCGGCGCGGTTATACGGCTTTCCATGTTGACCAATCTTCGCACTTCGCTGCTTCGCGCTGCCCTTGTCGGGGCGACACTTGTGACCACTGCCGGCTGTGCGGGGGGCTCCGCGGATGAGGACGTCGCCTATGTCGCGCGCGATGTCGAAACGCTGTATGCCGAGGCTCAGCGGCGGCTTGATCGGGGCAACACCTTGTTCGCGGCGGCGCTGTTTGACGAGGTGGAGCGTCAGCACCCGTATTCGCCGTGGGCGCGCCGGGCCCAGCTGATGAGCGCGTTCAGTTATTACATCGCCCGCGATTACAACAAATCGATCCGCAATTCGCAGCGGTTCCTGTCGATCCATCCGGGTAACAAGGATGCGCCCTATGCGTATTATCTGATTGCGCTCAGTTATTACGAGCAGATTAGTGATGTGAACCGGGATCAGAAAATTACCGAGCAAGCCAAGTCGGCCTTGCGCGAGGTGAACCGCCGGTTCCCGCAGACCGAATATGCCGCCGATGCGCGCTTGAAGCTCGATCTGGTGGAGGATCACCTTGCGGGTAAGGAAATGGAGATCGGGCGGTTTTACCAGCGTTCGGGCCAGTGGCTGGCATCGGCCGCGCGGTTCCGCAATGTGGTGGAGCGGTTTGACACCACCAGCCACACGCCTGAGGCGCTATACCGCCTGACCGAAAGCAGCCTGGCGCTGGGATTGCCCGATGAAGCGGTGAAATATGCCGCAGTTCTGGGCGCGAACTATCCGGGCGATGAATGGTACGAAAAGGCGTATAAGCTGGTGCAGGACAAAGCGCCCGCCGCAATTGGCGGATAATTGTTTCGCTGGCGCGTTTCACGGGCGTGCTTGGGCTGTGGGCATCCTGATCAGTCGCGCGTGACGAGGCGGGACACTTGAGTTAAGGCATTGCTGCAATGCTGACCCGGCTATCCATCCGAAATATCGTTTTGATCGAGGCGCTGGACCTCGATTTTACCCGTGGGCTCGGTGTGCTTACCGGTGAGACGGGGGCGGGTAAGTCGATTCTGCTCGATGCGCTGGGGCTGGTGCTCGGTGACCGGGCGGAGACAGCTCTGGTGCGCGCAGGCGAGCCGAAGGCGAGCGTCACGGCCAGTTTTGAATTTGCGGCTCTGCCCGATCTGATCGTGGCCGCGCTTGACGAAGCCGATCTGGAAATCGAACCCGGTGAGCCATTGATGATCCGCCGTCAGGTTAAGGCCGATGGCGGGTCGAAGGCGTTTATCAACGATCAACCCGCCAGCGTTGCCTTGCTGCGCGAACTTGCACCCGCTCTGGTCGAACTGCACGGACAGCATGACGATCGCGGGCTGGTCAATCCGCGCGGGCACCGGGCCTTGCTGGACAGATATGCCGGCACTGACCTTGCAGGGCTTGAGCGCGGATGGCGCAGCTGGGCAAAGGCCGAGGCGCAATTGGCCGAAGCGCGTGATCAAGTGGAACAGGCGAAGGCTGATCAAGACCTGTTGATCGCGCATCTTGCCGAATTGACGCAGCTTGAACCGCAGGCGGGTGAGGAAGTGCGCCTCGCAGGGGCGCGATCCGATATGCAGAAGGCCGAGAAACTCTCCGGTGAGCTCGAAGATTTGAGGCACATCTGGGAGGGTTCGGATTCGCCGCTTGCCTCGCTCCGTGTGGCCGCGCGTAAGCTTGACCGGATTGCAGAGCAGCACCCGCTATTGACCGAAGCATTGGCCGCATTGGACCGCGCGGTGATCGAAGCGGGCGAGGCCGAGGATAAGCTGGAAACTGCCGCGCAAACTCTGGTGCATGATCCCGCCGCGCTGGATGAAGCGGAAACGCGGTTGTTTGAACTGCGCGCTTTGGCACGCAAACACCGCTGTGATGTGGATCACCTGCCCGATCTGATGCGCGAAATGCGCGCACAGCTCGATGCGATCGAAGGCGGAGAGGCGCAGCTCGATGCATTAGAGGTCGCTGCGAAGGAAACGCGCGAAGCCTATGTTAAAGCGGCAGAAAAAGCGCAAGATGCACGGATCAAAGCTTCCAAAAAACTCGACAAAGCTGTTGCCGCTGAACTGGCACCGCTGAAACTCGATGCTGCGCGGTTCTTAACCTCGATCGGTGCGCTGCCAGAGGAAAAATGGGGCGCGCATGGCATGGATGCCTGCGAGTTCTTGATCGCGACCAATCCCGGCGCGGATTTTGCGCCGCTGGCCAAGATCGCATCTGGGGGCGAGCTGTCGCGCTTTATCCTCGCGCTGAAAGTGGCGCTGGCGGAAAAAGGCGGCGCGGCGACGATCATCTTTGACGAGATTGACCGCGGCGTAGGCGGGGCGGTGGCTTCGGCCATTGGTGAACGTCTTGCCCGGCTCGCAGCGCGAGAGGGCCAATTGCTGGCCGTCACCCACAGCCCGCAGGTCGCAGCGCGCGGCAGTCAGCATTACATGATCGCCAAAGCCTCCAGCGGCACCGTTACCAAAACAAGTGTGGTGCTGCTCGATGAAAGCGGGCGTCAGGAAGAAATCGCGCGGATGCTGTCCGGCGCGGAAGTAACGCCAGAGGCAAGGGCGCAGGCGGACCGGCTGCTGGAGGGCGTTTGATGGAAATTCTGGGCGGATTGCTACTAATCACTGTTTTACTGACGCTGCTGGGCTCGGTCACCGCGCTTGCTTTTGCCAGCATGGTGCTGCTGGGCCTTGTCACCGAAATGAGTTTCAGGCGGCTGTTTTTTGTATCGTTCGGGATTGGGCTGCTGGCGCCGCTTGGGCTTGCGATATGGGCGTCATCGGCGGTCAGTGAAGAGAGTTTTCAGCTGGAATTGCTGACCGAATTGAATCAGGTGGTGTCCGGGTCAGAAAATGTCATGGGCGCTCTTCCGCGCATTCAGGAGCTTCGCCAGCAATTGAGCGATGGCACGATTACCCCAGACGAATTTGAAACGCAGCTGGAGCAATTGATCGAAGAAACATCCGGTGCCCAGATCGAACTCGAAGGCCCAGAGATAACGCCAGAGGCAGGGGTGCAGACGGACAGTTTGCCCGAGGGTGAGTGAGATGATCGGCTTGCTCGGTTCATTAGCGCTCGCCGCAGCGGTGAATGCACAGCCATCCAAAGACGTTAGGCCACTGCCCGTCACGATACCCGGCGCGGCTGTGATCGAATTTGGCGAATGGCCGCTTGAGAAAGCTGATCCGTTCGCGGTCGAAGCCCTGTTTCGTCATGAAATCGAGCGGATGAAAGCACGGTTCGGAGATGAGCTGAAATTTGCTTGCCTCGGCTATTCTTATGGACAGCCGACCGAAGCGTTCTTTGAACGGGTCGCGGACACAGGCATCCCGCTCAAAGGGCGCTTGGCGTGCTCGCCTTATCGGAGCCGGGGCACCATGTCCGTGCTGATCGGCCTCAGCACGATCCGCTGCGCAGAGCGGGTTTGCACCGCGAACACAGATATCAGTTTCGGCGATACGATAGAGCGCGGCATTGCGATCTCGGCGTACAAGGAGCGGGATCAATGGTCTGTACGTTTGTTAGAAGATAAACGATGACCAAAATCTCCGAAGCCGAAGCCGCCAATGAGCTGATGCGTCTTGCTCGCCAAATCGCGAAGCATGACAAGCTGTACCATGCGCAGGACAATCCCGAGATCACCGATCAGGAATACGATGCGCTGGTCCGCCGGAATGCCGAGTTGGAAGAGGCGTTTCCGCATCTGATCCGGCCTGACAGCCCTTCGCAAAAGGTCGGGCATGAAATCGCCGCTTCGCCGCTGTCCAAAGTGACGCATGAGCAGCGCATGATGAGCCTCGACAATGCGTTTAACCGCGCGGAGGTAGAGGAGTGGACGCAGCGCATCCGCCGGTTCCTTTCGCTTCCCGAGGATGCTCCGGTTGCGATCACCGCTGAGGACAAGATTGACGGTCTGTCTTGCTCGCTGCGCTATGAGCACGGCAAGCTGGTGCGCGCCGCGACGCGCGGGGATGGGCAGGTTGGCGAAGACGTGACGCCCAATGTTCGCCATATCGCCGACATTCCGCAGGAATTGCCCGCCGGTGTGCCGGACGTGTTCGAAGTTCGCGGCGAGGTCTATATGGCCAAAGCCGACTTTGACGCGATCAACGCGGCTCAGCAGGAGGCGGGCGGAAAACTGTTCGCCAATCCGCGCAATGCCGCCGCCGGTTCGCTGCGTCAGAAAGATGCGGGTGTCACGGCGAAACGCCCGCTCAAATTCTGGGCCTATGGCTGGGGCGCGGCCTCCGATGTGCCGTGCGAGAGCCAGCATGAAATGATGCGCATGATCGAAAGCTGGGGCTTCCCGCTTTCGCCGTTTCTTATCGTCACCGATACCGTCGATGCGATGATCGCGCATTATAATGAAATCGGGCGGCAGCGGCCCGATCTTGGCTATGATATTGATGGCGTCGTCTACAAGGTGGACCGGCTCGACTATCAAAAACGGTTGGGCTTTGTGGCGAAGGCGCCGCGCTGGGCATTGGCGCATAAATTCCCGGCCGAGCGCGCGCAGACCACGCTAGAGGCGATCGATATTCAGGTGGGCCGGACGGGTAAACTGACGCCGGTGGGCAGGCTTGCACCCGTGCTTGTCGGCGGTGTGACCGTTACCAATGTGACGCTGCACAATCGCGACGAGATTAATCGGCTTGGGGTGAGGCCGGGCGACCGGATCGTGATCCAGCGCGCAGGCGATGTTATCCCGCAAGTGGTCGAAAACCTGACGCGCGGCGAGCGGCGCGATCCCTACCATTTCCCGGACAAGTGCCCCGAATGCGGTAGCGAGGCCGTGGCGGAGGAAGGCGAGGTGGATGTGCGCTGCACAGGCGGTCTTATCTGTCCTGCACAGCGCACTCAAAGGCTTGAACATTTTGTCAGCCGCAAGGCGCTGGATATTGACGGGTTCGGGTCAAAAACCATCGCGCAATTCTTTGCGCTGGGATGGCTCGAAAGTCCCGCTGATATCTTCCGTTTGCATACGCGGCGCGAGGATATTCTCGCCCTCGAAGGTTGGCAGGATAAGTCTGTCGATAACCTGTTGGCGGCTGTGGATAGCAAGCGCGAACCCGATGCAGCGCGGCTGCTGTTCGGCCTTGGCATCCGGCATGTGGGCGAGGTGACGGCGCGTGATTTGATGAAATCGCTCAGCGATATTTCGGCCATCAAAACGGCGTCACAGACATTCGCTGAATACCGCAGTACCAATCCGCAGGGTGAGGAGGAGAAAGCGTCTCCTTTCAAAGCGCGTATGGATCAGGCGGCGAAGGATATTTTTGGCGTCACCGACCAGTTCGGCGTGACAGTTGCACATTCGCTCGCCGATTTTTTCCACGAACCGCACAATGTGAAAGTGTGGGACGATTTGCTCGAACAGGTGAATCCGCCGCGTTACGTGGTCGAAACGCTCGACAGTCCGGTTGCGGGCAAAACGGTGGTTTTCACAGGCAAGCTGGAAACGATGAGCCGCGATGAGGCCAAGGCGCAGGCCGAGCGGTTGGGCGCAAAAGCGGCGGGATCGGTCAGCGCCAAAACCGATTTGCTCGTCGCGGGACCGGGCGCGGGATCGAAGCTGAAAAAGGCGCAGGAGCTCGGCATTGAAACAATCGATGAAGCGGGCTGGGCAAGGATTGTCGCAGATGTTGATAGCGGGGCGGGCTGATGGATTTGCTACGTGAGCTGCATCCGCAGGCCGCCCGTATTGCCGAGGCGCTGAAGGCGCGGGGCGAGAAAATCGCGGTGGCTGACGGGGCAACCGGCGGTTTGATCGGGGCGGCGCTGCTTACGGTTCCCGGCGCGCTTAAATTCTATGTTGGCGGCGGGATCGTTTATTCGTTCAAAGCGCGCGATGTGCTGTTTGATTTGCCGCGCGATGCCTATGACGGGATGCGCTCTGCGACACAGGAATATGCGCTGCTGCAAGCGCGCGCCATTCGTGACCGGTTCGGGGCGCAATGGGGGATCGCGGAAAGCGGTTCTGCCGGATCGAGCAAGCATCCCATGGGTGTCGCATCCGGCATCAGTGTGGCCGCTGTTGCGGGGCCAGATGCGGAGCGCACCGCTATCATCGAAACGGCCAGCGATGACCGGATCGATAATATGGCGGCCTTTACCCGTAATGCGCTCAACCTGCTTGAACAGGCTCTGACGCAAACGGATTAATCGTTGGGCATCAGATAGATTTCGCGCACCGCCGCGGTTTTGGGCTGAGTGAGCGCAAAGACGACGGCGTTGGCGACATCTTCAGGCTGGATTTTGGTCGGTTTGGGTTCATCGAAGAACGGCGTATCGACCATCCCCGGCGCGATCACAGTTGCGCGGCCGCCCCACTCGCGCATTTCCTCCGCCAGATTCTCGCCAAAGCCGTGCACGAAATGCTTGGTCGCGGAATAGACCGATCCCTTGAATGTGTCGCGCCCAGCTTTGGAGCCGGTCATTACAAAATGCCCTTCGGTCTTTTTAAGGTGCGGGATTGCGGCGTGCGCGGCGTAAAGTACGGCGAGGATATTGATCCGCACCATCGCGTCCCACTCGTCAGGATCTCCGTTTTCCACGCCCGCTTTTGAAACGCCGGTTCCGGCATTGGCGAACACCGCATCGATCCCGCCAAAAGCGTCAGCGCATTTTTGCAGAGCTTCGGTGATTTGATCGCGGTCGGCCGCGTCGCATGGCAGTGCAATCGCGGTGCCGCCAATGTCGTTGGCGAGTGCTTCCAACTTGTCAGCGGAGCGGGCGCATAGACCGACATTCCAGCCCGCGGCTGCGGCGGCTTTTGCGGTTGCGGCGCCGATGCCGGTTGACGCGCCTGTAATAAATAGAGTTTTGGCCATGGATAGGTTCCTTTGAAAATGTGTCTATGACTTTTCAAAGGGTGACCGGCGCGAGTGTTCCGAGAAAAAGGCGGTAGACTTTGTCGCGGCTATCTATCCGGGGCATCCGGGGCGTGCGGGGCGCGTGGGAGGGCCGCAGCGTGCGGGAGGGCATTCACCCATTTCATCACGCCGCCCGGTAGCGGGGTCCATAAACCGGTTTTGATACCTGCTGCGGCCAACCTGTCGCTGGTCCATTGATTGCAGGTATTGCCGAGGTGATAGGTGCCAACCGCATCGTAAAACACATCGTTCCGCGAATATCCCGGATAGCTTTGACCGGTGTCTTCAGGAGCAAGCTGCGCTGTGATTTGCGCAGCGAGCGAGGCATATTGATCGCGGGTGATGCGCAAAGGGCGGAAATCGTCCGATGGGGCGGGACGGACATACCATGCGATATGCAGAACCCCGCTGCCGCCGGTAACCGCGTTGAGAGCGACGCCGGGCGAGAGATCGCCCCAGGTCGGTGTCTGAAGGAAAAATTCCTTTTCGCCCCAGCTCACTGCAACATGGGTATAGGGCCGCTGGGCTGCGGTTATATCGCCAATCGGGAACCTGCCGCGCCAATCGATCACATCGGTCGCGATCGGCATGACGATTTCGGTATGGATGCCGTTTGTGCCGACAAATATTTCGACCCCGTCCGCCGTTTCCTGCCAGTCCGAATTGCGCGGGATGCTTGATCCGATCCACGCCGATAACAGGAATACAAGCGGCCCACCGATCAGGATCAGACCGGCAATCTGCGCAGCCCGTTTCGTTCGGCCAGCCTTAACGCTCACGCCGCCGCCGGAACCACAGGATGGCCCAATCGCCGCGCTGAATCCGCGCCACTGGCCTGCAATGCGATTTGCGATAGGCGCGGCGCACCGCCTGTTCCTGATCCCCGGCCAGCAATCCAGCCAGCACAATGCTGCCACCGGGACTGACCGAGGCGGCGAAATCGGGTGCCAGTTCAACCAAAGGCCCGGCCAGAATATTCGCGATTAACAAGTCATACGGCCCGCGCGCCTGAAGCAGCGGATCATCCATCCCGTCGGCAATCACCATGGTCATTGCCCCGCGCTGCGCGCCAATCTCAATCCCGTTCATCGCGGCATTGTCTTCTACAACACCGGCGCACACCGGATCGATATCGGATGCGGTGCACTGCGCATTGGGCCAAAGCGAGAGGCCCGCGAAGCCGAGCAATCCGGTGCCGGTGCCGATATCGGCGATGCGGCGAAAATGCGCCCCTGTCGATTTGATCGCACCAAGCATTTCAAGGCAGCCGGCGGTGGTTTCATGTTGTCCGGTGCCAAAAGCCTGGCTTGCGGGAATGGCGAAATTCACAGCGTCATCGGCAGGGGGATAATCGGGTGTGTGAACATAAAAACGGCCCGCGCGGATTGGCGGAGTGCCTTGCTGGCTTAACGTAAGCCAGTCTTCGTCAGGCAGTTTCTCGGATGTGATCTTTGGCGCTTTTGTCGCAAACAATCCGGCCAGAGCGTTAACCTGCGTTTTGCCCGGTTTGCGGGGATACCAACCTTCCAACACCCATTCCTGCGGACGGTCCTCGTCAATCTCACGACCAGAGATCACCAGATCGAAATCCCATTCTTCAATCTCGTCATGCGCGAGCAGAGCGGCCTGAATTACGCGTTTCGGCGCGAAAGCGGTGAGTTTCCAAGCGGTGCTCATTCCGAGGCTTCTTCCGTCTCATGCTTAAGCCGCGCGTCAAGGCGGCGTTCGATGGCTCGCGCGTAACCAGTGCACATCTCTTCGCCCAAAAGCCCTCTCACCCGTTTCATCCGGTAGAACATGTTGCTCGCCGACGGGTGAGGGGTGATCAGCAGGTTGCAATCGCGGGCCGCGAGCCGTTCGAGCGCCAACTTATACTGGTTTAGATACTCAGGATGATCGCCGAACTTGTATCCATCGGCGCTGACCGGCGAAAGGCTGTCCGCATACATAATGTCGGCGCAGACAGAGGCGTGGCAACTCGCCCACGTCCAGCTCATCGCTCCGGGAGTATGGCCGGGAGTCGCGATAGCTTCGACTTTGAGATTGCCGACTACAATGTCTTTTCCGCTCCAAACCTCTTCATCGACGGTAACAGGTGCCAAATCGGGATGGACGCCAAATTGCGGATCGTCGGGGCCGACATTTCCCGTTTCCAAGACTTTGCGGGCCGACGTGGATGCCAAAACTTTGGCTCCGGTCCACTCTTTCATCTTGGCCATGCCGCCGACGTGATCGTGGTGTTCGTGGCTATGCAGGATCACTTTGATATCGCCGAGCTTAAAGCCGAGCTGTTCGATATTGGCCTTTACGAGATCAGCGCCTTTCTCAGTCCCGGTATCGATCAATATGTGACCATCATCGCCGGTGATCAGAATTGACGAAATGCCGCAGGTGCCCACGTAGTAAGTATTGTCAAATATCTGGAACGACGGTCCCGGCTTGTTCCAACCGTCCCATTCTCCGCACTGCATCATCCACGGATGATCGAGCCGCTCGTCAGGGGTGATCATGACAGGTCCCGCAGAGGCAGGAATTGCCGCACAAAGCACCGCGAGACTGAGAATTCTAGCGAACAAAGCTGGCTCCATTGGCATCAATCACCGCGCCGGTCATGCTGGCAGGTGCATCCAGTGCACAAAACGCAATGATCCGTGCGATTTCTTCCGGCTGTGCCACGCGCCCAAGCGGGATGTCGGCGAGCAGGCCCGCACCGCCGCGGCTGTCCAGATAATCGCCCGCCATGCTGGTGTCGGTAAAGCCCGGAGTGATCGCGTAGCTGAGTATCCCTTGGCTGGCATAGGCGCGGGCGATGGTTTTGTGCATGGCGATCATGCCGCCTTTGGCCGCTGCATAATGCCAATGCGCAGGCGAATCGCCGCGATAGGCCGCGCGGCTTGCAACATGGACCAACCGGCCGCCCTGTCCTTTGGTCTGCCAGTGACGAACCGCAAACCGGCTGAGCTGCGCCGCTGCGGTCAGGTTGATCCGCAAGGTGTCTTCCCATGCGTCCAGCCATTCGATGTCAGACCGGTCAAGCCGGTTGGTTTCAAACAGTCCGGCATTGTTCACGACTGCGGTGATATTCCCGCCAGAGCGATCCAGCGCCTCCTCCCACAGCAATTGGGCTGCGCGGGGATTTGAAAAGTCGGCAGCGATTGTATCGGCGTCGCTGGCCGAAGTCGCATGACCGATGACGGAAATGCCGCGTTGATCGAGCAGAGCTCTTGCAGAAGCGCCGATTCCACGGCTTGATCCGGTGACTAGAATGAAACTCATGGGCGCCTCTATCCAAAACTTTGCAAGTGTCTGTCCAGAACTTTGCAAGCAAAGTCGAGCGTTCGCGGCTTGCACCACGCGACAGGACCGCTAAGTGTGCCTCAGCAAATAGACGTAAATTCACGTTTGAACGGGATAATCATGAGCCAAAGACCGCTTTCTCCGCACCTCCAGATATGGCGGTGGGGTCCGCATATGCTGGTTTCGATCCTTCACCGGGCGACCGGCGACGGGATGGCGCTTGTCGGGCTGGCAGTGCTGGTCTGGTGGCTTGGCGCTATTGCCGGTGGTCCGGAAGCGTATGAGACATTTTCTGGCGTGATGACATCGCCGCTCGGTTGGGTGGTCATGGTCGGGCTGAGCTGGGCATTTTTCACCCATATGATGAGCGGGCTGCGCCATTTCGTTTTGGATATCGGCGCGGGTTACGAACTGAACACCAATCGGTTCTGGTCCATGGCTTCGCCGATCATTGCTATACTTCTCACCTGCGCCTTTTGGGCGCTCATCCTGCTGCGCTGAGGGGACAGAACATGGGTAACGGAACCTCTATCGGTAAAGTTCGCGGCCTCGGCTCTTCGCATGATGGCGCGCATCACTGGCTTTCGCATCGCTTCACCGCGATCAGCAACCTTGTATTGATGAGCTGGCTTTTGGTCAGTTTCGTTCTGATGGGCGATTTCGGTCACGCTTCGATGGTGGGCTGGATTTCTCAGCCTATTACGGCGGTGGCCATGATCCTGTTGATCATCAGCCTGTTTTCCCATGCGCGCATGGGGTTGCAGGTTTTGATTGAGGATTACGTTCACAATTCCGGTTCAAAATTCGCGTGTCTTACCGCGCTCAATATCGCAGTTATTGGCGGCGGCGCTTTCGCAATATTCAGCGTCGCCAGCCTCGCACTTGGAGGTCAGGCCTGATGCCGACTAAAGCTGATAGTTCTACCAATGCCTCATTGAAGGGCGCCTACCAGATTATCGATCACATGTATGACGTGATCGTAGTGGGCGCGGGCGGATCGGGTCTGCGCGCAACGATGGGCGCGGCAGAGGCCGGGCTTCGCACCGCCAACATTTCCAAAGTTTTCCCAACCCGTTCGCACACAGTCGCGGCGCAAGGCGGAATCGCCGCCTCGCTTGGCAACAACACGCCCGATCACTGGTCATGGCACATGTATGACACGGTGAAGGGCGCCGATTGGCTGGGCGATCAGGACGCGATTGAATATCTTGCCCGAGAAGCCCCGCAAGCGGTTTATGAACTGGAACATGCAGGCGTCCCGTTCTCCCGTAACGAAGACGGCACAATCTATCAGCGCCCCTTTGGCGGTCACATGCAGAATATGGGTGATGGGCCTCCGGTGCAGCGCACCTGCGCAGCGGCCGACCGTACCGGTCACGCCATGCTGCACGCTCTGTATCAACAGAGCCTGAAATACGATGCGGATTTCTTCATCGAATATTTCGCGCTTGATCTGATTATGTCCGAAGCGGGCGGCGAGAAGAAATGCGTCGGCGTGATGGCGATGTGTCTGGATGATGGCACGATCCACCGGTTCCGCGCGCAATCCGTGGTTCTGGCGACCGGCGGCTATGGCCGGTGCTATTTCACGGCAACCTCTGCGCACACTTGCACCGGTGATGGCGGCGGCATGGTGCTGCGCGCGGGCCTGCCATTGCAGGACATGGAATTTGTGCAATTCCACCCGACCGGCATTTACGGCGCGGGCGTTCTCATCACAGAGGGCGCGCGCGGTGAAGGCGGGTATCTGACCAACTCCGAAGGCGAGCGGTTTATGGAACGCTATGCGCCATCGGCCAAAGACCTTGCATCGCGCGATGTTGTATCGCGCTCGATGGCTCTTGAAATGCGCGAAGGGCGCGGACACGGGCCCGAAGGCGATCATATCCACCTGCATCTCGATCACATCGATCCGGACGTCTTGGCCCAGCGCCTGCCCGGTATCACCGAAAGCGGCAAGATTTTCGCTGGGGTCGATCTCACCCGGCAGGCCCTGCCAGTAACGCCGACTGTGCATTACAATATGGGCGGAATTCCGTGTAATTATCACGGTCAGGTTGTGACGCTTGGCAAAGACGGGCCGGACACGGTTGTGCCGGGCCTGTACGCAGTTGGTGAGGCGGCCTGTGTGTCGGTTCACGGTGCAAACCGCCTTGGTTCGAACTCGCTGATCGATCTGGTGGTGTTTGGCCGGGCAACCGGACTGCATCTTAAGGAAAACCTCAAAGCCGGCGCAAGTCAGCCCGAACTGCCCGGTGACAGCTCAGATTTCGCGTTGGGCCGCGTGGACCACTTCCGTTACGCGCAGGGCGGGTCGCCCACGGCGGCAATCCGCGCTGATATGCAAAAAGCGATGCAGGCGCATGCCGCCGTGTTCCGCGATTCAAAACTGATGGACGAAGGCGTCGAGAAGCTGGCCCAGCAGAACAAGCGGATGGAGGACATTCACGTGACCGACCAGTCGCTGATCTGGAACAGCGACCTGATCGAGACGCTGGAGCTCGACAATCTGATGGCTCAGGCGAATGTCACCATGGCATCCGCTGCGAACCGCAAGGAAAGCCGCGGCGCCCACGCGCACGAGGATTTCCCGGATCGCAACGACAAAGAGTGGATGAAGCACACCGTCGCATGGTTCGAAGGATGGGGCGGACAAAACGGCAATATCAAAATCGATTATCGCCCGGTTCACGAATACACGCTGACCGAAGACGCAACCTATATCGAACCGAAAGCCCGAGTGTATTAATTCACGCAATCGGTGACGCGCGCGGGCCGAGAAATGATCTTGCCCGTGCGCGCGATCCCATGGTCGCGGCTCCTTTGCTCGCAGCTTATTTGGTCGCGATCAGGGTGCAAACCTTGCTTTGACTTGACGCATGAAAGGTAGCGGGGCAGCTTTGCGCGCATGATAAAATGCGCTGCCCCGTTCCTCGCACTTTCAGCCCTCTTTGTGCCGCCATTGCTGGCGCAGGATGGTGGCGGCGGTGCCAACCAACCGCCCGAGCATGTCGAACCGTTCCCCAATCTTGCGATTGGCAAAGGCAGGGAGAAAGCGCGCGAAAGTTTCGATCTGGCGCCGCATCTTGAACGCGGCACCCCTGCCACGCAGATGTTGGAACAAAACCGCAGGTTAAGCCGCGCTTTGGCCGCGCTTGAACCGCAGCGCCCCGGCACAGTTGATGCCTATATCGTCTCCATTGCGCTCGACAGTGATCCGGTCTTTGCCCGTGAAGCGCGCGAAGCGGCAAAAGTTCTGGGGCGGCGCTATGGCGGATCAGACGGCGGTAAGGGCCGCATTCTTACCCGTGCCGGGCCTGACGGACAGAGTGATGATCTTGCTCGCGGGTCGATCCGATCAATGATCCTGGGGCTGGCCCATATGGCCGAATTGATGGACCGTGATGAGGATGTTCTGGTTGTCTACACGACCAGCCACGGATCGCAGCTGGGTCTGGTCAATCATTTTGGTGACAATGAATATGGTATTTTCTCACCCACCCGCCTGCAAAAAGTGTTTGCAGAGCTCGGGATAAAACGCCGCTTGTTGATCATCAGCGCATGTTATTCGGGCATCTTCCTGCCCAAGCTTTCCGGCCCTGACACCGCGATTCTCACCGCCGCCGCCGCGCAGCGTACGTCATTTGGATGCGCGCCGGAGAATGACTGGACGTTTTATGGTGATGCGCTGATCAATCGTTCGCTGCGCAAACCACAGTCGCTGGCCGATGCCGCGAAAGAAACGAGCCGCCAGATCGCCGAATGGGAAAGCAGCCGCCGCCTGCTGGCATCGTTGCCGCAAACTGCAATCGGAGATGGTGCAAAAGTGTGGTTGGCGCAATTGGAAAGCCGGATGCCGCAAACCGCTACCGATCCTGTAGGGCGGCCCTCGGTCGGAGAGTGAATCAATCGCCAGATGGGCTGACGCGGCGAACATCAATGATGGTCACCGGATCTGCAATCATCTGCCCCTTCATCCAGCCTTCGCCTTTATCCGGGTCAACTTTTGCCGAATGGATCGCGGTCACAACATCCATGCCTTCGGTCACATAGCCAAATACAGCATATCCGTTTTTCCAGACGGGTTCATCGGAATCGGGCTGCGCGTCCAATCCAACCTGATCCTGTAGCATGATCGAAAAATCGCCATTGGCCGTGCCCGGTTCACCCATCGCCATCGATAGCGCGCCGCTGGTATGACTAAGTCCGGTAATGCTGGTCGGTTCGTGCGCAATACCGGCCAAAATTCGCTTTGGATCCCACTGCGTGCCGCCCTGGATCAGGCCGTTGGGACGCGGATCGCGGTTCAGCCGCATCGCCCGGTAAAATACGGTCCCATCAAAACGGTCTTCATCGGCATAGCGCAGAAAATTGCTGGCCGTGATCGGTGCCCGCTCTGTTTCAAGAGCGACCGTTATCTCTCCCAGTGTCGTTTCAATCACGACCAAGACTGTTTCGTAAACCGCTGAGTCAATCTCGGTCGAAGGGGGCGGGGGCAGCACGATATCCTTGCGCGCCGATTGCACTTCGAATTTCATCACCAGGGTGCGTTGCCGATCCGAGAAATTGTTATCCGATGCGAGATACAGGAAAGTGCGGCCATATTCTTCGCGGACGGTCAGCCCCTCGAAATTGTCGAGCGTAAGTGGGGGCAGCATGATCGCCAGCGGGATCGCCTCGTTGGCGCTGCTTAAGGCGATTATTGCGGCTGCGTTGCCTTGATCGGGTGAATAGCTGCGGAACAGGATATAACATGTGCCGTCGCTGGCGCAGTCCGCATCGGTGGGCACGCCGCGCCTTTCATCCAGCGGGGCAGGGGGGCTAACCTCGAAACTGACCAGCCCGCCGCCGCGTTCACGCATGCAATTTGGCATATCGCTGCCGGTCCATTCCCCGCATGCCAGCAAACCTTCGGTTGATTGGGTCAGGGTTTCCATACCGCTATTATCAGCGGCATCAAAAGCCAGATCGCTGATCGCCAGATCGGTTTCCTGCGCGTCTCCATCAAGATCGGGATACCGCCATATCCGGTGGTCATGTTCAAACGCGACAAGCCAGCTGCCATCGTCTGCGCGGGTCAACGCCTCGGAATCGGCCTCGTCCTTGCCTTTCAGTCTTTTGCCTTTGGTACTGCGCAGCGGCCCGCTTTGAATGTCGATGATATCAACCAACCGGCCGTCCAGCTCATCAGGCGTCATGATCAACCAGCGCCCGTCATCTGTCACCGCAAACAGTTTATCATCCGCCCATTCGAGCGAGGATATTCCGCCGATTTCCTGTTCGCCGGGTTCAACAATCACTCCGCCGCGATAGATAAGGTCGCCAACGATCGTTTCGTTATCACTGGATTGATCAAGAGCGATCGGTGTTGTCTGAGGCAGCACGCCTTGGGCGCTGACTGGCAGAGCAACGGCGCAGGCGAGCGCAGCGAATAGAGCCTTATTTAAAGTCATTGGTCCTTTGTTATCGACTGCTGATCGAAGAACAAGGGGGGATGCGCCCATTCATCGGGGTTTAATGTTTACAGCCGTAATCGTTATGACTACAGATGTAACCGTAACGCAGCGATGATGCCGCAAGGGAGATTATCTTGGCCGGATCAGACCATCCATTACCCGAAAGAATTAGCGAGGCCGAGCATGCCGTTATGGAGGCGCTCTGGAATCGCGGCACGTTGACCGCTGCCGAAGTGTGCGAGGAAGTCTGCGAAAAGCGCAGCTGGAGCCTCGCGACGGTCAAGACGCTGTTGTCTCGGCTTGTTCAGAAACAGGCCATCGAGACACGCCCGGACGGTCGCCGGTTTTTGTACAGTCCGATGATCCAGCGTTCGGATTATGTTGGCGGGGAATCGCGGCGTCTGGTTGACCGGCTGTTCGGGGGCAAGGCCGCATCGCTGGTCGCTCATCTCGCCCAATCAGAGGCTTTGAGCGAGGATGATCTTACCGAGATTGAGACTCTTTTGAAGGAGTTGAAGCAATGATCGATTGGCTGATAGATACCCTCATCTGGACCGCTGGCTTGATTGCATTGGTCCTGATTATTCGCCGTCCGGTTGCGCGCTGGTTTGGTCCTCAGGCGGCTTATGCATTGTGGGCATTGCCTATGCTGCGTCTGATCATGCCGCCGATCACGTTGCCCGCATGGCTTGCGCCGCGAACCACCGCCAGCGATACCCAATCCCTACTCCCGAACCAGACCGCCGATGCAGGAATTGTGGCACAGGAAACTGTGGCAGAGGCTGCGTCTGGAGCCGGAGCGGCAGCGCTCGATCAGATCGCACCGATTACCCCGCCATCCTTGCTTGAGGCAGTCCCCTGGTTTGAATTCGGATGCGCGGTGTGGCTGATCGGCGCTGCCATCTTTATGTGGCGGCGGTTTTCGAGCTATTTCGAACTGCGCACGCAGTTGCTCGCCGATGCGCGTGAAGTTGGCCGTGACGGCAAAGTGCGCCTGCTCGAAACGCCCGGCACACAGGCGCCGCTGGCCTTTGGAGTGGTCGATCCGGTTATCGCGATGCCTGACGGGTTTATGGCCCAGCCTGACAAGGTTGCCCGCGATCTTGCCCTGGCGCATGAGCTGACCCACCACAAAGGCCGCGATTTGTTCGTGAACGTGCTGGTTCAACCGCTGTTCGCGCTGCATTGGTGGAACCCGCTGGGCCGGTATGGCTGGCTGGCTCTGCGCTGCGATCAAGAGGCCGCCTGTGATGCACGGGTCATGGCCCAGAAACCGCACGAAGACCGCGCGACCTACGCCAGTCTCATCGCCAGCTTTGCTGCTGGACCCAATGTTGCCCTGGCCGCGCCGATGGCGTGCCCCGTACTCGGCGACAAATCCATTATCCATCGTTTGAGGAGCCTGAATATGTCCGAGACTTCAACCCGCCGCCGTATGGCTGGCCGCTTTATGTTGGGCGCTGCAATTATTGCGCTGCCGCTTACCGCTTCGATTTCTTATGCAGAGACTGCCGCGCCCGCTGCTCCGGCAGCGCCATCGGCTCCCGCAGCGCCTGCGGCCCCGTCTGCCGGCTCATTCGCGCCGCCAGCACCGCCGGCACCGCCTGCCCCGCCAGCGCCCCCTGCTGCGATGTCGGTTTCGTCAATGCTCGCTGCGCATCCTGATCATGATGTCGATGTCGATGTCGAAGTCGTCAAAAAGGGTGAGGAGAACGTGTTCGTCATTCGCAAGGACAAGAAGTCGGGCGATGGTCAAAAATCGGTGCAAACATGGATCACCAAGAACGGTGATGACGGCATGACCGATGAAGAGCGCGAGGCTTTGTTGGCGGAACTTCGCGCGGATCTCGCGGATGTCGAGATTGACGTTAAGAACGCCATGAAAGAGGTCAAACTCGCCTTTGTCGAAATAGACGAGGAGAACGGCGAGAAAGGCCGCACAATCATAAAAATGCAATGCCGCGGCGACAGCAGCGACCCCGCAAGCGTTGACGTGAGCGAGAACGGCACGCGGACAGTGTATATGTGCCAGAGCCGCGTCATGGCCGAGGCGCTAAAGGGTCTCAAAGAAGCACGCAAATCAATCGCCAACAACGCCGAGATACAAGGCGAAATGCGCGAGAACGTGCTCCGCGAAATCGATCAGCAGATCAAAAACTGGGACAAGGATTGATCACATTGTCCCTGCGCCAGACGCGCGCGGGATTGATTACACGATGAATGCGGCAGGCCGTTTCGGTGGCTTGCCGCACTCTGTTTGGGCAGTTCATTTACAATTCATTTCATCGCTTACAAAGCACGTTTCGTCTCACATTTAGGAGGATGAGCGATGAGCGATGAACGAAGTCCCGGAGTAAAACTGCTGTTCACCGGGTTGGTCGGTGCAGCTTTGATAGTGCCATTATTGATGGTGTATTGGCTGATCAGTGATCGTCAGCATCAGGCCCGCGTCGCGCAGGCGTCCATCACCGAAGGCTGGGCAGGGGCGCAGACTGTATCTGGCCCCATGTTGATTGTGCCCTACACCGCGACCCGCGAGATTTCAGAGGAACGCGACGGCAAAACCACCACTCGCACCGTCACGGTCCGCGAAATGCTGTATCTGTCTCCGATAAAACAGAACCTTGATGCCAACATTGATCCCGAAATCAGGTCACGCGGGATCATTCACCAGTCTGTTGTCTATGATGCTGCGATCACCGGTTCGGCGGGTTTTGCGATGCCGGCGGATCTTGACCGGCTTGGCATTCAGCAAACCCAGTTGTTGCTAGACGAGGCTTTTCTGCAATTGCCGATTTCCGATCCGCGCGGCTTGCAAACCGATGCCGCGCTAAAGGTTGGCGATCAAACGCTCAATCTGAAGCCGGGCCTGGGAAGCAGCCAAACCGGTGCGGGCGTCCATGCATTTTTCGATTGGACCGAAGGCGCCGAATTCATGCTCCAATTCTCCTACACCCTTCGAGGCAGCAGCGCATTCAGCATGGTCCCGCGCGGGGAGGAAACAAATTTCGCAGTCCGTTCAACATGGCCGCACCCCAGCTTTTCCGGCGGATTTCTACCCGGAGACGCTGACAAGGAAGTCGGGCCTGAAGGTTTCAGCGCCAAATGGTCTATCTCCAATCTGGCGCTCGGCCAATCGCTTGTCAGCACCAATGCGCCAGCCAATCCGGTCATCGTGCAAGATGGCGATGATTATCGCTATGCGCAAACCGCATCAGGAGAGAACATCAGCGGCAATGAAATCGCCACGATCCGCCTGATGGAACCGGTTGACCTGTACAAGCGCGTGGAGCGCGCGCTGAAATACGGGTTCCTGTTCATCGGCTTTACGTTTCTGGCGTTTCTGATGTTCGATATTGTGGCCGGTGCACGGGTGGCTCCTGCGGAATATCTGTTGACGGGTGCCGGGCTGATCCTGTTTTTCGTCATGCTGCTGGCTTTTGCAGAACTGATCGGTTTTGCCTTTGCCTATATTGTCGCCAGCGGCGCGATTATCGGGCTTTTGACAAGTTACAGTGCGGCGGTCCTGGGCAGCTGGAAGCGGGCCCGTGTAATCGGTGCGCTTCTGATCGGTTTGTATGCGGTGCTTTATGTTCTGCTAAACCTTGAAGCGTGGTCGCTGGTGATCGGATCGGTCATGCTGTTCGCCGCGCTGGCCGGTGTGATGTACGCAACCCGCACGATCGAATGGTCGAATGCGACGATTCGCGGTGCCTCGGCCAATGAGGCAGCGCTTTAGGATCACGGGTTGCAGTGACGAACGAAATGGGCCGGAGTGGTTTTCACCGCTCCGGCCCATTGTTGTTTCATCCGAAAGTCTTTTCATCGGAGGTCGAAATAGGTGTCACAGACACTGTCATCCGCGCCCTGTAGGCCGCGTTTCAGCGCGTCCATCCGCTGCTGGCTGGTGCCATGGGTGAAATTTTCCGGGTTGATCCGTTGGCCGGATTGCCGCTGAAGATTGTCATCACCGATGGCGCTGGCGGCGCGAAGGCCTTCTTCCATATCGCCGCGTTCGATCAGAGTGCGGTTCTTGCCCGCCCAGACACCTGCGTAACAATCGGCCTGTAATTCCATCCGCACTTGCAGCCCGTTTGACTGAGACGGATTGCGTTGCTGCAGGCTGCGAACCTGCGCGGCGAGGCCGGTCAGATTTTGAATGTGATGCCCGTATTCATGGGCAATCACATACAGCCGGGCAAAATCGCCGCCGGTGCCAGACATCTGCGCAAGCTGATCGTAAAAACCGGTGTCGATGTAGATACCCAAATCCGCCGGACAGTAGAACGGACCCGCCGCCGATGACGCATTCCCGCAGCCCTGCGTTGACACACGGCCTGTGCGATACAGGTCAAGGAACGGTTCTTTGAAAGGCACACCCGCCCGCGCGAATTCCGGTGCCCATGTTTCGTTAAGGCTGGTCAGGGCGTTGCAGGCCTCCTGGGCATAGGTGCCGCTGCTGCAAATCTGCTCTTCGGTCAGATCGCCGCCTTGTCCTTGCGCACTTGTCTGCTGCGTTCCCTGAATTGCGCCGATCGTCTGCATCGGATCGACGCCAAAAAACAGCGCAGCGATCAGAGCTATAACCAGTGTTCCGCAGCCAATACCTCCGGCGCGTCGCCCGCCGCCTCCGCCGCTGGACCGGACGCGAATTTTAGATGTGTCGAACCGATTAAGCCGCACTGCAAACCCCTCATTTTATTGCCGCGACAAGGCTTAAGACCTTTCGCTATTTGCTGGACACGCGTCGTTCCACCCGCAAAAGCATGTCCAACTGTTGTTTGAAGGAGTTGTCCGATATGCTCAAGGGCCAATTGCTCGCGGGAAAACGCGCGCTGATCACAGGGTCAACATCCGGGATCGGACTGGCTGTGGCCCGCGCAATGCATGCCGAGGGCGCGCAGGTTATCCTCAACGGTCTCGGCGATGCCGATGAGATTTCCAAACTGCAATCCGAACTTGATGCTGAATTTAACGCGGCAAACCTGCTGGATCCGGCGGCCATCGAAACGATGATGGCTGACATCGGCAATATCGATATTCTGGTCAACAATGCCGGGATGCAGCATGTTTCTCCGGTAGAGGATTTCCCCACAGACCGGTGGGATGCGATCATGGCTCTCAACCTTAGCGCACCGTTTCATACGACGCGGCTTGCTGTGCCTGCGATGAAGAAAAAAGGGTGGGGGCGGATCATCAACACCGCCAGCGCCCATTCCAAAACCGCATCGCCGTTTAAAAGCGCCTATAACGCCAGCAAACATGGTATCGCAGGTTTTACAAAAACAATTGCGCTGGAATTGGCGCAAACGGGCGTAACCGCCAATTGCATCAGCCCCGGCTACGTCTGGACGCCGCTGATCGAGGGGCAGATCCCTGACACTATGGCGGCGCGCGGTCTAACCCGTGATGAAGTCATCAATGATGTGTTGCTCGCCAAACAGCCGACCAAAAAATTCGTCCAGCCTGAAGAAATCGGCGCGCTCGCGGTGTTTCTCTGCCGCGAGGAAGCGGGCAATGTGACCGGCGCGAATTGGAGCATTGATGGCGGGTGGACCGCCGAATGATCCGCGCATTGATGCTTTCAAGAATTAAACCGGCTTTGCTCAAACGCGGATTGGCCGGTGCTGCCTTGCTCGCGCTTGGCGCCTGTGCTGGCGGCGATCGGATCGCCAGTGCCTCCGACGCGGAGCGCAGCGCGATCGAAGCGCGCCTGATGCAAGATATTTCGGTTTTGGCGAGCGATGAATTTGCCGGGCGCAAACCGGGCACTCTGGGCGAAGAACGCACGGTCAGCTTTATTACGCAGAAGATGCAGGAAGCCGGGCTGGAATCGGGGACCAACGATCCCGGCAGTGCATGGCGCGCGCCGGTGCCGCTGGTCAGTACAGAGCCGTTTACAAGCCGCATTACATTATACAGCGCAAAACAGTCTTTTGACCTCACAAATGACAAGGGCGCGGCATTCACCCCCCGCCGGCGCGAATTGGTGGAAACCGCGCCTTTGGTGTTTGTCGGCACTGAATCGGATGCTGTATCTGAGGAAGATATCGCAGGCCGGATTGTTGTCATGCTGAGCGAACCGGGCGTCAGCCCCGCCAGGCGCGCCGTTCTGTTTGATAAAGGCCCGGCCGCCATCATCACGGTGGTGGCCGATGACGATGCGATGACCAGCGTCAATCGTGCCTATGGCCGCGAACGTATCATGCTGAAAGCAGAAGCAAACAGTTCGCTGAGCGCGTTTGTGACCCGCGAAGTTATGGCCGAATTGCTGGGTAAATCTGCGTGGGAAAAACTGTTTGAAGCGGCGCAGGATGATGGTTTCGAGGCGGTCCAGCTAAAACAGACCGCAACGATTGAGGCGACTTCAAAGCGCCGCGAATTCACCAGCTATAATGTCATCGGCAAATTGCCGGGAACAATGCCCAATTCGGGTGCCGTCTTATTGTTGGGCCATTGGGATCACTTGGGCGAATGCGGTCCGGAAGATGCGGTTGACCGCATTTGCAACGGGGCGGTCGATAATGCCAGCGGGATTGCGGTGATGCTCGAATTGTCGCGCCGTTTAAAGGCGGTGGGACCGCACGATCGCGATATCTATGTGCTGGCCACCAGTGCAGAGGAGCTGGGCCTGCTGGGTGCCTTTGCATTTGCCGATGAACCGCCCATGCCGCTCGATTCTATCGTTGCTGCGTTCAATTTCGATACGGTTGCGATTGCGCCTTCGGGTAGCACGGTCGGGTTCGTCGGAGAGGGTCGTACGGCTCTCGATCCGGTGATCCTGGATGTGATGGAGCAAGCAGGGCGGCGTTTGGGCGACAAGGAATTTGCCGAACGCTTTGTGCGGCGTCAGGATGGTTGGGCGCTGTTGCAAAAGGGCGTGCCCGCGGTGTTTCTTTCGACATCCTTCGGGTCCGAAATTGCTTTGGGGCCTTATCTTTCGGGCAATTACCACCGCGCCGGTGATGAGATGGAATTGATGGAGCTGGGCGGGGCAATTGATGACCTGCTGCTGCATGAGGAATTGATCCGCCGGATGGCCGATACGGCCAGTTATACGCCCACGGACAAGGAATAACGTCGATGGGGTGAACCTGCCCCTAGCGTTACTTCAAAAGCGCGCCTAAATGGGCCGTCACGAATCCCCATGCTTGGCGGCGCTTTTCAAGCGCTGCCAAGCCGGCCAATGCCAAATTGATCAATGAAAGTGGCGCATATGGACATCCCTCTCGGTCTTACCTTTGATGACGTGTTGCTGCGCCCTGCGGAAAGCAGCGTCTTGCCCAGCATGGCGGACACCAAAACCATGCTTACCAAAGAGATCGGTTTGAACATTCCGATCCTTTCATCGGCAATGGATACCGTGACAGAGGCAGACATGGCGATTGTCATGGCGCAGCTTGGCGGGATTGGCGTTTTGCACCGCAATCTGGAATTGCCCGAACAATGCGCCGCTGTTCGTGCGGTAAAGCGGTTTGAAAGCGGGATGGTGGTCAATCCGATCACGATCAATCCGGATGCGACTTTGGGCCAAGCGCAGGATTTGATGGACCAGCACAAGATCAGCGGCATTCCCGTAACCGATGCGGGCGGCAAGCTGCTTGGTATCCTGACGAACCGCGATGTGCGCTTTGCCGAAAACCCGGCTCAACCTGTGCGCGAATTGATGACGACCGAAAATTTGGCCACCGTGCCAATTGGTACGTCACAAGAGGATGCGCGCCGTTTGCTCCATGGCCGCCGCATTGAAAAATTGCTCGTGGTGGATGATGCGTACAAATGCATCGGCCTGATCACAGTCAAGGATATTGAAAAAGCGGTCAATTACCCCAACGCCACCAAAGACAGCGCAGGCCGTTTGCGCGTGGCCGCCGCGACCACTGTTGGCGATAAAGGGTTCGAACGCTCAGAAGCGTTGATCGACGCCGAAGTGGACGTCGTAATTATTGATACCGCGCACGGCCACAACAAAGACGTCTCGATTGCGGTTGAGCGGGTAAAGAAACTTTCCAGCAGCGTTCAGGTCATCGCGGGCAACGTCGCCACAGCAGAAGCAACGCGCGCGTTGATTGATGCAGGGGCGGATGCGGTCAAAGTCGGCATCGGGCCAGGCTCCATCTGCACCACCCGTGTGGTCGCCGGTGTGGGTGTTCCGCAGCTTACGGCGATCATGGACAGCGCAAACGAAGCTGCAAAATCAGGCGTTCCGGTGATTGCCGATGGCGGTCTTCGTACCAGCGGCGATGCAGCCAAGGCTTTGGCGGCAGGCGCAAGCTCCGTGATGGTTGGTTCCATGCTAGCCGGTACAGCGGAAAGCCCCGGCGAAGTGTTCCTTTATCAGGGACGCAGTTATAAAGCGTATCGCGGTATGGGCAGTGTCGGCGCGATGGCGCGCGGCAGCGCCGATCGGTATTTCCAACAGGATGTTTCCGCGATGAAGCTGGTCCCAGAAGGGATCGAGGGCCAAGTGCCGTTCAAAGGCCCGGCGGCCAATGTGATCCATCAACTTGTCGGCGGGGTGAAGGCTGCGATGGGGTACACCGGATCGGCCACGATTGCCGATCTGCGTGAGCGGGCGCAGTTTGTGCGCATCACCAATGCAGGCCTTTCCGAAAGCCATGTTCATGACGTCGCGATCACCCGCGAAGCCCCGAACTATCCGACGCGCTGATCGATGGAACTGATCATCCCCTTCATGCTGTTTCTGCTCGAAACTCCTCTCGATGATCCATCGCGCGCTGAACTGACCAGACATCCGTTTCTGTTCGCCGATGAAGAGCAGTGTCAGGCCGCTGTACAAAATTTCAAAACGAGGCCTCCGTTGGTCACGCCAGAGGAGCCCACCCAGATTAAATATTTTTGCCAAGCCGTTCCGCAGCCGCCCGAGTATGAGCGGCTGTTTTCCGAAATGGACGCCGCGCGGCGTGCTCGCATCGAAGCTGAAAGCGAGTGACCCCCGCGGCACGCGTACAGGCGGCGATTGAACTGCTCGACATGGTCATTGACGGAGCGCGCAATCAAGGCGCGCCCGCCGATCGTCTGATTGCAGCCTATTTCAAACAGCGCCGCTATGCCGGATCAAAAGACCGCAGGGCGGTGCGTGATCTTGTGTACCGCGCCATTCGGTATTGCGGTCCCATCCCGCGCACAGGGCGCGCAGCCATGCTGGCTTTGGCGCAGGCTGATGAAGAGATTGCGGCTTTGTTTGACGGATCAACACACGGTCCGCCAGCGATAGGCAAGAATGAAAAGCCCGCCATTGCGGGCACGGCGCCCGATTGGCTGGTGCGTGAATTGGATCAATCCGGCGTCTCCGGCGAAGTCGCGGCGGCCATGCTGGGCCGCGCGTCGCTCGATGTGCGGGTCAACACGCTTAAAGCGGATCGTGACGGGCTCGACCTGCCAGAGCCTGCGGAAAAGCTTGAGGCACCCAATGCCTTGCGTCTGGCCGCAGGCACCAATGTTGATCAGTGGGATGAATACCGCGACGGCAAAATCGAAGTTCAGGATCACGGTAGCCAAATGGCCTGCATCGCTGCGAATGCGCGAGGCGGCGAAACCGTCATTGATCTTTGCGCAGGAGCAGGGGGCAAAACCCTCTCTCTGGCCGCGGCCATGGGCAATATGGGCGAATTGATCGCGTGCGATACAGATCGCGGGCGGCTTTCCAAATTGACGCCGAGAGCAAACCGCGCGGGCGCCGGTATGATCCAGACGCGGCTGCTCGATCCGAAATCGGAACTCGAAGCGCTAGAAGACTATGCCGAAGCCGCCGATCTGGTGCTGGTCGATGCTCCATGTTCCGGGACGGGGACATGGCGGCGCAAACCAGAGGGCAAATGGCGGCTGACGGCCAAAACGCTCGATGCCTATGCGCGATTGCAAGATGAATTGCTGGAAATTGCAGCAAAACTGACAAAGCCGGGCGGACGGATCGCGTTTGTCACCTGTTCGCTGCTGGATAGCGAGGGCACGGACCGGATCGCTGCGTTCCTTGAACGCAATGAAGGTTTCAGCGCCGAGGCCCCCACCGTTCCGCTTGGCAATCCGCATGGCTTGGGTATCCGCCTTGATCCGCTGCGCCATGGTACGGATGGCTTTTTTGTCGCCATTGTCCGCCGTGCGTGATACCAATTCACGCTATGGCTAAGTCCGTGCCTTTCCGGCTTGCTGCACTCAAGGAGCCCTTTATGCGTTTTGCGCCCGCCGCTGCTGCTTTGTCTCTTGCTTTGGTGACCACCGCCAGCGTGGGGATCGCGCAGGATCAGGATCAAGCCAAACCGCGCGCTGCGGCTTTGATTATGCAGGGCAAGGCATTGTTGAATGCCGGCGATACGCAAGGCGCGATTGATGCGTATGAAGCCGCTTTGGCGATCGATCCGGGTTACACACCGATCCTGATCGAACTTGCTCAGGCCGCGCGTGCCGACGGTTTGCAAGGTAAGGCCATTCGATATTACCGCGAAGCGTTGACGCGCGATCCGGGAAATTTTGCAGCAATTTCGGGAGAGGGCGCCGCTTTGGTTGAAAAAGGCGCCATTGAAAAAGCCAGACGCAATCTTGCGCGTTTGGAAAGCCTGTGCGGATCAAACTGCCCTGAAACGCTCGCTCTGCAAACTTCTATCGCTGCCGGTCCGCCGGCGCGGTTTGCTGCCGATACGGCAGAGGATGCCCCTAGCAGCAATTGAAATTTTGAGTGATTTTCGATGTTGACGCTCCACCACCTTGAATATTCGCAAAGCTTCCGGGTTCTCTGGCTGCTCGAGGCGCTTGGCGCGCCTTACGAGCTGAAAAGTTATAACCGCCATCCCGAAACCAATCTTGCCCCTGATGATTACAAGGCGCTGTCGCCGCTTGGTACGGCTCCTGTGGTTACCGATGGCGATCTGGTTCTGGCGGAAAGCAACGCGATCATGGATTATATCCTAGACGCGTATCCGCAGAGCGATTTGCGTCCGGCAGCAGGCCACAAGGACCGGGCACGGCACCTGTTCTGGTTTCACGCCGCACAAGGATCTTTGATGTCTACGCAGGGCATCAATATGGTCCTGACCCTGCTTGAAACGCGCACACCATGGCCGATCAGCTGGCTGCTGAGAAAGATATTCGGTCAGGTCCGCACAATCTTCGTCAATCCGCGTCTTGATGCGCTCTTTGCGTTAATGGAGAAAGATCTTGGCAAGCAGCCGTTCTTTGGCGGCCAGAACCTGACCGCTGCCGACATCACTTTGGTTTATCCCATGTATGCCGCGCGCGATAAAGGGACATTTGACGCAGATTATCCCAATATCTCGGCGTGGTTTACCCGGATTGAGGCGTTGCCATCATTCATGGCTGCACGGGCACGCGACAACCGAGACCGGATCACCTTCCGTTTTTGATAAGCGGTTCAAATTCCATGACAAGCGTTTCGTAAACGGCGCGTTTGAACGGCACGATCAGCTCCGCCAATTCGTGCAGTTTGACCCACCGATAGGCGTGAAATTCGGCCGGATCGTGTGCGTTCAGATTGATGTCTGAATCGCTGCCCAGAAATTGCCCCAGATACCAATGCTGTATCTGACCGCGATATTTGCCTTTCCAGACATTCCCCAACAAATCAGGCGGAAGATCATATTTCAAAGGCTGCGGCGCAGGCGCAATCACTTCGACCAAATGCGCGCCGATCCCGGTTTCTTCTGCCAGCTCACGCAATGCGGCTGTTTTCGGGTCCTCTCCCGGATCGATACCGCCCTGGGGCATTTGCCAGAAACCGTGCGCTTTTTTGTTGATCCGTTCGCCGGTGAAGACATCTCCGGCAGCATTGACGAGCATAAATCCGGCGCAGGGGCGGTAGGACAGATCATCTGGGTTCAGTGCCATTTATTCGCCTCCGAGCATGGTTTTCATCGCGGCGATGATTCGTTTCAGATCGCCCTGCGTGCTGGGCACTGCCAGGCGCAGATTGGTGAAACTGTGGGTTAGACCGCGCATTTCGAGATACGTGACATCGCGCCCTGCATCCACCAGCGCCTTCGCATAATCGCGGCCTGAATCGCGGATCGGATCAAGACTGGCGGTGACGCAGACTGTCGGCGGCGCATCCGCATGATTGCCAAGGATGGGAAACCCGCGAGGATCGCTGCGATCAGCCTTATATGCGGCGTCAAAAAATTCGATCGCTGCTTTTGTCAGGACAAACCCATCGGCAAATTCTTCAAGGCTACCCGATCCAAGCGCATCGCTGGCGAGCGGGAACAGCGGCACTTGCAGCACAACAGGCGCATCGGCCGGGGATTGTGCAAGCAATTGGCCGACTGCGATCGTAGCAGTCCCGCCGGCGCTATCGCCGATGGTGATAATGCCGGTGGCTTCGCGGCCCAGATCAGCGGGATTGGACGAAATCCAGCGGGTTGCGGCTTCGCAATCGTCAATCGCGGCGGGAAAAGGGTGCTCTGGCGCGCGGCGATAATCGACAGCAACCAGCGGCAAATCCATGAGGGCAGCAATCTCTGTGCACAGCGCATGGTGCGTGGCGAGATCGCCGATCACAAATCCGCCGCCGTGGTAAAATGTAATGACCGGGCCTGCATCGCGGGTCTCGCGCGCATCATACAGCCTCAAAGGGATATTGCCCGCCGGACCGGGGCAGGCCAGATCGCGGATGACGGGCAATTCACGGGCAGGGCGATCAGCCATACCGTGCAGCGCGAGGTAGCTGCCGCGTGCTTCCTCCAGCGTCATATCCGCGATGCTGGGACCATCCATTGCCGCCAGCGCATCAAGAAACGCTTTCATATCAGGCCGGACGTAGGGCGTTTTGTCGGTCATTGCGGTTGGTCTCTCCATAATGTTTCGTATGCGATAGGCAGAGTTACCGGTGATTTCCACTCGCTTTGACGGCGCGCGGCGATTAGTTGGCGTCCATGGACAATCTCACACATAGCCTGGTCGGCGCGGTATTGGGCCAGGCGGGTCTTAAGAAAAAGACGGGTCTGGCAATGCCCGCGCTGATTATCGGCGCAAACCTGCCAGATGTTGATGCGGCGTGCTTTTTTTGGCTGGAGGGGACCGAGCATCTGGGCTTCCGGCGCGGGATTACGCATGGTCCGCCCGCTTTGGTGATCCTCCCGCTGATCCTTGCAGCGTTGCTGTGGGCGTTTGATCGGTGGCAGGAGAAGCGCGGGAAACGGCCCGAGGGGCGTCGTCCGGTGCATTTTGGGTGGCTTTACGGATTGAGCTTTATCGGAGCCCTGTCGCACCCGCTGTTCGATTGGCTGAATGTCTACGGCATCCGTTTTTTCGAGCCGTTTTCTAGCGCGTGGTTCTACGGCGATACGCTGTTCATTATCGACGTGTGGTTGTGGGCGATACTTATCGTCAGCGTCTGGTGGTCGCTTCGCAGTGAAAAGAAGGGCGGCAATTGGACGCGGCCAGGGTGGATCGGGATTGCCGCCGGGCTCGCGTATATCGGAATGAATTGGGCGATTACCGGCGCTGCGGTCAGCGATTACCGTGCTGGGGTGGGCAGTTCATCACAAGTGATCGCGAGCCCGATGCCTTTCTACTTCTGGCAACGCGAAGGATTTGTAGGTGCAGACGACCGCTGGGCACAACTCTTTCAGCTTTATCCTGAGGATGGCCATCTGCACGCAAAGCCGCTGGCCGACGTCGAATGCAAATTGCCCGACCTTGCCGAGGAGCGTATCGCGAACTCACAGCTCGATGCCTTCCTGTTCTGGTCCCGCGCACCTTTCGCCGAGCGCGCGGCTGATGGCTCCGTCATCCTTCGCGACGCACGCTTTTACGATCCTCGCGCCCGCGATAACTTCTCTATCGCGCTGCCCGATGTTGAATGTGAGGAACTCCCCGCCGAGTAACGCGCTTCCTCATACATGAGTGAAACACAAATCGTCTGGCTGCGGCGCGATCTGCGCATGGCCGATAATCCTGCCTTGTTTGCAGCCGCCACTACGGGGCCAGTCGTCTGCGTTTACATCCTCGATGATGAGGCCGCCGGGCATCATGCCTATGGCGGCGCATCGCGCTGGTGGTTGCACCATTCGTTGGAGAGCCTTTCCAAAAGCCTCGGCGCACGCAACGCCAAGCTGATCCTGCGGCGCGGCGATGCGGTGGAGGAATTGTGCAAGATTGCCAACGAAACCGGCGCGGCTACAATTCACGCCAACCGCCATTACGAACCGTGGTGGCGCAAGGCGCAGGGTAAGCTGGGCGAGGAACTCGACCTGCAACTCTACGACGGCATCTACCTTTATCCCGCCGGGCATGTGACGACCGGCTCCGGCGATCCGTACAAAATATATACGCCGTTTTATAAAGCGATGCGGCAGCAATTTCCCTCGCGCGATACGGTGCCTTCACCCGAGACATTGTCCTCCCCCGGTAGCTGGCCCGCCAGCGATGATCTGGCGGATTGGAAGCTGCTACCGACGCGGCCCGATTGGTCCGGGGGTCTCGCGGCTTTCTGGAATGTGGGCGAAGACGCCGCGCATCGTCGTCTGACAGAATGGGAAGACGATGTTTCCGATTACGAAGACCAGCGCAACCTGCCCAGCGTCGATGGATCATCGCGCCTTTCACCGCATCTGCATTTCGGCGAGGTTTCTCCAGTCCAGATATGGCACGCGCTCAAACACAAACGCTCCGATGGCTGGCAAAGCTATGAAAGCGAGCTGGTCTGGCGTGATTATGCCGCGAATGTCATTTGCCAGTTCCCTGCCTATGCGCGCGAAAATTACCGCGAGGATTATGACCAGCTGCAATGGCGCGATCCGGACGCGGATGAAAAAGCCGCCCGCGATCTTAAGAAATGGCAGCAGGGTAAAACCGGCTACCCCATAGTCGATGCAGGGATGCGCCAACTTTATCAGACAGGTTGGATGCACAACCGCGTGCGCATGATTACGGCCAGCTTCCTGATCAAACATCTGTTGATCGATTGGCGTAAAGGCGAGGAATGGTTCTGGGATTGCCTTTGCGATGCCGATTACGGATCTAACTCGGTCAATTGGCAATGGAATGCGGGCACCGGCGTTGATTCCAACATGTTTGTGCGCATCATGGCGCCGCTGACCCAGTCGGAGAAATTCGATGCTGCGGCCTATATTCGCGAATATGTGCCCGAACTTGCCGGCCTTGATGCCCCCTACATTCACGATCCCGAAGAGCATGGCTGTCTGCCGAAATCATACCCGCCCAAGATGATTGCACATAAAGCGGGGCGTGAACGCGCAATGGCGGCGTATAAAGCGATGAAAGACGGATAAACTAGCGTGTAACCATCTTGCCCGCAGGGCTGCCTCGCGATTAAAGACATCGCATGAGAGCGCAGGAGATGAGAGGCGAGCAATTGCTCAGCGGCGGCGAACGCTTTGCGCCGCGTCCCAACCTTTTCTCGCGCCTGTTCGCTCCCGGTTTCAAAACCATGCTCGACCGCGTTGACAAAGGGTTTGAACGCGGTTCGATCACCGCAACGCTTCCCGATGGCACAGTGCGGGTTCTTGGCGGACGCGCTCCGGGCTTTGACGTTAAGGTTGACCTTAAAGACTGGCGCGCGCTGCTTCGTCTGGCGACCAGCGGGTCGGTCGGTTGGTATCAGGCGTATGAAGCGGGCGAATGGGAAGCAGACAATCACGCACATCTGTTTGCGTTGATGTCTGACAATGCCCGCGCGCTGGGCGATACGGCGCGCAGTGCCGGTTTATCCAAATGGATCGCGCGCGCGGCGCATTATTTCAACCGCAATGACCGGGCCGGATCGGTGCGCAATATCTCTGCACATTACGATCTGGGCAATGATTTCTACCGTGCGTGGCTTGATGATACGTTGACCTATTCCAGCGCGCTTGAATACGGCGAGGACGGGTTGAAAGCAGCGCAGCTGCGCAAGCTGGATGGCATTGCCGGGCGTCTGGGAGATGCCGGATCCGTGCTGGAAATCGGTTGCGGATGGGGCGCACTGGCAGAGCGTATTGCACTGTCCGGCGCGAGCGTGACAGCCATCAGCCTTTCGGATGAACAACTGGCCTATGCGCGCCAACACCGTCCAGCAGAGATAGCATTCGAAAAATGCGATTACCGTGATGTATCGGGCCAGTTTGATGCCATCGCCAGCGTGGAAATGGTCGAAGCCTTGGGCCGCGAATATTGGCCGACTTTCCTTGATTGCGTCGCATCCAATCTTCGGCCCGGCGGGCGCGCGGCGATCCAGTATATCTCGATGGCTGATGACCTGTTCGAGGTTTACGCCAACAGCGCCGATTTCATTCAAGCCTATGTCTTTCCCGGCGGCATGTTGATCAAATCATCCGAATTCCGGGAGCTTGCCGCGGCAAGAGGCCTTGAGTGGCGCGATCAAGTCGATTTCGGGCAAGATTACGCCGCAACGCTGCGCAAATGGCGCGAACAATTCGATGTGGCTGCGACCGAAGGCCGTTTGCCCGATGGCTTCGATGAACGCTTTGTCCGGCTCTGGCGGTATTACCTGTCTTATTGCGAAGGCGGGTTTCTCGCCGGAAATATTGATGTGCATCAGGTGACGCTGGTTAAAACCTGAGCTATCAACAGCGCAGAGGGAGACGAGATTATGTCCATTCGCGCCGCCGGCCTTGCCGGAATTATTGCCATCGCGCTCGCCGGCTGTGATGCCGGTTATGGCACCGGGTCCGGCCTGAAAAGCGCATCTGCGAGCACGCCGTCCGCAGTGGAGATGGTTACACCGCCAGCGCGCGATCAATCCGAACTTCAGGTTCTTTTCTGGAACGATGAACAAAGATCAGCGCGCTTTCGGGATATGGAAAACTGGTTTGCGGGCCATGAAGTACCCGCCGCGTCCACCACGCGCGAATTGCCGGCGGGTTCGCCGCTGAGCCCTGAAATTCAGGCCGATATCCGTAAATTGATGGCCGACACCAATGCATCGGGCGTCATGGTGTTGCAGGATGGCAAAGTCCGCTTTGAAGATTACGGGCTTGGCCTGGGTTCGGAAGATCGCTGGACCAGTTTTTCCGTCGCGAAGAGCTTTACATCGACGCTGCTGGGTGCCGCTGTAAAAGATGGTTCGATTGACAGTCTTGATGATCCTGTCACGCGGTACATCCCCAATCTGGCCGGTTCCGCCTATGACGGTGTGACAGTGCGGCAGATTGCCACGATGACCAGCGGCGTCGCATGGAACGAAGATTACACCGATCCTGACAGCGATGTGGCCGCGATGAACCGCTATGTCGTTGAATTTGGCAAGGATGCGATTGTCGCGCAGATGAAGACGCTCAAACGCGAAGCACCCGCCGGCGAAAAATGGGTCTATAAAACCGGTGAGACGAACTTGATCGGTCTGCTGATCGAAAACGCCGTGGGCATGCCGCTGGCTGAATACGCACGAAACAAGATTGTCGAACCTGCCGGATTCGAAGGCGGATTGTTCTGGATGGTTGATCCGCGCGGAGGAAATATCGGTGGGTGCTGCCTGTCCATCCGGCTTTCAGATTATGCCCGAATGGGCCAGTTTGCGCTTGAGGGCGGGGCAGGGACCGTGCCCGATGACTGGTTCAGCGAAGCGGGCGATTCTCAGGTCGATTTTGGCGATACCGGGTTTGGTTACGGCTATCAGTGGTGGACCTATCCCGAGGGCAATTACGGGGCTCAGGGAATTTTCGGGCAGGCGATAACGCTCGTCCCTGAAAAACAGATTGTGTTTGCCATTATCAGCAACTGGAAGACGGCGACGTCCAATGACCACCGCGCTCAGGCACGCGCGGTGGTGGCAAAAATTGCCGCTGCGGATTGATCCGGCGTCAGATCGCCGTGCGGTATATGCCGGTGTTGCTGTAACGTTGCAGGATATTGTCGTGCACGATTGGGCTTAGCAGGTCCGTGAATGCGCAGCCGACGATGCAATTGTCCCACCACACGACTTCGGATTGAAGCGATTCAAGTCCGGGCAGCGTGAGCCAGCAGACCTGCCCTTCGTGCATGCGATTGATCGATGCAGCCGAAAAGCCGGAAATGGAAAGGTCATGCACCACGCTTTGAAAAGCGCGGCCACCCGATGCCCGTACTGTAGCGGGAATGGTGAGTTTTGTGCGGGGCGCGCAGCGATCTTCCTGCGCGGCAACTCGGTACGTGTTGTATTCGCTCGGCATAGCCTGTGGAACCCTATTCAAACAGCGTTTGGTCTCTTCGCCCTTTGGTTTTGTCGTTGGTCACGCACAGGTTTCGGCCCTTCAGCCTTTCGACTGAGTTGCGATGTAGAGTTAATTTTGGAGCAACCGAAAATATATTGTGTCTTGCGCCGCCAGCGCGGCACGGGGGTTAGCCGTCGACGCGTTCACGGTGCCCGGTTGTGAAGTCTTCCTGCACCAGCGCAACGATGCGCTCTGCCACGGCTTCGGGGGGTTTGACCGTCTCGGGATTTTCGCCCGGATATGCGCGCGCGCGCATCTCTGTGCGCGTTGCGCCCGGATCGACGATTGCGACGCGCAGCGGGCTGATCTTTTCGCTTTCCACGGCATAGGTTTCGAGCAAATTGTCAAACGCGGCTTTGGTTGAGCCATAGGCCCCCCAAAAAGCGCGCGGGTCCGCGCCAACGGAGCTGGTGAGGCCAATCACACGGCCATTTTTCGCTCTGCGGACAAGCGGGTCAAATGCTGCAAGCATGGCCTGATTGGCGACAACATTGATCATCATCGCCTGATTGAACTGCTTGGGATCAATCTGGGATATCGGTGTCAACTCCGGTAGATAAGCTGCTGAAAGACATAGGATATCCAAAGTGTCCCACCGGCTAGCAATTGCCCCTGCAAGGCGGCTGATTGCGTCTTGTTCGGTCAGATCGACCGGCGCGATCGTTGATGTTCCGCCAATCTCGTGAATCTTGTCTTCGATCAGCTCCAGCGCCTTAACCTTCCGCGCGACAAGGATCACATGCGCCCCAGCCTCCGCCAAAGCGATGGCAGTCGCGGCGCCAATGCCGCGGCTCGCGCCGGTGACTAGGGCGGTTTGCCCATCGAGCGGTTTTGTATTGGTCATGGTTTTAAGCAGCCTTGGGGTCGGCAAAGGGCAATTCGGCGGATTTCGTATCCGTCTGATTGAAATCGGTTAGCGGGGTCGGATATTCGCCGGTAAAGCAGGCATCGCAGAATTGCGGGCAGGCTTTATCACGACCTGTCGATCCTACTGCGCGGTAAAGTCCGTCGATGGAAATAAACGCGAGGCTGTCTGCCCTGATAAATTCGCGCATCGGTTCGATGTCCATCCGTGCGGCGAGCAGTTTGGAACGTTCCGGCGTGTCAACGCCGTAGAAACAGCTATGCGCGGTGGGCGGGCTGGCGACCCGGAAATGGACTTCTTTTGCGCCCGCTTCACGCATCATCTCGACGATTTTCATACTGGTCGTGCCGCGCACGATGGAATCGTCGATGAGGACAATTTTCTTACCCGCAACTAGCCCGCGATTGGCGTTATGTTTGCGTTTTACGCCCGAATGACGCGCGCTGTCCGATGGTTGAATGAATGTCCGGCCAACATAATGCGAACGGATAATCCCGAGTTCGAAAGGGACACCTGATTGCTGGGCATAGCCGATGGCTGCGGGCACGCCGCTGTCTGGTACGGGCACCACAAGATCGACGTCGCACGGCGCCTCTGTTGCCAATTCGGCACCGATCGCTTTGCGCGCTTCATACACGCTGCGTCCGGCAAAAATGCTGTCGGGCCGGCTGAAATAGACATGTTCAAAGATGCATGGGCGCGATGGCTGATTGCCGAACGGGCGCAGGCTTTTGATTTCGCCTTTGAAATCCACCTGCAACATCTCGCCCGGTTCGACCTCGCGGATCAATTCCGCGCCGATTACGTCAAACGCGACGCTTTCGCTGGCAAAAACAACAGCATCGCCCATGCGGCCCATCACAAGCGGACGAATACCCAATGGATCGCGGCAGGCGATCATGCCGACCGGCGTGGTCACGATCAACGCATAGGCGCCTTCGACCAGTCGCAGCGCATCAATCAGGCGGTCTGCGATGGTGGGATACCGGCTAGTGGCAACCAGATGGATGATAACTTCGGTATCAGAGGTCGATTGGAAGATTGACCCTTTGGTTACGAGATCTCCGCGCAACGCCTGAGCGTTGGAGAAATTGCCATTATGCGCCACGGCAAAGCCGCCGCTGGCGAGTTCTGCATAAAGCGGTTGGACATTGCGCAAGCCTGCGCCGCCAGTGGTGGAATACCGCACATGACCCGAAGCCATATTTCCCGGCAATTCTGCAATCGCTTCAGGCGATGAGAAATTTTCCGCCACGTGCCCGAGGCCGCGGCGCGAGAAGAATTCTTTCCCGTCATAGCTGGTGATGCCGACAGCTTCCTGTCCGCGATGTTGAAGCGCATGGAGACCCAATGCGGTTACGGCGGCGGCATCAGCGGCGTTGATCACGCCGAATACGCCGCATTCCTCGCGCAGTTTATCGCCATCATCATCCCGAAAGGGGTGGGTAAGATTTTGAGGTGAAATTGCCATCGCCAGATCCGTCCGCTGCGCTGCTCCGTCGGGTGCAGGCTCAATGGCCATGTTACCGATCAATTACAAGCCACACGCGCGCTCTAATGCCCTCATTTTTGCCAAGGGTGACCGTGAGGCGACGCGATCGGGGTGGTTGTTACTCACAATCGTGTGTGTTCTGTGGATTGTGCCGCGGCAAGCCTCCGCCTACAGCCTGCGTTCAGCAGCAACCAGTCAGCAGCCCAATCCATGCTTACCCCTTTCGAACGAATGATCGCCAAGAGGTACCTCTGGCCCGGTAAGGGGGAGGCCTTCATTGCGCTTGTCGCCGGGATATCGGTGGGCGTTGTCATGCTGTCTGTCGCCATGCTCGTGCTGGTGATGAGTGTCATGGGCGGCTTTCGCAGCGAAATGCTTGATAAATTTGCCGGATTGAACGGGCATGCCGTGGTGCAAGCCTATGGCGGAAAGCTCGACAATTGGGAAAGCACGCTGGAGCAGGTTCTGGCGACCGAAGGCGTCGTAACGGCGTCACCATTGATAGAACAGCCTTTGCTCGCCAGCCTGAATGGCCGCGCCGTTGCAATTTTTGTGCGCGGAAACACAGCTGAAGATATTGCCGATTTGGGGGATAAAGTTCTGCTCGGCGATATTGCCAGCATTCAACCCGATTCCGGCAAGGTCGCGATCGGCTCGCGGCTCGCCTCCAACATCGGCGCGCGCGTGGGCGACACGATTACGATCATCAATCCGCAAGGGCGCACCACACCATTCGGCACATCAATCCGGCAGGTGGGCTATGAAGTCGGGGCGATTTTCGAGATCGGTCTGTACGATTTTGACGAAACATTCGTGATCATGCCCATGCAAGACGCGCAGACGCTTTTATTAATGGGTGACAGTGTCGGATTGATTGAGATCACGGTGACAGATCCCGATAATGTCGGTGAAATCCTGAAACCTGTCGAAGATGCTCTGGTTGGCCGCGCGGTTATCGCAGATTGGAAACAGATCAATTCAACCTTGTTCGAAGCCCTGGAAGTCGAACGCGTGGCGATGTTCTTTGTGCTTAGCTTCATGGTGTTGGTCGCGTCTTTTAATATCCTTTCGAGCCTTGTGATGCTGGTGCGCGCGAAAACACGCGACATTGCGATCATGCGCACAATGGGCGCGACCCGGCGCAGTTTGCTCAAGATTTTCGTCACCACCGGTACAACCATTGGTACGCTGGGTACGCTGACCGGATTGGTTCTCGGCTTTCTGTTGCTGTATTTCCGCAATCCGATTGTCGATGGTGTGGCGTTTTTGACCGGAGTTGAAATCTGGGACCCAAGCGTGCGCTTCCTCACGTCGCTGCCAGTGCGTGTTGATCCGTGGGAAATCATTGGCATCACCGCGCTCGGCATAGTGCTCAGCTTCCTCGCGACGCTGTATCCGGCGCTTAAAGCATCCAACACCGATCCTGTTCAGGTGCTGCGTTATGAATAAGCCGATCGTCTCTTTGCGCGGTTTAAAGCGCAGTTTCGAGCAGGGCGGGCAGCGCATTGATGTGCTGCGCGGGGTGGATCTGGATATTCAACCGGGCGAGATTGTTGCGCTGCTTGGTCCATCAGGCTCGGGCAAATCGACCATGCTTCAGGCCGTGGGATTGCTAGAAGGTGGGTTCGAAGGTTCCATCGCGATTGCAGGAGAGCGCGCCGAAAAGCTGCCGCCTGACGGGCGTACGCGGCTGCGGCGAGAGCATCTCGGATTTGTGTATCAGTTTCACCATTTGCTGCCTGATTTCGACGCGACCGAAAATGTTGTAATGCCGCAAATGATCGCCGGGACCGACCGCGAAACCGCGCTGGAGCGCGCGCAAAGCCTGCTGACCAGCCTGGGCCTTGGCCACCGGCTAACCCACCGGCCAAGCCAGCTTTCCGGCGGCGAGCAGCAGCGCGTGGCCGTGGCGCGCGCGCTTGCCAATCAACCGACTTTGGTGCTGGCTGATGAACCGACCGGCAATCTGGATGAAACGACATCGGACACGGTGCTCGGCCAGTTTCTGGAACTGGTGCGCGGTGAAGGCAGCGCTGCTTTGGTCGCTACGCATAATGAACGACTGGCCAGCCGGATGGACCGGGTTGTCCGCCTGCATGACGGGATTTTGGCCTGACCTTGCTCGCTGGACCAGCAATGCCCACATGGGCAGCAACGCTTTAAAGGATCCAAGCTCATGACAACAATCGCCGATTTTACCGTCAACACCAATCGCGGCGAAGAGCTCGACCTGTCCGAGAAAAAGGGCAAGGTCCTGTTGGTGGTTAACACAGCGAGCAAGTGCGGTTTCACGCCGCAATATGACGGGTTGGAGCAGCTGTTTCAGGATTTCAAAGACAAGGATTTCGAAGTGCTTGGCTTTCCCTGCAACCAGTTTGGCGCTCAGGAACCTGGCAATGCCGATGAAATTGCGGAGTTTTGCAAGGTCAATTTCGGCGTGACATTCCCGTTGATGGAGAAAGTCGATGTGAACGGCCCCAATGCCTCGCCATTGTTCGACTGGATGAAGTCCGAAAAGAAAGGCCTGATGGGTTCGACCTCGATCAAATGGAACTTTACCAAATTCCTGATCGACCGCGAAGGCAACGTCGTGAAGCGTTACGGCCCGCAGGACACGCCCAAGCAGATCGCGAAAGATGTCGCAAAACTGGTTTGAACTCTCCTCACCCTGTGGAGAATTAGAGGCGATAAAGCCTTCCGAATCGCGGCCAATTTTCTAAGCTGCTCCGATGGCAATTGCTCCCTTCATCCCGCTGCGTATTCTATCGTCCTATTCGATGCTCGAAGGGGCGATTGATCCCAAAGCCATCGCCAAACTGGCAAAGGAGCGCGGATTTCCTGCTATCGCGATCTGTGACCGTAACGGGCTTTACGGTGCAGTCTTGTTTGCAGGTGGGTGCAGCAGTGAAGGTATTCAGCCCATTATCGGCACTCTGCTGGGCGTTGCGCGGGATGCGGATGGCAAACAGGTCGATTACCTGCCGCTCTTTGCTCAGGATGAGGCGGGCTATGACAATCTGTGTCACCTTGTGTCCAAAGCGCACCTTGACCGGCCATTGGAACTTGATCCGCACGTTAAATATGATGATCTGGAAGGCCATAGTGATGGCCTGATCGCGCTTACCGGTGCGGGCGAGGGCGCGCTGACCCAGCTTTTGGCAGAGGGTCAGGTGCCTGCTGCAGAGGCGGTGTGTGACCGGCTTCAGAAACTGTTTCCGGGCCGGCTTTACATTGAACTTGCCCGAAATGGCGATGCGGCGGCAGAGCGCGCCGAAGATGCGTTGATCGATATGGCGTATGACCGCGACATCCCGCTGGTTGCGACCAATCCCGCAAACTTTGCAGAGCCACATATGCACAAGGCGCACGATGCCATGCTGTGCATTGCGAACTCCACCTATGTCGAGAACGAGGACCGCCCGCGCTCCAATGCGGCGGCTTTCGTCAAATCGGCCTCGATGATGCAAGAGCTTTTCGCGGACCTGCCCGAAGCGATTTCCAACACTATTGTCGTTGCGCAGCGTTGCGCATTCGCGCCGCCCTATCGCGATCCGATCCTGCCCAGCCTTGCTGGCGATCAGGAAGGTGAGGCCAGAATGCTAGCCGAGCTATCGAAATCGGGGCTGGAGGCGCGTCTTGAACCATATGGCGAGATGTCAGACGAAGACCGGAAAATCTATTTTGACCGGCTCGATTATGAGATCGGTATCATCGTCAATATGGGCTTCCCCGGCTATTTCCTGATCGTTGCCGACTTTATCCAGTGGGCCAAGGATCAAGGTATTCCAGTGGGTCCGGGGCGCGGTTCGGGTGCTGGCTCGATTGTGGCTTGGGCGCTGACCATTACAGACCTTGATCCCATTCAGCTTGGCTTGCTGTTCGAGCGGTTTTTGAACCCCGAACGTGTCTCCATGCCTGACTTCGATATCGATTTCTGCGAGACGCGGCGGGGCGAAGTCATCCGCTATGTGCAGCAGAAATACGGCGCCGATCACGTCGCGCAGATTATCACATTTGGTAAGCTTAAAGCCCGCGCTGTGCTGCGCGATTGCGGGCGGATTTTACAGATGAGCTATGGGCAGGTTGACCGGTTGACCAAGATGGTGCCCAACCATCCGACCGACCCATGGACCCTGCCGCGCGCGTTGAATGGCGCGTCCGATTTCAAAGCCGAATACAACAATGATAACGAGGTAAAACGCCTCGTTGATCTGGCGATGCAGCTCGAAGGCTTGCCGCGCAACTCATCGACGCACGCCGCCGGCGTTGTGATCGGTGATCGTCCGCTATCCCAGCTTGTCCCGCTATACCGCGATCCGCGTTCGGATATGCCGGTCACTCAGTACGACATGAAAAATGTCGAGAGCAGCGGTCTGGTAAAATTCGATTTCCTCGGTCTGAAAACGCTGTCGGTTCTGCGCAAGGCGACCGACCTGCTGGAGCTGCGCGGGATCACGATTGATCTGGGCCAGCTGCCGCTGGATGACAGGGCGGTCTATGATCTTATGCAGGATGGTAACACGGTCGGCGTGTTCCAGCTGGAATCTGAAGGGATGCGGCGCACGCTCAAAGCGGTGAAACCATCAAATTTCGGCGATATTATCGCGCTCGTATCGCTCTATCGACCCGGCCCGATGGATAACATCCCGCTGTTCGGTCAACGTAAGGCCGGTGAAGTGGCGATCGAGTATCCGCACGAAAAACTCGAAGGCATTCTGGCTGAAACCTATGGAATTTTCGTCTATCAGGAACAGGTCATGCAGGCCGCGCAAATCCTCGCAGGATACTCGCTTGGCGATGCCGATCTTTTGCGCCGGGCCATGGGTAAAAAGGTGCAGGCAGAAATGGACATACAGCGTGTTCGTTTTGTCGAGGGATGCAAGGACGTCTCGGGTATTGAAAAGAAACAGGCGAACGAACTGTTCGATTTGATCGACAAGTTCGCAGGTTACGGCTTTAACAAATCGCACGCTGCCGCCTATGCGTTGCTTGCGTATCAGACCGCGTGGCTAAAAGCGCATTATCCCGAAGAATTTTACGCTGCTTCGATGTGTTTTGATCTGCACCAGTCGGAAAAACTGAATATATTTGTCGATGATGCGCGGCGGTATCCGAATGAGGAAGGCGGCGTTGCCGTGCTACCACCGGACATAAACGCATCGCAGGCTCGTTTTACCGTCCAGCAAACCGATCAAGGGTACGGCGTGCGGTATGCGCTGGCTGGGATTCGCAATGTCGGTGAAAAGGCGATGGACGCGATCGTTGCCGAGCGGGAAGCAAACGGCCCGTTTGAAAATCTGAAGGACCTGTGCGAGCGATTGCCGCAGGGCTCGATGAACCGCCGCCAGCTGGAAGGTTTGATTTGCGCCGGCGCGTTGGACGCATTGGAGCCCAATCGTGCGTTGCTTTATGCCAATGCCGATATGTTGCTGGCGGTGGCAGATGCCGCCATGCGAGAGAGGTCGAGCGGCCAGGTTGGCCTGTTCGGCGGCGATAATGCCGCAGAAGAAGACCTGCGGCTGCAACCCGCCGAAGAATGGCCGCGGATTGATCAAATGGCCAAAGAGCGTGAAAATTTCGGGTTCTACTTTTCCGCCCATCCGGTTCAACAATTCCGTGAAGTTGCCTCGGCTCAGGGCGCGCGGACATATCAGAATCTGATGGAGGCCGGTGCGCCGGTCGGCGGGCGTAGCAGCGCGGTCGTCGCGGCAATGGTCGAGAGTGTCAATAAAGGCAGAACCAAACGCGGTGCAGAATTTATCCGTGCTGATTTCTCGGACACATCCGGCCAGTTTTCGGCAGCGTGCTTTGAAGAATCGTTGGTCGAAAGTTTTCAGAAATGGGCTGATAGCGGTGAATGCGTGCTTCTGACAGTGGAGCTGGATTCGCCCAATCCGGGAGAACCGCCGCGTCTAACCGTACGCGGTGCCAAGCCATTATCGGCGGTCAGCGGCAGTACAAAAATGATGCTGCGCGCCGACATTCTGAGTGTGCAGGCGCTCAATGATCTGAAACTTGAACTTGCCACCGGGGAATCCTCGCCGGGCGAAGTGCTTGTCAGGCTAATCCTGGATGCGGATCAGGAAGCGATGGTGCATCTGGGCAAGAATTTCATCCTCGATGGCGCTCTGGCCGAACGGCTTGCCGAAGTAGAGGGGATCGAGAATGTCGAGCTGGCACCCGCTCGCGGCCGCGCCAATCTGAAATTGGTGGCGTAATATAGGTATTGCCCGATTTCATGGCGCAGGCGATTTGCGGTTAGGGCTTATGCTGTCGGTCAAAAATGGACGTATATCGGGCAGCCAAAACGATCATGGTTGGTGCCAGCATGGTGTTCCACATATCCGTCCAATGATAATCCCAAAGAATGGGTCGGCTAGAAGAAAGAGTGGTCACAAAATCGCTCACCTCGCCGAAGATCGCGACTACGAGAACAGCCAGCCAAGGTTTCCAGCTTGATGCGGGCCAGCGGAAAACCCAGCACGCCGCCAAAAAGACGATCAATGCAACATAGATATGCAGAGCATCTCTGGCGAGCCCAACATTCCCGACGATAAAGATCTTTAATTGCTGAAACATATCACCCCGCTTGAGCCCGCTATGCAATTGCAAAGCGCCGAAATCAACGGCATGAACACATGCAAACTCGGCGATGATCGAAAACTTTTGGGAGAATACACATGATCAAATTGGGCGCGATGCAGGAATTCACCATGCGCATCACCAGCGTTATCGACCATGCGGCGCGGGAATCCGGCCCGCGGGAAATCGTGACACGCTGGGCCGATGGTTCGGAAACACGCACCGATTGGTCCGGTATTCGCCGCGATGCCTTGAAAATGGCGCAAGCTCTTGAGGCACTTGGCCTGAAAAAAGGTGACCGCGTGGCCAGCCTTGCGATGAATCATTCGCGCCATCTGGTTAGCTGGTATGGCGTTGCGGGGATGGGCGGCGTGCTCCACACGGTAAACCCTCGCCTGTTCGATGATCAGCTCGAATATATCGTCAATCACGCCGAAGATAAGGTGCTGTGTTACGATGCGATGTTCCAACCGATCGTGGACCGCATGAAAGAGCGCTGGACCACGGTAGAGCATTACATTTGCTATGACAGCGGCGAACATTCGCCCGCTTTTGAAGACTGGATCGGCACCCAAAACGGCGATTACGAGTGGGTCGCGGGCGAAGAAACCGATCCGTGCATGATCTGCTACACCTCTGGCACCACGGGTAATCCAAAGGGGGTTCAGTATGAGCACCGATCAACCCTGATGCACGCAATCGCCGGCCTTCAACCGGCGGCATTCAATTTCTCCAGCGCCTCTGTGATGCTGCCGGTCGTCCCGATGTTTCACGCGGCAAGCTGGGGGCTTCCCTATGCTGGCGCGATGGCTGGCATCAAATTCGTATTTTCCTGTGTTAATGATCCCGCGGTGCTGCACGAATTGATGCTGCGCGAGAAAGTGACAGACAGTGCAGGTGTGCCGACCGTCTGGCTCGCGCATTTCCAGTATTGCGACAAGGAAGGCATCGACCTTCCGCCGCTGAAGGCTGCGACGATTGGCGGGTCCGCTTGCCCGCGCTTTATGATCGAGCGTCTGATGAAGAACGGCACGCGCGTTCAACATGCGTGGGGCATGACCGAAACATCGCCGATCGGTACCGTGGGCGGGCCAACCTGGGATTGGGAAGAGCTTTCGTTCGAAGAGCGCGTAAACAAGACCGCGATGCAGGGCCGCCCGATTTTCGGCGTGGAACTGCGCACGGTCGATCTGGACGATATGGCAACCGAACTGCCGCGTGATGGGAAGACATCGGGCGCGCTGCAAATTCGCGGCCCATGGATCATCAAACGCTATTTCAAAGCCGAGGAAGACGCTGTGGACGCAGATGGCTGGTTCGACACCGGGGATGTCGGCATCATCCACCCTGACGGCACGCTGCAATTGACTGACCGGACAAAGGACGTGATCAAGTCAGGCGGTGAATGGATCAGCTCGGTAGAGCTTGAAAACGCAGCCGTTGGCCATGCAGGCGTTGCCGAGGCAGCGTGTGTCGGAATGCCCCACCCGAAATGGGACGAGCGGCCCGTGCTGTTCGTAGTTCGCGCCGAAGGATCAAACGTGACCGGCGATGAGATCGTGGAGCATCTCAAGCCGCTGATCGCGAAATGGTGGCTTCCCGATGCGGTCGAGTTTGTGGATGATATTCCGCATACAGCGACGGGCAAGATCAGCAAAAAAGACCTGCGTGACCGGTTCTCCGACTACAAACTCGAAGCGTAGACAGCTGGATTAAGGACAGTGACATGATCCGTACCCGTTTTGCCGCAATCGCCGCATCGCTGGCTCTGCTTGCTTGCACTCAATCCGTCGCAGCCAGCGTCATTGACGTTGCAAAGACCCCGTGGTGCGGGTGCTGCGCCGTGTGGGTAGAGCGGATGCGCGCCGCCGGTTTTGAGCTTGCCGTGCGCAATGTCGATGATCTCAATCCAGTCGCTGACAAAGCCGGCGTGCCGCGCAATCTGCGCGGGTGCCACACTGCCAAGGTCGATGGTTACGTGATCGAAGGGCATGTGCCCGCAGCCGATATCCGCCGTTTGCTGAAAGAGCGGCCCGATGCGGTGGGGCTTAGCGTGCCGGGAATGCCTATCGGATCGCCGGGTATGGAAAACGGCACCCGCGTTGACCGGTATCAGGTTGTGCTCATCATGCGAGACGGGCGCCACCGCGTCTGGTCAGTGCATGGGGGCACAAGCTGAGTGAGACCGCAAAGCGGAGAACAGGGAGAGCAAACCGTGGCCAAATACTACATTGATCCATCGGCAGAGAATTTTCAGGCGTTCAAGGATTTGCCGCGTAACGAGCCGATCCACATGCTCAACCTGCTGCGATTTCGGGAGCATGCCGAATATCCCGAAGGTCACGAGCATCATGGCAATGGCTGGTCGGGTCAGCGCGCCTATCGGGAATATGGCAAAACCAGCGGTCCAATTTTCGCAGGCGTCGGCGGCACAATCGTTTGGCGCGGCAGTTTTCAGACAATGGTGACCGGACCAGATGACAAGGATTGGCATGACGGCTTTGTCGCTCAATATCCGAATTCGGGCGCCTTTTTTGAAATGATCAAGAACCCCGATTATCAAAAAGCGGTGGTCAACCGGACTGCCGCTTTGATCGATAGCCGGCTTATGCGGTTTAAACCGGGGCAATCGGGCGGGGGCTTTGGCTAGGCATACGTATCCTCGTCGCAATGGGCTGACCTAATTCGGCTGCGTTAGGCAGGATGTTCGCATGGCACAAAAAACTGTAGCAATGCTCACAGCGGGCGGTCTTGCGCCGTGCCTTTCCTCTGCTGTTGGCGGATTAATCGAACGCTATACCGAAATCGCGCCCGATATGCGCATTATCGCGTATCGCGATGGATATGCCGGGTTGCTCAAAGGCGACTGGACCGAGGTGGATGACAGAATTCGCGCCGAGGCCGCCAAGCTTCATGCTTTTGGTGGCAGTCCGATTGGAAACAGCCGGGTCAAGCTGACCAATGTCGAGGATTGCGAGAAGCGCGGTCTGGTGAAACCGGGCGAAAATCCGCTGCATGTGGCCGCCGAGCAGTTGACCCGCGACGGGGTTGATATCCTGCACACAATCGGCGGCGATGATACCAACACTGCGGCCGCAGATCTCGCCAGATATCTGCACGACAATGACTATCCGCTCACCGTGGTCGGATTGCCGAAAACGATCGACAATGATGTGATCCCGATCCGGCAATCGCTTGGCGCGTGGACGGCGGCCGAGCAGGGGGCGATCTTTGCGCGCAATATGATTGCAGAGCACACCGCCAATCCGCGTATGCTGACCGTTCATGAAGTGATGGGGCGCAATTGCGGATGGTTAACGGCGGCGACGGCCCGCGCGCATCATGAATGGATCAAACACGCACATTTTGCTGAGTGGGAAGAAAATGCGGCCGCACGCTGGGATGTCCACGGCGTCTATGTGCCGGAGCGCCCTTTGGATATCACGCGCGAAGCCAAACGGCTGCGCGCCACGATGGACGCGCATGGCAGCGTAAATCTGTTCATTTCAGAAGGCGCAGGGCTAAGCGAGATTGTGGCCGCGATGGAGAGTGAAGGCGCCGAAGTTCCGCGCGACCCATTTGGTCATGTGCAGCTCGACAAAGTGAATCCGGGCAAATGGTTTGCCGAACAATTCGCTGCGCAGCTGGGCGCGGAAAAAGTGCTCGTGCAAAAGAGCGGGTATTTCGCCCGGTCTGCTCCGGCAAATGAAGCGGACCTTGCTTTAATCCGCCGTTGCACGGTGCATGCAGTTGACGCGGCGATGCGCGGCGAATCCGGCGTGGCCGGACAGGACGAAGAACGCGGCGATGTGCTTCGCACGATTGAATTTGATCGGATCAAGGGCGGCAAACGTTTTGATGCGTCGGCGGATTGGTTTGCTGATTTGCTTAGCGAGCTCGGGCAAGATTAACGCGTCTAGAGCAAACGCATCTGCCCGCCCTGTTCGGGGCGTCTGAATTGCGAACAATCGAGCTGGAATTTCGGTTTTGCAATCCCAGCGCGCTTGCACGCTACGCGGAAACGCGCGCGAAAAAGATCGGCCCACACACCGCTCGGCTTCATGCGCGTAAAGAAATCGGGATCATTGTCTTTTCCAGACCGGATGGAGCGCACGATGCTCATAACCTTGCCCGCACGTTCAGGATAATGAACATTCAGCCATTCACGAAACAACGGCGCAACTTCGTGCGGCAGGCGCAGTGGAATCCATCCAGCGCTCTGTACCCCGAATTCGCCTGCTCTTGCGATGATACCTTCCATAAATTCATCGGTGATCGCCGGGATAATCGGCGATACCGAACAGTGGGCCGGGATGCCCGCCTCGACCAGCTTGCCAAGCGCTGCGAGCCTCTTTGCAGGCGCGGCGCAGCGCGGCTCCAATTTTGATGACAGCGCGGCGTCCATGCTGGTGACGGAAATCGCGACTGCGACGAGGTTTTGGCTTGCCATGTCAGACAACAAATCGAGATCACGCAGCACGCGGTCCGATTTGGTGGTGATCGTGACAGGGTGGCGCGCATCAAGGCACACTTCGAGCAGCTGCCGCGTGATCCCGTAACCGCGCTCAATAGGTTGGTACGGATCGGTGTTGGTCCCCATGGCAATCGGGCGAGGGCGGTATTTGGGTTTCGCCAGCGTTTCGCGCAGCAATCGGGCTGCGTTGGGCTTGGCAAAAAGCTTTGTCTCGAAATCCAGACCCGGCGACAGGTCGTGATAGGCATGGGTAGGGCGCGCAAAGCAATAGACACAGCCATGCTCGCATCCGCGATAGGCGTTGATGCTGCGGTCGAACGGCACATCGGGTGAAGCATTAAAGCTGAGGATGGTTTTTGGCTGTTCGTTGGTGACGGTCGTACGCAGTTTGGCCGGCGGACCGTCCAGCAATTCGACATGATCGCGCCAATCTGCATCGGTCTCTCGCGTGGCAAGGCCGAAACGGGTTGGGACTGACGCAGATGCTGCGCCGCGTCCGCTTTCATAGTCGGGATGTTCTGGCGTTCTCACGAGTAAGAACATAAATAGAACAAAGCAGAATGTGAAGCTCTATTTCTCGCGCAGCCTCGGCATCAAACCGACGAAATTGCAGGGCCGGTTGCGGCTATCAAGCTGTTCGGCAAGGATGCCGTCCCAGCCATCTTTCACCGCGCCGTTCGATCCGGGAAGGGCAAATATGTAAGTTCCGCGCGCAACGACCGCACAGGCACGCGATTGGACTGTGCTGGTGCCGATCGTCTTGAAGCTGAGCCAGCGAAAGAGTTCGCCAAAGCCGGGGATATCACGAGCATCAGTGATTTTGGACAGGGCTTCGGGCGTGACATCGCGGCCTGTCAGCCCGGTCCCGCCTGTGCTGATAATCGCATCTATGCCCGGATCGTTGATCCACATGCCGAGCTGCTGTGCGAGCAAATCCGCATTGTCTTTCACGATGGTACGCGCGGCGATATTGTGTCCCGCATCGCTAATTCGCGCGGCAAGGATATCGCCCGAAGTGTCGGTATCGCGCGTTCGCGTGTCGGAAACAGTCAGGACTGCAATATTGATCGGCGTAAATGTTTTTGTCTCGTCGATCGCCACTGTCTGCTCCTGTCAGCGATTTAAATAGGCTGACCGCGTCCTAACCGGCTGAGGGAAGCTTGGCCACCGACCTTGCGCCAAAGCCCGGCGGCTCGGGCTGGGCACGCCTGCGGCGCGCTCATACATCCAGTAATTGCGCATGACGATCGCAACATAGCCGCGGGTTTCCCAATAGGGAATCGATTCCATCCAGAGCAACGGATCGTTCTGATCGTTAATTTCGGTGTTCCAGCGGGTTACGGGCGTAAGGCCGGCGTTGTAAGCCGCCATAATTTTGGGCAATTGACCGCCTGTCGATGGATGATCGCGCAGCATTTCGAGATGCTGCTGACCATAGGCGAGATTTACCTCTGGATCGTTGAGATCGGCATAGCTCGCGCCCAGGTTCAATCTGCGGTTATGGTCGCGTGCCGTGCCGGGCATGATCTGCATCAAACCGCGCGCATTGGCGGGGCTAACCGCTCCGGCGCGGAAATTGGACTCTTGCAGTGCGTGGGCAAAAGCCAGTGAAGGGTCAACGCGCCAGCCATTGCGCGGTTGCCAGCGCGCCACAGGGAAACGCAAGGTTCCATCGCTGCGCTGACCGCGCGGTGCATTGTGCGCCATAAACAGCTGCGTCGCAGGCATGCCAAGCTCGCGGGCAAATCGCGACAGAGCATTGAAATTACGCGGATCACCCACGCGGGCCTGATACCGCAAGACTTCATCGGCAAGGGCGGGGCGGCCAATCTCCACGAGCGCCGCGGCAACCTTTACATTGTAGGTGTTTTCCAGTTCGCGCCAATCGCTTTTGGTGAATGGCTGCGGTGTCGCTGATCGTTCGAATTCCAATCCCAACTGGTCAGAGGCGAGCATTCCATAAAGCGTCTCGTCATAGCGCGCCGCCGCTTCGAGATGGCCTTGAGCCTGGCCAGGTTCGCGGCACCGGACAAGCGAACGATGCGCCCAATAATGCGATGCTGATGTTAGTTCTGCATTGGTGGATTTTACGGCCGCACGGGCAAAAGCTTCCCCGGCAAGCGAGCAATAGCCCAGTCGCCATGCAGAAAGTCCGGCGACCCATTCGCCTTCTGCCACCCATGCGCCGCTGCCCTCGCCAACGGTTTCGGCCAGTTGCAGCGCGGCTGTGTCGTTGTTTTCAATGTAATAGCTCCAGGCGACTTTTTGCCGCCATTCCGCGCGCGATTCCGCGCTCAGCTGTTCATCGATTTCAATCAGCAGCGAATGCGCGCCTGCGGGATCATCATTCTTGATCGAATCGAGAATGGCCGAGCGCGCCGATTCCGGCATTGTACCGTCATTGATGGATCGCGGGCGGATGCGTTTTGGTGCATAGGGCTGACGGCTGAAATTCTGCGTCTCGGCAAATTGAGGCAAGGCCTCTAACCCGCGTTTCGCGCCCATACGGCCCAGTTGTTCGGATTGTGGCAGATACACGCCAAGTTCGAACCAGTCGGCGATCTGTTCGGCGCTTACCCGCGGGCTGTTGGCGTGAACGTAGAATTCGGCAAGCGCGGTTTGGTAAAGAACCGAGCTTTCGTGCTTGCTGAGCCGCTCGCGAACCTCATCCCAATTTTCGCGGTCGAGCGCGTTGAACAGCGCGGCGAAATGCTCGCGTTCTCGTTGCGACAAGACCTGCGGGATCGCATCACTTTGCGATACGCCCTGTCCGTAATGCGCCGCCATGCTCTGGCTTTGTGCCATTGCCGAACCACTTATCAGGCTGGCAGAGGCCAAACCCATCGCAACCATCCCGGATCGCAGCATTTTTATCGTCATTTCCCGGCCGACCATTCAATCCATCTCCGCCAAAATCTGGCTTTTAGGCGGGGCATAGACATCATCGCGTCCAAGCCTTCGCTACTCAGAAGCGGCGTGTTTACGGACCTATGGTTGATTTCACGTAAAGAAGTAAACTCTTGTGACCGGTCGTGCCCTAAAAACGGCAGAATGCTGGTTCCCAGAGCAATCAGCCGTTTTGGCGCGACAAGTCGGATATGCAGCGCGGTGACTTCATCCATCCCGCCGGTCGCAATCGCTGTGGTATCTGCCATCGGCGTGTGCCGGGGGAGCGCGGATGCGATGTAGGTATCGTCCTCGGCGTATCCCATCGCGGCGAGCATATTTGAAAGCAGTTTGCCTTGGTCGCCGGAAAGCAGGGTGTCGCGGTCGCTTTCTTCGGGATCGCAGACCAGCACCATCAGATCACACTGCGGTTTTCCGCGCGGTAAAATCCGGCCCTTTGTGCCAATGCCATCAAGACCGGGCGCCTCCATCCAGAACGTGTGGAATTGCTCAAGCGAGGCAGGCGGCGAATCGCCCAGCAGATCGACGCGCTGAACACTTGGCGCGGCAATCTGTTTGTTTTCCGGATTTTGCTCTGCGTTTGCAGGATTGTCTCCATCCTGCCTTTGATCGGGTTTGCGGGCGGGCTCTATAACCTCTTCGTCAGTCAACCAAGCCGTAGCGTCATCGGTGAAATCCATGTCCACACCCGCATTGCTCCACCATTCAATAGTGGCGGCCAGATCGCGGGCAGAAGGGGTGGTGTGGGCGTTCATCAGATTGAAGGCAGGTCTTGACTGCGCAAACCCCAGTTAGCAAGTGGAACATTGATAGAGAGCGGCGCGGCACTCGCGCCCAAGCCAAGGGTAGAAGAGCGCATGTCCGAACGTGAATCAATGCCTTGCGATGTCGTTATCGTCGGCGGCGGCCCAGCGGGCCTTTCCGCAGCGATCCGGCTGAAGCAAATCAACGAAGAACTCGAAGTCGTTGTCCTTGAAAAAGGCTCCGAAATCGGCGCGCACATTCTTTCTGGCGCGGTTGTAGACCCCAAAGCGCTCGATGAACTGTTCCCTGACTGGCGCGACATGGATTGCCCGATGGCAGAAACTCCGGTGACAGATAACTGGCACTGGAACATGTCGAAAACCGGCAAGAGCTCTATCCCACACATCATCATGCCGCCTCTCATGAGCAATAATGGCTGCTATACCGGCTCGCTGGGCAATATGACCCGCTGGTTGGGCGAACAGGCCGAGGGCATGGGCGTTATGGTATTCCCGGGCTTCCCGGCGAATGAAGTCATGTTCGACGATGATGGCAATGTTCGCGGAGTGATCACTCAGGACATGGGTATTGCGGCGGATGGTTCGAAAAAGCCGGATTTTCAGCCGGGCATGGAAATCGAAGCAAAATACACTGTATTTGCCGAAGGCGCGCGCGGTTCGCTGACCAAGGAAATGAAAGCGAAGTTCGACCTTGAGGCGAATTGCGAGCCGCAGGTTTATGGCCTCGGTATCAAGGAACTTTGGGATATTGACCCCAAGAAACATGTTCCCGGCCGCGTGATCCACACGCAAGGCTGGCCGCTTACGGAAAGTGACAGCTGGGGCGGGGGCTTTCTCTACCATCAGGCTGGCGGTCAGGTTGCGCTCGGTTTCGTGACTGCGCTTGATTACAAAAACCCATGGGTTTCGCCGTATCAGGAATTTCAGCGCTGGAAACAGCACCCGGCGATCCGTGAAATCATCGAAGGCGGTAAACGCGTCGCCTATGGCGCGCGCGCCATTAACGAGGGCGGCTGGCAGTCTGTGCCAAAGCTCGCATTTCCGGGCGGCGCTTTGATCGGATGTGCGGCCGGTTTCGTAAATGTGCCGCGCATCAAAGGCAGCCACACCGCCATGAAAAGCGGTATGCTGGCAGCAGAAAGCATCGCTGCGGCGGTGGCCGCCGGTCACGAGAAAACCGAACTTTCCGATTACGATAGCGCGGTTCGCTCAAGCTGGATCGCGGACGAGCTGAAACTGGTCCAGAATGCAGAGCCTGCGGTCGCGAAATATGGCGGCGATATCGGCACCATGCTGGCGGGCGTCGATATGTGGATGCGCACGCTTAAGATTGGCCTGCCAATTGCGATGAAGCACCACGCCGATTACACCATGACGGGCCGCGCGGACCTTTATCCGAAGATCGACTATCCGAAACCCGATGGCGAGATCAGCTTTGACCGCCTGACGAACGTCGCGTTCAGCTACACCAACCACGCAGAGGACCAGCCGGTCCATTTGCAGGTCCAGGACATCGGCCTTCAGAAGAACAGCGAGCTGGACGTATTCGGCGGACCATCAGCACGCTATTGCCCGGCGGGCGTTTACGAGTGGGTTCAGGAGGAGGGCGCAGAGCCCAAATTCGTGATCAACTCGCAAAACTGCGTCCACTGCAAAACCTGCGACATCAAAGACCCGAACCAGAACATCAACTGGGTCACGCCGGAAGGTGGCGGCGGGCCTAACTATCCGAATATGTGATCAGCGTGGGTGACGGGGCCTACAATAAACTTCAGCATGAATTGTGTGTTGGGATGGGTTTTTGCGGCGGTTTAGCTGACGGCAAACCATCCCACGTTGATGATTTCATTCCCGAAGGCGGCGTTGTCACCGTTGACCAATTTATTCAGTTACTTTTCCAAGCGGAAGGCGATGGATACCCAGCCAATTATGATGCGAAACAATCTCCGCAGTACGAGGAATTGAAACGCATTTTTGTTGAGCAAATGGGTGCCGTTTCGGTCAACGCCTCTCGCTTGAAGTGGGATGTATAGATAGGGTGACCATCACCGAAACCGCTTTCGCCAAGATCAATCTCGCGCTGCATGTCCGCAAGCGGCGCGAGGATGGCTATCACGAGCTTGAGACGCTCTTTGCCTTTGTCGATGCGGGCGACACTCTGAGCGCCCGCGCGGCGGATCAGGACTGTGTGAGCACCGTGGGCGAGTTCGCAGGCGGTATCGACAATCCGTTCGACAATTTGGTGAGCAAGGCGCTCGGCTTGTTGCCGCGTTCGGGCGGTCTCGACATTACCCTCGAAAAGAAACTGCCGGTTGCCGCTGGTCTGGGCGGCGGGTCAGCCGATGCGGGCGCGCTGTTCCGCATTGTAGAACAAGCCCACGGCCTTCCCGATGATTGGCAGGAGCGCGCGGCAAAGCTCGGCGCCGACGTGCCGTGCTGTGTGCGCAGCGAAACAGTAGTCGGAAGGGGCACTGGCACCGAACTGGAACCCATCGAAAGCGATCTGGGCGGAATGGCTGTCCTGCTCCTCAACCCGCGCGTTCCGGTTTCCACTGGCCCCGTGTTCGCGGCATGGGACGGCAGGGATCGCGGCGCGCTGCCCGAGGGTAACGCTCGCCAAATCGCGCAATCAGGCCGCAACGACCTGCGCGATCCTGCCATCGCAATCTGCCCGCAAATTGCCGATGTTCTGGCCGAGCTGGAACACGATGCGCCATGGAAATTTGAAATGTCGGGATCAGGGGCCACATGTTTTGCGTTGTATGAACAAACCACAGCGCGCGATGAAGCCGCGCGCCGGATTGCAAAGGCGCATCCGCAGTGGTGGCAAATGACGGGGAAACTTAGATGATCGATGGACTTCCATACCGACAAGTCGGCGAACCCAAGCGCGGGGGACTTGTCTGTGTGGCCGATCATGCATCCAATTTTGTGCCTGATGATATTCCGCTGGGCATCACGAAAAAGCTGCTGGATACCCATGTTGCCGTCGATATCGGTGTGGCCGGCGTGGCAGAACGGATGGCACGGCGGCACGATATCCCAGCGCATCTGGCTATGGTCAGCCGCCTCGTCGTGGACCTCCACCGTGAAGAAGATCACCCGGCTGTTGTCCCGACCGAAAGCGACGGGCACTTGATCCCCGGCAATATCGGCGCAGATGTCGAAGCGCGGCTCAAAAAATATTACCGTCCGTATCACACCGCGTTGGAAAAATGGCTGGAGCAGGCCGAACCGGCGCTCATCATTTCGCTGCACAGTTTTACGCCGAAACTGGAAACCAGCGATGAAGAGCGGCCGTGGGAAATCGCGCTTCTGCACAATCAGGATGATCGCGCCGCGCGCCACGCCATCCGGTTGTTCGGGGAGCTGGGCCTGACGGTCGGGGATAATGTCCCGTATTCGGGCAAACAGCTCAATGCGACGATGAACCGTCACGCAGAAGCGCATGGGCGCCATTATTGCGCAATCGAGGTGCGTCAGGACCTGATCATGACGCGCGCACAGCAATCACGCTTTGCCGCAATGATCGCAGACGTATGCGGAAGGGTTGCGCTCGCGCTCGACTAACGGCAGTGCTGTTTCCCGAATTAAGCCTTACGGGAAACAATATGTCGTTCGATAAATCGAAATTGCCCAGCCGCCACGTCTCTGTCGGACCGGAGCGCGCGCCGCACCGCTCCTATTATTACGCCATGGGCATGACGGAAGAAGAGATCGCGCGCCCTTTTGTGGCGGTGGCGAGTGCCGGCAATGACAGCGCGCCGTGCAACACCACGCTTGATCCGCAGGCCAATATCTGCCGCGAAGGTGTGATCGAAGGCGGCGGTACACCGCGCCGGTTCAACACGATCACTGTGACCGATGGCATCGCAATGGGGCATCAGGGCATGAAAAGCTCGCTTGTCAGCCGTGAAGTGATCGCCGATTCGGTCGAACTTTCGGTGCGCGGGCACTGCTATGATGCGCTGGTAGGCTTTGCCGGTTGTGACAAGAGCCTGCCGGGCATGATGATGTCCATGCTTCGGCTGAATGTGCCCAGCATCTTTGTCTATGGCGGATCGATCCTGCCCGGCACTTATAAGGGTGAGGATGTCACTGTTGTCGATGTGTTTGAAAAAGTGGGCCAGCACGCGGCCGGAAATTGTCCGCTGCAAGAGCTCATTGCGCTCGAAAAAGTGGCGTGTCCGGGACATGGCGCATGCGGCGGTCAGTTCACGGCTAACACTATGGCTTGTGTGGGGGAGGCAATCGGATTGTCACTACCAAACAGCAATATGTCGCCTGCACCGTATAAATCACGTGAAGAGATTGCGCGCGCTGCCGGGCGTCAGGTGATGAAATTGATCGAACTCAATTTGCGCCCGCGCGATATCTGCACCCGCGCTGCGTTTGAAAATGCCGCGCGCGTGGTTGCGGCGACAGGTGGTTCAACCAACGCGGCGCTGCATTTGCCTGCCATGGCAAGTGAGTGCGGGATTGATTTTGATCTGTTCGACGTGGCCGAAATCTTCAAATCGACGCCCTACATCGCCGATCTTAAGCCGGGCGGAAAATACGTTGCCAAAGACATGCACGAGGCAGGCGGCGTCTATATGGGGATGCGAACACTGCTGGATGGCGGCTTTCTAGACCCGAACCCGATGACGGTCACAGGTAAAACGCTGGGCGAAAATCTGGAGGAGATCACCTGGAACCCCGATCAAAAGGTGTTCTATGATGTGAAACAGCCAATCACACCGACTGGCGGCGTTGTGGGCCTTAAAGGTTCGCTTGCGCCTGATGGGGCGATTGTGAAGGTTGCCGGGATGGAACGGCTCCAATTCACAGGGCCAGCCCGCGTTTTTGACTGCGAAGAAGATGCCTTCGCCGCGGTAGAAAAGCGCGACATTGCCGAAGGCTGCGTTGTCGTGATCCGTTACGAAGGACCAAAAGGTGGCCCCGGAATGCGCGAGATGCTGTCCACGACGGCGGCGCTTTATGGTCAGGGTATGGGCGAGAAAGTGGCTCTTATCACCGATGGCCGGTTTTCAGGTGCGACCCGCGGCTTTTGTATCGGCCATGTCGGCCCAGAGGCGGCCGAATGTGGACCGATCGCGTTGGTCGAAGATGGTGATACGATCCGCATTGATGCCGAAGCAGGGACGATTGATCTGGACGTCGAAGATGCCGTTCTTGATGAGCGCCGCAAAAACTGGACGCCGCGCACCAATGATTATCAATCAGGCGCGCTGTGGCGTTATTCTCAAACCGTGGGTTCCGCGCGGGAAGGTGCGCTTACCCATCCCGGAGCCAAGAATGAAACCCATGTTTTTGCGGATATTTAGCGCGGCAGCGGCGGCTCTTTTCGCCGCGTCATGCGGAACGGAAAGTCCCGTGCCGCAAGGGAGCGATATTCAATGCGCTATCGGCGCCGGAGTGGAGCTCGAAGCGGTCTGCACGCTTGAACGATCTGCGGAGGGTGAAAGTGTATCGTTCCTGATCCATCATCCCGATGGCGGGTTTCGGCGGATTGAATACGATACAGCCACCGATCAAATCGGTGTTGGTGACGGGGCAGATGCGCTTAAGGTGAGCGAAGAAAGCACAGCAGAAATTGCGGTGTTTGCGATCGGCGAGGACCGCTATCGCATCCCGTCAGAAATGTTGAGAACGCAGCCCCAATGATCCAGTCGCAGATCCTGACCGTTGCGCAAATGCAGGCTGCCGAACAGGCAATCTTTGATGCAGGCACATCGGTTGAGGATTTGATGGAAATTGCTGCGGGCGGGGCGGCGCAATGGGTGCGGCGCATTGCAGCGGGCCGAGGGGTCACGGTCCTGTGCGGACCCGGAAATAATGGCGGCGATGGATACGTCATTGCGCGCCGTCTGCGCGAATCCGGCAATAGCGTTCAGATCGTCGCCCCGATGGCTCCAGCAACCGATGCCGCCAAGGCCGCGCGCAAAGCGTGGGGCGGGGCCGTTGCGACGTCCGGTGGCGGCATAACGGGCGAGGTGTTTGTAGATTGCCTGTTCGGGTCCGGCCTATCCCGGCCATTATCGGCTGAACACGCATTGGTGCTGCGCGATCTTGCCGAGCGTCACTTAATCCGCGTTGCAGTTGATCTGCCGTCCGGTGTTGATAGCGATAGCGGCAGATTACTGAATGATGGCCTTCCAATTTATAACGTGACACTTGCCCTGGGCGCATGGAAATTTGCGCATTGGATGCTTCCCGCCCGGGCGATGATGGGGACAAAACGGCTCGTCCAAATCGGCGTAGAGGCGGTTAAGGGCGCAGCGTTTCTGGCCAATTGCCCGAAATTATTCGCTCCGCCAGCCGACGCACACAAATATACGCGCGGGCTTTGCGCGATTGTCGGCGGGGATATGCCAGGCGCGGCGATGCTTTCTGCTCAGGCTGCGATGCGCGCTGGTGCAGGATATGTGAAGCTGATCCGGCATGAAACAGTCGGCGCGCCCGCTGGCCTGGTGGTTGATCCGTCACCGCTTAAGGTTGCGGGCACTGACAAACGGATCACGGCAATGCTGATTGGTCCGGGGCTGGCCCGCCACGATGGCTCTGTTAAAACGCTGGAAACGGCGTTTTCCCAAAATCACAGGCTGGTGCTTGATGCGGATGCGTTGGTGCTGCTGCGCCCGCATATGGTTGAGGATGGGGCGAATATTCTGGCGACTCCGCATGATGGAGAATTGGAAACGCTTTGCCGCAACTTTTCGGTCATTGCAGAGGGGCGGATGGCTCGGGCTATCGCCCTTTCAAAAGTCACCGGCATGGTGATCTGTGCGAAAGGGCCGGATACAGTCATCGCCGCACCCGATGGTCGCATCGCAATTTCACCGCCGGCATCAAGCTGGCTTTCCGTGGCGGGCACAGGCGATGTGCTGGCCGGAATTGCTGTCAGCCGTATGGCCTCCGGTTCTGATCCGTTCGAGGCCGCGTGCGAAGCGGTTTGGCTCCATGGAGAGGCCGCGCGTCAATCTGGTGCGATGTTTACAGCGGAAGAACTCGCCAATTCCGTTTCGAGCGCCTATCGCGCCTGCTTGTGAGCAATTCAGAACAAATCATTCGTATCGCAGCCAAAGGTGACGGCGTAACCGCAACGGGTCAGCACGTTTCAGGCGCGCTTCCCGGTGACGAGGTGGATGCCGGAAAGATCACTGCAAAGGGCGGCCATCACGTTGCTCCGCCATGCCCGCATTTTGGCCCGTGCGGCGGTTGTTTGTTGCAGCATGCCGATGAGGCAACGCTTTGCGCATTTGCGCGAGACCGGGTGGTCAACGCGGCTGCCGGGCAAGATCTGAATATCGGGGAATTGCTGAAAGAGCATCTGTCCCCGCCCAAATCGCGGCGGCGCGCGACGCTCCATGCCATGCGAACGGGCAAGAGCGCTCTGATCGGATATAGGGAGGCGGGGTCACACCGGATCGTCGACCTGCGTGAATGTCATGTCATCACACCTGAGCTAGCTGAACTGGTTGGTCCGCTGCGCGGATTTATCGGCCGGTACGGCCCGCGCAAAGGCGCTGTCGATGTGCAATTGTCGCTATGTGATCAGGGTGTCGATGTCGGGCTAACCAATTTCCCGCTCGATGGACTTGAGGCGATCGAGGCTTCGTTGGATTTTGCGCGTGAGCGCAATTTGGCGCGCCTTACGCTGGATCAGGGATACGGGCCGGAAAGCCAGTGGGAGCCTGATCGTGTTACTGTAACGCTGGGAAATGTGCCCGTTGCCTTGCCATCGGGTGCGTTTCTTCAGGCGACCCACGATGCAGAAAACCTCATGATCGAAGACGCGCGGGAATGGCTGTCCGGTGCGGGATTGATTGCGGATTTATTCTCAGGACTGGGCACGTTTGCATTTGCTCTGCGCGAAGGGCGCGAAGGGCGCAAAGTGCTCGCGGTTGAAGCGGATCAGGCGGCGCATTTGGCCTGCAAAGCAGCGTCCAAATTGGCGGGCGGGACAGTTCACGCGCTACACCGCGATCTGTTTCGCAGCCCGTTGATGCCTGATGAACTCAACCGGTTTGATGCTGTGCTGCTTGATCCGCCGCGCGCCGGGGCAAAAGACCAGATCGAACAGATTGCCGCCAGCTCGGTGGGGCGGGTGGTCTATATCAGCTGCAATCCATCAAGCTGGGCGCGGGATGCGGCAACTTTGACCGGAACTGGTTTCAAACTGGCAAAGCTGCGCCCGATTGGCCAGTTTCGCTGGTCGAACCACGTCGAATTGGTCAGCCTGTTCGAAAGATAGGCGTTTACGCCCGCAAAGCCGCCAGAATTTGAGCCTCTAGCCAGGCATTGGCCTGTGGTTCAACATAGGCGTGACTGGCCCCTTCGCAGCGGGAAATACGCGGATCGGTGCTGTCCCAATGCCGCTCGAACTCCTGGGCTGTGCGATCCCTGCTGGCGAGCAGGATACGGGCGTTTCCATCGAATGCGTTCAAACCCTGGCGGATCTGATCGGCGAGTAACGATGGAGGCGCATCGCTGCGAACAGATTTCGCAATCCCGCGAACAAGTTTGCCCAGATCAACGCCGCCTTTGACAAGCCGCGCCCACTCTGCGGGATTGCGCAGCTTTTCTGCATAGCGCGCGCGTATCGCCGCAGGCGGCGGGGTATCGTCATCACTTTGCGCGGTTTCGCTGTCTGTTTCTATCGTCCATGGATTGGAAAGAACGAGGCCGTCAAAACCAGTGCCTTTCATCAGCATCAAAGCCGACGCCGCATCACAATTGCCAAAGCCGATAAACCGTTCAACTTGTGGTGCCATCGCTTTGAATGCGGTGAGCGCAGCCTCGATATCGCCCTGACTGTTTCTGAACCCGCGGTTTTCGCCTTCGCTGTCGCCAACACCGCGGCGATCAAAACGGAACACAGGAAACCCTTTTTGCGCGATCCGCGCAGCGAGGCGCGATTGCCCCGAAAACGCGCCAGAACGAATTTCATTCCCGCCGCTAACAATGAGCAATCCGGTCATGCCGGGCGCAGTATCCAGCGCGCCTGCGAGCTTAAGGCTACCGCAGCCAAAATCGAGCGCCAGGCGGCTCATTCCGGCTTGCCCAGTTCTTCGATGATCGCGGTGGCCATTGCGTCTGCCTGGGCGTGATCTTCGCCCGGTTCCGCTCTCAGCCACAGACCCTGTCCACCGATCAGGGCCTGCTCAATCGAAACGAGAGTGTCAGAGCGCGCGGGAGTGGCCGTTTCCAGATCGCAGAACAATTCTGATCCGATCGGCCATCCGGCAAGTGTTATGCCTTCGCTGCGGCCCAGATCATTCAGCTCTTGGCTTGTTTCCGCCACGCCTGCCTCTTTGCTCGCAATGGCGCGCGCGCGGATCATGCCGCGCAGCAATTTGGCTCCGTCTTGCGGTGCATAGGTCCATCCTTTTGCGTCATTGCCAATCAAGATGGCACCGCTGCGGAAAGACAGGACATGCGTCACATTGAAATGCGCGCTCGCCGCGGCAAGGGCGCTGCGCCAATGGGCAAGCGATTGATCCTCCAAGGGCTGCGTGCTTTCATTCAATCCGGGTAAGTCGGGCAGAACGCACATGATACCCGCCTCTGACAGGCGGCGCATTACCTGAGCCATATGCCGGCGCAGTTTGTTATGTTCGTCAAATAATGGAGCGACCAGCATAAGGCGCATCTCTGCGTCATTGGCGCCGGTCTGCAGCACAAGCTCATCGGCGTGTCCGCCGCCGGGCAGGGGGCATGGCCAGCTCGCGATCACTCTACTGGATCAGCCCGCTACGATTTTGGCTTCGGCGAATGACAGCAATCCGCCATAGGTTTCCAGCATTTCGCCATCGACGTCATCATCTTCGATGACGATGTCCAGTTGATCTTCCATTTCGGTCAGCAGGCCAGCGACCGCCATCGAGTCCAATTCAGGCAAGTGGCCAAACAGACCGGATTCGTCGGTAAACGCATCTGCGATTTCGCGATCAATGCCCAAAACTGCGACCAGAATGTCTTTTAACGAGGAGTCGATTGCCGCCCTGCTCATACCAAGCTTGGACGTGGCACTATCTTCGGCGCCGATCGCGGGGTCGTGTTCAGCGGCATTGCTAACGCCGTCGGACGCATTGTTGCGGACAGGGGTGGTGTTCATGCCAGTGTTTATCCCTTACCATCGGCAGTGATCTATGGAGCCATATGCATTGCATGCAGGCTTCGATCTCTTGCAGCGCGCCTTAGCCAGAGCGGGGCACACGTGCAAGTTCTGGCACATCGTGGCTTTTAAGCCGTCCCAGTGTGAGCCGGGCCAAATCGGCCCAACCGCGCGGCGCGCGCAGGTTAATGCAGTCTATCTGATAACGCGGTCGGGTCGATTCCATCCAGTCGGCTTTATAGGGTTCATTGCCGGTGCCAAAATCAACAACCTTGACACGGTCGGTATCGATCACCTGTTCAAAAAGGGCCGCAGACAAAGTGGTGCCCGCAGACAGTTTCTTGAATTCTTCAAGATGCGCGAGCTTGTGAATATAGGCGATGCCGTTTTCAACGGTCCAGAATTGCGCGGCGATGGGATCGCCTTCGTAATACGCGAGGCCAAGGCGCAGTCGCCTGGCGGCCCCTTCTGCCTTCGCATAGGCACGCAGCATATCGGGCTGACCTTCGACCGGTTTCCAACTTGCGGCATAAATGCGTTCGTAATCGTCCCAAGCGCCATCATCAAACTGGCTCGTAATCGTCACGGAAACTTTGTTGGCTTTGCGTTTCAGGGTGGTGCGCAATTTTCCGGGCCGCGCTGCCCAATATTCGGCGAAGCTGCGGTTTTCGACGCCCAGAATATGGTTGGTGTCGCATTGGGTCACCTCGACACGCCAGCCCGCGGCATCGAATGCGCGCGCCAATCGAGACGCTGATCCGTCCTCATCCGGCACCGGAAGCAAGGTCACGCGGTGGGCGCGATTTTTAAGGTCCAAGGCAATCGAAGTCAGCAAACGCTCCGTATTTTCGCCCCCGTTGCTGATCGGTCTCCATGTAAAACTGTACCAATTGCGCAGCGGCTCGATACGGCCCGAATTCTCGGTCAGGGCCATCGCAAGTGTTTGCTCATCCCCGGTGGCAAGAGCGACGCATGGCTGCAAACCTGTTTCGGCCAGCCACGCGAACCATTGCGCACTGTCAAACGGTGCGGCAACGCGTTCGCCATCATCTTGCAAAGACAGGCCTTGCAAGACGTTAACGCTATCGTGATACCTCACTTCAATCACAAACATGTGCTCCACGGAAATTCATGCAAACCAGTCCAGACCAATTCCAACCCGCGCTTGATCCTGCACCGCGTCCGCTTGATCACCTTGCCGAATTGGCGGGTACTGGCGGATACGGCGCGCGGCCTGCATTGGTGCTTCGCGATGCTGTATTTAACCATGATGAGTTAAGACAGCGTATCGATAATCTTGCAGGTTGGTTGGCGCGGGAAATTGGCACCGCAGGCGCGCGGGTGGCCAGCTGGGCTGCCAAAGGGGAGCTGACGTGCCTCATGCCGCTTGCTGCGGCGCGGGCAGGGTTGGTCCATGTGCCGATCAATCCCCTGCTCAAACGCGCGCAGGCCGCGCACATTCTGGCGGATAGCGGTTCGGTAATGCTGATCGCGACAAAGTCTCGCATCGCGTCACTTGATGACGGCGATATCCCTTCGGATTGCGGTGTGATCGAAGAGAATGATGCGCTTTCAGCTGCGCAGACGGCCGGTTTAACGCTTGGCCCCTCGAATTATGATCCCAATGACTTAACGGCGATTCTTTATACCAGCGGTTCAACAGGCAGGCCCAAAGGGGTGATGTTAAGCCACGCCAATCTCTGGCTGGGCGCGGTTAGTGTCGCGCATTATCTCAAAATGGCGCGCGATGATGTTACGCTTGCGGTGCTGCCTTTGTCGTTTGACTATGGTCAGAACCAATTGCTTTCAACCTGGTATGCGGGCGGCAGCGTTGTCCCGCTTGATTTTCTGTTTCCCCGCGATGTCGCAAAGGCTTGCGCCCGCCATTCTGTCACAACATTGGCTGCGGTCCCGCCGCTTTGGGTGCAATTGACCGAGATGGAGTGGCCCGCCGAGGCCGTCTCTGCGATGCGCCGTATGACCAATAGCGGGGGAGCTTTGACCCCAGATCTGGTCCGAGATTTACGCGGAATTTTTCCGAAGTCTGATCTGTATCCAATGTACGGTTTGACCGAGGCATTTCGCTCCACTTTTCTCAATCCAGCGCTGGTGGATTCCCACCCCACCTCCATGGGCCAAGCGATACCTTTTGCGGAAATTCTGGTTATCAATGACGCTGGCGATGTTGCCGGACCTGATGAAGAAGGCGAGCTGGTGCATTGCGGGCCGTTGGTTGCCCAAGGGTACTGGCAAGATCCGGAGCGTACGGCGCAGCGTTTCAAACTGGCTCCGGCGCAATCACAATATGGCGGCACTGCGGTCTGGTCGGGCGATAGAGTGCGGCGCGACACCGATGGATTGCTCTATTTCGTGGGCAGGCGCGATGCCATGATTAAAAGCGCAGGCAACCGGATCAGCCCGCAAGAGATTGAAGAAGCGGCAATTGCAACCGATCTGGTCGCAGAAGCGGTGGCATTTGGATTGCCTGATGAACGGTTAGGTCATGCTGTGCATCTTGTGGTTCGCGGCTCCGATGATGCACAAGAACAGGCCAAGCTGCCCAAAATGCTCAAACAGGAATTGCCCAATTTCATGCAACCTCATGCAATCCATTGGAAGAAAGCTATGCCGCTGAACCCCAACGGCAAGATTGATCGCACGGCCCTTTACCGCGAATTCGCAGGGGAGCAGTCAGCATGAAGAGCAAAGCGCTTGGCCCGATGCCGACTGGTTATTCGGCGATTGATGGCGAATTGGCGATTGGCGGACACACGGCCAGCGCTCTGGTCGCAGAGGCCGGGAGGACGCCGTTATTTGTGTATTCCCGAGATCATCTGAATGCGCGCATGGCGCAATTGCGAGCGGTCTTGCCGAGCCGGATCGGCGTGAATTATGCGATCAAAGCGAACCCGCATCCCGATGTCTTGCGGCATATGCAGCCGTTGGTGGATGGTTTCGATATCGCCTCCTCGGGAGAGCTGGTCATGGCGCAAAATGCCGGGCTTGATCCGGCCCGCATCAGCTTTGCCGGACCGGGTAAGCGCGATGATGAGCTGGAGGCTGCGATTGCAGCAGGCGTCACGCTGAACTGCGAATCCGAAGGCGAGGCCAATCGCTCGCTAACGATCGGACAGCGCATCGGCAAAGCGCCGCGCATGGCCATCCGCGTCAATCCGTCGTTCGAGCTCAAAGGATCTGGCATGAAAATGGGCGGAGGCGCCAAACCTTTCGGGGTGGATGCCGACAGGGTGCCAGCCCTTGCCAAGCAGATTATGGCCGAAGGTGCCGAATGGCGCGGCCTGCATATTTTCACCGGCAGTCAGGCATTGAATGCCGATGCAATCATCGAAGCGCAGGGCAATGTCCTTGATCTCGCCGCGGAATTGGGTGCACAAATCGGGACTTCGCTGCCCAAGCTGAATATGGGCGGCGGGTTTGGCATCCCGTATTTCCCCAAAGAAGAAGCACTGGATCTGCCCGCAGTCGGTGCGGCCTTACATCGGCGTGTTGCCGATCTTCCACCGGAGCTTGCCGAAACTGAGCTGTGTCTGGAGCTGGGCCGGTATCTGGTTGGCGAGGCAGGCGTGTATTTGTGCCGCGTGATTGATCGCAAGGACAGCCACGGCACAACCTATCTTGTCACTGATGGCGGGCTGCATCACCAGCTGGCTGCATCGGGCAATTTTGGCACCGTAGTCCGGCGAAATTATCCCGTTGCAATTGCAAACAAGTTTGATGCTGAACCAGACGACATCGTAAATGTTGTGGGCTGTCTTTGTACGCCGCTCGATCGCTTAGCCGATCTGGCACACCTGCCACGCGGCGACGTGGGCGATCTGGTCGCGGTGTTTTGCGCGGGGGCTTACGGCGCGACAGCGTCTCCCGCCGCGTTTCTGGGGCATGGCCCGGCGGCAGAAATATTGGTCTAGAACCGGGTTAACACATCGTAAACCACTGTCCCGAAACGGGATAGGGCCTCAAATTGGGCCGTATCACTAATATTATGTTCACCATTTTCAGCCAGAGAGAACGGGTCATTCGCGTGTCCCGATGCCGCAGGTCGCTCCTGCACTTTCGTATCGAGGCCCGCAGCGCAAAGGCCAAGGATACGTATCAATGTTTACCCCGCTGTCATTTTCTCGTTTTGCAGGCATAGTATTTGCCCCATTTGCGCTTGCCGCTTGTGCCAGTCCGCCGGGCACTCAATTGCCTGCTGCGACATTCAACACGCAATCTGCTCAGGCGCCGACTGATGATTACATCCTCGGCCCGCTTGATCAGATCACTGTCCATGTTTGGCGCAATCCTGAATTGTCTGCCGAAGACATTCAGGTGCGCCCGGATGGCAAGATCACAATTCCTCTGGTTCAGGATATGGTGGCCGTGGGCAAAACCCCGACCCAGCTTCAGGAAGATATCAAAACCGAGCTGAGCGAATATATCGAGCAGCCCATCGTCTCGGTTATCGTCAATGAATTCAATGGCGCTTTGCCTCAGTTAATCCGGATTACGGGCGCTGGCGCGGTTCCTGCTGCGCTGGCTTACCGCGCGAACATGACTGTCCTTGATGCGATGATCGCTGTTGGCGGGCTCGGGGAGTTTGCCGCCGGTAACCGCGCGACGCTGACCCGGTTTGATGGGAAAGCCGGTAAGAACAAGATTTACCGTCTGCGGCTCAAAGATCTCCTGAATAAAGGCGATGCGACAGCCAACGTCGCGCTGAAACCTGGCGACACCATTTCAATCCCGGAGAGCCGTTTCTAACGGGCGCGCTGTATTATGAACGAGATTTTTGAAGAACTGCGCACGGCGCTTCATTCGATCTGGCATCGCCGCTGGATCGCGATTGGTGTTGCCTGGGCGGTGTGTTTGCTCGGATGGCTGGTCGTTGCAACGATCCCCAATTCGTATCAGTCCAAAGCCCGCATCTATGTTGATGTTGACGATGTACTATCCGAACAATTGGGCATTGCCGGTGATGGCCGCGAAGAAATCATGCGGGTGCGCCAAACTCTGGTGAGCACCAAGAATCTGCAAAAGGTGATCAATTCCACCAAACTGGGTGAAGAAGTGATCGAGGCAACCCAGATGGATTCTGCAGTTGCCGCCCTGAGCAAGAATGTTCAGGTCACCAGTCAACAGGATAACCTGTTCGAGATTATCGCGACCGTGGGGAAGAGCGATCTTTCCGATGCAGAAAACGCTGTTCTCGCCCGTAATGTTGTCCAGAAACTTCTCGATATCTTCCGCGAGGAGCACATCTCAGGCAACCGTGCAGAGATCAATAAAGCCATTGCAGAGCTCGATGATCAACTGGACGAACGCAAAGAGGAACTGGAGGCGGCCGAACAGCGGCGGCTTGCGTTCGAATCGCAATATCCCGAACTGATTGGCGGGTCGGAAACACTTTCCACCAAGATCCAGCAAGCCCGCACCGAATTGCGCGACAATGCAGCCGATCTTGCTGCGGCGACAAGCTCGTTCGCGGCGATCAACGGTCAGCTTGCCAGCACTCCGCGCACAATTGTTGGCGGACAAGACGCTACCGGTCCTCAGGCCTCGCTGCTTCAGGCACAAAGCCAATTGGCCGCGTTGCGCGGGCGCGGATTGAAAGATGGGCATCCCGATATTGTCGCGATGACAAAACAGGTGGCTCTGCTGCAAAAACAGGTCGAGCAAGCTGGGCCGAATGACGCAGGTGGCACGCCAAACCCGGCCTATTCATCATTGGTCGCGATCCGGGCAGAGCGTCAGGCGGGCGTAGAAGCCTTGCAGGCGCGCCGTGCAGGTTTGCAGTCAACCATCGCTGCGTTGATGGCCAGCCAGGCGACCGAACCAGAAGTCGCCGCCGAAGCAAACCGCATCAGCCGCGATTACGAAGTGCTGCGCAAAAACTACGAAGATCGCCTGCAGGACCGCGAAGAAATTCGCACACGCGGCAATGTCGTTGATGAAACCAGCCAGTACAAATTCGATCTGATTGATCCGCCAATAGTACCGCAGAAACCAGCGGCGCCTAACCGTCCGCTGCTGTTGCTTGGTGTGCTCATCGTTGGTCTGGGCGCCGGAGCGGCGGTCGCATACGGCTTGGGCCAGCTCAAATCGAGCTTTGCCACGCCGCAAAAACTGGAACGTACTTTTGATATGCCGGTGATCGGGTCGATCTCGCTCACCATGTCCGAAACCGCGCGCGCGCTTCAACGCCGCCGTCTCAAACAATTTGCCGGAGCCTGCGCAGGGCTTGGCGGAGTGTTTGTGATCTTGCTTGCGATCGAGGTTGTCTCGGTCTCGACCGTCGCGTGACCGGCCCCAAAGGACACAGGAAATGACTGAACAGAGCAAAATCAATCAGGACGGCGCCAAACGCACCTCGTTGCTTGAACGCGCAGACCGTGTTTTCGGGCTGGATAATCTTGGCCCGGCCAAGGTGCCATCAAACCTGCCCAAGCCCCGCGTTCCTGCGCCTCGGCCAGCGCCGGTTGCCGCTCAACCCGCTGCTGTACCTGCTGCTGCGCCGCAACCCACTGCTGCAGCCGTACCGACAGCCTATGCCGCGCCGCAACCGCAAGCCGAACCCACTCCAGAACCCGAACCAGCCGTTGCCTTGTCCGGCCCGTATATGGAAATCGACAGCGAACATCTTCGCGATGCGGGGCTGATCGTACCGGAGGATCCGGTTACGGCGCTGCTCGAAGAATTTCGGATCGTAAAGCGCGACATCATTGCCGATGCCCGCGCCGGTGGTGATCCGAAACAACGCCGCATTCTGGTCTGCTCCCCGCATCAGGGCGAGGGCAAGACATACTGTGCTACCAATCTCGCAATTGCTCTTGCAGCAGAGCGGGATGTCGAGGTTCTGCTGGTTGATGCCGACGTTATCCGTCCATCGGTTGCCCGGCGGCTTGGTATTAGCGCAGAACGGGGCCTGATGGACGCTCTGGCCAATCCATCGCTTCGCCCGGAGAAATTGGCGGTCCGAACCGATATCGAAGGCCTGTTCGTGCTTCCTGCCGGAACCACGGGTTCGCACGATGCCGAATATCTGGCGAGCGAACGGACTGGCGAGATATTAGACCGGCTGACGCGCGGCGCACCGAACCGCTATGTAATTTTTGATACTCCGCCTGCGCTCGCATCTTCAGCGGCCGCAGAATTGGCGTCCCATGTCGGGCAATCCGTTTTGGTTGTCCGCGCCGATGAAACAAGCCGGGCTGCGCTCGAAGATGCGCACCAGCTTCTGTCGGCCTGTCCCACTATCAAATTGCTGCTCAATGCAGCTCATTTCAGTCCGTCCGGTCGCCGCTTTGGCGAATATGGCGGGCAGGAGGAATGACCATGACTAAACTCCGCAATACCCTTCTGATCGGCATCGCGACCGGTTTTGTCAGTGCACCGGCTTTCGCTCAGGAAGCCGAAGAAGAGCAACGCTCTGTATTCGTGCAGCCTTATATCGAGGTGAACCAGATCCTTTCGGCTGAATTGCAGCCGGGCGATGATGTGGTGACCTTTACCCAGATTGCAGCCGGTGTGGATGTGAACGCTCAGGGCCGCAACAGCGGCGCGTCCGTCTCTGTCCGTTACGAACGCAATATCGGATATGGCGATCAGGTGGACACAGACACGGTTAGCGGGATCGCCCGCGGCTATGTCTCCGTCATCCCGCGCGCTTTGACATTCGAAGCGGGCGGGCTGGCCAGCCGCACCCGCGTCGATGGCGGCGGTGCTGTTACCCAGAACCCCTTGGTCCGCGAAGACGCAGCGAGCCAGATTTACAGCGTCTATGCCGGGCCAAGTTTGAACACACAGGTCGGCGCGGTCGAAGTCTCGGGTGTTGCCCGGGTTGGCTATAACCGCTTCGAAACAGAAAACGCCGTGTTCGACCAGAACGGCGATCCTGTGGACGTATTCGATGACAGTGTGACCTATAACGGGCAAATCCGAGCAGGAACCAGAGCAGGCGATCCGTTGCCAGTGGGTGTCGGTGTTACCGCCGGTATTTATCAAGAAGATATCTCGAACCTTGATCAAAGGGTCCGCGATGTCTTTGTGCGAGGCGATGTAACCGTTCCGGTGACTGACTCGCTCGCATTGGTTGGCGGCGTTGGATATGAAAATGTCGAAGTGTCGAGCCGTGATGCCCTGCGCGATGTAAACGGTGATCCCGTTCGCGGCGCCGATGGCCGGTTGGTCACGGATTCCGCATCACCGCGCATCCTTGCTTTTGATGTCGATGGCCTGTTGTGGGATGTCGGCGTGTTATGGCGACCCAGTTCGCGCACGTCGCTGGCTGCCAGCGTTGGCCGCCGCTACGATTCCACCACCTATTACGGCAGTTTCAATTACGCGCCGAGTTCGCGCAGTTCTTTCAACGTCAACGTGTATGACGGGGTGAGCGGGTTTGGCGGACGTTTGAACAACGCTCTGGCCGATCTGGGCACTGATTTTGAGGCCTTGCGCAACCCGGTCACCGGCGATTTCGGCGGTCAGGTTAGCGGCGCCGATGGCGGCGGTCTGGTCAATTCGCTTGGTTCGGTGCGGTCTTCCGCATTCCGGGGCCGGGGTGTCAATGCCAGCTATCAACGGCGCATCGGTCAATCCACCGCAGTCCTTGGCGCAGGGTATGACCGGCGCGAGTTTATCGGCGCACCGGGCACTGTGCTCGCGGCTGTCGATGGCGTGATTGACGAAAGCTATTACATTGCTGGCGGGTTCAACCGGGCCATCGGCCGCAGTGCGACCTTCGCCGCGAATGCCTATGTGAACTGGTTCGAAAGCGGCACTGACAATGGCGATGCCACCGGATTTGGCGCGTCGGCGGCTTATGGCCGGTCCATCACAAGCAAGCTGACAGCACGAGCCGCCTTGTCGGTTGATTACATCGACAGCGAATTCACCGCAGAAGATTTTGCCACAGCAACCGCGTTGCTGGGCCTGCGCTACAACTTCTGACCGACGGAGCGATATACTCATGTACGATCATTTTTACGGTTTCAGCGGGCGGCCATTTCAGCTCACCCCAGACCCCGAATTCTACTTTGAGAGTTCGAGCCACAAAAAGGCGATGTCCTATCTTGGATATGGTCTGAACCAGGGCGAGGGCTTTATCGTTATCACAGGTGAGGTTGGCGCTGGCAAATCCACGCTGGTCGCGCACCTGATGGAACGTATTAATCCCGAAGAACTCACTGTGGCGCAGGTGGTAACCAGCGCGCTGGATGGTGAGGAATTGATCCACGTGGTCGCGCAAGCCTTTGGCATCGCGATTCATGGCAAGGATAAAGCGAGCGCTCTGGGCGCAATCGAACGGTACCTTCAAGAAGAAGCGCGCGAAGGAAAGCGTTGCCTGCTGGTGGTTGATGAATGCCAGAACCTTGATCTGACCGCTCTCGAAGAAATGCGGATGCTGTCCAATTTCCAGCTTGGCTCGCATCCTTTGCTACAAACACTGTTGCTTGGTCAGCCCGAATTTCGCCGTACATTGGCGCATCATCCTGATCTCGATCAACTGCGCCAGCGCATCATCGCATCGCATCACCTCGAAGCGTTGGATGAAGAAGAGGTCGAGGATTACATCATGCACCGGCTGAAACATGTCGGTTGGCAAGGGCGCCCGACGCTAAGGCCGGGATTGTTGCCGGCATTGTACCGGGCAACAGATGGCATTCCGCGGCGCGTCAATCAGGTGATGAACCGTCTGTTATTGCTGGGTGCAATCGAAGAAAAGGACGCTTTGACCATCAAAATGCTCGACGCGGTCATCGAAGAGATGGGGGCCGACGCCGCACGCGGATCAAGTGCCCAGCCAAGCCCGCTGAGTATCGAACCGTCGGTCGAAACCGCTGATCCTGCACCGGATCAGAACATTGACAGCGTCCCCGCAACAGAGGTCGCAGCTCTGCTGGCTCAGCGTGATGCACGCACAGCCGAACTGGAAGCCGCGCTTGGCGAGCTTCAGGCCGCCGGTACATCAAGCTTTGATCATGAACCGATCCAGCTTTCGGAAATACCGGACGAAGCGGAAGTAAATGCCGCGCTCGACCGGATTGAACAGCGCCTTGAAGAGCAGGAGCAATCCTTCCGTCATGTCCTGACAATGCTGATCGAATGGCTTGAGGACAACAAAGCGCGCGAGGCCGCCTGAATATGTCGGCGACCGATCCTGCTGCCTCGATAAAAACTCCGATCATCAATGGATTATCGGTCGACGTCGAAGACTGGTTTCAGGTCGGCGCGTTTGAAACCGTCATTGACCGCAATGATTGGGACAGTCTGAAGACACGGGTCGAAAGTAATGTGGACCGGATCATCGATCTGTTCGCACAATCCGGCGTGAAGGCGACTTTTTTCACCCTTGGTTGGGTGGCAGAACGCCATCCGGCATTGATCCGCCGGATTGCCGATGCAGGTCACGAAGTCGCCAGCCATGGGTATGACCATGCGCGGGTCTTTACATTTGACCGATCAGGATTTGCTGCGGACATTCGCAAAGCGCGCACAATCCTTGAGGACGCATCGGGTCAATCCATTACCGGATACCGCGCGCCCAGTTTCTCAATCGACCCGCGCAATTTGTGGGCTTTTGAAGAGTTGGCAGAGCAAGGCTATATCTATTCCTCCAGCGTCGCACCCATCACGCATGATCATTATGGCTGGAGAGAGGCGCCGCGTTTCGCGTTCAAGCCTGTGTCGTGGTCGCAAATGATCGAGATCCCAGTGACAACAGCAATGCTGGGCGCAAAACGGCTTGCCGCGGGCGGGGGCGGTTTCTTCCGCGTTCTGCCCTATGCCTTTTCGCGCTGGGCCATTCGTCAGGTGAATGCCCGCGACGAGCGGCCGGCGGTATTTTACTTCCACCCTTGGGAGATCGACCCCGATCAACCGCGCGTTCCCGATGCGCCGCTTCGTTCCAAATTGCGCCATTACACTGGCCTTGATCAGATGGCGGGCAAGCTGCGCGATCTGACGGGCGAGTTTGCATGGGGCCGTATGGATGCCGTGGCAAAGATAGAGGCGCGCCGAGCGCAGCCATTTTTCGTCGATAAGCCGGCCAAGGATATCGCGGCATGAATGCGCCGATGAAAATTGTCCATTCAGCGCGCGCCGTCGATCTGAATGATAATCGATGGGCTTCGCGCATTGATGAATTTGTCCGCGAACAGGGGGCCAGTGTATTCCACCGGCCCGCCTGGCTGCGCGCTGTCGAAGCGGGCACGGGCCAGCGCGCATACGGATTTGTCACAGAACAGCTTGGCGTTATCAGCGGATGGCTACCGCTTACCGAAGTGCGCTCTATCCTGTTCCCCAACACTCTGGTCTCAAGCGGTTTCGGCGTCGGCGGCGGCATCTGCACTGATAGCCACGAGGCAGCAAAGTCGATCGCGCAAATCGCTCGGGATCACGCGGTCCAAATGGGATTTTCAAGCATTGAGCTGCGCGGAGGAAACATTCCCGATGGCTGGCAGGTTTGGGATGATAAACATTGCGGTTTCGAACGAGATCTGGCCGAGGATGACGAGGCAGAATTGCTCGCCATCCCACGCAAGGCCCGCGCCGAGGTTCGCAAGGGTCTCAAGAATGATCTTGAGGTGCGGGTAGGGCACGAAAAACGCGATCTGGATGCGCATTATGCGGTCTATAGCGAGAGCGTGCGAAATTTGGGCACACCTGTTTTTCCGCGCAAACTTTTCAAAGCGATGATTGATGTGTTTCCCGGCCAAGCGGATATTTTGACCGTGTTAAAACGGGGCGCGCCGATTGCCAGCGTTTTCTCACTCTATCACGGCGGTGCGGTTCTGCCGTTCTGGGGCGGCGGAACATTGGCCGCGCGAAACGAACGCGCGAATGAACGGATGTATTACGAGCTGATGCTGCATGCGCGGCGGCAAGGCATGACACGGTTCGATTTTGGCAGGTCCAAAACCGGCAGCGGTCCTTACAATTTCAAGAAGAATTGGGGATTTGATCCGGTGCCGCTGACTTACGGACAGTGGACAGCACCGGGCGAAGCTGCACGCGATATTGATCCGACCAATGAAGCCTATAGCCGCAAGATCGACCTTTGGAAAAAGCTTCCCCTGCCGGTTGCAAATATGATCGGTCCATTGATCGCCCGTGATCTGGCCTGAGGCTGATTGACTATGGGCGAAATCCTCTTCCTCGCGCACCGCATTCCGTTTCCGCCCAATCGCGGTGACAAGATCCGCGCGCATCATTTGCTTCACAAGCTTGCTTGTATGGCGCCGGTCCATGTCGGCTGTTTCGCAGAGAATGACGAAGACCGAGCGGGCGAGGGCGCACTTTGCGCAATTGCTGCGAGCTACAAAATCGTCAACCGGAACAAACCACTGGTTTTGGCAGGCGCCGAAGCAGTGCTGTCGGGTAAACCGGTCAGCCTGACTGCATTTCATAGCGCGCAGCTTGAAAGCTGGGTGCGTGAGACGATTGCCACACGCAATATCGCCACGATTGTGATCTTTTCCGGGCAAATGGGTCAATACATTCCAGATGATTTTGACGGGCGTGTCGTGATTGACCTTTGTGATGTCGATAGCGCCAAATTTGAATCTTATGCCGAGGCGGGCGAGCGGGTTTGGCTGAATTCGCGTGAAGGCCGTTTACTCGCAGCTGAAGAGGCGCGGTTATGCAGACGCGCCGATACGACGATCCTGATCAGTGATAACGAGGCCGAGCTTTTTCGAAGCCGCCTTCCCGCATCACAAGGTGCAGGCGTAACCGTTCTGGGTAACGGGATCGATGCAGACTTCTTCAATCCTTCGCGCGTTCAACCCGATGTACAAATATCGGGCCGGCCCGGTCCGCATTTCGTGTTTACCGGACAGATGGATTACCGCCCGAATGAACAAGCGGCATTGTGGGTCCTTGATCAATTACTGCCCGCAATACGCAGTTCGTATCCTGATGCAGAGTTTCACATTGTCGGGCGTAACCCAACGGCGAAACTGCTGGCGCGCAGCAAACAGGACGGTCTGACTATTCATGGCGAAGTGCCCGATGTGCGGCCTTTCATCGCCGCCGCCGATTGCGTGGTTGCGCCGCTGCTGATTGCGCGCGGAGTTCAGAATAAAGTGCTGGAAGCGATGGCGATGGCCCGTCCGGTGCTTGTCACACCCGAAGCAGCAACCGGTATTGCGGCAACAGATGACGCGCATTGGATGATCTGCGTTGCAGATGCACAGATCATGACCGCGCGTATGCAAACGCTCCTGGGCAGACCCCAAGCCAAATCGGCTATGGGCGAGGCTGCTCGGCAATTTGTGGTCGATTTCCACGCCTGGGACGCAATGCTCGCACCGCTTGAAACCATGGTTGGGATCGCCGCGCAGGAGAACCGCAATGCCGCCTGAGGCATCCAATACGCAGCCATCATGGCAACAGGAAAGCGTGATGGACTATGTCCCTGAAAACTGGCGTGCGCCGCTCGGCCTGCTCGTTTTGTGCTCCGCGTTGCTGATCTTTGTAACCGCCCGCGAATGGGGCGAGATGTTCCATCAATGGTGGAACATCGACACCTACACCCACATCTTGCTCGTTCCGCTTATTATCATCTGGCTTGTTTGGCTGCGCAATGATGATCTGATCAAGATCGCCCCTAAACCATGGATGCCCGGTCTCGCTTTGGTGGCGGCGGGCCTTGGCCTGTGGTTGGTAGGGCGGACTACCGAGATTAATCTGTTCGCTCATGCAGGCGCCGTTGGCGCGTTGCAGGCTGCGGTCGCGGCGACTTTGGGATTACGCGTAGCTTTCGCGCTGGCACTGCCGCTGGCTTTTGCAGTTTTCCTCGTTCCGTTTGGTGACGAATTGATACCGGCCTTGCAGCTGGTCACAGCAGAAATCGCCATTGCGCTTACGCATTGGAGCGGGGTGCCTGCGGTGGTTGACGGGATATTCATCGAAACACCGGTCGGCCTGTTCATCGTGGCGGAGGCGTGTTCGGGGGTTAAATTTCTTGTCGCGATGGTCACGCTATCTGTGCTGGTCAGCTTTACCCGTTTTGACAGCTGGAGCAGGCGCGCGGCCTTTATCGCGGCCTCGATCATCATTCCCATTATTGCCAACGGTATCCGCGCTTGGGGCACGATCTATATCGCGCAAAGCCAAGGCGTCGAGTTCGCAGCGGGCTTTGATCACATTTTCTATGGGTGGATATTCTTCGCGCTCGTCGTTGTCATTCTGATCGCAGGCGCGTGGCGGTTTTTCGAACGCGAACCGGATGATTATGGGTGGACCGCAGATGATCTTTCCACGTGGGATCTGCTGGCTCGCGCTGAACGGCGTTCGCCGAGCATTTCCGCGACAGCAGGAGCGATTGCTGCGATGGCATTTGCCGCCGCGATGCTGGCTGTGATTGTCGCCCCGATGGCAATCGGCTAGGCGCGCAATATGTGCGGAATCGCCGGAATCTTTCACGCTGAAACGCCGAAGCCGGTCGATCCTGTTCGGGTCGAACGGATGTGCGATGCCATGGTCCACCGCGGACCGGATGGAGCAGGCGTGTGGACAGATCACGGCGTCGGACTTGGTCACCGCCGATTGTCCATCATCGATCTTGAAGGATCACCGCAGCCGATGCATTCGGCCAATGGTCGTGCGGTGATTGTTTTCAACGGTGAGATCTACAATTTCCGCGAGCTACGCCGCGAATTGGAAAAAGACGGGGCACAGTTCCGCACCCAAGGCGATACAGAAATGATTCTGGCCGCGTGGCAGCGTTGGGGCACCGCGTGTCTCGAAAAACTGCACGGTATGTTCGCGTTTGCGCTGTATGATCTGGACAAGCGGCAATTGTTTCTTGCGCGGGACCGGTTCGGGGTAAAACCGATGTTCCTTGCGCGATTGTCCGATGGCAGCATCGCGTTTGCCTCTGAGCTGAAAGGGCTGCTTGCGCACCCGCAATTGCGGCGCAAGGCCGATCCGGCCGCGCTCGAAGCTTATATGACATGGGGCTATGTTCCTGACACGCACTCGATCCTGTCCGGTGTCGAGAAACTTCCTGCGGGTCATTTCATGTTGCTCGAACAGGGCAAGAAACCCGAAGGTTCCAAACAGTGGTGGGATATAGATTTCACCAACCGTAAAAGCGGCAATGAAGCTGATTTATCAGCCGAGCTTGTCCATTTGATGCGTGATGCTGTGCAATCACGAATGGTTTCGGATGTTCCGTTGGGGGCGTTCCTTTCGGGCGGGGTCGATTCCTCCAGCGTGGTGGCGTTGATGAGCGAGGCGAGTGCCGATCCAGTCCGGACATGCTCGATAGGCTTTGATGTCGCAGGGCTTGATGAGACCACGTATGCGCGGCAAATCGCGGATAAATTCAACACCGATCACACCGCGCGAACTGTCGGCCAAGATGATTTTGGTGCGATTGACCAATTGGCGGCGATGTTTGACGAACCGTTTGCCGATGCCTCTGCTCTGCCGACGTGGCGCGTGTGCGCTCTGGCAAAGGAAAAGGTGACTGTTGCGCTGTCGGGCGATGGCGCGGATGAAGCCTTTGCGGGGTACCGCAGACAGGTGTTTCATCACAACGAAGAACGCGTCCGGTCCATGCTGCCAACCGGGCTTCGTGAAACGGTATTCGGAACCCTCGGACGGGTCTGGCCCAAAGCTGACTGGGCCCCGCAAAAATTCAGAGCAAAATCTACGTTTCTCGCGCTCGCAGCAAGCGGCGAGGAAGGGTATGCCAGCGGCCTTTCGGTGGCCACTCCGCAGCAGCGCCGGACCCTTTATTCAGACGCCTTTGCCGCTTCACTCGGGGGATTTCGCGCTGAGGATGAAGTGATCGAATTGATGCGCGGTGCGCCTGCACAAAGCGGATTGGACCGCGCGCAATATGCCGATCTGAAATTCTGGATGCCTGGCGATATTCTGACCAAGGTCGATCGGACCAGCATGGCGGTGAGCCTTGAAGCGCGCGAGCCGCTGCTCGATCACAGACTGGTTGAATTCGCGGCGCAGCTTCCGGAAAATATGCGGGTAAAAGGCAGCACCGGCAAATATCTCCTTAAAAAGAGTATGGAACGGTATCTTCCCGGCGATATTCTGTATCGCCCGAAACAGGGTTTTGTAACACCGATCGCCGATTGGTTTCGGGGGCCTTTGGCAAAAGAGGCGCGGCAGGTCGCAGAAAGCTCTGCGTTGGCGCAAACGGGCTGGTTCAAACCGCAAGAGGTGGCTGACCTGGCCGATGCCCATGTCGCTGGCCGTAGCGATAATTCCAGAATTCTCTGGCAAATTTTGATGCTGGATCGCTCCATCACCCGGCTTGGTATTACCGGCTAAAGCCTGTTTCATTTGTTTCAAAAACTGCGCCCGATCAAGCTCACTTGTGAGTCAGCTTGTTGGATAAGTGTAAAATAGTAATTGCCAACCGACTCCAACCTCGCTTACCATCAAGTCTACAAGAGCCTAAAATAGGCCAGTCGCACGTTTGCTGACGAGGAACAGCTTTCGAAAATCGGGTTGTATTGGAGTGAGCATTATGGATAGCGGCGCTAATCGTGCGGTTCCATTGACTGACGTAGAAGAATTATACGCAGAAAGCGCGCTTCACGCGTCCATCCCTCAGGAACTTTTCTCATTACAAGAACTCGACGTCTTGTACGACGACACCACCGCAACTCTTTGGTCTTATATGAGCCCTGAGGGGCGGCCCAGCTTTACTCCGGCGATGCTCAATGATTTTGAGCAATGGCAGCAATTGATCGGGCAGGGCTTCGGGCCCGACAAAGTGCCTCTGCGGTATCTTGTGCTCGGCAGCCGGGCCGATGATGTGTTCTGCTTTGGCGGCGATCTTGATCTGTTTCAGCAGTTGATCCGCGAGCGCGATAGAGCAGGGTTGGTGCATTACGGGCATCGGTGTTGCGCTATTCTTGACCGGAATATTCGTACGCTCGATATCCCGATGCTGACGATTGGCTTGGTTCAGGGAACGGCGCTGGGCGGTGGTTTCGAGGCCTTGTTGTCGTTTGATTTCATCATTGCAGAACGTCAGGCGACGTTTGGTCTGCCAGAGATTATGTTTGGTCTGTATCCCGGAATGGGCGCACACGCATTGCTGTCTCGCAAATTAGGCAGCGCCATGGCTGACCGAATTATCCTTTCAAATGAGACTTATACGGCTGAACAAATGTACGATATGGGCATTGTTCACGCTTTGGCTGAGCCGGGTGACGGTCTGAACGCGACGCGCGATTTCATCAAAAAGTCCGAGCGCCGCCACGGCGGTCTGGTTGGTGCGCGCCAGGCAACCAAGCGCGTGTGGCAATTGGAGCTGGCTGAGCTCAATAAGATCACAGAAATGTGGGCCGACACGGCGCTTCAATTGCGCGAGCAAGACCTGAAGGTGATGAGCCGTCTGGTTGCGGCTCAAGCCCGGTTGGCAGAACGTATTGCCGCGGCTTGATGCGGGTTAACCCTCCGCCCCGTGTCCCAGAGCCATATATTCGTCGCTTTGCATTTCATTGAGGCGGCTCGCCGTTCGCTGAAATTCAAAACTTCCGTCGCCTGCCGGATATAAATCATCGGGCAGGGAGGCTGCGGTCGCGAACAGTTTGACCCGCTGCTCATACAGGGCGTCGATCAGTTTGGTGAACCGGATCGCCTCGTTGCGTTTTTCAGGGCTCATGATCGGTATGCCGACCAGAAACACAGTATGAAACTCGCGCGCGATCGCGAGGTAATCAGCTGCTCCGCGATTTTCACTACACAGCTTTTTAAAGCTGAACACTGCCACGCCTTTAAGAGCTTTGGGCACATGAAGTGTGCGGCCTCCACCAAGGTCGAGTTCACCAGTGGGAACATTCGCCGCATCTTCAGGTGCGAAATCGGTCAGACGGAAAAACGCTTCGCGGACTTTGTTGGTTGCCGGTTCACCAATCGGCGTATGCCAAGTCGCCAGGCCGCCGATCCGGTCAAGTCGGTAATCCATCGGACCATTCAACTCGACCACATCCATCTCGCTCTCAACCAGATCGATAAAGGGTAGGAATAGCGAACGATTCAGCCCGTCTTTATACAAATCGCGAGGCGGGCGATTGGAGGTGGTGACAATAACCGTTCCAGACGCCATCAATGCAGTGAAGAAACGGCCCATGATCGCCGCATCGGCGGTGTTCGTGACGACCATCTCATCAAAGGCAAGACACCGCGTATCCGCGGCCATACTTAGCGCGACCGAAGTAAGCGGATCGTCACGTTTGGCTTTGCGTGCCTTTGTGATCAACGCGTCAACTTCCAGCATAAAAGCGTGAAAGTGCACGCGGCGCTTTTGTTCAAGGTCAAGAGTTTCGACAAACAAGTCCATCAGCATCGATTTTCCGCGTCCGACGCCGCCCCACATATACACGCCGCGCGGGTCTGGTTTGCCGGTTGCGGTCCCCGTCAGCCGTTCAAACCAACTGCGTTTAGGTGGCCCTGCTTCCAATTCGTCTTGAAGTCGATGGAGCCGTTCGACAGCGATTCTTTGCGCCGGATCGGGTTTAAGCTGGCCATCCGCAATAAGCTGCGCATACCGATCGAGCATCTTGGCCATTAGCCGTTTTTGCGCGGGGTAAACTTGCGGATAATCCCGCTAAAGGCCGCAACGCAATCGTCACCTTGGACAACTTCTCCGCGAACAAACACAAGTTTCCCGGTTTCGCGCACGATACCGGTCAGCGCATCCAGTGGCCGCGTAGGGTCACCGCCACCGACAAATTGGGTGGAAAGCTCCAGTGATACCGAAGGACCGGCATTGCCGTTTCCGATCACATGCATTGTCGTAAACATCGAAATATCAATCAGGCCCAGCGTCACTGCGCCATGAATTATCCCTTGCAGATTTTCATGGCGGCGTTCGGGAAACATCCGCAGACGGCATTTTTCGCCGCCGCGGCTGGTTTCACGGCGGGTGATGAGTTTGCCCATCACCGCCCCGTTAAACAGGCTGTCATCCTTGAGATTCCAGTGATGCCAACCGGGGTTCTCCGGGTCTGGCAAATGGTCAAATACGTCGTCTGACAGCGCCACCGATCAGATCGCGCGTTCGGCCATCATTTTCTTGGTTTCAGCGATGGCTTTCGCCGGGCTGAGCCCTTTTGGACAGACATTCGCGCAGTTCATGATTGTGTGGCAGCGATACAGACGGAACGGATCTTCGAGCTGGTCGAGCCTTTCACCGGTCATTTCATCACGGCTATCCGCGAGCCAGCGATACGCCTGAAGCAGGATTGCCGGGCCAAGGAACTTATCCGAGTTCCACCAATAGGAAGGGCACGACGTGGAACAACACGCGCACAAAATGCATTCGTATAGCCCGTCCAATTTCTCGCGCTCTTCGGGTGATTGAAGGCGTTCTTTGCCCGATGGTGTCGGGCTAACCGTTTGCAGCCATGGCTGGATAGAGGCGTATTGCGCGTAGAAATGCGTGAAGTCTGGAACAAGGTCCTTGATCACGTCCATATGCGGCAGCGGCGTGATCTGAACCTCGCCTTTCAAATCTTCGATCGCGGTCGTGCAGGCAAGGCCATTTTTGCCGTTGATGTTCATCGCGCAGGAACCGCAAATGCCTTCGCGACAAGACCGGCGGAAAGTCAGCGTCGGATCGGCTTCATTCTTGATCTTGAACAGGGCATCCAGAACCATCGGGCCACATTCATCGAGATCGATTTCGAATTTGTCATAGCGCGGGTTTTTGCCGCTATCAGGATCGTAGCGATAGACTTTGAACCTTTTCACACGCTTCGCGCCGTCGGCTTTATGAACCTTGCCGTCTTTGCGGATGGTGGAGTTCTTAGGAAGGGTGAAAGTCGCCATTATCGTGTAATCCCGTTGTCTGTTGCCACCTATCTAACGCCTTGACCGCGCGAGGCAAGACACAGTGTGTTGCGTCGTTTGAGATAGGAGTTGAGGAACACTCAGCATCCCCCGAATTTTTACCTTTCGGGAACAGCCGACCGGCTCTTTCCGTTGAGCGCGCATGGACATTACAACACATTCACCGCGGACTGCGGCCATATTCGGCAGCACGGGCGGCATAGGCAGGGCGCTTTGTGAAGCTCTGGTCTCAAGAGGCTGCGAAACCGTCTATTGCGGATCAAGAGACGGGAGTGCGCCTGCGGGGCCACACTTCACACCCTTTGCCTTTGATTTGGCTGACGAGGCGAGCATCAAAGCGGCAGCGCAGATGATGACAGCACAGCCGCCGGAAATGGTGATTGTCGCCACAGGTATTCTCACGCTTCCCGATGGAACCGGACCAGAGCGGACTTATAAACGTCTTGACCCCGATGTGATGGCGCAGGTTTTCGCTCTAAATACGATTGGCCCGGCGATGATTGCCAAACATATGCTGCGCCTGATGCCGCGCTCAGACCGATTTGTATTTTCTGCGATCAGTGCACGGGTCGGATCGATCAGCGACAATGGTTTGGGCGGTTGGCATTCCTACCGCGCTTCAAAAGCGGCGCTGAACATGCTGCTCAAGAATTTCGCACTGGAGGTTGCGCGGACCCATCCCGAAGGGATTGTGGCAGGCCTGCATCCCGGCACAGTGGACAGCGCGCTGTCCGTGCCATTTCAAGCGAATTTGCCCGATGGCCAATTGACCGAACCCGATCAGGCGGCGGCCAATCTTTTGGATGTGCTGGCGGGGCTTAATCCTGCGAATAGCGGCCGCGTGTTTGATTTCAAAGGCGAAGAAGTGCCCGCCTAATTATCCCGTGGCGAGCACGGCCCAGACAAAGACGAAGGTGGCGAGCGCAGCGATCATTGCCGCGTTGCGCACCGCGCGGCGTGTGATGTGGCGCGCAATCATTTCCATTCCGCCGCACAGGGCAATCAGCATCCCTGCGAAGACCAGAAAATCGCCGCCGGTCCAATTAACCTCCCGCGTGAATTGCATCGCGACCAAGGGAGCGATCAGCAAAATTGCTGCGGCACTCCACAGCAGAATGCGGTTCCGAACCAAAAGCGGTTTCAAACCGGAACTATGGGGATCTGCCGTGTGCATAGTTCACTTTTAACATATTTGGGCTTTCGGGCAAAGTATGTACGATTGTGACGGTTCTTGCGTCCTGATCACAATTTTGTTCCACTTGATCAAAATCGGCTTACACTTGACGCTTGAGTAGCAACGCGAAGGAGAGAGCGCGTGGGATTGGGGCAATGGTACGACGCGCACATAATGCCGCGTCTTGTGACATGCGCATGCAGCCAGGGTCAGGTTATGAAACGCCGATCCGAACTGGTTCCTATGGCAAGCGGCGATGTATTCGAACTTGGCTGCGGCGGCGGGATAAATCAGGAATTTTACAATGCCCCCGCCATCACCAGCTACGCCGGCATAGACCCGCATGGCGGTTTGCTGGATGAAGCGCGAGCCGCAGCAGAGCGAAAGGGATGGCCTGCCGATATCCGTCAGGGAATTGGTGAGGCAATCCCGTTTCCCGACCGTTTTTTTGATAGCGTCGTTTGCACATTCACCCTGTGTTCGGTGGATGATCCGGCGCAGGTATTACGCGAGCTTCGCCGCATCCTTCGCCCGGGCGGAAAAGCGCTTTTCCTCGAGCATGGGCGTGCGCCCGATGAAGGGGTTGCAAAGTGGCAAGACCGGATCGAACCCGTTTGGAAACGCATGGCGGGAGGATGCCATTTGACCCGGCCCATCGGTTCTGCGTTTCGCGGTGCCGGTTTCGAAGTCGAGCCGTTGGGGCAGGGATATCTGCCGAAAGCGCCGAAATTTGCCGGATGGAACGAATGGGGTGTTGCCCGGAAAGCCAGCATTTAGCGCGCAGTAAATCGAAGGCTTAGAAATAGAAAAGGCCGGGTGCCTTAACGACGCCCGGCCTTTTGATTGTGTTCAGGTGCAAGCTTTGGCTTATTCGCCAAACGTCCGCTGCCACCAACCGCGTTTCTTACCGCCGGTCGATTCTGCTTCGTCAGGTTCTGCTTCTACCTTCTTGCTCGCCGTTCTGGGTTTAGCGGCAGGTTTCGGAGCTGGCTTTTCCTTTACAGGTGCCTCCGCCTTTGTTTCGGCAGGTGCGTCCGCAGCTGGCTCTTCAACCTTTTTCTTTCGCGGAGCCCGCTTGCGCTTTGGCTTTTCAGCTGGCGCCTCGGCGGTTTCCGATTGAGCAGCTTGCTCCGCCGATGCTTCGGCAGGTGCATCCGCAGGTGCGTCCGTCGCCGGCTCTTCTACCTTCTTCTTCCGCGGAGCCCGCTTGCGCTTTGGCTTTTCAGCAGCCGGCACCTCTTCCGCCATCGCAGCGGCTGTTTCCGGCGCATCGTCAGGTCCGGCAACCACAGGCATGTCTTCTTTGACCTGCTCTGAAACCTGCTCAAGGCCTTCTGCGCTGCCTTCTGTCGCTGCATCATCAGGCTTTCTGCGACGTCCACGGCCGCCACGGCGGCGGCGGCGCTTCGGCTTTTCATCGCCGTTGTCATCGCTGTCATTGTCTGATGCCGGTTGGTCTGAGCCATCATCCGAGTTCTCATCTGAACCTTCGGTTTCGTTCTCCGGACGTTTCTTTCCGCGACCACGGCCACCGCGGCGGCGGCGGCGCTTTTTCTTGTTCTCGCCGTCATCCTCTTCGGAATCGAATTCGTTTTCCTCTGGAATGTCATCCTCATCATCATCTTCATCAATGATGGGGGCGAATTTAGGCGCTTCGGCCGGGCGTGGACCGGCGCTGGAAACCGCCATTTTGGCGCCTTCGTCCTCGCCTTCCGGCAGCACTTCGACGGTCACGCCGTAACGCTGTTCGATCTCGACCAGCTCGGAGCGTTTTTCATTGAGCATATAGATCGCCGCTTCGGTACTGGCCGCGAGCTTGATGACAGTGCCTTTGCCTTTGGCGGCTTCGTCTTCGATGAGGCGAAGCGCGGACAAACCAGCAGACGAGGCCGTGCGGACAAGGCCGGTGCCATCGCAATGCGGACATTCGCGTGTCGTCGCTTCAAGGACGCCAGTGCGCAGGCGCTGACGGCTCATTTCCATCAAGCCAAAGCCTGAAATGCGGCCAACCTGAATACGCGCCCGATCGTTCTTGAGCGCGTCCTTCATCGCCTTTTCGACTTTGCGAACATTGGAATTGTATTCCATGTCGATGAAATCGATCACGACAAGTCCAGCCATATCGCGCAACCTCAATTGCCGCGCAATTTCCCGCGCCGCTTCGAGGTTGGTGTGAAGGGCGGTCTGCTCAATGCCGTGTTCTTTGGTCGATCGGCCCGAGTTAATATCAATTGAAACAAGGGCTTCGGTCGGATTGATGATTAAATAGCCGCCCGATTTTAGCTGAACCATCGGGTCATACATCGCCCGCAATTGATCCTCGGCTCCGTATCTTTGGAACATGGGCACAGGATCTGAATAGGCTTTTACCCTGCGAGCGTGGCTGGGCATGAGCAATTTCATAAAGCCCTTGGCCAGCTTGTACCCTTCTTCGCCTTCGACGATGACCTCTTCGATTTCACGATTGTAGATATCGCGGATCGCGCGTTTGATCAGGTCACTGTCCGAATGGACAAGGCTGGGCGCGGTTGAGGACAGCGTCTTTTCGCGAATTTCGTCCCACAGGCGGGCGAGGTAATCAAAATCACGCTTGATTTCGGTTTTAGTCCGGCTGAGGCCAGCGGTGCGAACAATCAAACCCATGCTTTTGGGCAGGGACATGTCATTGATGACCTGCTTCAAACGCTTGCGGTCACTCGAAGAGCTGATCTTGCGGCTGATACCGCCGCCGTGCGAGCTGTTTGGCATCAGGACGGTGTAACGCCCGGCAAGGCTGAGATACGTTGTCAGCGCGGCGCCTTTATTGCCGCGCTCTTCCTTGACGACCTGCACCAGAACAACCTGACGGCGCTGGATCACATCCTGGATTTTATAACGGCGACGGAGGGCCATGCGTTTCGCACGCACTTCGTCAACCTGTTTGGCGCGGCTGCGGCCTTTGCTGTTGCCTTTGGGGCCTTTACCCTGACGGCGACGGCCACGTCCGCGGCCTCTACCACGCCGCGAATTTTTGTCCTCGGATGACTCGTCCCCATCATCTTCGCTGTCGTCATCGTCATCGTCATCATCGTCCGAATCGTCATCATCTGATGCGCCATCTTCGATGGTGGAAACCTTGTCTTTTTCCGATGTGTCGATCTCTTCAAGACCGTCTTCGGCGAGATCTTCGGCTAATGCTTCCGAGCTTTCATCATCGGCGTCATATTCTTCGCCGGGGGTTATGCCGTCTTCTTCATCTTCGTCACGAAGGCGCGCTTCTTCTTCGGCTGCCTCTGCTTCTTCATCGAGCAGCGCCTGACGATCCTCGGACGGGATTTGATAATAGTCGGGGTGGATTTCGTTGAAAGCGAGGAAACCGTGGCGATTGCCGCCGAAATCGACAAATGCCGCCTGAAGCGACGGTTCGACCCGTGTTACTTTCGCCAGATAGATATTGCCTTTGATCTGCTTGTGTTCAGCAGATTCAAAGTCGAATTCCTCAATTCGATTGCCTTTGAGAACCGCCACCCGGGTTTCTTCCGAGTGGCGCGCATCGATTAGCATGCGCGTTGCCATTAAATTGTCTCCAGACGCCGCGGCCGCGCGCAGCCAAAGGCTCGCGAAGGGGGCGTGTATTGTGTGATAAATAAAGGCGCAGATTAACCGCGCCGTTTGGGTTCTTCGCTTCTCGCCGTGTTACCGAGGAGCCTGCGATGTTCGTGTCTGCTGTGATCGAGCTGCGGAAAAATACCGCGCTCCGGCTCGCATCTTCGCGCGCGCCCCATGGGCGCTGCGAATCTAACTGCGAGGAGAAGTGTCTCGTCACTACATCAACCTGTTGTGCGGCCCCGCCTTGCGACTGTCGCGGTTGGTGGGGCCGAGCGGAAGAAACGTTCAACGAAGAGCGGGTGTTACGCGGCCCAAGCGATGTTGTTTCAGAATTTTGACTGTTAGCACCGTGGGTTTCGTCTCGCAACTCTATTGCGCTTAGGTTGTTGGACATTCTAAGCACACATTGCGATGAGCATTCGAACGCTCCTGATCCTGATTGTGGCAATTCCTGCCCTCCTGCTTGGGGGCGCATACGCATGGGGTGTTAAGATTCCGGTGCCTGAATGGGGTAGGGATTACGTGCTCAGTTTCTTGCTTGAGCCTGAAATCGAGCCCTTGGAATTGCCAGTTATCGAGGGCCCTGATGATGAAACGCGGCCTTTGGTCGTGATAGATGCCGGACACGGAGGGCGCGATCCGGGTTCGGTCAGCGCCGGAGTGAGTGAGAAAGACGTAGTTCTCGATCTAAGTCTCGCTTTAAGAGACATGTTGATCGCACAAGGCGGCATTCGGGTCGCGTTGACGCGTTCAGATGATCGGATCGTTCCCCTCGCAGATCGTCCAGAGATCGCCAGGCAACTTGAAGCGGATCTGTTTATTTCGATCCACGCCGATTCCGCTGGTGAGGACAGCGCCGTATCAGGTGCTAGCATTTACATCTTGTCAAACGAGGCGTCGAGCGAGGCTGCGGCGCGGTTTGCAGCCCGCGAAAATAGCGCTGACCGGGTAAATGGCATCGAAATAGACGGACAAACTGAACGGGTGAGCGCGATTCTGGTCGAATTGTCGCAGGCCCGGACGCAGGAGGACGCCTCTGAATTTGCATCACTGATCACCCGCGAAGGTGAGGGGAAGCTGCAATTTCACCCCTCTTCGCGCAGATCAGCCGCGCTTGCGGTTTTAAGAGCGCCCGATGTGCCCGCTGTGCTGTTTGAAAGCGGATTTGTAACCAATAAAACGGACCGCGCACGCCTCACCACCGACGACGGCCGCGCTCAGTATGCCGAAGTTCTGAGCCAGGCGATCCGGGTCTACTTCGCCCGCCGCAGCGAATTTTAGAGCGCAGACCGGTTGGATTCATGATAATGGATGACACGTGTAAATTAGGGCCAAAGCCGCTGGTAAGGCCGATATAACTCGTGCTAACCGCGTTCGAACGATGACAGATAATCCTTCTTCCTCCGGTCTAGAATATTTCCGCTATCGCTTGAACCGCGATCTGGGCGGGGCGTCTGCCTGGTTCGCCGCGAAATGGCGCAACAGCTTATTGTTCAAGATTGCTGCCGTTCTGGTGGCGTTAGGCTTGGTATTCTGGGTTGCGGTATTTGTGTGGCTGGCAAATGACCTTCCCGAAGCCGAAAGCCTGCTCGAATATGAAACACCTCTGCCCACGGTGGTGCGCGGTGCAGACGGTGAAATCGTCCATTCTTACGCGCGTGAACGACGTGTCCAGTTGCAGTTCCCTGACCTGCCGGAACGGTTGATCGGTGCGTATCTGTCTGCCGAGGATAAGACGTTTTTCAGCCATGGCGGGGTTGACCTGACGGGCACGGCTAATGCGGTGTTTGATTACGCCACAAAATACGGCTCTGGCGACCGCGCGGTTGGCGGTTCAACCATCACCCAGCAGCTCGCTAAAGTTCTGCTGTTGGGCGATGAATATTCGGTCACGCGCAAACTTAAGGAGATGATCCTTGCGAGCCGTATCGAAGACGTGCTGACCAAGGAAGAAATCCTTGAGCTGTATCTCAATGAGATTCCGCTGGGACGCCGCAGTTTTGGTGTTCAGGCCGCGTCGCGCGCTTATTTTGATAAAGATGTAGGCGAGCTTGATCTGCACGAAATGGCGTTTTTGGCGATACTGCCAAAAGCCCCGGAACGGTATGGCCGTGCGGGCGAGGAAGACGCTGCGCTGACCCGCCGCGATTTTGTTTTGCGGCAGATGGAAGAGAATGGCTACATCACCGCCGCCGAAAGAGACCAGGCGGCCAAAATGCCGCTTGGTCTGGTAAACCAGCGGTCGCAGCGTTCGGTTGATGCCGGATATTTCCTTGAGGAAGTTCGGCGGCAGCTTATCGAACAATTTGGTGAGAACGCGGAGCAAGGCAACAACAGCGTTTATGCTGGCGGTCTTTGGGTCCGCACATCGCTTGACCCAGAACTGCAAGAGGCAGCGCGCGATGCTTTGCGGGCTGGGCTTGTGCGGTACCATGGCCGCAGAGGGTGGGGCGGGCCGATTGCGAATATCGATCTCAGCGAGGGCAATTGGGCCGGGCAACTGGCAAGTTCATACCTCTCGATTCGGTACAAGGATTGGCGCATCGGTGTCGTCACACAGCGTACTGGCAGCAGCGCGACAATCGGTTTTTCCAACGGCGATGAAGCCCCCTTGGCGGGTTTGCCGAACGCGTTGAAAGCAGGCGATGTGATCGCCGTGCGTCCGCAAGGATCAGGTTTTCGCGTAGCCACTATCCCCACCGCTCAAGGCGGGCTGGTTGTCCAGAACCCGCAAACTGGCCGCGTTGTCGCAATGCAGGGCGGGTTCGATCACCGGCTGTCTGATTTCAACCGCGCAACACAGGCCATGCGTCAGCCAGGCTCAACCATCAAGCCGTTCGTTTACGCGACCGGTTTGGACAATGGCATGACCCCCTCGACGGAGATCGATAACACGCGGTTCTGCTATTATCAGGGCAATCGACTGGGCGAAAAATGCATTCGCGGCGGACGTGCCGGGCAATTCCCGATGCGGTACGGGCTCGAGCAGTCGCAGAACATCATGACTGTCCAGATCGGTATGCAGGCCGGAATGGATAATGTTGTCGATACAATCGAATCAATGGGAATCGGAGAGGCCGATCCTTACGCTGCCACAGCTCTTGGATCAGAAGAAACGACCGTTATGCGAATGGTTGGCGCCTATTCCGCGCTTGCCAATCACGGGCGGCTCAACACACCGACTGTTATCGATTATGTTCAGGATCGCCGGGGCAAAGTGATCTGGCGCGCAGATGAGCGCAAATGCAACAGCTGTAATATGGATCAATGGGACGGCGCACCGATGCCGCGCATGGGTTCTAGCGGCAAGCAGGTTATGGATGCGCGCACAGCATTCCAAACGATGCATATGTTGGAAGGTGTGGTTGAACGCGGCACTGCGACTGTCCTGAACACACTCGGCCTGCCGCTCTTTGGTAAAACAGGAACCACCACTGGCCCGAAAGATGTGTGGTTCGTGGGCGGGACGCAGCAGATGGTTGCGGGCGCATATGTCGGGTTTGATACGCCGCGAAACCTTGGCGGCTATGCCCAGGGCGGGACGATTGTGGCCCCTATAATCAAGGACCTGATTACAAATTCGCGGGACCGGTGGAGCGATCTTCCGGCAATTGCGCCTGAGGGCGTACGTATGGTCCGCATCGATCGGCGCACCGGGAAACGGGTGTTTGACGTTTGGCCAACGAACGATCCAAAGTCCGCAGTGATTTGGGAAGCATTCAAACCCGATACCGAACCAGAGCGTGCAACCCGGCAAGACGAAATCGCGTCCAAACGCGACGAAATCCTCTCTCTGATCAGGCAGAGCCGGCGGACAGTGCGGCCGGTGGTTGAAAGCGGTGATGGCCAACCCGACGATTTTGTTGAAGATCGCGGTGGTATTTACTGACACAATCGGTGCCCATGACGGACACCTTCGTTTTACAATCGGACGTCTGGCGCTAAACGCGGCGCGAACAGCGATTTAAAGGATAGCTTATGCGGGCCGAGGCCCAAGCCAATATTGACCGGATCGAAGCAGCGCTGGATCTGGTCCGTCAATCGCTCGATTGGGAGCGCGCGTTGCGCCGCCTTGATGAGCTGGATGCCCGCGTTCAGGATCCTACATTGTGGGACAATCCCAAAGAGGCGCAGGCCATCAGCCGAGAGCAGAAAACCCTTGAGACAGCGGTAAATACGGTTCGCGAGATTTCAGCGGAAATGTCGGACGCGATCGAATTCATCGAAATGGGTGAGGCCGAAGGCGAAGAAACGATCGTCAATGATGGTCTGGCAAGCCTGGAAAAACTCGCCAACCGTGCCGACGCCGACAAGGTGCAGGCGCTTTTGTCTGGTGAAGCGGATAACAACGACACCTATCTGGAAATCCATGCCGGCGCAGGCGGCACGGAAAGCCAGGATTGGGCAGAGATGCTGTTCCGCATGTACGGACGATGGGCCGAACGGCGCGGGTTCAAGATCGAGACGGTCGAGTATCAGGCTGGCGATCAGGCAGGTATCAAATCGGCAACCTTATTGATCAAAGGTGACGGCGCCTATGGCTATTCCAAAACGGAAAGCGGCGTCCACCGGCTTGTCCGCATCAGCCCTTATGACAGCGCGGCAAAGCGTCACACGAGCTTTTCAAGCGTGTGGGTTTATCCGGTTATCGATGACGATATCGAAATCGAGATCGATCCATCGGACCTTAAGATTGATACATACAGAGCCTCTGGCGCGGGTGGTCAGCACGTCAATACGACCGATTCCGCCGTTCGCATAACGCACCAACCCACCGGAATCGTGGTGGCCAGCCAAAATGACCGGAGCCAGCATAAAAACCGCGCGACTGCGATGAATATGTTGAAAGCGCGGTTGTTTGAGCGTGAGATGGCCGAACGTGAAGCGGTCGCATCGGGCGAATATCAGGAAAAAAGCGATATCGGATGGGGGCATCAGATCCGGTCCTATGTCCTGCAACCGTATCAGATGGTCAAAGATTTGCGCACCGGCGTCACGTCGAGCTCGCCTGACAAGGTGCTGGATGGCGAAATCGATGAATTCATTTCCGCGGCTTTGGCTCAACAGGTCACAGGGGAGACTGTCGATATCGAGGACGTCGAATGAGGCGTGTCGTCGATAAAGGCTGGATCGCTCCCAAAGGCCATATCGCTCGTGAAGACATGCCGCGTGCAGGTGCCGCTTTTGCTCCGTTTTCGCCCGGTTTCGGGGCTTTGCCAATTCCATGATGCGTATTCCTACCTTTGCTTTGCTTTGCATCATGCCCTTGTTCGCGGCGTGTGAGGGCCTTGTCCCAGATCAGAACCGTGCCGATAGCGCCGCCGAATTCCCGCGGCCCGACCGGCCCGTTTCCAAGGTCGTATCCAACGAATTTTCAAACGAAGATGCGCGCGATGAACGCGGCGAAGCGCAAGTGGTCATGGATCTCGCCAATATCGAAGAAGGCACAACGGTGGCCGATATCGGCGCGGGCGAGGGATACTATACCATTCGTCTTGCCGAACGTGTCGGCAATGACGGACGCGTTCTGGCGCAAGACATTAGCCGCGAAGCGTTGGAGCGGCTTGGCCGGCGGGTTGAACGCGAACGGCTTGAAAATATTTCGATAAAGCTGGGGCAGCCCGACGATCCGCAACTTCCCGTGGACAGTTTTGACCGAATTTTTCTGGTCCACATGTATCACGAAGTGCAGGAGCCTTATGCGTTTTTGTGGCGTCTTTGGCCGGCATTGGCAGCCAATGGCCAGATCATCGTTGTCGATGTGGACCGGCCCACGGACCAGCACGGCATCTCGCCTAAGCTATTGTTTTGCGAGTTTGAAGCGGTCGGTTACAACCTTGTCGAGTTTATCGAGCGGCCCGACATTCGCGGCTATTTCGCTCGTTTTGAACGCGGGGAACAGAGGGTTGAACCGTCAGTTATAAAGGCATGCAGCAACGGGTAATCCGTGCGGCGATGATGGCGCTCAATTATTGCACTGAAAGCGCAGCAACTCTATGGGCACTAACAAATGACGCGTACAAGGCAACGCGCAGGGGAGCATTCCATTGTTTAAGGGACTTAGCCCGATTGTTTACGGCGGGCGTGAAGTGTGGCCGCTTGTCGAAGGCGGCAAAGGCGTATCAGCAACCAACCATTCCAGTTCGGGCGCATGGGCTGCGGCAGGCGGCATCGGTACCGTCTCGGCGGTTAATGCGGATAGCTATGATGAAAACGGCGATCCGATCCCGCAGGTTTATCCCCAGGCGACACGGCAGGAACGCCACGAACAGCTGATCAAATACGCGATTGATGGTGCCAGCACTCAGGTCAAAAAAGCCTATGAGATCTCCGGCGGCAAGGGCGCGATCAACATCAACGTCCTGTGGGAAATGGGCGGGGCTCAGGCTGTACTCGAAGGTGTTCTGGAAGAATGCAAGGGTATGATCACCGGCGTCACTTGCGGCGCGGGTATGCCTTATAAACTCGCTGAAATCGCAGCGCGCTTTGATGTGTGTTATCTCCCCATCGTCAGCTCGGGCCGGGCCTTCCGCGCATTGTGGAAACGCAGTTACAAGAATGTGCCGCATTTGATGGCTGCAGTGGTGTACGAAGACCCGTGGTTGGCAGGCGGTCATAATGGACTTTCGAACGCCGAAGACCCGACCAAGCCCGAAGATCCGTACCCGCGTGTAAAAGTTCTGCGCGATATGATGCGTGCAGAAGGTGTGTCGGATGACGTGCCCATCGTAATGGCGGGCGGCGTTTGGTGCCTTCGCGAATGGAACGATTGGATCGACAATCCTGAATTGGGCACAATCGCGTTTCAGTTCGGCACGCGCCCGTTATTGACGCAGGAAAGCCCGATTCCGCAGGTCTGGAAAGACATGCTGCGTAACGTCGAAAAAGGCGATGTCCTGCTTCACAAATTCTCACCGACCGGGTTCTATTCAAGCGCGGTGAAAACGCCGTTCTTGTATGATCTGATGCATCGCAGTGAACGCCAGATTCCATTCTTCAAACGAGGAGAGGAAGAGGGCACTGTGCAATTGAGTGAAGAAGGCAAAGCGAGATCATTCTGGGTGATGCCAGAGGATAAGCAAAAGGCCGAAATCTGGATGCGGGCAGGGCACACAGAGCCCCTTAAGACGCCCGATGGGACCATAGTTTTTGTTGAACCCGATACTCGCGATACTATTCGCAAGGACCAGCAGGATTGCATGGGCTGTTTGTCGCATTGCCAGTTTTCCAGCTGGAAAGACCACGACGATTACACCACCGGACGCCTTGCGGACCCTCGCAGTTTCTGCATCCAGAAAACGCTGCAAGACATCGCGCATGGCGGCCATCCCGACGATAATCTCGCCTTTGCAGGGCATGCTGCATACCGGTTTAAGCAGGACCCGTTCTACTCGAACAATTATACGCCCACCGTTGGCGAATTGGTCGAGCGGATTTTGACCGGGGACTGATGGCAGTCCCTCCTTAGCGGAGGGCTGTTTTTTGGTAGTATTTCAGACCAGGGCGGCGCGGATCAATCCAGTTCCCATCCGCGTTCACCGTGGCTTGAAATGTCCAACCCGTCCTGCTCATCGTCGGCGGCCACTCGCAGCGGGAACACGATCGATACCATTAGCGCGATTATGACCGTGCCGACTGCGCTCCAAAGCGCGACCGCGCCAATGCCGATGGCTTGCGCTGTGAGCTGGCTGGTCATGGTCATTTCGCCGAAATAGCCGGTTCCTCCAAAATCGGGCGAGATAAATACCGCCAGCAGCATCGTGCCGAGCAAACCTCCCATCCCGTGGACTGCGAAAACATCGAGAGAATCATCAATGTGCCAGCGGTTTTTCACGAGCTGGATCGCTCCGTAACAAATCAAAGATCCCAAAATACCGAACAGAATTGCGGCCCCCGGTGAAACGAACACAGCCGCTGGAGTAATTGTCGCGAGGCCGGCAATCGCGCCGGTTGCCCAGCCGATACTGGTTGGTTTGCCAAGACTCAGTTTCTCGCACAAAAGCCATGTGAGAGCTGCGGCGCTTGCGGCAATATGGGTGGAGATAATCGCGCTCGCGGCATTATCGTTTGCGCCAAGCGCAGAGCCGCCATTAAACCCGAACCACCCAACCCACAAAAGCGCGGCGCCGATTACTGTGAGAACCGGAGCGTGAGGCATCATGAATTGTTCTGGAAAGCCTTTGCGTTTGCCAAGCAGCATGGCGACCACAATCGCCGATACGCCTGCGGTCGTGTGCACAACGAGGCCACCGGCAAAATCCAGCGTTCCGTATTCACTCGCCAGCCAGCCGCCGCCCCACAGCCAGTGGGCGACCGGAGCATAAACGATCAGCAGCCACAGCGCGCTGAAACCCAGAACCCATGAAAACCGCGCTCGCTCCACCCATGCGCCGACCATCAAAGCCGGAGTAATGACAGCAAACGTCATCTGAAACAGCGCAAACGCGCTTTCTGGCACGAGGGTACCATCGCGCACATTTGCCAGTTCCTTGAACAAAACCGCGTTTCCGCCGCCGATCCATCCATTTGTTACCTGTCCGAACGCCAGAGTGTATCCGACAACGACCCACAAGACAGAGGCCAAGGCTGCGATTGCCCCGCATTGGAGGAGGACCGAAAGCACATTCTTTGCTCTCACCAGACCGCCGTAAAACAGCGCAAGGCCAGGTAAAGTCATCAACAAGACAAGCGCAGAACTTGCCAAAATCCATGCAGTGTCGCCCGTATCAGGTACGGCCAGAGCGGCGGGGTCAGCGATCATAGAAAAATTATCCGATCAATGCGGTAAGGACTTGGTCCGGTGGGCGGTGGCCGTCCGCCCAAAAGCGGATATTGGCGATAACTTTTTCTCCCGACGCCTCGCGCCCTTCGGCCGTGGCGCTGCCGATGTGCGGCAGTGTCATGACATTGGGATGTTTGAGCAAACGCTCATCCACATTGGGCTCGTCTGGATACACATCCAGACCGGCACCGATCAATTTGCCAGCATAAAGTGCGTCAATAAGCGCATCCTGATCGATCAGCTCGCCTCGCGCCGTGTTAATTACGCTCGATCCGTCTTTCATCAGCGAAATCCGCCGCGCATCCAGCAGGTTACGTGTGTCTTCGGTCAGGGGGCAATGGAGCGTGAGAATATCGGCTTCGGACACAAGCGTATCCAGATCACCAACATAGCGCGCGCTTAGCATTTGTTCCAACGCATCGGGCATCCGCTTGCGATTGTAATAGGCTACTTCCAACCCAAATGCGCGGGCACGGTGGGCAACAGCCTGTCCGATCCGGCCCATGCCGACAATACCAAGCGTTTTCCCGCCGATCTTCCGGCCCAAAAGACCGGATGGCGCCCAACCGGTCCATTCGCCTTTACGCACCAAAGCTGTGCCTTCGCGGATGCGGCGCGGAACCCCGATAATACCGGCCATCGCAATATCTGCTGTATCATCTGTGAAAACACCGGGCGTGTTTGTAACGATGATTTTGCGAGCGGCAGCGGCGGCCAGATCAATATGTTCTGTGCCCGCACCGAAACTGGCGATCAGGCACAACCGTTCTCCTGCGGCCTCGATCATGCCTGCATCGATCCGATCGGTGACAGTTGGCACCAATACGTCACAGTCCTGCATTGCCGCGATCAGGGAATCGCGGCTCATGGGTTCATCACTGGAGTTCAGCGTTGCCTCGTAAAGCTCGCTCATGCGCGTCTCGACACTGGGCATCAATTGACGCGTCACCACCACTTTGGGTTTGCCAGAGGGAAAGTGCGGCGGTGTGTGATGTGTAGTCATGCAATGGGGCTAAGGCGATAGAGGCGGGGCGGTCAAGATGCCGCGAACAGGCCCCGCGAACAATGGTGGAAATCTCTTTACATCAATCCCTGTTGATGCGGCCACCGATCAGGCTACTATCGGTCATTATGACCGCTGTTCGTATTCTCTCCTTTTTGGCCTTCGTAGTGTTTATCGCCGCAGGGATCACCGCGAGCCCTGCACATGCTCAGGACCGCGAAACACCGTATTGGGCATCGCTTCGATATGATGAAGTCCGCATGCGGGTCGGACCGAGCGGCGAATATAAGATTGAATGGCTGTACCGGCGCAAGGGATTGCCAGTAAAAGTCGTGCGCATGCGCGAGGGATGGCGATTGGTCCAGGACCCCGAAGGTGTTCAGGGGTGGATAGCCGCCAGCCAGCTAACACTGGATCGCGGTGCTTTGATTATCGGAGACGGGCTGGTCGATATGCGGGCTTTGCCCGATGCATCATCCAGCCTGCAATGGCGCGCAGAACCCGGCGTTGTTGGCAGGCTGCTGGGATGCCGCGAAGAATGGTGCGAATTGGATGTAACTGGCCGCCGTGGCTGGGTTCCAGCTGATCGGATATGGGGCGCGGGCGAGCCTTAGGGCCCGCCCGCGTACAATCGAAATTTTCAGACGAGTTCGAGTGCCACTGCGGTGGCTTCACCGCCGCCGATGCAAAGGCTGGCGACGCCTTTTGTCTTGCCCTGCGTCTTTAACGCGTTGAGCAGAGTTACGATAATGCGCGTACCCGAGGCCCCGATAGGGTGCCCCAGAGCGGTTGCCCCGCCGTTTACGTTGATCTTTTCATGCGGGATGCCGATGTCGCGCATGGCGAACATGGAAACGCAGGCAAACGCCTCGTTCACTTCCCACAGATCGACGTCATCAACGCTCCAGCCGGCATTTTTCAGAACCTTTTCAATCGCGCCTACCGGTGCAACGGTGAAATCCTTTGGAGCGCGGGCGTGGGCGGCCATGGCAACGATTTTGGCAACCGGAGTGGCGCCTTTGTCCTTGGCTACGCTCGCACGGGTCAGAACCACCGCTGCGGCACCGTCCGAGATCGAGCTGGATGTGGCTGCTGTGATGGTGCCGTCTTTCGCAAATGCGGCGCGTAGCTGCGGGATTTTGTCAGGACGACCTTTGCCTGGCTGTTCATCGGTTTCGACGGTCACATCACCTTTGCGGGTGGAGAAAGTGACAGGAACAACTTCACCGGAAAAGGCACCGCTTTCAATCGCGGCGTTGGCGCGGCGCAGGGATTCGATTGAATATTCATCCTGCTCTTCACGGGTCAGTTGATATTCGTTCGCTGTATCCTGAGCAAATGTGCCCATCGCCCGGCCTTCCTCGTAGGCATCTTCCAGCCCATCCAGGAACATATGATCATAGGCGGTGTCATGACCGATACGCGCGCCTGAGCGGTGCTTTTTCAGCAGGTATGGCGCATTGGTCATGCTTTCCATGCCGCCTGCAATAACCATGTCGATTGTTCCGCTGGCCAGGGCCTCTGCGCCCATGATGACGGTCTGCATGCCTGACCCGCACACTTTGTTGACAGTTGTCGCCTGCACTGATTCCGGCAGACCGCCCTTGATAACCGCCTGACGCGCGGGGGCCTGACCCAATCCGGCGGGCAGTACGCAGCCCATGTATGCTCGATCAAAATCGCCGCCAGCTATTCCTGAGCGTTCAACAGCGGCCTTAACCGCAGTCGCTCCGAGGTCGGTAGCCGATACATCAGAAAGCGCGCCTTGCATTCCGCCCATCGGTGTGCGGGCGTATGAAAGAATGACAACGGGATCGGCTTGGGAAAAGTGCGGCATTCGAATGCTCCTGGGATGAAGAATCTGGTTTCAGCCATGTAATCGTGCGGGGCGGCAAGTTCAATCAGCTATGGTGCGGCTTGCAAGCGCGGCGACTTTCCATCAAACATGATAGCAAATCAAAACGGAAAAATTCCTTTGGGAGATGCACATGGCCGATGACCGCCGCGAAGAACTCGAAAAACTGCTTAAGCGACAACGTGACGCTTTCACCGCATCGCGCCCCGAAAGCATGGCGATGCGCAAAGACCGTATCAAGCGGGCGATGGCCTTGCTTAAGGAGCACGCCGAAAACCTCTGCAAGGCAATGAGCGCCGATTTTGGTAACCGGGCGGTCGAACAATCGATGCTTACGGATATTGCCGGCACGGTTGGCGCGGGCAAACATGCGCTAAAGAATATGGATAAATGGGCCAAGCCCGATAAGCGGCCAGTGCAATTCCCGCTCGGGTTGCTGGGTGCGAAGGCAGAAGTGCGCTACGAACCCAAAGGCGTTATCGGCATTCTCAGCCCGTGGAATTTCCCCGTAAATCTGGCGTTTTCGCCGCTGATGCAGGTTCTCGCGGCGGGCAATCGCGCGATGATCAAGCCGAGCGAGTTCACCGAGCGCACAAGCCTTTTGATGGCCGAGCTGGTCGAGGAATATTTCACTCCGGATGAAGTAGCAGTGGTAACCGGCGGACCTGAAGTTGCAGCTGCATTTTCTTCACTGCCTTTTGATCATCTGGTATTCACCGGCTCTACCGAGACAGGCCGGCGGGTAATGCAGGCGGCGGCTGAAAACCTTGTTCCGGTGACGCTTGAACTGGGCGGTAAATCGCCGGTTGTTCTTGGACGTAGTGCGGATTTCGAAAAGGCGGGAGAACGCATCGCGCTGGGCAAGATGATGAACGCAGGCCAGATCTGTCTGTCGCCGGATTACATGTATGTGCCCGAGGAAAAGCAGGACGAAGCCATTGCTGGCGTGTCCAATGGTGTCGCCAACCTTTATCCGACACTGCTTGAAAATGATGACTATGCCTCGATCGTATCAGATCGACATTTTGAACGCCTGCAGGGTCTGGTTGAGGACGCACGCGAGCAAGGTGCCGAAGTGATCGAGGTGAATCCAGGCGGCGAAGATTTCAGCAACGCCAATCAACGCAAAATGCCGTTGAACATCATCAAGAACGTGCATGATGATATGAAGGTGATGCAGGAAGAAATCTTTGGTCCGATCTTGCCTGTAAAGACATACAAAGCAGTCGATCAGGCGGTCGATTATATCAACGAGCATGATCGCCCGCTCGGGCTGTATTATTTTGGTGATGACAAAGACGAGCAAGAGCGTGTTCTTACCCGTACAATATCGGGCGGTGTTACGACTAATGACGTGATTTTCCATGTTTCAATGGAAGACCTGCCATTTGGCGGTGTCGGGCCATCGGGCATTGGCAGTTATCACGCGATCGAGGGTTTCCGTGAATTCAGCCATGCACGGGCAGTCTATCACCAGCCAAAGATTGATATTGCGAAGCTGGGCGGGTTCAAGCCGCCTTATGGCAAGGCGACTGAAAAAGCCGCTGCGGGCATGATGAAGTAAGAAAAACCGGGCCTTCTCCGCGCGGAATGCGGGGAAGGTTCGATATTCTGCAACGATTAAGCGTAGATTTGATCGAGTCGCGCTCTTGCGCCGAAAAGGTGACACGCCTAGACGCGCCTCAGGGATTAATCAGACTTGGAAATCGCTGTGATCGACCTCAGCCAGTATCTACCGATACTGATATTCATCTTCATCGCCTTTGGTTTGTCGGTGCTTTTCGTATTTTTGCCGATGGGCGTCTCGCGTCTAACCGGCTCGCACAATCCAGATGCGGAAAAGCTCAGCGAGTATGAATGCGGGTTTCCTGCATTCGAAGACGCGCGCAGCCAATTTGATGTGCGGTTCTATCTGGTCGCGATCAGCTTTATCATCTTCGATCTTGAGGCTGCGTTCCTGTTTCCTTGGGCGGTCAGCCTTGGTGAAACACAATGGGTCGGTTGGATTGGCATGATGACATTCCTGTTCATCCTCGCCGTCGGCCTTGCTTACGAATGGAAGAAAGGAGCTTTGGATTGGGAATGACAGGCTCTTCGAACAATACGATTATCACTCCGGCGACCGTGCCAATCAGCGCGAGCGAAGCGGCGATGACTATGCCGACTGCAAAGGGCGGCGAGATCAAGCAGCCCGATGCGGACTATTTCAACGCGCTCCAGACTGAGGTGAATGACAAGGGTTTCCTCGTCACCTCGACCGAAGATGTGTTCCAATGGGCGCGCACAGGATCGTTGTGGTGGATGACATTTGGTCTTGCGTGCTGCGCGGTGGAGATGATCCACGCCAACATGCCGCGTTATGATATGGAGCGGTTTGGCGCTGCGCCGCGCGCGTCTCCGCGTCAATCGGACCTGATGATCGTTGCAGGCACACTCTGTAACAAGATGGCGCCCGCGCTGCGCAAGGTTTACGATCAGATGTCCGATCCGAAATATGTGATCAGCATGGGCAGCTGCGCCAATGGCGGCGGATATTATCACTATTCCTACAGCGTCGTTCGCGGCTGCGACCGGATCGTGCCAGTCGATATCTACGTGCCCGGCTGTCCTCCAACAGCCGAAGCGCTGCTTTACGGTGTGATGCAATTGCAGCGGAAAATCCGCCGCGCAGGGACGATTGAGCGGTAATCATGGCTGTTCTTCATTCCGCTCCGAAATATGCATCGAATGACGGCGTGGTTGCTGCGCTTAGCGAAAGCATCAGTGTCTGGCTGCTGTCTGCGGCTGAAAAGCATGGTGAGGTTATATTCACCGTTCAGCGCGACGCGATTGCAGAAGTTCTCCGCATTTTGCGTGACGATCACAAATATCAACAAATGATGGAAATGGCCGGTGCCGACTATCCCGATCGCGCCGAGCGGTTTGAAGTCGTTTACATGCTGTTGAGCTTGACAAAAAATCATCGGATCATGGTGAAGTGTTCAACCGATGAAAACACGCCGGTTCCGACCATCACCACGCTGTGGCCCAATGCGGGCTGGTTAGAACGCGAAGTGTTCGACATGTACGGTGTCACGTTTGCGGGCAACAAAGACATGCGCCGTATCCTCACCGATTACGGTTTCGAAGGGCATCCCTTCCGTAAAGATTTCCCAATGACCGGTTATACCGAGCTGCGGTATTCCGAGGAGGAAAAACGGGTGGTGTATGAGCCTGTCGAACTGCCACAGGATATGCGGACATTCGATTTCCTAAGCCCATGGGAAGGGTCCGATTATGTCTTGCCGGGTGATGAAAAGGCCGATGGCCCGCCCGAAGTCGACAAACCGAAAGTAACCGAGAAGCCTTCGGATACGGGAGCGGGCGAAACGGCCGAGAAACTGGCGGAAGAAGGCACCGATGCTGTTCCGCCGAACATGGTCGAAGTCGAAATTGCCGATGAAAAAGAGGAGGGCGGAGCATGAGTATGCAGATTGAAGAATCGCCCACCACAGATGGCGAAGTCATCTCGAATTACACGATCAACTTTGGCCCGCAGCACCCGGCCGCGCACGGCGTTTTGCGCATGGTAATGGAGCTTGACGGCGAAGTGATCGAACGGATCGATCCGCATATCGGCTTGCTGCACCGCGGCACCGAAAAGCTGATCGAGCAGAAAACCTATCTTCAGGCGCTGCCTTATTTTGACCGGCTCGATTACTGTTCGCCGCTGTGTCAGGAGCATTCCTATGTGCTCGCAATTGAGAAGCTGCTGAACCTCGAAGTACCGGAGCGTGCGCAATATCTGCGTGTGCTGTTCGCCGAGCTGACCCGGATCTGCAATCACATGCTCAATATGGGTGCGCACGTGCTGGACGTGGGGGCGTTTACGCCGAACCTGTGGATCATGGATCTGCGCGAAGATTGCATGAACTTTTTTGAGCGGGCTTCGGGCGCGCGGATGCACTCTGCATGGTTCCGTCCCGGCGGTGTTCATCAGGATGTGCCGGAAAAGCTGCTGGTCGATATTGGCGACTGGCTCGATAACCGGTTTTTCCAGCTGTTCGACGACGCGATGAGCCTGGTGATCGACAACCGCATTTTCAAACAGCGTAACGTCGATATCGCCGTGGTCAGCCGCGACGATGCTGTCGCATGGGGCTTTAGCGGCCCGATGATCCGCGCGGCGGGCATCCCGTGGGACCTGCGCAAATCACAGCCTTATGATGTTTATGACCGCATGGAATTTGATATTCCGGTGGGCACAAACTCGGATTGCTATGATCGCTTCATGGTCCGCGTTGCCGAGGTTCGCGAGAGCGCGAAGATTATCAAACAATGCATCGCGCAAATGCCCAAGGGCGAGATCGCTAGCGCCGATGGCAAAGTTTCTCCGCCGAAACGCGGCGAGATGAAACAGTCGATGGAAAGCCTGATCCACCACTTTAAGCTTTACACCGAAGGCTTTCACGTGCCCGAAGGCGAAGTTTACGTCGCGACCGAAAGCCCCAAGGGTGAATTCGGCGTCTATCTCGTCAGCGATGGTTCAAACAAGCCATACCGCTGCAAGATTCGTCCGACCGCGTTCAGCCACCTTCAGGCAATGGAGTTCATGAGCAAGGGCCACATGCTGCCCGACGCGACCGCCATTCTGGGCGCGATCGACGTGGTGTTTGGGGAGTGTGATCGATGAACAATAAGCGTTTGCTTGGTAGCGCGGCTCTGATTGCGGCCCTTGCTGCGGCGATCCGTTTGCTCCCTCAACTTGAGACCAACGATTTCGCCGCTGGAGTCTCAACCGGCCTTTTTATCGTGAGTTTCATCGCCATCATCTACGCTTTCGCATCAGCGCCTAGCGCCGGGGGGCAAAATGGCTGACCGGACACCCGCACCAGATACGCCTGAACTCCGCGCACGCTGGGGTCAATTCGCTTGGTCAAAAGCGAACAAGGCGAAGGCGGATTATCACATCGCCAAATACCCTGAAGGCCGCCAGAAATCGGCTGTGATGCCGCTGCTCGATCTGGCCCAACGTCAGGTTGGCGAAGAAACCGATACGCAGGGCTGGTTGCCCATGCCGGTTATCGAATATGTCGCCGATTATCTCGACATGCCCGCGATCCGCGTGCTCGAAGTCGCCACCTTCTATTTCATGTACAACATGAAACCGGTCGGGAAATACCATGTGCAGGTCTGCGGCACGACGCCGTGCATGCTACGCGGCTCGGACGACATTATCAGCGCATGCAAATCGCGCGGGATGAAGATGGGCCATGTCTCCGAAGACGGTCTGTGGACCCTCACCGAAGTCGAATGCATGGGCAATTGCGCGACTGCGCCGATGGTCCAGATCAACGATGACAATTACGAAGACCTGACGCCCGAACGCCTTGATGCGGTTCTCGACGCGCTGGCCAAGGGTGAGCAGCCCAAGACCGGCACACAGGAACCCGGCCGCCATACGTCTGAACCTGCTGGCGGAGCGACGACGCTCACCGAGATGGTTGGTACAAACCACGATTATCGGAGCGAATGGTAATGGCTGTTTGGATCGCTCTCGGCTCTGTTGCGATTGCATTGATCGCTGTGATGGTCGCGTTGAACTCTACCGGGAAAGATGACCAGCTATGAATGGCGGCGTTCTCGCATTGGCCATCGCTGGCCTGTTTGGCTTTTTTGCAGGCGCATATCTCGCGGCAACAGGAGAGCGCGCCATTGGCATCATGCTCATGGGGATGGGCCTGCTCTTGCAGGTTTTGACCCTGCGCCAAATGAAACTGGCCAAGGAGAGGGACAATGATGCCCGCTGAATCCGCCAAAAAGCAAAAGGCAGGCGGCATCGCGTTCGTGGCAGCTGGCACGGTCTTTATGGCCACGATCAATGTCGCCTTGGGTGCCTCGTTTCTGGCGATTGGGGCCGCGCTCATCGCCAAAGGAAAGAAGGCTGAAGATGGCTCGTAATTTGCTCGCAATCGCCGGTATCGCCTTCATCATTTTCGGCGCCTATTCGATGGCGACGGATGGTGAAATGCACAATTTCATATTTGTCACGGGAGGGATCGTGTTTCTCTTCCTCGCATATCAAAACCATCTCAAAAACAGCGTGATCTCCGCTGAGGATAGCAATGATGCTGGCTGATAAAGATCGTATTTTTACAAATGTTTATGGCTTTCAGGACTGGGGTCTGAAAGCTGCGCAAGCGCGCGGCGATTGGGATAACACCAAGGCGCTGATTGAGCGCGGTAACGAAGCAATCATCGAAGAGATGAAAGCATCGGGCCTGCGCGGACGGGGCGGGGCAGGTTTTCCCACCGGTCTCAAATGGTCATTCATGCCGAAAGAAAGCAAGGATGGCCGTCCGAGCTTCCTTGTTATCAATGCCGACGAATCCGAGCCGGGTTCATGCAAAGACCGCGAAATCATTCGTCACGACCCGCACAAGCTGGTCGAAGGCGCACTGATCGCTGGTTTCGCGATGCGCGCACGGGCTGCCTATATTTACATTCGCGGGGAATATATCCGCGAGGCAGAGACCCTGCAGAAAGCCATCGACGAAGCGTATGATGCCGGTTTCATTGGTAAGAATGCGAGCGGGACCGGATACGATTTTGACGTGTTCATGCACCGCGGTGCAGGCGCGTATATCTGCGGTGAAGAGACCGCGATGATCGAAAGCCTAGAGGGCAAAAAAGGGCAACCACGCCTCAAACCGCCATTTCCGGCGGGCGCTGGTTTGTATGGCTGCCCAACCACAGTCAACAATGTTGAAAGCATTGCGGTAGTGCCCACGATCCTGCGGCGCGGCGCATCGTGGTTCAGCAGCTTTGGCCGCGAAGGCAACCACGGCACCAAACTGTTCCAGATCAGCGGCCATGTCGAAAAGCCATGCGTCGTCGAAGAGGCGATGAGCATCCCATTCGAGGAGCTGATCGAGAAACATTGCGGCGGTATTCGCGGCGGTTGGGACAATCTGCTCGCGGTTATACCCGGCGGCTCTTCCGTGCCATTGGTGCCTGCCGAGCAAATCCGGCAAGCGCCCATGGATTTTGACGGGTTGAAAGAACTTGGCTCGGGTCTTGGCACGGCAGCGGTGATCGTGATGGACAAATCCACCGATATTGTCCGCGCCATCAGCCGCCTGTCCTATTTCTACAAACACGAAAGCTGCGGCCAATGCACGCCGTGCCGTGAGGGTACAGGCTGGATGTGGCGCATGATGGAACGGCTGCGCACCGGCGATGCGGCAATCGAGGAAATCGACATGTTGCACGAAGTGACCAAGCAGGTCGAAGGCCACACGATCTGCGCGCTCGGCGATGCAGCCGCGTGGCCGATCCAGGGCCTGATCCGCCATTTCCGCCCTGAGCTGGAAAAGCGGATCCACGAGCACAACGCACAGTTCGCGGAGGCAGCGGAATGAGCGCTTCCCGGCTTCAGATAGCGATTGCGTGGGTAATGATGGCCGTTGGAGTGGTCGCTTTGTTCGATGGGTATGCAGGATATTCATCGGGCGATGAATCCATCATAGGCTGGCTAACTTTACCTGTGGCCATGTTCCTACTCGGTGGGTCCACGCTTCTGCGTTCACGCAAACAGATCAGTAACAGCGAGGCAAAAAATGCCTAAGGTAACTGTAGACGGACAGGAAATCGAAGTCCCAGCAGGCGCGACTGTGCTTCAGGCGTGCGAGCTTGCGGGCAAAGAGATCCCGCGTTTCTGCTATCACGAGCGCCTTTCCATTGCGGGCAATTGCCGCATGTGTCTGGTCGAAGTGAAGCCGGGGCCGCCCAAGCCGCAGGCGTCTTGCGCGCTTCCCGCTGCCGACAATCAGGAAATCCGCACTGATACGCCGATGGTCAAAAAGGCCCGCGAAGGTGTGATGGAATTCCTGCTTATCAATCACCCGCTTGATTGCCCGATTTGCGATCAGGGCGGCGAGTGCGATCTTCAGGATCAGGCGGTCGCTTATGGCCGCGGCGGTTCGCGCTATGAGCGTGAAAACAAACGCGCAGTGACCGAAAAATATATGGGCCCGTTGATCAAGACGATCATGACCCGTTGTATCCACTGCACCCGATGCGTGCGATTCTCCGAAGAGGTCGCAGGCGTGGACGAAATCGGCGCGCTTTATCGCGGCGAGGACATGCAGATCACGACATATCTTGAGCAAGCCGCGAGCCACGAGCTTAGCGCAAACGTGATCGACCTGTGTCCGGTTGGCGCGCTGACATCGCGTCCTTACGCGTTCGAAGCGCGTCCATGGGAATTGAAGCGTACTCTTAGTATTGATGTGTCAGACGCGGTTGGCGCCAATATCTCGCTGCATTCAAAGGGCCGCGAAGTCATGCGCGCGCTTCCGCGCATCAATGATGACGTCAACGAGGAATGGCTGTCGGACAAGGGCCGCTATCAGGTTGACGGGCTTTCCAAACGCCGCCTTGACAAGGTGTTCATGCGTAAAGGCGGTAAATTGCAGCCTGCAAGCTGGAACGAAGCCTTCGACGCGATCGCGAGCCAGCTCGGCACCAAAAAATCCTCCATCGCTGCGGTCGCTGGCGACATGGTCGATTGCGAGACGATGTTTGCGGCCAAGACGCTGCTGAAAGCCTGCGGTTCCACTCAGATCGAAGCGCGCCAGACCGGCATGACCTATGACGTTTCGAACATCGCGGCGGTCAATTTCAATTCGACGCTGGCCGGTATTGAAACAGCTGACGCGATTCTGATCGTAGGCAGTCATGTCCGCTGGGAAGCGGCGCTCGTCAATGCGCGCCTTCGCAAAGCTGTGAAAGCGGGCGCGAAAGTATTCGTCGTCGGCCCGGAATGGGAAACGACCTACCCAGCAGAATTTCTCGGTGAAGACCTGAAAGTGCTGAACCGCGTGCCCAAGGCTTTGGGCGATGCAATGAAAGCAGCCGAGCGTCCCGCAATTATCATCGGCGGCGCGGCATTGGCGAAAGGTGCGCTTGCACCGGCGCTTAAGCTGGTCGACAAATTTGGCCTGGTTAAGGATGGTTGGAACGGGTTTAACGTGCTGCACATGAGCGCGGCGCGCATGGGCTCGCTGATGCTCGATTTCACGGTCGAAGGCGGCATGGCTGACATCGCAGCGGCGAAACCCAAAGTCGTTCTGAGCCTCGGCGCGGACGAGATGGATTGCGAACCGTTCGCCGACAGCCTCAAGGTTTATATCGGACACCACGGTGACAAGGGCGCGCATGCGGCGGACATCATCCTGCCAGCGGCGAGCTATGCGGAGAAAGATGGGACCTACGTCAACACCGAAGGCCGCGTGCAGTTCGCTGAAAAGGCTGTGTTCGCGCCGGGTGATGCGCGCGAAGACTGGACGATCCTGCGCGCGCTGGCAGACGCTTTGGGCGTGACTGTTGGTTTTGACAGCTTCGAGGAGCTTCAGGCTGCGATGATCAAGGCGGTTCCGGCGCTTGGCGAAGAAGGCCTCGCGGATTATGGCGACCTGCCGAAAGCGGACGGCAAGGCCAAAGCGGAAGGCGAAATCGCCGCCTATCCGATTGCCGATTTCTACCTGACGAACCCGATCGCCCGCGCAAGCGCGGTCATGCAGCAATGTTCGGCTGAACTGATTCACGGTGATGAAATGCAGGAGGCTGCGGAGTGACCGAATTCTTCCAATCCCTCGGCATGTCCTATGAATGGGCGTGGACCGTCGCGACGCTGACCGGGATCATCGTGATCTCGCTGCTCGTAATGTTCTCGGTCGCGATGGTGATCTATGTCGACCGCAAGGTGCTCGGCGCGATCATGATGCGGCGCGGGCCTAACGTGGTTGGGCCGTTTGGTTTGCTGCAATCATTTGCGGATGGCCTCAAGGTTTTCCTTCAGGAAACGATCATCCCCAGCGCGGCGAACAAGGGTATTTTCCTGCTCGCGCCGATCATCACATTTACAGTCGCGCTCGCGGCGTGGGCGGTGATCCCGTTCGATGCGGGCGTTGTGGTGTCCGATATCAATGTCGGCCTGCTCTATATCCTCGCGATCAGCTCTCTGGGCGTTTATGGCGTAGTGATGTCCGGTTGGGCGTCGAACTCCAAATATCCGTTCTTCTCCGCCATGCGGGCGGCTGCGCAGATGATCTCTTACGAGGTTTCTATCGGCTTTGTGCTGGTCTGCGTTGTGCTGTTTGCTGGCACGTTCAATATGAGCGGCATTGTGATGGCTCAGCAAGGGCATGGCTTCGGCTTCATCAACGGGTTCTTCGTAAACCCGCTGCTGTTCCCGATGTTCGTGGTGTTCTTTATCTCGGCGCTGGCTGAAACCGCACGCGCCCCGTTTGATCTGACCGAGGCGGAATCCGAACTCGTCGCCGGTTATCAGACCGAATACAGCTCTATGAGCTTCGCGCTGTTCTGGCTGGGCGAATATGCCAACATCCTGCTGATGTGCTCGCTGTGCACGCTGCTGTTCATGGGCGGGTGGCTGCCTCCGGTTGAATGGGCGCCGCTGTATTATGTGCCTGGCATCGTGTGGTTCCTGCTCAAGACGTTCTTCTTCTTCTTCCTGTTCAGCTGGATTTGGGCGACCGTGCCGCGGTACCGCTATGACCAGCTGATGCGGCTTGGCTGGAAAGTGTTCCTGCCGATGAGCCTGATCTTTGTCGCAATTATTTCCGGCTATCTGATGGCCACGGGACATTTCTCATGAGCACCGCAACACAGCTCCTCAAATCGTTCACTCTTTGGGAATTCCTGAAGGCGCACGCGCTGACCTTGAAGTATTTCTTCAAGCCCAAGGTGACGATCAACTATCCGTTCGAGAAATCGCCGCTGTCCCCGCGTTTTCGCGGTGAGCATGCGCTGCGCCGTTATCCCAATGGCGAAGAACGCTGCATTGCGTGCAAGCTGTGCGAGGCCGTATGTCCGGCTCAGGCGATCACGATCGAGAGCGAACCACGCGAGGACGGCAGCCGCCGCACCACGCGTTACGATATCGACATGACCAAGTGCATCTATTGCGGGTTCTGTCAGGAAGCCTGCCCGGTGGATGCCGTGGTTGAGGGACCAAACTTCGAATACGCCACCGAAACCCGCGAAGAGCTGCTGTATGACAAGGCAAAACTGCTCGCGAATGGTGACAAATGGGAACGAGCCATCGCGGCTAATCTTGAAGCGGACGCGCCGTACCGTTAAGGGCGCGCGCAAGGGGCGGAAAAACTCAGGATCATGATTCAAACATTAGCCTTTTACCTGTTCGCAGGGCTGGTCATCGCAAGCGCGGTCATGGTCATCATGTCGCGTAACCCGGTGCACAGCGTGCTGTGGCTCATCCTATCGTTCTTCAACGCTGCGGGCCTGATGGTGCTTGTCGGGGCGGAGTTCATCGCGATGCTGCTAGTCATCGTTTATGTCGGCGCAGTCGCTGTGCTGTTCCTGTTCGTTGTGATGATGCTGGATATTGATTTTGCCGCGATGCGCGCAGGGTTCATCAAGAATTTTCCGTTGGGAATTGCCATTGCGCTGATCCTTCTTGCGGAATTGTTGCTTGGTCTGGGCGCATACAGCGCCGGCGGGCTTGAGCTTGGCACACCTGATGGAGCGGCCGCGCAAGGGGTAGGGCAAAGCAATATCGAGGCGATCGGCGTTCTGCTTTATGGCCGTTACATCTTCCTGTTTGAGATCGCCGGGATCATCCTGCTTGTGGCAATGATTGGCGCGATTGTGCTGACCTTCCAACCGCCCAAGCCGGGCGCCCGCGCAAGGCAGGATATCGGCAAGCAAATTGCCCGCCGTCCGCATGAGGCAACCGTAATGAAAAACCCGGATAGCGGGCAGGGGGTCGAGCTGTGATTGGCATTGAACATTACCTAACCGTGGGTGCGATCCTGTTCGTGCTCGGCGTGCTGGGCATCTTTCTCAATCGGAAGAATGTCATCGTGATCCTGATGGCGATTGAACTCATTCTGCTGGCGGTGAACATCAATCTTGTCGCGTTCAGCGCGTTTATGAATGACCTTGTGGGTCAGGTTTTCGCTATGCTGGTGCTGACTGTCGCCGCTGCAGAGGCCGCCATTGGTCTTGCGATCCTTGTCATTTACTTCCGAGGCCGCGGCACAATCGCGGTCGACGATGTGAACCGGATGAAGGGATAAGCACCGGTGCAAACCCAAATCCTGATCATCGTATTTTTGCCGCTGCTCGCGTCTATTGTCGCAGGCTTGGTGAACAAGAACGCGCCGAGCGTTTTTGCAAAATCGATAACAACCGGTGCGTTGTTCGTATCGGCGGCGCTTAGCTGGCCGATATTCCTCGCATTCCTCAATGGCAGCGCCAATGCCGAAGTCGTTCCGGTGCTCAAATGGGTTCAGTCCGGATCTATGAGTTTTGACTGGGCGCTGCGCGTCGACACGCTGACCGCGATCATGCTGGTGGTCATCAACAGCGTATCTGCGCTCGTGCACCTGTATTCATGGGGGTACATGGAGGAAGACCCGGATCAGCCGCGCTTCTTCGCGTATCTCTCGCTGTTCACATTCGCGATGCTGATGCTCGTCACCGCCGATAATCTCGTACAGATGTTCTTTGGCTGGGAAGGGGTGGGCCTTGCGTCTTACCTTTTGATCGGTTTCTGGTTCAAAAAGCCAACCGCTGGCGCTGCTGCGATCAAAGCCTTTGTCGTCAACCGTGTGGGCGATCTTGGCTTTATGTTGGGTATCTTCGGCACGTTTCTGGTCTTCCAAACGACGTCGATTACCGAGATTTTGGATGCCGCGCCCGGCATGTCCGGCAGCACAATCGGTTTCCTCGGCATGCGCCTCTACACGATGGATATCCTTTGTATCCTGCTGTTCGTAGGCGCGATGGGTAAATCAGCGCAGCTTTTCCTGCACACCTGGCTGCCCGATGCGATGGAAGGGCCTACGCCTGTCTCGGCGCTGATCCATGCTGCGACCATGGTAACTGCAGGCGTATTTATGGTCTGCCGCCTTTCGCCGATGTTTGAAACGGCACCGACCGCGCTTGCCATCGTGACAGTCGTCGGCGCGGCAACATGTTTCTTTGCCGCCACGATTGGGACGACGCAGTGGGACATCAAACGGGTCATCGCTTATTCCACCTGTTCGCAGCTCGGCTACATGTTCTTTGCCGCCGGTGTCGGTGCGTATGGCGTGGCGATGTTCCACCTGTTCACACACGCATTCTTTAAAGCGCTGCTGTTCCTTGGAGCGGGCAGCGTGATCCATTCGATGCATCACGAACAGGACATGCGGTATTATGGCGGCCTGCGTAAACATATTCCGCTAACGTTCTATGCGATGCTTGCAGGCACACTCGCGATTACCGGTCTTGGTGTTTATCACCTTGGTGTCGGCTTTGCAGGCTTCTGGTCGAAAGATGCCGTGCTCGAAGTGGCCTTTGCGCGCGGGACCGAAATTTCCGTCATGTCGTTCTGGCTTGGCGTGATCGCAGCGTTGCTTACGAGCTTTTACAGCTGGCGCCTGATGTTCCTGACTTTCTGGGGCAAACCGCGCTGGATCGAAAGCGAGCATATCCAACACAGCGTTCACAAAACTCCCGAAGAAGCGGGCGAAGACACGACGGGCGGGTACCATCCGCACGAAAGCCCGATTGCCATGCTTATTCCGCTCGTGTTGCTGACAGTCGGCGCGGTCGGCGCAGGACAAGTTTTCGCGCCGAGCTTCCTCGATGACGCGGCATTCTGGGCCGGGTCGATATTCTACAACGAGAACCTGATCCATGCGATGCACGCCGTGCCGTATTGGGTTAAATACTCGGCGTTTGTCGTGATGATCTTGGGCTTTGTCGGGGCATATGTGGCCTATATCGCGAAGCCTGATATTCCGGCGAAATTCGTCGCGAACTTCGGTTGGCTGCATCGCTTTGTTTACAACAAGTGGTACTTTGACGAACTTTATGATCGTATCTTCGTAAAACCGGCCTTTTGGTTTGGCCGCCAGTTCTGGAAACTGGGCGATATTGGCACGATTGACCGCTTTGGTCCCAATGGCATTGCATGGGTGGTCGAGCGCAGCTCGGGCGCTGCAAAGTCAATCCAGTCGGGCTATCTCTACACTTACGCGCTGATCATGCTGCTTGGCCTGATCGCGGCTATTACCTGGGTTCTGCTGTAATGGACGGCTTTCCGATCCTCACCACGATGATGCTCGTCCCGCTTGCGGGCGGTCTGCTCTGCTTGTTCGCTGGGGAGGCTGCCTCGCGGGGGATCGCACTTGCAGCGACCCTTGCTACTTTCGCGCTCGGCGTGCTGCTGTGGGCAAATTATGAAATCGGCGGCGCACAATGGCAGTTTATGGAGCGTGCCGACCTGTTCGCTGGCTTCTCCTATGCCTTGGGCATCGATGGGATAGCCTTGATGCTGATTATGCTCAGCGTGTTCCTGATGCCGATTTGCATCCTTGCCAGCTGGAATTCGATCACCAAACGCGTTGGCGAATACATGGCGGCATTCCTGTTTATGGAAGTGTTGATGATCGGCGTATTCGCCGCGCAGGATATGTTCCTGTTCTACATCTTCTTCGAAGCAGGCTTGATCCCGATGTATCTTATTATCGGTGTCTGGGGCGGTGATAATCGCATTTATGCCAGCTATAAATTCTTCCTCTACACATTGCTGGGATCGGTTTTGATGCTGATCGCGATGTTTTGGATGGTGGCTGAGGCCGGCACATCTGACATCCCGACCCTGATGCAGTACGATTTCCCGAGCGGCGCCCAAACGTGGTTGTTCCTCGCATTCTTTGCGAGTTTTGCGGTGAAGATGCCGATGTGGCCGGTTCACACCTGGCTACCCGACGCGCACGTTCAGGCCCCGACAGCGGGTTCGGTGATCCTTGCAGGCGTGCTGTTGAAGCTCGGCGGATATGGCTTCATCCGTTTCAGCCTGCCAATGTTTCCCGAGGCAAGCGGTGAACTTGCATGGATGATATTTGCGCTATCGATGATTGCGGTCGTGTACACTTCACTCGTCGCGCTGGTTCAGCACGATATGAAGAAATTGATCGCCTATTCATCGGTTGCGCACATGGCGCTGGTTACAGCCAGCCTGTTCGCATTCAATATCCAAGGCCTTGAAGGCGCGATGATGATCATGCTTGGCCACGGCCTTGTTTCGGGGGCGCTGTTCCTTTGTGTGGGCGTGATTTATGATCGTCTGCATACCCGCGAGATCGAACGATACGGCGGTCTCAGCATCAATATGCCGTATTATGCGGTGTTCTTTCTGTTGTTCACGATGGCAAGCATCGGCCTGCCGGGAACCAGCAATTTTGTAGGCGAATTTTTGGCGCTCGCGGGGATTTATCAAACTTCCACATGGGTCGCTTTCGTCTGCACCACCGGTATCATTCTGGGCGCAGGCTACATGCTCTACCTGTATCGCCGCGTCGCTTTTGGGGCGCAGAAAAACGAAGATGCCGCTGCCATGCCGGATATGGACGCGCGCGAATGGACTATGATGGCATCAATCGCAGCGGTGGTAATGTGGATGGGCGTTTACCCAGAGAGCTTTCTGGCGCCAATGCGCGCCGATATCGCCGCTCTGGATGCGCGGATCGCAGCGGCGGCACCAGCGGATGATAGCCAATTGGCCGATGGACCAGCCCGCGCCGAGGCGGCAAATGCCATAGTCTTCGAAGCGCATGAAGGAGGAGACCACTGATGGACTTCGCAGCTTCTTTCGCGCTTATCGTGCCGGAACTTATCCTTACGGTATCGGGTCTTGCCCTGCTGATGGTCGCCGCATGGGGCGGTGACAAATCGGGACGCTTTATTGCCATTGCCGCTGTCACGGCGTTCTTTGCAGCGGGCTTTATGCTTGTCCCGGGTCTGCATTTCGGGACTGACGGGCCTGAGACATACGCATTTGGCGGATTGATGCAGGTCGATACATTTGCCTTGTTCGCCAAGGCGATGATCTATCTTGCCGCTATCGCATGTTTGATGGTTGCACCAGCATTCTTCAACAGCGCGGCTGCCGGAACAGAGCGCGGAATGCGCGCCGAATATCCGGTTCTCATTTTGTTTGCTGCTTTGGGCATGAGCATCATGGTTTCAGCCAATGATTTCATGACACTTTACCTCGGTCTCGAGCTCAACAGTCTTGCATCCTATGTACTCGCAGCGATCCTTCGGCGCGATGCCCGGTCTGCAGAAGCGGGCCTAAAATACTTTGTCCTGGGCGCGCTCGCATCTGGAATCCTGCTCTACGGTATGAGCCTCCTATACGGTTTCACCGGCGGGACGGACTTCGCGACGGTTCGTGCCGGGCTGTCGGGTGAACTTGCCACGGGCGCTTTGTTCGGCTTGATTTTTGTGATGGCTGGACTGGCCTTCAAGATCGCAGCCGTGCCGTTCCATATGTGGACACCCGATGTGTACGAAGGCGCACCGACACCCGTCACCGCGTTCTTTGCCACAGCACCAAAGGTTGCCGCCGTCGCGCTCACTGCGCGCGTCGTGATCGAGGTGTTTGGCGGTCAAGTATTGGCATGGCAGCAAATCGTGATGTTCACTGCGCTTGCCTCGATCATATTCGGTGCGCTTGGAGCGATTGGACAGGAAAACCTGAAACGATTGCTGGCCTATTCCTCGATCAACAATGTGGGCTTTATTCTGCTCGGCCTTGCCGTGGCAGAGCAGGCCGGCATTAGCGCGATGCTCGTTTACCTGTTCATCTATGTCGCGATGAGCATCGGTGCGTTTGTTGCGCTTTTGATGCTTCGCGGGGATGATGGCGCGCTTTATGAAACCTTTGCCGACATTCGCGGTCTTTCGGTCACGAAACCGGCGATTGCCTGGTGCCTGCTGATAACGATGTTCAGCCTCGCCGGGATCCCGCCGCTGCTTGGATTTTATGGCAAGTTCGTGATTTTCCAGGCGACCGTTGAGGCAGGCCTGATCGCATTTGGCGCAATCGCAATTGCGGCGAGCGTTATCGGTGCGTTCTACTATATCAAATTTGTCAAAGTGATGTTCTTTGATGAACCGGCCAATCTGGTGACAGGAAAAAGCGGCGGCGCGCATTGGGTTCTGTTGCTTTTGACGGCTGCGATTATCTCGCCGCTGGGTTATTTGCTGACACCGTCGATCACCGATCTGGCTGACAAGGCAGCTGCGGCGCTGTTCCTCGCGGTTTGATTGAAACTGTCACCGTTACAGGGTCAACCAATGCCGATTTGATTGGCCGGTTGGGTTCGGGTGAAAGCCTTGCCGATGGATATTGGTTGCGCGCGCGGCGCCAATCCGGCGGCAAGGGGCGCGGTGGACGGGCATGGGTCAGCCCGGAAGGCAACATCTACGCAAGTACAATTGTAAACCTTCGGGACACCGATCCCGCTGCGCACACGCTTTCTATGGTGGCGGGCCTGGCCGTATGGCGAATGGTCACAGACAGGTTGAAAGTACAGAACCGCGCAAAGGTTCTGCTGAAATGGCCGAATGATGTGTTGGTATCAGGCGCGAAAATTGCGGGCATTCTGCTTGAACGGCATGGCTCGGTGATTGTCACGGGTATCGGGATCAATCTGTCTCATGCGCCCGATATTGCCGATCGAAAGACAACGTCGCTTGCTGATGAGAACTCTGAAATGGACGCAAATCCGGATCAGGCGATGTTGGATCTGGCAGCATGTTTTTCAGATGAGCTTGCCATCTGGCGGGATGAGGGAACGCGGTCGCTGTTTGCGCGCTGGCAGGCGGCGGCACATCCTGTTGGAACGCAAATTAGTGTGCACGAAAGTGATGGCGCTATAGTAGCCGGAACCTTTGCCGGTTTGGCCGATGACGGAGGATTGCGGCTTTGCTTGGCGAATGGGGCCGTGCGCACTATTCATGCCGGCGATGTCTCGTTGATCGCGGAAGGATAATAGATGCTGCTCGCTGCCGATGTCGGTAATACAAATGTTGTTTTTGCGCTGTTTGAACCTGACGGGAAGGGAGGTTTTGACACGCGCGCACGCTGGCGTATCGCGACCGATCCACGCCGGACCGGTGATGAATATGCGGTCTGGTTGCTGCAATTGCTCGGGATCGAAGGTGTCTCTCGCGATGAGATAACGCAGATTATCTACGCATCGGTGGTGCCGCGCGCAGACCATAATCTTACCGTTCTTGCGCAGAAATATTTCGGCATAACGCCTTTAAAAGCGGGCGAGGGTAAGGCGGCATGGCAGTTCGAGATCGATGTCGATCAGCCAAGCTCATTAGGCGCAGACAGGGCTCTCAACATTCTGGCCGCACATAAGAAATATGGCGGCGATCTGATCGTTATAGATTTTGGCACAGCGACCAAATTCGAAACGGTTGATTATAATGGCACATACAAAGGCGGATCGATCGCACCCGGGATCAATCTGTCCTTGGACGCATTGGTTGGCAAGACAGCAAAGCTGCCGCGCATCGCGATCCGCGCTCCTGACAGCAAAAGTGTGATCGGACGCAATACAGAAGACCAGATGCTGATCGGTGTTTTTTGGGGCTATGTCGCCATGATGGAAGGCATTGTCGAACGCATGAAGTCGGAAATTGGGCGGCCGGCCAAGGTTGTCGCGACCGGCGGACTAGCCATATTGTTTAATGATGCGACTGACATATTCGATGAAGTCGATGCCGACCTGACGATTGAAGGTCTCGCAATCCTCGCCCAGCAATCTGCCTAAGCGAGTTGAAACCCAAGAATAGAGATTACGTGAAAAAGAACTACACCCCTGAAAATGAATTGCTTTTCCTTGCCCTCGGCGGATCGGGCGAGATTGGTATGAACGTCAATCTGTACGGCTGCGATGGAAAGTGGCTGATGGTTGATCTGGGCATGACCTTCTCCGGAAATGAATATCCGGGTGTCGATCTGGTTTTTGCCGACCTTGATTTTATCGAGGAGCGCACCCGCGATTTGCTGGGTATTGTTCTTACCCACGCGCACGAAGACCATATTGGCGCCGTGCCGTATTTTGCTGGCGAATTGGGCGTCCCGCTTTATGCAACGCCGTTTACTGCGGATCTGGTGGCGCGGAAGCTCGAAGAAGCGGGGCTGTTGGGCAAAGTTGAGCTCAACATCATCGAGGAAGACCATGGCCAGATCGATATCGGGCCGTTCTCGGTGACATACTTGCCGCTCGCGCACTCCATCGCCGAAGGAAACGCGCTGCTTATCGACACGCCTTACGGCAAGATTTTCCACACAGGCGACTGGAAACTGGATGAAGAGCCGATCATCGGTGAGCCAACCACCGAAGAGGAATTGCGCGCAATCGGCGATGAGGGTGTGCATGCGCTGGTGTGTGACAGCACCAACGTCTTCAATCCCAATCCTTCGGGGTCAGAGGGCGCGGTTCATCGTGCCCTGATGGACGAAGTGGCGACGCACGCTGGCAAACGTGTGCTGGTCACGACCTTTGCCAGCAATGTGGCCAGATTGCAGACGCTTGGCGAAGTCGCGCGTGAAACAGGCCGTCAGGTCTGCGTCGCGGGCCGTTCGCTCGACCGGATTATCGAAGTTTCTCAGGATAACGGTTATCTTGAAGACTTCCCGCAAACGGTCGATTTTCGGACCGCTATGAGCCTGCCACGCGGTGAAGTGTTGATTATCGCCACAGGCGGGCAGGGTGAACCGCGCGCGGCATTGTCCCGTATTGCCGACAACAATCATCAGATCGAATTGGTCAGCGGCGACGTGGTCCTGTTTTCATCTCGCCAGATACCCGGCAATGAGATCCCGATTGCCAAGATCCAAAACATGCTGGCGGCAAAAGGGGTCACGATGGTCACTGATCGCCAAAGCATGATCCATGTTTCTGGCCACCCCGGCCGCCCCGAACTCGAAGCGTTATACGAATGGTTGAAGCCAGAAGTGCTGGTGCCGGTTCACGGGGAAATCCGGCACATGCGTGAACAGGCAAAGGTCGGCAAAGCGGCGGGCATCCCGCACAATGTGGTCCAATCCAATGGCGATATTGTCCGTCTTGCTCCGGGTGAACCCGGACGCATTGCTCAGGTGCGTAATGGGCGGCTTGTGCTGGACGGTGACATTATTGCGCCCGCAGACGGCGAGGCAATAACGATGCGCCGCCGGATTTCTCATGAAGGCGTGATGGTGGTTGTCCTGATGCGAGGGGAGCGCCCTGCGATCGAAGCGATCGGCCTGCCTCTTGATGAGGATATGCCTGAATTTATCGAAGAAACGCAGGATGATATTCTGAAAGCGATCGGAAAACTCAAAGGCAAAGATTCACTGGATCCTGTCGCCGTCCACGAGGCTGCGCGGGTTAGCGCGAGACGCGCGGCAAGGCGCTGGGCAGGCAAAAGCCCGCAGGTACGCGTAATCATGCCGGGCCGAGTACAGGAGAAATCGCGCTAATGGCTTGGACATCCATCCTTGCGATCTATTTTCTGGTTTGGGTGATGACCGCTTTCATCATGCTTCCATTTGGTGTGCGCACTGCTGAGGAAAGCGGTGAAGATGTCGTACCCGGTCAGGCTGAAAGCGCTCCGGCAAATTTCCAGCCGAGAAAGCTGATCATGCGCGCGACGATTATCGCGATTGTCCTGACCACGCTTTATGTGCTCAATTTCGAGTATGGCTGGATTGGTATCGAGGTTTTCGACATTCTGCCCAAACCGCCGACTTTGGAAAGCCCCTAAGCCGCGCGTTAGCGCTAACTGCGGAACCGCTCGATCGATTGGGCTAGCACGACATAAAGCTTACCCATATCCGAACCCAAAACGGTCACGCCCAGAGCATTACCGTCGCGGGTGGAAAGCATTGATCGCAGCATCTTCTCGAAATCATGGATATAGCGGGTGACGTTCGATTTGAACGCATCGTCGCGTTGATACAGATCGGCGATTTCGCGCGCTTCACTGTTATCGACAAGCCTTACGGCCCGGCGGGTAAAGATGCCCCTGTCGCCTTTAAGATAGGCATCCCATGCCGTATCGGAAACTTCCTCAGTCAAAGCGGACGAAATATCAATCGCGCTGGAATTGAGGCTGTCTGTGATCAACGACATCCGACGGGCAAAATCGTTATTGATCCGCTCTTCCGCTTTTTCCTGAGCATCAGCAATTCGCTGTTCAAGATTGCCGGTAAGCTCATTGACCTTCACCAGTTGGTCACGCAGCTGGACAGTCGCTTCACGTCCCACACCCGAAGCGTGGGCAGCGGCCTGTTCCAGCTTGCCGATTGTCTCTGCGCTATGGCTGCGCAATGATCGTTCGAGCGCTTCGACCGCATCTTTACCAATGTCATTTGCCAGAGCGGTGACTTTCTCACGCGCGCCTTCGTCCAATGCAGCAAACGTGGCTTCTGTCGCTGTTTCCAATTGCTCCAGAGCCTCGCGCAGGCCTTGCTGTGTTTCCCCGGCAAAGGTTTCGCCTTGCTCGGTAATGTCGGACAGCGCACCTTTCAGAGTGGTAAGTTTGGCCAGCGTCTCTTCGGATTGTTTATCCAATTTGGCTTGCAACAGCTCGATCGCGCTATCGGTTTCAGTGACACTTTCCTGTGTCTTGATCAGTTGATTGCCCAATTCGCTGCCATGTTGACCTGTGCGGAACATCACCCCGCTTAGGGCGGTTGCGCGGGTTTCAAGACCGCCCAATTCTTCGACGGCAACTTTAATCGCGTCAGGCAAATCTTCCCGGCTATGTTTCGCGCCAGACTGAATGATCTCAAGCAGCCGGATGCTTTTGTCCGTCAGGCTGTTCAGCTGAGCATCTGTTTCTAACAAAGCCTCGCGTTTTGCCTGGATTTTTGCGTCCAGCTCATCAAGCCCACCGGTCAATTGATCTCTGGTGGTTTCGCCTTGTTCTGAAACCCGCCCGATCAGCGCATTAAGCTGTTCAAGCTGCGCTGTGATGGATTGGCTGTGCTCGACCAGCTTCTCTGTCTCGGCTGTTTGCGCTTCACGGCGCTCGGCGATCGCCTCGTCAAGATCGGCAAGTCGCTGTCCGAGAATCTCCGTCGCCTGCGCTTCGCGTGTTTCAAAACCGGCCTGGCGACGCTCCATCTCTTCGAGGAATCTGGCATCGCGCTGTGCCAGATTTTCTTCAAAGCGATTGGCCTCTGCCTGCAATTCCTTGATCCGCTCCTGCGCCGCCAAAAGTGCTTTTTGATCCAGCGTGTCGAGAGATTCGACCATCTTGGTAACTTCATCGTGCATTCGTTCCTTGGACACCTGCAATTGCCCCATCGCCTCGGTTTCGGCGTCTCGCAGGGTCAACGAGATCGCTTTCGTTTCGCTCTGAAGCAGCGCGATCCGATCATTCAGGGCACGGATAGCGACCTCTTCTGCTTCACCAATCTCATTCCGATATGCACCGGCCTGTGTTTGGAGCGATGTAAAGCGGTTGCCGACCAGAGCCTCAATCTTGCCCAGTTGTTCGGCAAATCCATCGAGTGTTTGCGTGACGCGGCTTCCGAGAGACGCAACCTGGGTCTCGCTTGCTGTGCCGAATTGATTGAGCCGTTCAAAACCAGACACCAGCTTTTCCAGCTGGGCGTGAGCCGTACGGCCAGCATTGCCAACCTGATTTGATACATCGCGGGCTGAATTGGCCACCACAGGCAGATCATCACGCAGTCGGGTCATATTATCGAGTGCGGTTTCACTGGCGCTCCCGATGCGATCGACCTGCTTGCCGTTCGTTTTGATCAATTGTTGCAGTTCAGATGCATGGGCGGAAAGTTTCTCACTCGCAATTCGGCCTAGTGAATCAAGTTCGCGCGATTGGGCACCCAAAAACTCGCGTGCGAGGCTGAGTTCGCGGTTCACAACATTGAGCCGCTTTTCAAGCTGGGCGCTTTCATGGCTCAGCATGGTCGCGGTATCGGCAAATCGCCGCGCTTCGGCGCGGGAATTGCGCATACCAATCATCCACGCAACCGCGACCAGCAACACCGGCACAGACCAATCGATGATCAAACGCGTCCATTGTGAAGGCGAGGCGCTGGCAATGGTCACAAATTCAGACCGCATTGCCCACCCATAAAGCGCGGTCCACGCCAAAATGGTTGCGATGGCAAGGGCAGGCCAGACCCAGGCGAAATTGCGCGGGCTCTCGGCGTAATCACCGCCTTCTACGGTGACTTCCTCGTAATCGGCCTCAACCTCTAAACCCTCCGCCGGTTCGACGGTGTCAGCGGTCTTGGTCGCTTCATCATCAGTATCTGAACCGATGGCGCGGATTATGGTGTTGCCTTTGCTCATTAAGCATAGATACCACAGCCTGCGCCGTGATAAACCCCGCATTAACACCTTCGCGTTTATTGACGCAGGATGGCTTATGAAAGCGGAGCATTAGATGCGACTTTGGCGGCGGCGGCGGGTGATGATCCGGCGTTGATGCACGAGCTGCGCGATGCATTTGTCGAAAGCGCCGCAAAGCAGCTGGACCTGCTAAAGCGTTCGCGCTGCGATGGGAATTGGAACGTCGCTGGGATGAGGCTTAAAGGGCTCGCTGCCAGCTTCCATTCGGAAGAGCTGTTGATCGCCGCTGAAAACGCATTGTCATCTGCGCCGGGCGAACCGGCGGCGATCCGCGATATCGAAGCCATCCTGAGCCGGTTTAAGGCCTGACACTCGGCGCAATCTGCGCGCGTTTGCTCTCAAAACCGGTTGTATCCCGCATAACCCGCTTGAAGGCGGTGCGACTACACGCCTAGCAGATAGCAATCTGGTAAAAGGATTGCGCCTGTGAACACCGCTTTATTGTCGGCTCGGAAACGCACCGTAAGCGGAGAACTTCGCGCGGACCTTTCCCTGTGCGGTCGCAGCGTGTTGTGGTGGCAATCGCGAATAATGCGGCGCTTGGGGTGCCAGCGCATAATCTGCCTTTGTGATACGCCGACCCAGCCCATTCTGGAACTCCAACGAGAGATCGAGGCCGAAGGCGGTGAATTTCACGCCGTACGCTCGACCCTCCAACTGGTTGCGCTGCTGCGTTCGGAAGACCGGTTGTTCATGCTTCAAGATGGGCTGATTATCGGTGGTGAGACTGCGCAAAACCTCGTCATACAGGATGACAAGGTGCAGAGCGCTGTTTTCACTTTTGACCCCAGATCGGAGCTATCGGCTGCCGCTCCCGAAGATTTTGAAAGGATCGATGCCGATCGGGCATGGTCAGGTCTGGCGATTATGCGCGCGGCCAATGCCCAAAAGCTTGCAGATTTTCCGCCCGACGGAGACGCGATTTCATTGCTTTTGCGGATTGCCCTTCAATCGCGTTCCGGCACCGTGCCGGTCGTACTCGATGGAGGTGGCGGCGAAAACTGGGTTCTTGCGCGCGATGAAAATGACTTGGCGAAGCTCGAAAAACTCCTGCTTGACCGTGCTGCCGCTAAAGCAAATTGGGCGGCGCCTTTTACAGCACTGTCCGCGATTGCGACGCGTTCATTCGCTCATCTCAGTTGGGGCCGGGAGCCAGTACCAAGCGCGATAATCGCAGTGATCACAATGGCGCTAGCGATTATTGTGATTTGGCAGAACTATGCCGCCGCCGGTCTGGCAATCGCGGCCATAGGTGCCTTTATGGCATCTTTCAGTGCCGCATCCGGCAGGCTAAAATCCGCTTTGTACGGCGAAGGGGAATTGGAATTTTTTCCTCAAAAAATCAATATAATGGTGGATGTTCTTGCCATAGTTTCGCTAGTTTTTGTATTGGGATTGTCGAACTTTTCGGATGCGGCAATACCAGTAATAGTAATCGGCCTATTGCAGCTCGCGGCAAGAGATGCATCAGCACGAGCCGCCCCATTTTGGAACGACCGCGCGTTGCATCTTGCGGCTTTCGCCATTTGTACCGTCTATGGCGGTTTAAGCGGAGCCTTGATCATTCTGGGCCTAGCAGCGCTTGCGCAATGTCTCTGGCTGCCCAATTTAACCAAGGACAACGCTGGCATTAAAGGAGCCTTGTAAAGGCATTGTAATGAGCAAGACGGCAACAGAGGGGAACAATCCCCACTCTGATAATCCGGTCGAAACTCCCGATGTCGAGTTAATCCTGAAGGATGAACTGACACGCGGTGATCGGGCGCTGCGCGGCGTGCCTCCGGTGCTTACCCATATGCTTTCGAGCTCGCGCTATACTCTGGTCACAGATGCGATTGTTGCTCGTTTACGGGGAATGATTGCGTCCCTTGCTGCGCAATTGATCGCCGCCAGAGATGGCACGAGCAAGCCTTCGTCCGACGCAGCAGCGCTGGATTATCTGTCTGAAAATTTGACCGCTGACAGCGTCGTTCTCAGCTATTGTTATGCGCTCGCGATGGAGGGGCACCTTTCTGAGCGGCTTGAGCAGCGCGCATCCATTGATCCCATTCTGAGCCCGTTGCTTCAGGAATTGATTGCATCGCAGGAGCCCGCAACCGCCGAACTGGCGATGACCACGCTGGCGGCGCAATCGCGCTTCATTCAAAGCCAGCGCAGGATGGAATTGCCTTTATCAGAGCTGCCAGCTGAATTGTTTCACGCAGTGCTGAAACGGTTTGAAAGAACAGGCAAAGGCGACCCGCAAATCGAACCCTTGACCGGGCCTGCGATCAGAAAGCTGAAAGATAGCTATGACGAGGGTGCAAGCCGTGTCGGCCTTTTGGCGCGTCTCATTTCATCGATGAAGGGCGGCGCAATTGCCGCGCTGGAATTGGAGCATGCAGGTCTCGCTCTGTTTGCAAGCGCGATGTCGACATTTTCCAAGCAGCCGCGCGAGCTGGCCGTCCTTGCCTGTCATGAGGGGCAGGCGGCACGCCTTACCCTAAGTTTGCGGGCGGCGAATGTATCGATTGAGGGAATTGAGCGACAATTCCTGCTGTTGGAACCTTCAGAGCGGCTGCCGCGTGATATTGAAGCGATAACAGCCAGAAGGGCTGCGGCGATCCTCAAACAAACACAAACGCCGAACGAGAGCTAGATACCGATGATCGAGCGCTCTGATACCTTACTCGCAGCACGCGGCCTGACGGATGAGCAGGACCGGCTCATTACGGCTGACGAGCCGCTTGGCGAATTGCAGGAAAATTGCGGCGGGTCATTGCCGGGCGTTCTTGCCGTACCCGAACTGCTCGAATTGGTTCGCCAATCACGCGACATGGATCTGCGCATAGCGCGTGAATTTAGCGCCTATGATGGGGCAGATCAGATCACTGGTTTCGTGCGCATTCGCCCGCTGGGTGAGCAGGTTGGCGGTGGATGTGAGCTGGTGATCGAGAACTGGCAGCGCAATCCGGCACCGGCAATGTCTTCGCGTTTGATGGCGGAGCGGCTCGACACGATTGACCGGTCCGCTGCCGAAGCGACGGCGCGTCTTGATGCAAATCAGCATGTCCAGTTCTTGAATGCGACCGCATCTGATACAGAGACGCTGCAAGCACGAGTGGCAGCTGCGCCAGGCAAAGTCTGGACCGAGTATCTGACTTTGAAAGGTATTGCGCATCAGCAGCCGCTGCATTGGCGTTTGCTGGATGGTGTTGAATGTGACGTGGCGGGATCAGAGCGGTCTTGGAAAGTCCGCCTGTTGCCAATTGGGCCAGCGAACGGCGCGCCGCGCGGCTTTGAATTGCTATTGATATCCAGCGAACCGATTGTCGATGCGGCGCGCGAATCCGATGTTGAGGGCGCTCACACGCGCCTTGTCGGGTCTGCTCTCACGCCAGCGCTCAGGCAGCCGATTGCCCGTATCATTGCAAATGCAGAGACTATTCGCGCGAAATTGGCGGGTCCGCTGCGTAATGAATACGCCGAATATGCCGGAAATATTGCGGCTGCAGGGCAGCATCTTTCGGGTATGCTTGACGATCTGGCTGACCTCGAAGTTCTTGAATCGCCGAGTTTTTCGACCATCAAAGAGAAAGTGGATCTGGGTGATGCTGCGAAGCGTGCGGCCGGAATTTTGGGTGTGAGAGCACGAGCGCGAGGCATTACGCTAAACCTTCCAAGCGAAGGTGATAGGGTGATGGCACGGGCGGAGTTTCGCCGCGTCTTGCAGATAATGATCAATCTGATCGGCAATGCTGTCGCGTACTCCCCCGAAGGCAGCACAATAACTATCTCCGCGAGCGAGAGCTATGCTGGGATCGTGTCATTGTCAGTTTCTGACGAGGGTCCAGGCGTTAGCGCTGAACAGGCCGAGAAGATCTTCGAAAAATTCGAGCGGCTTGGGCGGGACAGCAATGGCGGAGCAGATCAGGGCTCTGGATTGGGCCTCTATATTTCCCGCCGCCTCGCTTTGGCGATGGATGGCGATCTGACCGTCGCGCCGGCATCAGAAACAACCGGAACGCCGGGCGCGGAGTTCACTCTTAGTCTGCCTGCCGCAGAATAATTCCAACTAATCCCGCGGGTCTATCCGACGCGATATCAGGATGAATATTGCGCCAATTGCCGCCGTGATCGCGCCGTATAAGGCCCACTCTCGCTGGGCGAACATAAAGCTGTCTTGAGGCCACATCAAAATGCCAAACCCCTGCAGCATCCACACAACGCCAGATACAAAAAGGGCGATCCCTGTGATCTGCAGCAAATGCCGGATCAGGGACCGCCCCATTGTCGTTATCGTCCCGGCTGTTAGCGGTTGCTAAGCGGCACGTAATCGCGCTGTGTCGGGCCTGTATAAAGCTGACGCGGGCGACCGATAACCTGAGCCGGATCAGAGATCATTTCATTCCACTGCGCGACCCAACCAACAGTGCGGGCAAGGGCAAAAAGCGCGGTGAACATCGTGGTCGGGAAACCGATCGCCGAAAGGATCACGCCGGAATAGAAATCGACGTTTGGAAACAGCTTTTTCTCTTGGAAATACGGATCGTTAAGAGCCATTTCTTCCAAAGCGAGTGCGGTCTCGAAAACCGGGTCTTTAACGTTCAGCGCATCGAAGACTTCACGGACAGTCTTTTGCATAACAGTCGCGCGTGGATCGTAGTTTTTATAAACACGGTGGCCAAAGCCCATCAGGCGGAACGGATCGTTCTTGTCTTTCGCGCGCTCGATGTAATGCGGGATGCGGTCAGGCGTACCGATTTCACGCAGCATGTTCAGCGCCGCTTCGTTGGCTCCGCCATGCGCCGGGCCCCAAAGACATGCGATGCCTGCCGAAATACAGGCAAACGGGTTCGCACCCGAAGAGCCCGCAAGACGAACAGTCGAAGTCGAAGCATTCTGTTCATGATCGGCGTGAAGGATGAAAATCCGGTCCATCGCCTTTTCAACGGCAGGGACAACTTCATAATCTTCGGCCGGAACACCAAACGTCATACGCAGGAAATTACCGGTGTAGCTGAGCGAATTGTCAGGATGCATCATCGGCTGACCGATGGAATACTTATAAGCATTCGCGGCAATCGTCGGCATTTTCGCGATCAGACGGTGAGAGCTGATCTTGCGATGCTCTGGATCCGAAATATCGGTGCTGTCATGATAGAACGCCGAAAGCGCCCCCACGACACCGCACATGATAGCCATCGGGTGGGCATCGCGGCGGAAACCTTGATAGAATTGGCGCATCTGATCATGCAGCATCGTGTGCCGTGTGATCGTGTATGTGAAATCATCAAGCTCTTCGCTGCTCGGCAATTCGCCGTTCAAGAGAAGATAAGACGTTTCCATGAAGCTGGAATGCTCGGCAAGCTGTCCGATGGGATAGCCGCGGTGGAGCAAAATGCCTTCTTGCCCGTCGATATAGGTTAGCGCGCTTTCGCAGCTCGCAGTCGACTTATAACCCGGATCAAAGGTGAACTTGCCGGTTTGGCCGTACAGCTTACGGATATCCACGACATCCGGGCCGGTGCTGCCTTGAAGAACGGGAAATTCGTGTGTTTCGCCGCCCACTTCGAGTTTGGCGTTCTTATCTGCCAAGACATGTCTCCTGCTTTGTTACTGTGCCCCGCCGTACGATCACGCAGCCTGCGCGTCGAGCCGGGCGAGGGCTTCTTCCCGTCCCAGAAGGACCAGAACATCGAAAATTCCGGGTGATGTTGTCGTCCCGGTAAGGGCAGCTCGCATTGGCTGCGCCAACTTGCCGAGACCCAATCCAAGTTCCTCTGCAAGTGATTTCGTAGTGGCTTCGAGAGCCTCGATTGTCCAGTCATTTTCGCGCTTCAAAGCGTCAGAAACAGATGACAAACGCGCTCGACCATCGTCATCCAGCAAATTTGCCGCTTTATCGGTCATTTCCAGAGGGAGCTTTGCAAACAAGAAACCGGCACCTTCGGCAATTTCATGGATGCTTTTAGCACGTGTCTTGAGCACGGGCATTGCTTTGGTCAGCAAATCCAGATCGACATCGCCCGAAATGTACGGAGCAGCGAGACTTGCAAGCATGGCATCATCAGCTTCGCGGATATAATGTCCGTTCAGGTTTTCCAGCTTTTTGATGTCAAAGCGCGAGGGGCTTTTGCCAACGCCGGCAAGATCGAACAGTTTGATCGCCTCGGCGCGGGTGATTTCTTCCCGGTCCCCATGACCCCAACCTAGACGGAGAAGGTAATTGAAAAGGGCATCGGGCAAAATGCCCATCTCGTCGCGATACGCTTCGACTCCCAGCGCGCCGTGCCGTTTTGATAGCTTTGCTCCGTCAGAGCCGTGGATCAGAGGGATATGCGCATATACTGGATCAGGCCATCCGCCTTCGACCGCGTCCATTGCGCGGTAAATTGGCAATTGGCGGAAAGCGTTGTTCAAATGATCATCCCCGCGAATCACGTGTGTCACACCCATATCGTGATCATCGACTACAACAGCCAGCATATAGGTAGGCGTGCCATCTGCGCGCAGAATGATATAATCATCCAACTCGTCATTCTTGACTGAAACCGCACCCTGAACTTTATCCTGAATGGTAGTCTCGCCGCCTTGCGGTGTTTTTAAACGGACCGTGAAAGGGGCACCTTCAGGTGCCTCTGATGGATCGCGATCACGCCACCGCCCATCATAGCGCATCGGCTGCTTGTTCGCGCGCTGCTCGGCGCGCATTTCTTCCAGCTCTTCCGGTGTTGCAAAACACTTATAGGCATAACCCGCATCAAGAAGCGCATTCGCAATTTCCGCATGCCGACCGGCCTGAGCGGATTGAAAAGTTGGCTCATCGTCATAATCGAGCCCCATCCACTTCAAGCCGTCCAGGATGGCATCGATGGCTTCCTGAGTGGAGCGTTTCTTGTCTGTGTCTTCAATGCGAAGCAGCGCTTTGCCGCCATGGTGACGGGCGTATAGCCAATTGAACAAGGCAGTGCGCGCTCCGCCAATATGCAAAAAACCGGTGGGCGAGGGCGCAAACCGCGTGACGACTGTGCCGCCGCTCTTGCCGCTTTCACTTGCCATGTCGTTCAAATTCCTTTTCTATTTCCCTGTATTCAGGGGGAGCACCATGAGCCATACGCCATTAGTGCCCTTGGGCGACAGAGCAGATGCAAGCTCGGCTCCCGAAAATGTTGCATTGCAGCGCCCTTGGCAAAGGGGCGCGGCCTTGTCCAGCATCGCGCAAAACATTGGCAATAGATGCGAAGATTTTCTGAGCAGTGCCGGCTTTGACCGCGCGCCATGGCTTGCGGTGGTCTTTGCTGGCGGTATTCTTGCGTGGTTTGCGCTTCCTCGGCCTTGGCAATGGATTGCAGCGATCGGTCTCTCGGCTTTATTGGCCATTGGCGCGATCGCACTGTGGAGAGGCAATGATCAACGCGGCCGTGTTAGCACAGCCGCGATTGCCTGCGGTTTGGTGTTTGCAGCCGGGATAGCCATAATCTGGTTGCGGTCTGAAATCGTAGGCGCCCCTGCCATTGAGCGGCCCGTCGTTGAGCGCATAAATGCCTATGTCCTCGACCGGGAGGATCAACCAGCACAGGATCGGATCCGTTTAATTCTCGCCGTGCGGGACGCGGAGGCGGGCGAGGCCCGCAAGATCCGCATCAATGTCCCTATGACCTCACTCGATAACAGCGAAGGAGCAGGAGATCAGATATTGGAAGGCGCGGTCATCCGAACGCGTGTGCGATTGATGCCCCCGGCGAGCCCTATGCTGCCCGGATCTTATGATTTTGCACGCGCCGCGTGGTTCAAGGGGTTCGCCGCAACCGGCAGTGTCATAGGTCATATAGAGGTCATCGAACCGGCCACTTCGAACACAGGCCTGGCCTTGATCCAGCGGAGCCTCTCTTCACACGTAAGGAGCCGCGTTGATGGATCGGCGGGGACCATCGCGGCTGCCTTTGCCAGCGGGGATCGCGGCGCAATCGCTGAGGCCGATGACGAAGCCATGCGAGATGCGGGGCTGACCCATCTTCTTTCGATCAGCGGTCTGCATGTCAGCGCGGTGATTGCGGCGGCATATTTGATTGCGCTGAAATTGCTCGCGCTCTTTCCGCCCATCGCTTTGCGCGTGCGCCTGCCCGTGGCGGCGGCTTGCGCGGGGGCGCTCACCGGTATTGGATACACATTGCTGACCGGCGCAGAAGTCCCCACCGTTCGCAGCTGCGCCGCAGCCATGCTGGTCCTGATTGCATTGGCATTGGGCCGTGATGCGCTTTCGCTGAGAATGGTTGCGGCGGCGGCTGTTTTTGTGCTGCTTTTATGGCCAGAAAGCGTCGTGGGCCCTAGTTTCCAAATGAGTTTTTGCGCCGTGCTGGCGATTGTCGCGCTTCATTCTTCAAGCGTTGTGCGAACGTTTCTATCCCCGCGCGAGGAGCCATGGTGGCGGCGGAGCGGACGCCAGATTATCATGCTGTTCTTCACGGGTCTGGTGATCGAAATTGCTCTAATGCCCATCGTTCTGTTCCATTTTCACAGAGCCGGCGTTTACGGCGCATTCGCCAATGTCATCGCCATTCCATTGGTTACTTTTCTTTCCATGCCGCTGATTGCGCTTGGGCTATTTTTGGATATCGTCGGACTTGGCAAGCCAGCGTGGTGGCTGGTCCAAATCTCACTGGACAGCCTGTTAGCCATTGCGCATTTCACCTCAGCGCAGCCCGGATCAGTCAAGCTGATGCCGCAAATGGGGTTTGGGACTATCTCGCTCTTCGTTGGCGGATCATTGTGGCTCGCGTTGTGGAACGGGAAACCGCGATTTTGGGGCTTTGTGCCCATATCCGCAGGGGCTCTATCGCTGTTTATGACGCCGATACCGGATATTTTGGTCGGGCGAGAAGGGCGCCATGTCGGTGTGACCCTTACTCATGAATCCGGTGAGCGTCAGCTGCTTTCCCTGCGCGATAGCCGATCATCCTATTCCAAAGACAACCTGCTGGAACTTGCCAGTGTAACTGGTCAGCCGGTTTCAATGGAAAATTGGCCCGGCGCTCAATGCTCGAGGGAATTCTGCATTCTCACGATTGAACGCGGCGGCCGTGCTTGGGTGATCATGATGGCCCGTAATCGTGATCTGGTCGAAGAGCGCGCTCTTGCAGCTGCCTGTGAACGATCAGATATTGTGATCGCCGACCGGTTCCTCCCGCGGTCATGTTCCCCGAAATGGTTGAAAGCAGATAGAGGCTATCTTCAGAAGTCGGGCGGCCTTGCGATAAATCTGACGAACCAGCGCGTGACCAGTGTCTCTCAAAAGCAGGGGGATCATGGATGGTGGCGCGGGGAAGAGCGATAACCCAACCCCGCACACGCACGAAATCCCGTTAATCAGTGATAACGGCGCAAAAGCCCGGCAAGCTTGCCTTGTACCTGTACCTCGTGAGAGCCGTATACCTGCGGATCATAGGCAGCATTGGCCGGATCAAGTCGGACACGCCCGCCATCCTTGTGAAGGTATTTAAGCGTGGCTTCTTCGCCGCGCACAAGTGCGACAACGATCTCACCGTCGCGCGCACTTTCTGTGCGCCTTACAAGAGCGAAATCACCATCAAAGATACCGGCTTCGATCATGGAATCACCGGACACTTCAAGGGCGTAATGCTCACCTGGTCCCAGCAAGGCCGCTGGTACAGGCAGTGAAGTTTGGCCCTCAAGCGCTTCAATCGGAGCCCCTGCCGCGATGCGCCCGTGCAGCGGAATTTCAATCACATCATTTGCCGGCTCAGGCGCGGCTTTCATGACAGCCGAGGCGGATGCAACCGCATCATTCGCAGCTATCGCCGCGCGCGGGGTCGGTGTCGCATCTTCAGGCATTCTGATAACCTCAAGCGCGCGGGCGCGGTTGGGCAATCGGCGAATAAAGCCGCGCTCTTCAAGGGCAGAGATAAGCCGATGGACCCCCGATTTACTTTTAAGATCGAGAGCTTCTTTCATCTCTTCAAAGCTTGGTGAAATACCGGATTCGTCCAGACGTTTCTGGATAAAGCGGATCAATTCGTGCTGCTTTGCAGTCAGCATGGAGTGTACTCCCTAAGACGCACTTCTCATGGTCACCTGAACAGGCTCCACAGTGCCATTGATACGCGTTGCAAGAGGCACTGTGGTGAGTGCATCGCGAACACTGACCGTCCGCCAATAAGGTGAACGAATGTGGAACGAATAAGCAACATTATAATCGATGTCAAGCGACCGCACGCAATCAAATCGGCTGAATTGCGCCATTGTCGATGTTATAAACTGCAACCCTATCGCCTGCTTTGATCGCCGGGGATCCGGCAGGGCGGTCGATCAGACAATTGGCCTGCGCCAAGGCCATTAATGCGCTTGAATCCTGAATTGCGGCAGGCCTAACGGTGTCCCCATCACTGATCCCCCTCAGAAATTCCCTGCGATTCCCGGTCGCGGGTAAATCGACCGCTGCAATTATATTCTGAGCATTTGGCAAAGGGTTTGCATTCCCCATCGCAGCCCGGATCAGGGGCAGGGCAAATAAAAAGCACGTCACAAAGCTTGAAACGGGATTGCCGGGCAGGCCAAGAATTACGGTTTTTCGGCCATCGTGCTGCCTCGTGGCGATCATCAAAGGTTTGCCCGGTTTAATCGCCACCTTCCAGAAAGTGAGCTCAGCACCCCAATTTCGAAGAGCCTGCTGCACCAAATCATGGTCACCCACCGATGCCCCGCCAGAGGTGATGATGATGTCGCAATCGGAAGCTTGATCGAGCCCATGGGCTAGGGCGTCCAGATTGTCAGGAACGGGTCCAATCAAGGCGGCATCACCCGCCAAAGGCCGCAGCATTGCATTGATCATCATACCATTGCTGGCCGGTATTTGATGCGCCTCAACCTTGGCAGGCAAACGGACCAGTTCGTCTCCGCTATCGATCACGGCAATTCGCGGAATACGATGAACCAAAATGGCATGATGACCCGCGGCCAGGGCTAGCGCAATTTGAGCCGGGCCCATCAACGTCCCAGAGGTAAGGATCACTTGGCCGATCGCAAAATCAAATCCCGCCGAGCGGACATGCCTGGCTGGCTCTGGAAGAACCTCACCCTTGGCCAGTTCTACAAAATTAGCCGCAAGTTCGGCATTTTCCTGGATCAGAACGCGGTCCGAGCCTTCCGGCATCTGTGCCCCGGTAGATATCCGAATGCATTGCCCATCCTTTACAGCGGCCCCAAACGGAGCGCCTGCGCGGCTTTCTCCGATCAGCTTCCACGGGCCAGCGCCTGAAATTGCATATCCATCCATTGCCGACAGATCAGCAGAAGGCTGGGACCGCAGAGCCGCGATATCCTTCGCGAGATATCGACCGGACGCAAGGTGCGTTTCGACATGGGTTCCTGGCATTTTGGGAGCAAGCGCGAAAAGCTGCGCCTGTGCCTCCGGCAATGTCAGCATCCCGCTCATTCAGCAGATGCTTTCCAGGTACCGGATTTTCCGCCGCGCTTCTCCATCAATCGCACATCGCCAATGACCATGCCCTTATCGATGGCCTTGCCCATATCGTAGATTGTCAAAAGGGCCGTTGTAACTGCGACCATCGCTTCCATTTCGACGCCGGTTTTGCCCGTCAGCGATGCGGCTGCGGTGGCGGTGATCGCGGCGTCTTCAAACGCGAACTCAACACTGACCGATTCGAGGCCAAGCGGATGACACAGCGGTATAAGTTCTCCGGTCCGCTTTGCTGCCATGATCCCGGCAATTCTTGCCGTGCCGAGGACATCGCCTTTTGGTGCATCGCCCGCCCTGATCGCGGTCAGGGCAGCTGGCGACATGGAAATCTTGCCACTTGCGATGGCTACGCGCCTGGTTTCAACCTTATCGCCAACGTTGACCATATGGGCCGAACCTTTGGAATCGAGGTGTGTAAGTTCGCTCATAATACCCTCTTTCCCTGCCAAGATTCGAAGTTCATCCTGACTCGCACGCGCAAGATCGATATTCGCACCTCAACCGTTCAGCAATTCGCGGGTGGCCGATGCGATATCATCTGCCCTCATCAAACTTTCCCCCACAAGGAATGTCCGCACGCCTGACGCTTCCAGACGCTTGCAGTCTGCATAATTTGCAATTCCGCTTTCACCGACCAACAATGCCTCCTTGGGTGCCAAAGGAGCAAGGCGTTCAGTGGTGGAAAGCGATGTTGTGAAAGTTTTCAAATCCCGGTTGTTCACCCCGAGCAGTCGGGATTTCAAAATGCGAACAGCTCTTTCAAGCTCAGCCTCGTCATGCACTTCGACCAGCACATCCATATTGTGATCGAGCGCTGCGGCCTCAATCTCGGCCATTGCGCCATCGTCCAGCGCAGCGACAATAATAAGGATGGCATCTGCGCCGATGGCTCGCGCCTCAAGACATTGCCACGGATCAATCATAAAATCCTTGCGCAGAACCGGTAGATTGCAGGCAGATCGGGCAGCAATCAAAAAGTCTTCATGCCCCTGAAAGTAGGGTGCATCGGTCAAAACAGAGAGGCACGCTGCGCCGCCATCTTGGTAAGCCTTGGCGTGGTGCGCCGGTTGAAAGTCCTCGCGGATCAACCCCTTGGATGGGCTGGCGCGTTTAATTTCTGCGATCAGACCATAGCCCGTTTCTGAAGCTGTCCGCAGTGCGGTCTCAAACCCGCGGGTCGGGGTCTGAACACGGATCGCCTGCTCCAGATCGGAACGCGCAATCGCAACTTTGCGGCCGTCCACAATCTCGCGTTTCGCAATGCATATTTCTTCGAGTTTGTTCATGTTCTACTTGGCCAGCGCGATCCATTTTTCGAGTAGTTGTAAGGCCTTGCCGCTATCAAGAGCTTCGGCAGCGATGGCAACCCGCTCCGGCCAATCGTTTCCGCGCTGTGCCACAGCCAGGGCACCGGCCGCGTTAAGCAGCACCGCATCACGATACGGACCAGGTGTACCGGTCAACAAGGCTTTTAACGCTGCGGCATTGTGGACTGCGTCATCGCCCCGAATGGCTTCGATCGGGGCATGCGGCAGATTGGCATCCCCCGGCTCAATGCGGGCCATTTTAAATGCGTTGCCGGTAACCACAGCGACTTCGTTGCCGCCTGCCAGACTAAGCTCGTCGAGGCCTTCGTCTCCCGATACGATCAATGATCGCCCGGTGCCCAATTTTGCCATCGCCCCTGCATAAATCGGGACATAGGCAGGGCGCGCAATTCCGATCAGCTGGCTTTTGACGCGCGCCGGATTGGATAGGGGGCCCATCAAATTAAAGATTGTGCGCCTGCCAATTTTTTTGCGGATGGGTTGGATGCGGCCCATTGCAGGGTGATGGTTTTTTGCAAAGAGAAAGCAAATGCCAATTTCCGCCAAAGTCTTTTCCGCAGTTTCCCCGGCTGCATCCATATCCAGGCCGAGAGCTTCCAGAGTATCGGCCGCACCGGCTTTCGAAGAGGCGGCTCGGTTCCCGTGTTTCGCAACCGGAATACCGCAGGCTGCAACCACAAGGCTGACTGCGGTGGAAACATTCAAAGTATGATGACCGTCCCCGCCGGTGCCGCAAACATCGATGGCATCGGCAGGTGCGTCAATCGGGATCAACCGGGCACGCAGTGCACGCGCGGCTCCGGCGATCTCATTGGAAGTTTCGCCGCGCGCCGACAGGTCAATCAGAAACCGTTCGATTTCGTGTTCGTCAGGCACACCGTCCAATAGAGTGCCAAAGGCATCTTCTGCCTGGGTTTCAGTCAGCGGGCTAGAAACGTCAGGCAGCACTGTCATGCGGTAATTCCTTCAGGCAGTCTCGCATCCATGCCGCAAATTTTCAGGAAATTGGCAAGCAATGCGTGGCCATGTTCGGTCGCGATGCTTTCTGGATGGAACTGCACGCCGTGGATCGGCAAACTGGCATGGCGAAAGCCCATAACGCTTGGATCTGCTACGCCCGGAGTGTCAGCATAGGCATTGGCGATCAGGGTGTCGGGCACATTCACAACTTCGAGACTGTGATAACGCGTGGCGGTATAAGGCGAGGGCAGGCCGGCAAATACACCGCTACCATCATGCGTAACCGGTGAGGTCTTGCCATGCATCAATCCACCGCGCACAACTTTGCCGCCAAAGAATTGGCCGATGGATTGGTGGCCCAGGCACACTCCCAGCAAAGGCATTTCCGCATCCGCACAGGCTGCGACCAGATCAAGGCTGATACCGGCTTCATTGGGCGTACACGGCCCTGGTGAGATCAAGAAACCCTTTGCACCGGTTGCCAATGCTTCCGATGCGGAAATGGCATCATTACGCTCCACCTTCACCGGGGCGCCCAATTCCATCAGGTAATGGACAAGATTGAAGGTAAAGCTGTCGTAATTATCAATCACGCAGATCATGAAGATTTTCCCGCAAACTGGTCTGTGGCGCGCACAAGTCCATCGATAATGCCGGGTTCGCTTGCGCTGTGCCCCGCATCGTCGACAATCCAAAGTTCCGCTTCTGGCCACGCCTTCTTTAACTCCCAAGCCGAAGTGGGCGGAGTGCAAATATCATGGCGGCCCTGAACAATAATTCCTGAGATATCTTTGATCGAAGCAATATCACGCAGCAATTGCCCTTCCTCCAGAAAAAAGTCTTCGAGGAAAAAGCGCGCGCATATCCGCGCAAAAGGAACAGCTTTCGAAGGATCGGCAAATTCTTCAAGCAGACCCTCACTTGGCAAAAGCGTCGCAACGGTGCCTTCCCATAGCGACCATTCGCGCGCGGCGGACAGGCGCGTTTCTTCGTCATCGCTGATCAGACGCGAATGATAGGCCTTTACGAGATCACCGCGCTCATTTTCCGGGATGAGCCCGGTAAACCTGTCCCATTGTTCAGCCATGATTTCACTCGCGCCGTACGAATAGAGCCAGTTTTTTTCCTTCTGACGCGCCAGAAATACGCCGCGCAGGATCAATTCGGTTGTGCGCTCTGGATGCTTCTGCGCGTAAGCAAGCGCAAGCGTTGCCCCCCAGCTTCCTCCGAAAACCTGCCATGCATCATGCCCGCACATTTCACGAAGACGCTCAACATCGGCAACCACGCGCCACGTGTCATTGTGATCGATCGCAGCAATAGGCTGAGACTGGCCGCAGCCGCGCTGATCGAACAGCAACACATCGTACAGTGCCGGATCCCATTGCCTGCGATGGGATGGGGCCATCCCGCCGCCAGGACCGCCGTGCAAGAATACCGCCGGTTTGGCACCTGGCGTCCCGACGCGCTCATAATACAGCGAATGTCCTTCCCCGACGTCTAGCATGCCGGTCTCATACGGCTCTATCTCTGGATAGAGCGTACGTTCGTAGGAAAGAGTGTTTCCGTGCGGCATTTATTTATCCCTCACCACCAACAAAGGTCCGACGCGGCGGCTGTCCATTCGCCCGTTTGCCGGATCCCAAAGCGACGAGACATTTCCATCGAGGAACAATGCGTTAGGCGTTTTCAATTCATCGCGGAAGAACCGGCCGAATTTGCCAAAACTTATCGGCGCATTCGAAATCACGAAATGGGCTTTGCCATCCGCGTCGATGCCGACCCCGTTTCGCAAGGCACGCGAAGGGCCGTCATCCTGAAATTCTGGATGCAGTTTGCCGCCAATCACCAACATCGGTCCCGATTGGGTGCCAAACTGAGGTCGATCCCCGATCGTGCGGTAAAATGTTTCGGTATCCAAAACGCGCCATGTGCTACCGCTGCCGAAAAATACACCGTTCGGCTTCAGATGAAAATTGCCCGGTCCATCTGCCCGGTTGAGCTCTTTCAGGCGGTCCGAACCTTCAACATAATACCCGATCGGACGCAGATCATCGCCGTACATCCCGCCATTCACGACAAAAGCAATGTCGCCTTCGTTCTTGCCAGCGGCCCAGGCGCCGATCGTTCCGAAATTGCTGCCTGATGAAGGGGCAAGGGCAGTCGTGACACTATGCTCTGCCGGATCGGCGATACAGTGCGTAAGAGAAACGCCCTCAAAAACTTTGTCCGAGCAAGCCGATTGTTGTGCGGCAGCCTGCGTCGGCGCGGCTTCCGGGGTCGGTTCTGCAACGATTTCGGCAGGCTCGGAGCCGTCCAGCTGTGTACGCACAACGGGTTCGCCTGCGGGTTGCTCTGAACAGGCGCCGATCATCAGGGTCGCGGTTAGAAGAATTCTGATTTTCACTGTCCAAATCCCGGTTCGCTGGCGACCCGCACCGCTTCACGTGCTGCGGCGATCAATGCGCCTGCTTTTGCCCGGCATTCCGCCAGTTCATAATCAGGATCACTGTCAGCCACGATACCGGCACCGGCCTGAACATTCATCACGCCGTCTTTCACAACTGCTGTTCTGAGCACAATACAGCTGTCGACAGATCCGTCTGGTGCAAAATATCCAACACCGCCTGCATACGCGCCGCGTGTTTCCGGTTCCAATTCTGCAATGATCTCACATGCTCTGATCTTTGGCGCGCCGGAGACGGTGCCGGCCGGGAAACCTGCAAACAACGCATCCAGCGCATCGCATTCATCGGAAAGCGCGCCAATGACATTGCTGACGATATGCATGACATGGCTGTAGCGTTCTATGGTGAAGCTATCCGTGACTTCAACGCTGCCTTTGGCCGCGACACGGCCCACATCATTACGCCCCAAATCCAGCAGCATCAAATGCTCGGCCAGCTCTTTTGGATCGGCGAGCAAGCTGGCTTCGTTGCTGCGATCTTCCGCAGCGGTTTCTCCTCGAGGACGGGTGCCAGCAATGGGCCGAATGGTGACTTCGCCGTTTCTGACGCGCACCAGGATTTCAGGGCTGGATCCGACGATGGCGAAGCCAGGCAGATCAAGGAAATACAGGAAAGGAGACGGGTTGACGCGGCGCAATGACCGATAGAGTTCGAGCGGCGGCAATTCGAACGGACAAGTAAACCGCTGCGCCAGCACAACTTGAAAAACGTCGCCCGCCACGATGTATTCTTTCGCCCGCGCAACCATCGCCTTGTATTCGCTTTCAGCCATAACCGGTTCTAAAGCCGGGGTTGGCGTAGCCGCAGAGATCCGCGGCTCTGGCGGGCGAGGGCGCATTAGGGCGCGCAGCGTTTCATCGATCCGATCCCCTGCCTGCTCGACCGCTTTCGCAGGGTCGGCTGCGTTCCAGATCGGAGCAACGCAAAACAGAGCATCTGTCAGACTGTCAAACACAAGTATGATCGTTGGCCTGACAAACAGCATGTCCGGCAGTGCCAATTCACTTTGGGCAGCGCGCGGCAAAGTTTCGACCAATCCGATCGTTTCATACCCAAAATAACCAACCAAACAGGCAAGCGCCGGGGGAAGGGCATCCGGTACATCGATCCGGCACGAATTGGCTAACGAACGAAGTTCGGCCAATGCGTCGTTATCGCACGGCGTAAAGGTTTCTCGATCCGTTTGCCATTCTCTATTGATGGCTGCGCGGCCTTCGCTCGCTCGGAAAACCAAATCAGGGTCCAGCCCGAGCAAGCTATACCGTCCGCGAACCTCGCCGCCTTCAACCGACTCGAGGAGAAAATCTCCCCGACCCGGCTCGATAAGCCGCCGTGCGGCTCCTACGGGAGTGTCGCTATCGGCAACGATTTTGCGCCACACCAATGCGGGCTTACCCCCGGCAAGCATGCGAGCGGCGTCAATCGCGTTTTCCGGCGAAGCATAGGCATTATGGTCAGGTGTCACGCGGGCTAACGGCTTTGTCCGGTTAATTCGTTTCGCCAGACAATTGCCTGCGAACCGCATTGATAGCATCCTCGTTGCGCTCAACGCCCAGCTCGGCGATCATCGCTTTAGTCAACTGTGCCGAATATTCGTTGGATAGAGCCGGGCTCAATTGATCCCGGGTCTGCGCCAGGATCGGGCTGTCGTCAGGAATATCATCAGTCAGGATTTCGCGAAGATCGACAATGTACCAACCGATATTGTTAGGGGCTTCGTACAGTTTGGTTGACCCTGCAGCCATTGAAAACATCAGGACAAGAGGCGGCGGAGGATCTTGCTGTTGCTGTGAGAACAGCTGCCTGCGCTCAAGATCGATCCGTTCGATCGGAGGCAAACGTGTTTTCTCGGCTGAAACAGCCGCAGCAACATCGCTTTTTCCGCGAACTTTTTTAAGGATCCTGTCTGCGGTTGCCCGCGCTTTCTTGTTTCCTTCCGAAAGCCGCCAGGCGATCGTCGCCTGCTCTTTAACTTCGGCAAGCGGAGGGGCAGATGACAACGAGATTTCCTCGACATCGAAGACCACAAACTGCTGACCGGGTACAACCTCGGCCAATTGCGGCTCGCTCTCTTCCATCTGAAATGCTGTTTCTACCGTGCGACGAAGCGCCGGATTGATCGGCTCTGATTCGCCGAACACACGCCCATCGGCGAGAACTGGCGGCGTCGTTTTGATTTCGAACCCATATGTTTCGGCCACCTCTGGAAGCGAGCGGCCATCGGCGACTTCGTCCTCTATCCGGGCGCTCAGATCGCCAAGCGCCGCTGCCCGCTTTTGGACCTTCAATTCTTCGGAAATTGCAGGAGTTGCCTGCGCAAGTGACCGAGCCGGTGTGCGGTTGATCCCGTCTACGCGCGCAACATACCAACCCAAATTGCTTTGCGCAGGTTCGGCAATTGCGCCTTGTCCCGCGGCAAACACATTGTCGGCGACACTCGCGCTGAGTGTAGCGGCGACCTGTTCTTTGGTCTGCGCCTCCGCGCTTGAAACTCCAAAGCCGGCCTCACGCGCGGCTGCCTCCAATGAAACACCGCCGCGAATCCGGTTTACCAGCGCTGTCGCAGCATCTTTCGTGGGCACCAAAAACGACGAGACGTCACGCGTTTCGCTCGCTGCAAATCGATCAGCATTGCTATCGTAGAACGCTTTGATTTCCTGGGCAGTCGGCGTGATGTCGGCATCAATTGTATCCGCGCCGAACAAAGCATAGCGAATCGTCCGGCGTTCAGGGCGGATGAAACGCGAATTGTTTTCGCTGTAATATGTAGCCAGCTGCTCATCAGTAGGTTCGCCTTCGGGAGCGAACGCAAAGCTTGGGATAAATGCGATTTCCCCTTTGCGCCGCTCCAGTAAGAGCGATGCGTAATGTTTCGCAGCCTTTTGCGGCATTCGAGGCGAGGCCAATGCGGGAACCAGCAATTGTTGGGCAAGCAGGCCATCGGAAAGGTCGCGGCGCAGTATCTCGTCATTAAGTCCCTGAGCGCGCAGTGCACTTTCATAAACGGCTTGATCGAATTCACCCGTTGCGCCTCGAAACGCGCTGATCTTCAAGATTTCGCTGTTAATCAAATTATCACCGGCACGCAGGCCGTATTTTTCGGCATAGCCACCAATCGCATAGCGATCGATCAATTGGCGCATTACTTCGTCCAACCCGCCTTCTTCGATGAGCTGAGACATGCTCACCGTCGGGTTTTCCTGCTGGATATTGCGCAGTGCTGATTCTGCCGTGCTGACCAGTTCCGAACTGTTTATGCGCTCATCACCGACAACAGCCACCCGGTCTCCGCCAGATACCCCGCCAAACGTGCTGCCGGTTATATCAGCGGCCGCAAAAGCCAGAGCGACAAGGATAAGAAAACCGATAAAAATCGGCAAACCGATCTTGGATTGGAAAAAATTACGAAAAAAGGAAATCATGGGTTTGGTCGAATCCCGTCGGTTATTTCGTCACCTAAATGGCTGAACGCCAAGGTAACGTAAGGTAAGCGCCCCAATGGGCAATTCCCAACCGCTTTATCCCGCCTGCGACCTCGCGGCAACAGGTCTCGCTGTCTTTTGACTGTATCTCTTTACTCCGCTAGCGGACGCGGCCCCTGGACCCTACATCAGGGCGACAGATTCTCTATTTTGATCCCACATTGCAGGAAACTTGAATGCCGCAGCGGCCTTACATCGTCGGAAACTGGAAAATGCACGGGACCAGAGCCATGCTTTCCGAAGCGCGCGCGATTGATCGCGCGGCGCAGCGCCATATGAAAGTCGAAGTCGCGATCGCACCTCCGTACACCCTGATTCATCCGGTCCACCGCGAAGCAGAGCAGATTGCTGTTGGCGCACAGGATTGTCACCACGAAGAAGGCGGTGCGCATACCGGCGATATCTCCGCGGCAATGATTGCTGATGCCGGGGGGAAATTCGTTATCCTCGGCCATAGCGAGCGGCGTCAGAACCATTCTGAAACAAATGCACAAGTGAAAGCAAAGGCAGACGCGGCATTGGCCGCTGGCCTTCGTGTAATTTTGTGTTGCGGTGAAAGCGAAGAGACCCGCGATGCCGGACGTGCCGTTTCCTTTGTCAAGAAACAGCTTAAAGCGTCCTTGCCTGACTTTTCAGATGCACCAGAGAGCGTGGTTGAGAGACTGACGGTGGCATACGAGCCTGTTTGGGCCATCGGAACCGGTAAAACCGCGAATATCGAAGACATTGCCGAGATGCATGCTGAAATCCGTAAGCTGCTTGTTTCGGTTTATGGAGAGGAAAACGGCGCTGAAATCCGCATCCTCTATGGCGGCTCGGTCAAGCCTGAGAACGCTTCCGAAATTCTATCCACACCCGAGGTTGGCGGTGCGCTCGTTGGCGGTGCAAGCCTTACAGCTGACAGCTTTATGGGTATCGCTTTGGCGGCAGGCGAAAGCGAAGATGGCTGATCCGGCGGGTCTGCCACTTGCCGCATGGGTCGCCGCGCCCTAGATAGCACGCACATTTGCTGATCGAGATCGACTTACCATGTTTCTTTTCCTTACCGTAATCCAAGCAATCGTGGCCGCTGGCCTAGTTGGCGTCGTTTTGATGCAGCGCTCTGAAGGGGGCGGATTGGGCATTGGCGGCAACCCCAATGGTGCGCTTGGCGCGCGCGGTGCGGCAGATTTTCTCACGCGGGCGACGAAATGGCTCGCTGTGGCCTTTGTTGCCTTGTCCATCGCATTGGCCGCTGTTGCCGTAAGCGAAACAAGCAGCAATTCGATCACGACAACGCTTGATCGCGATGTTTCCGGTCCAACCACCGAAGATTTGCTTGGTGGATCAGGTGAAAGCGAAACAGCCGATCCGCTCGGCGCGGCAGGTGATACACCGCCTACGACAACTGACGCGCCAGCAGAAGGCGATCCACTTTCGCAATAAGTGCGTCTTATCAACATCATGACATTCAGGCTGTGGATGGCATCGCGATTAGAGACGTAATTCACTTGCCACGAATCCAATTGGACGATTAAGGCCCAACTCCCATGGCGCGGTACATTTTTATAACCGGCGGCGTGGTCTCCTCGCTCGGCAAAGGTCTCATGGCAGCGAGCCTCGCTGCCCTCCTTCAGGCGCGTGGCTACAAAGTCCGCATTCGGAAATTCGACCCCTATCTTAATGTCGATCCGGGCACGATGAGCCCGTATCAGCATGGCGAAGTTTATGTCACCGACGATGGAGCGGAGACAGATCTGGATCTTGGGCATTACGAACGCTTTACAGGCGTATCAGCGCGCCAAAGTGACAACATCACGTCCGGCCGCGTCTATCGGGATATCATCGCGAAAGAGCGTAGGGGTGATTATCTGGGCGCGACCGTTCAGGTAATCCCGCACGTAACCGATGCCATCAAAGCCTTTGCGCTGGATGATCAGGACGACCTCGATTTCATGCTCTGCGAAATCGGTGGAACAGTGGGCGATATTGAATCGCTTCCTTTTATGGAGGCCATCCGCCAGTTGCGAAATGAGCTGGAGCCGATGCAGACCCTGAGCGTGCACGTAACATTGGTGCCCTATATCGCGGCGGCAGGTGAGCTTAAAACCAAACCGACCCAGCATTCCGTGCGTGAACTCGCAAGCCTTGGAATTAAGCCGGATGTCTTGCTGTGCCGGGCCGAGCACCCGATTCCCGACAGTGAACGCCAGAAAATCGCGAATTTCTGTAATGTGCGGAAAGAGGCCGTAATCCCTGCACTTGATGCTCCGTCGATATATTCGGTACCGATGCAATATCATCAGGTTGGATTAGATGCAGAGGTCTTGCGCGGCTTTGGTATCACCGATGCCCCGGCCCCTGACCTTACATCATGGGATGATGTGACTGATCGATACTTCAACCCCGAAGGCGAAGTTACAATTGGGGTGGTGGGCAAGTATGTTGGTCTGCCTGATGCCTATAAGAGTTTGAACGAGGCGCTGGTCCATGGCGGGCTGGCAAATCGTGTGAAGGTCAACATCAAGTGGATTGATGCCGAAGTGTTCGAAGGCGAAGATGAAAGCGCGATAGTTGCCGCGCTCGAGCCGATGCACGGTATTCTGGTTCCCGGAGGTTTCGGCGAGCGGGGCAGCGAAGGAAAGATCGAAAGCGTCAAGTTCGCACGGACACGCCGCGTACCTTTCTTCGGCATCTGCCTGGGCATGCAGATGGCATGTGTGGAAAGCGCGCGCGAAGCCGGATTTGACGCAGCATCATCAACCGAATTCGGCGAAACAAGCGAACCTGTCGTGGGCATCATCACCGAGTGGATGAGCGAAGAGGGCATTCAGGAACGCGAAGAGGGCGGCGATTTGGGCGGGACGATGCGCTTGGGCGCGTATGAGGCCAAACTAAGCGCCAACAGCCATATTTCACAGATTTACGGCGGTGCTGAAACGATATCAGAACGCCATCGGCATCGTTATGAAGTGAACGCCCGCTATATTGATCCATTGGAGCGGCAAGGGCTGGTTTTCTCAGGCCTTTCGCCCGATGGGCTGCTGCCGGAAATTGTCGAACGGCCCGACCATCCCTGGTTCGTTGGTGTACAATTTCACCCTGAATTGAAATCGCGTCCGTTTGATCCGCATCCCCTTTTTGCAGGCTTCATCGCAGCCGCGCTTAAGCAATCTCGGCTGGTTTAGCCTCTATTGGGTTGCAAGGCATTGATTTAGAACGATCAGGCCTCAATGACGACAAAATAGAGAAAAATTCCGATTCCAGATTTTATGTCGCGTTTTTACAATTACATAAAATTAATATTGCGCGATAAGACTTCCGCAGCTTAGGGGCTTGTATCTCAACAAATTATCGCGGGCTAAAACGCCCTGAAACGCAAAGCATTTCCTCAGGCTGCAAAGAGTTTCAAATGTGATGAAGCAATGGGTTCAGCAAGCCAGAGCTTAGTCATATTTTACAAAGCTCGACACGAGGTTGACCGTCTTCTGCGACCCGGACGGTGAGCATCGTAACGAGGCGACTTAACGGTCGCAGGGGCGGATCTCACGATCCGCCCCTACTTATTCCCACAAAGTTGAATTATTTAAAAGATTGGCAAGCGATGCTTATGCAGCGTCGCTTTTCTTTTCGCTTGAGCCATCCGAGACCGCGGTCAGGACTGTCGCTCCATTCACCGCAATCTTTTTTGGCTTCATCGCTTCTGGTACTTCGCGAACCAGATCGATCAAAAGCAAGCCATCGGCCATATCGGCTTTTTCGACGTGAACATGATCTGCCAATTCAAAGCGGCGTTCAAAACCGCGATTGGCGATGCCGACATGCAGCATCTCGGCCCTATCGTCTTCGTCGTCGCGCTTCTTGCCATGAACCGTCAGGAGGTTTTGCTGCGCAGTGATATCGATATCCTGCGGGCGAAAACCGGCAACAGCCAAAGTGATGCGATAATTGTCTTCGCCGCGGCGCGCGATATTAAAGGGCGGATAGTTATCGCCCGAGTTGTTGCGCGCCTGGCTTTCCAGAAGGTCGAACAGGTGATCGAATCCAACTGTGCTGCGGCGGTATGGTGTAAAATCAAGACGTGACATAATTTGCAAATCCTCTTTTGAGCAATTTGGTTACAAATGCAGGCCTGCCTCATGCAGCGCCTGCTGTATTGCCGCAGTTTGCGTTTCCCAAGACTGGCGAAACACCGCGACACGCACTATTTGGGTGACAAAGAAACACGTTTCAAGAGGGCTGCCACACTCATGACTGCACCAAAAATTGATATTTACACGAAATTCTCGTGCCCGTTCTGCGTGCGCGCAAAACGGCTGCTCTCTTCCAAGGGGGCTGAGTTTAACGAGTTCGATATTTCAATGGGCGGGCCCAAGCGCGATGAAATGCTTGCTCGTGCGCCTGATGCGCGAACAGTCCCGCAGATTTTTATCGGCGACACCTATGTTGGCGGGTCGGATGAACTTGCGGCAATGGACCGGGCGGGCAAGCTAGATTCTTTGCTCGCGGGTTGATTGCATTGATGACGAAAATTGCGGTTCTTCAGATGAATTCCGGGGTGGATCCGGAGGCGAATTTTTCGTCGATTGAATCCGCCGCGAAAGAGGCGTCGTCCGCCGGTTCCGAAATCCTATTTACACCGGAAATGTCGCTGCTTCTGGATCGTGACAGAACCCGCGCAGCTGCGTGGATAAACTCAAACGAACCCTCGCGAATGGTCAAACGGCTCGCTCAATTGTCCGCTGAAACGGGTATCGATCTGGCGATCGGTTCCATTCCCTTTCCCACGGAGCAAGGCCGATGGGCGAACCGTTCATTCTATTTCGGTGGCGCAGGCGCACAGCGTGCCTATTACGACAAGATGCACATGTTTGATGTTCAACTGTCAACCGGTGAGAATTGGCGCGAGAGCAATGCCTATCAGGCCGGCGAGCAAGTGGTAACATTGGACGAAACGCCAATAGGCAGGCTTGGTCTCACAATATGTTATGACCTGCGGTTTCCCGCTCTGTTCGAAGAACTGGGGCAGCGGCGCTGTGATGCGATTGCAGTCCCTGCTGCCTTCACGAAACCGACAGGTGCTGCCCATTGGCACATAATGCTGCGCGCGCGCGCTATCGAAGCGAGCGCATTTGTGATCGCGGCCGCTCAATCAGGCAAACACGAAGATGGCCGCGAAACCTATGGTCATAGCCTGGTGGTTGATCCCTGGGGCGACGTGCTGCTTGATATGAAGGGCGAGGGGGCATGCCTTGGATTTTGTGATATCAACCCGAGCCGGATCGATGAAGTCCGCTCTCAGGTTCCCAGTCTTGCCAATAAACGCCGAATACCCAATTAGGCAGGTATCATGATAGTGTATGATCTCCACTGCGCGAACGGACATGGGTTCGAAGGCTGGTTTGGTTCTTCATCTGATTTTGAAGACCAGAAAGGGCGCGGATTGGTAACATGCCCCGATTGCGGATCCGATCAGGTCGGCAAGGCCCCTATGGCTCCTGCTGTTGGTGCCAAAGGGAACACGCGCAGCGATATGGCTGCGGCGGTTCCATCTGGACCGGCAACTGCATCTGCCAATCCGGTTTCAAATATACCAATGCCTGCCGAAGTGCAGAAAGCGATGCAGGCCCTCGCAAAAGCACAGGAGCAGGCGCTCAAGAAGAGCACTTGGGTCGGCGATAAATTCGCCGATCAATCGCGCGAGATGCATTATGGTGAGCGTGACGAAGCGCCAATCCACGGCCAAGCGACGCTTGAAGAAGCCAAATCGCTTGTCGAGGAAGGTGTGCCGATTGCGCCGCTGCCATTTCCAGTAGCGCCCCCTGACAAACTCAATTGATTAGCAACACCGCGGTGCTAATGGGTGGGGCGTGTCCCCGTAGCTCAGGTGGATAGAGCGTTGGATTCCTAATCCAAAGGCCACAGGTTCAAATCCTGTCGGGGACACCACCCTCAACCGGCGCTTTCAACCTGACGAACGCCGCTGCCGTAAAGATGCAGTGCAAGGGCACAAAGCGCCGTAAGCGTCGCACAGGATGCCAGAACTGCGATCGCCGTTCCCGTCCAGCCAAACTGGTCGTATATTGTTGTCCCGAAAACCGATCCAGCGCCGCCTCCGATAAACATGATCACGATGTAAATCGTCGTGAGGCGGGTGCGAAGGCCTGTGGCTTGCGAAAGGAACGTCATTCTGCTGCCGACATCAATCGCCGGACCGACCGTTGATGTGATCAAGATGGGAATCATAAGCAGCCAAATGCTTCCGCCAAATGGCAGCAAGAGAGCAGTCCCTGCCATCTGGATCAGAGCCAGATATAGGCGCGCGCGACGGGGTCCGATGCGATCGGCCCATTGCCCCAGCCTTGGCGTGGTGAGCACGCTCAGGGCTGCAAACGCGGCCAAATATCCGACTACATCAGTGCCATAGCCCATTTCCGGCGATGTAAGGTGCAACGCCAGAGCAAGCCACAGCGCAATAAATTGGCCAAACCCGATGGCTTGAATTGCGCCGGAAATAATGATTTCCGGATGGCTGCGTAAAAGCGGAAAAACAGACAGAACGAGCGCAATGTAGCGTTGCTGCTCTTTCTTGGGTGCTTCGACTTCCATTCGGGGCATGATCCGGGGGAGGGCCACTGCCATCAAAACCATGGCTGTTGTCGCGATCCAGTAAACGGTCCGCCACCCAAAATATTCAGACACAACGCCTGCTCCGACGCGGGCGACAAGAATACCGAACAGCACCCCTGCAGTAAGGGTGGCTGTCACATGACCAAGACGCTCAGGCGGCACCCGTTTCGATGCGTAAGCGGGCAGAAGATAGGGCGCAATCGTGAAAAATCCGAGCAGCGTTGATCCCGCTGTGAACAACGAAAAATCAGGCGCGATGGTCATCAGGATCAAACCTGCGCACTGTCCAGCCGTGAACAGGATAGTGAGCCGCCGGTTGGAAAATCGGTCTCCGAGTGGCAGCAGGAGCAATATGCCGATTGCCAGAGCAAGTTGGTTTAGCGCCGGAACGATCCCGATCTGTGCATCGCTCACACCAAAGCCAGCCGCTACATCTCCGATTATGGGGTGAATGTAATACGCATTGGCCGTGACAACCGCGACGGTCACCGCAAGTGCATATTCCTGCGACCGGCTAAGATAAGCCGGCGCTTGCGTGGCAGACGTGTCGTTCAAGCAAGAAATCCGGCTTTTTTGGCCGTATCAATTACGCCTTGAGCAAGTTCAACCGGGCGATCTTCTTGGCAAAAGTGTCCGCAATTGGAAAGCATCGCGTGGGGCATATCCTTTGCGCCCTTGACCCTCTCGATCAACGGCTTGGCTAACCCTCCTGTGACCGGATCATCTTCGCCGAACAGTGTCAGGAAAGGGCGGTCAAATTCTGCCAGACCGCGCCAGGCCGCAATGTTTTGCGCAATCCCGTCCATCCCGTCTTCAACGGGAACAAGCGCAGGAAAGGCCCGCGCGCCGGCTTTGCTTGGTTCATCAGGGAAGGGCGCATCGTATGCGGCGATTTCTTCGGCTGTCCGCTCCGTCGCGGTTGCCCGTTGCAGCAAATCTCCGATCTTGAATTCAGGCGAGCTTTTGGCAAATTCGCGCCATGCAAGAAATGCGGGTGAAGGGGTTCCGCCAGTTGGCAGAAACGTATTGCTCGCCACCACACAGGCGAACCTTTCGGGTTCCTCACCAACCATACGCAGGCCGAGCAACCCGCCCCAATCCTGACAAAAGAGAGCGGCGGGTTCCGGAACCGTCGCCTCTCGCCACTGCTTTAACCAGCTTATGTGGCGGTCATAGGTGTAGAAACCGATATCGTCTGGCTTATCACTTTTCCCAAACCCGATCAGATCAGGCGCAAGACAGCGAAATCCCGCGTTGAGCAGAACCGGGATCATCTTGCGGTAAAGAAAGCTCCAGCTTGGCTCGCCGTGAAACAACAAGACAGGCGGAGCATCCCTTGGCCCTTCGTCGATATAATGCATCCGGCCAGTAAACCCGTCGCCCAAATCGATCTGCGCCCAGTGATCATCGAACCCATAGTCCGGCAGATCCGAAAAATTGGCGGGGTCAGATACGAGAATTCTCACGGGCAGTGCCTCCTGTTTTCAAAAATTCAGTAGCACGAAAAAACTGGTCCGATAGCTTTTAGACAGTTTCGCCCGGTGCCTCGCCCATCGGCACGCGTTCCTTGAACGTATGTGTGATATACGGGAATGGAATTTCGATACCTGCATCGTCAAGGCTGCGTTTGATTGCGCGCACAACCTTATCCTTCGATTCCCATCCTGCGCGTGGGGCCGATCCAGACCACCAACGGACCAGGAAATCGACCGAGGACGAATTGAATTCCTGTGCGAACACATCGACGCCTTTTTCTGTGTCGACTTCCTCCACAGCAGAGACCGCTTTGCGGATGACTTCGGCAGCATCGTCCAGATCCGTGTCGTATGACACGCCGATCACGACATCGTGGCGGCGCTGATCTTTATCGGTGAGAATTTCGACCGGGTTTTTGAAAAGCACGGAATTGGGAACAACTGTCACTTCGCCGGAGAGTTTGCGGATATGCGTTTCTCTCAGCGTAATGTGCTCCACTTTGCCGGTGATACCCTCGCATTCGATGATATCGCCAATGCGCATTTTTTCACGCACCATGATCAGCACACCCGCCAGGAAGTTTTCAAAAATATCCTGAAACGCAAAGCCAATCGCAACCGCGCCGATGCCAAAGCCAGCAATCAGGCTTGAAGGGGTCAAATCGGGAAAGATCACGATGGCCGCGATCATGATACCCAGCAGCCACGTGGCCAGTTTGACCAGCGTCTCAATCAGATTGCGCAGGCTTGGACGAAGATCGGTCTTGCCGATCAACCCATCGGCGATCCGCACAGTGAATTTCGCGGCGATCGCAGTTGCGATGATGATGATCAGGGCGATCGCAATACCGGGCAAGGCGCGGACAAATTCGATGCTCATGGAATTGAGCTGGTCAATAAGTGTATTCAGCATAATGGGTTCGTGTTCACTCCTGTTTGCTTCTCAACGAAGATAGCACGGTGATTGTTCCGGCAATGCGTTACGCTCAGGTTCGCTCTTAGGCACGGCATTGGCTGGACACAGCACGTCAGGCGAGGCAATTCGATCTCAAACACAAATCAGGAATTTTGAAATGCCGACCGAGACTGACCAGCTTGCAGAAATCCGCCGCGCTGTCCGCGCCCTGTGTGATGACTTTCCCGGAGAATACTGGCGGGCCAAAGACAGCGCACGGGACTATCCGGGCGAATTTGTCGATGCGCTTACCAAGGCCGGCTTTCTTGCTGCGTTGATCCCGGCAGAATATGGCGGCAGCGGCCTCAGCCTCGATGAAGCTGCTGTGATTATGGAGGAAATTCAGGCGTCAGGCTGCAATGGCGGCGCCGCTCACGCGCAGATGTACATCATGAACACTTTGCTGCGCTACGGTTCGGATACGCAAAAGTCAGAATACCTTCCGAAAATCGCCAGCGGTGATCTGCGCCTGCAAGCGTTTGGTGTCTCTGAACCGACGAGCGGTACCGACACACTAAGCCTGAAGACACGGGCCGTGCGCGATGGCGATGAGTATGTGATCTCTGGCCAAAAGATCTGGACGAGCCGTGCAGAACATTCGGACCTTATGCTGCTTTTGGCGCGCACTACCCCGCGTGATCAGATTGAGAAGAAAACCGATGGGCTTTCGATGTTTCTTGTCGATATGCAGAAAGCCGCTGGCAATGGGATGGAAATAAAACCGATCCGCACGATGATGAACCATTCATCGTGCGAGGTGTTTTTTGATGACCTTCGCATTCCGGCGTCCGCACTCGTCGGGGAAGAGGGAAAGGGCTTTCGCTATATTCTTTCAGGGATGAACGCAGAGCGTATTTTGATCGCCGCCGAATGTATCGGCGATGCAAAATGGTTTATCGATCAGGCGACCCGATATGCCAGCGACCGCAATGTCTTCGCGCGGCCGATCGGGCAGAATCAGGGCGTGCAATTTCCTATCGCGCGATGCTACGCTCAGATGCGCGCCGCAGAATTGATGGTTCACCACGCAGCCAAAGTTTTTGACGAAGGCGGCAATCCGGGGGAAGAGGCCAATATGGCGAAATTGCTTGCGTCAGAAGCCAGCTGGGCGGCGGCGGATATGTGCGTCCAGACCTTTGGCGGGTTTGGTTTTGCCGAAGAATACGATGTCGAGCGTAAATTCCGCGAGGCGCGGCTTTATACTGTCGCGCCGATATCTACCAATTTGATCCTGTCCTATCTGGCCGAACACGTCCTCGGATTGCCTCGTTCATATTGAATGCGGTTCGGATTTTTCCGTCACCATTCCACAACGCAAAGCGGAAATTTTTGCACTCGTCGTATCTTTCGACTTGATGCGAGGGGTTAACTATGATTCTGTGGAAAACGGATCGAGGGACTTTTTAATGCGTAAACCGGCAAGAGAACAAATGCGGCAGGGCATCGCGCTTGTCGTGTTGCTTGGCCTGACGGGAATGGCCATTGCCGGTCCCACCGGTTTGCTAGCATGGAACGAAAATGCTCAGGCGCTTGATCAGCGCAAAGCCCAAATCGCTATGCTGACGGCCAAACGCGATGCCTTGAAAAACCGGGTTGAGCTGCTCGACCCCAATGCTGCCGATGCTGATCTCGCTAGTGAGCTGGTACGGAAGAATCTTGGTGTGCTTCACGCCGATGAAATCGTGATCACGATCGAAGACGAATAAATCGCGCATACGAATTCGCACGCTGATAAGCTGAATTCCATCACAATTTTGCATATTCGGGGGCCTGAAAGCGCTCTCTTTACGTTGCGTCCAGCGCTCTTTCCTGACTATAGGATGCGTGGACAAGACGCATTCTTCCCCAGGACCCGCGTCGGCAACAATAAGGAAATTTGACCTTGGCAAAAAAGCCCGCCGCTCAAAAGGCGCCAGCAAAGAAAGCCGCCCCTGCGGCAGCGCCGAACGAAGATCCAGATTTCGCGCTCCATTCTCTCCAAGCAGAATTTGACGCAGCGAAGCGGTTCCACGCCAGCGACGACCAGATGATGGAATTCTATCGTCAGATGCTTTTAATCCGGCGGTTTGAGGAAAAGGCCGGCCAGCTTTACGGCCTCGGTCTGATCGGTGGATTCTGCCACCTCTATATCGGCCAGGAAGCCGTCGCGATCGGCCTGCAAAGCGCGTTGAACGGTGACAAGGACAGCGTGATCACGGGTTACCGCGATCATGGACACATGCTTGCATACGGGATTGATCCCAAAGTGATCATGGCTGAGCTGACTGGCCGGGAAGCTGGCATTTCCAAAGGCAAGGGCGGCTCGATGCACATGTTCAGCACCGAGCACAAATTCTATGGTGGTCACGGCATTGTTGGCGCTCAGGTTGCTCTTGGCGGGGGCCTCGCGCTGGCACATCAATACAATGACGATGGCGGTTTGTGCCTTGCATATTTTGGCGATGGCGCCGCCAACCAAGGCCAGGTGTACGAAACCTTCAACATGGCCGCGCTGTGGAATCTTCCCATCGTGTTCGTCGTTGAAGACAACCAATACGCAATGGGCACCGCCTCGAAACGGTCATCCGCTGAAACGCGATTCCACCGCCGCGGCACGGCATTCCGCATTCCCGGAATGGATGTGAACGGGATGGACGTGCTGGAAGTGCGCGCCGCAGCCGAGGTCGCCTTTAAACATGTTCGCGATGGTAAAGGCCCTGTATTGATGGAACTCAACACCTATCGTTATCGCGGCCACTCCATGTCTGATCCGGCCAAATACCGGACCCGTGACGAGGTGCAGGATCAGCGCGACAATCATGATCCGATTGAACGTTTGAAAAAGACTCTGATCGAGTCCGGCAAAAGCGAGGACGATCTGAAATCAATCGATAAAGAGATTCGCAAGATCGTAGCAGAAGCCGCTGATTTCGCAGAAAATTCACCTGAGCCTGCGGCTGGTGAACTCTACACCGATGTTTTGGTGGAGGAGTATTGAACCATGGCAATTGACCTCAAGATGCCGGCCTTGTCCCCGACAATGGAGCAAGGAACGCTTGCGCGCTGGCTAAAGCAAGAAGGCGATACGATTGAGCCCGGTGATATCATCGCCGAGATTGAGACAGACAAAGCGACCATGGAATTTGAAGCCATTGATGATGGCGTTCTGACAAAAATCCTGATCGCGGAAGGCACAGAAGACGTTGCCGTTGGTACGGTCATCGCTCAGCTCGAAGGCGAGGGCGACAGTGACAGTGAAGGCGAGGGTGCTGCCCCTTCTGCGGCTTCATCCGAACCTGCTCCGGAACCCGCCCCGGCACCGGCTCCTGCGCCGGAAAAAACTTCAGCTCAGCCTAAATCGGACCCCGATATTCCCGAGGGAACGAGCTTTACAAGCACCACTGTGCGCGAAGCACTGCGTGATGGGATGGCCGAAGAAATGCGGAAAGACCCGCGTGTCTTTGTGATGGGCGAAGAAGTCGCCGAATACCAAGGCGCCTATAAGGTTACTCAGGGTCTGCTTGATGAATTCGGGCCGAAACGCGTCATCGACACGCCGATTACCGAATATGGTTTTGCCGGCGTCGGGACGGGCGCGGCGATGGGCGGTCTGCGCCCAATCGTGGAATTCATGACTTTCAACTTTGCGATGCAGGCGATTGACCACGTCATCAACTCGGCCGCCAAGACGAATTATATGTCTGGCGGTCAGATGCGTTGTCCTATCGTATTTCGCGGTCCGAACGGTGCGGCGAGCCGCGTTGGCGCTCAGCACAGTCAGAACTATGGCCCGTGGTATGCCAGCGTTCCTGGTCTGATCGTCATCGCGCCCTATGATAGCGCCGACGCCAAAGGCCTGATGAAGGCTGCAATTCAAACCGAAGACCCGGTTGTTTTCCTCGAAAATGAACTGGTTTACGGGAAAAGCTTCGACGTTCCCGATCTGGATGATCACGTCTTGCCGATTGGGAAGGCCCGGATCATGCGTGAAGGTTCCGATGTAACGATCGTCTCCTATTCGATCGGCGTCGGCTTTGCGCTCGAGGCGGCTGAAAAGCTGGCGGAAGAAGGTATCGACGCCGAGGTCATCGATCTGCGCACGCTAAGGCCGCTGGATAAAGGCGCAGTTTTGGCCAGCCTTGCCAAGACCAACCGGTTGGTTATCGCTGAAGAGGGCTGGCCGACATGCTCCATCGCGAGTGAGATTATTTCGATCTGCATGGAGGAAGGGTTTGATGACCTTGATGCGCCGGTCTTGCGTGTTTGCAACGAAGACGTGCCGCTTCCTTATGCGGCCAATCTTGAAAAGCTGGCTTTGATTGACACTCCGCGCATTGTCGAGGCCGTCAAGAAAGTCTGCTACGCGGGCTGATACAAAGAACTTTGCAAATACAAAGGGCCGCGCTGGCAATTTACCAGCGCGGCCCTTTGTACGTCTAAAGCTATGGCTGGGTTAGGTGACGACCCAAACCGGACGCGAATAGGTAATGGTTGCACCGGGCATATCAATCGGCAGAAAGTCGCTTGTCACATAACTCAGAGTGAGGTCGATTTCTATCGCTCCGTTAACGCGGCTTGTGCCGCTGCGGTCAACTGTGATGCGGAGGCGATCCGAATCCAACAGATACGGTGCATTGACCGCTTCACCCAGCAACACTGTCCTGATCTGTTCGTCCGAAAGAGTGTTCTCTTTCTGATACTCCACCATAACGTAGCGGGCGCCATCAGATGCAAGCGACTGCACAGCGTTATAGTTTTGAAGGTAAACGCCCACCTGAAGCACACCAAGCAGCATGACAAAGAACATCGGCGCTAGCAGCGCGAATTCAACGACAGCGCCGCCTTTGGTGTCTTTTGCAATCGCTCGTAGCGAAGGACGCCTGATTTTGCGGATGGTTTTGATCATGAGATTTGCACCGATCGGTCGACTGAGAAGTTTATTGCCTTGCCCACACCAAATGCCGTCCAAGTCGGCGTGTAAGAATCGGTCATCGAAACCGTGATATATTCGGATATGACGGCACCACCGGCGCAGTTGCCTTTATCCTTCACTTTGCCGTTTGCCTGGTTGCAGCGATATTCCCGGTCAACTGTAATTTTGTCGGCGGACAAACCAACGGAATCGCGAAGGATTGTCTCAACTTCAGAGATTTCCACTGTGGCGCCAACGTTTGTTGCCATGATGATGATCTCGGCTTCGTTCGCGGCAGATTGCAATTCATGCTGACGGGCAACAATCGTCCCGACCTCGAACGTGCCCAGTGTCATGATGATCAACATCGGGGCGACAAAGGCTGTTTCGATTGCCATTGATCCGCGGATATCCGCGATAAAAGATTGGATGCGGCGTTTCATGATCACGCCACCAACCGGACTTTTGAGGAAGAACTGCCAACCTCTGTCGCCTCATCAACGGGGCACAAAGTTTCAAGAAATGCGCCGCCGCGAACGTCGATTGTATAAGCAGAGATCTGCAAACACTGCGCCGCAACATCAGCGGTACCATTAATCCGCATATCGCCATCAGGCAGATAGATCAGACCTTCAATTGTCGAATCCTGGTTGCCGTTGAAAATGTGAGTTTGCGAAGCATTGTTGTCGCGGTGCTCGAAAACCAACATATCGGAATAGTCATCGGCCTGCGCAGCATAGGGCGTGCCAGCAAAATCCGCAGCATCCATTGGCGAAAGGTTCAGTTTGTTCCCACTGCCTGATCCGCCCAGCTTGATGTGGGCTCCGTTTTTCAGGACGAACATGACACCGTTTCCGGTGACATCGTAATTGCCTGTAAGGTCGAGTACGCCGCCATCGATTACGTAAATGCCGCTTGAAAGAACGGTCGTGCATTGGACCGAGATAGATGAATACGTGCCGGGCTGAAGCGAAGCCTGCTTATTATTGCCTTTACCGCTACAAGCATAAGATCGATTAGTGGGGTTATCCGGTGGGACAAGGTCTTTATAGGCATCAAACAGACCCTGAACGCCTTCGGTTGCGACGTCCTCGTTATTCACCGCATCGATTGTACCGCAAGCAGCAATCGAATCCGTAACAAGTGTCGATGATCCATCAACCACAACCGCATTGTCATCGCACGAAAGCGCGGCAAGGCCGCACCGGGCATCAACCGTCGAGTCACCACCGATAGAAGTTCCGGTTCCATCATCACGAAGAGAGATCAGGCATGCATTGAATTGACCGCCAGCAGCGAAGCTCGCCTGAGCCGTTGCCCGAATAGTTGCGGCCGATCCGTTTGTTAGGAAACTGCTAAAAGGCAGGACCTTTGTCGCTGTTGAAGTGACGACGACACTGTTTTGATTTCCGCCGGCATAATCAGCAAGGGTAATCGAAGGCGTGGTATCAAAACCATCGACCTTGGAAAGGTTCGCATCATATTCCTGCTTTGCACGATTGGCATAAGTGCTCTCGGCATCGGGGTTGGACCGAGCGAACGCCCCGGCATACGCGGCCTGATCTACCGCGTGCTGCAGTTCGCGTTTCCACATATACCACTGCGCGGTGTCGACAGCGAAACCAGCACCGCCGATAAGCACGGGCAAACCCGTTGCAACGATCATTAACGCGTTGCCGCTTCGGTTCTTGCGAAGCCGTGCCAGAAAATTGTGGAACTTACCCATGCGAAACCTCATATTTTTAAAGCAAATCGAATTGCACCGAATGCTAATAGCCCAGCTGTGGTATTCGATCTGTTGAACCTTATGGTTAACAACTGGTTATCAGTGTAAATCGCTGTAACGCGTTGGCCGCATCCGCTTTGCATGGACAAGGGAAGGGGGGCGCTTTGCCCGATCACGCTGACTCACCTGATTACGATCAGACTTTTCCGCCAGAATTGGAGCTCGCGCTGGCACACACAGCGGCCCCGCTACGCGCGAGGCTCGCCGCAGTTTTCGCTTTGGATCAACGGCTGGGCCGGATCGTGTCGGCAACGACTGAGCCGATGCTGGGCCAGATGCGTCTTGCATGGTGGCGGGATATGTTGGGAACGGATGCTTCCGACCGGCCAAAAGGTGACGCCGTTCTCGATACGATTGGCGCAAACTGGGCAGATGAAGAAACTCCGCTGATACAGCTAGTTGATGCTTGGGAGCTGTTTGTGGTTGCCGAGAAACTGACAGCAGAGCGATTGGTCACCTTTGCCGAAGGCCGTAGCGCGCCGCTGAACCATATTGCACCAATGGAAACGGGCGATAGCTCGGCCGGATTGGCATGGGCGTTGGCTGATGCCGCTGCCCGTATATCTGACGAGGGCGAACGAGCTGTCCTAATTGAAACCGGTTTGAGGCTGGCGAGAGCCAAGAATTCTAGGCCGCGACACCTAAAAGGGATTGGTGTTCTTGATGCTCTTGCGATCCGTGCCCTAACACGGGGAGGTCGCCCTCTAATGGAAGGTCGCGGCGCATCTTTAACGGCGCTGCGTGCCGCTTTATTTGGTTGAGGAATCCGTGTAGCCGTAAAAAATTGATTTTGCGGAGGTGTATGTGCGCCAAACAATACTCGGACTGTTTGCCGGATTATTGCTTGCCGGAGTGGGCGTGTTTTGGTGGGAAGGGCGTGCGCAGGTTGAAATAAACGCACCTCCCCCGCCGGAATTGGAAGAGGTAACGCCGCAGCTTGACGAGTTACCCCTTACCGATCCCGGCGATATGGAAGGCCCAGCGCCGCCTGAAGCAAGCGAGCTGACGCGCGAAGAAAAACGCTTTTTTCGGTATGATCGTAATCGCGACCGTAGGATCACTCGCAACGAGATGCTCTCAAGCCGTTCTGACGCGTTTCGCAAGCTCGACGTGGATGGCAACAATTTGCTCACGTTCGAGGAATGGGCTGTCACCACTGCCAATCGATTTGATGCAATGGACGCCGATACGAATGCAGAGCTAACCCCGGCCGAATTCGCGGCGAGCAAACCCAAGCGCCCCGTCAAACGTCCGCGCTGCAACTGTTGATCAGGCGGGAACAGCGATCTCGTTCGATTCAGAGAGCCAGGCTTTAAGGTCGTTTTTCGCCCTCGAGGTATAGGCCTCTTTGCGCTGTTTCTTCTTCACCTCATGCAACGGCGGGAACAACCCGAAATTCACGTTCATCGGCTGGAAAGTGGCTGCATCGGCATCGCCGGTAATGTGGCTCAACAAAGCGCCGAGCGCAGTCGATGCGGGAAGGGGGCGCCAATCACGCCCAGCAATTTCAGCCGCCGTCATCATGCCGGCGACCAAACCGATTGCCGAGCTTTCAACATAGCCCTCGCAGCCTGTCACCTGCCCGGCAAAACGAATGTGCGGCGCCGCTTTCAAACGCAATTGACGATCAAGCACCTGCGGCGAGTTAAGGAACGTGTTGCGATGCAGGCCGCCTAGCCGCGCAAATTCCGCATTTTCAAGGCCGGGAATAGTGCGAAACAATTCAACCTGCGCGCCATATTTCATCTTTGTCTGAAACCCGACCATGTTCCACAGCGTGCCCAGCTTGTTGTCTTGGCGCAGTTGCACAACGGCGTAAGGCCAGCGGCCCTGCGGAAAATCCTCATTTGTGTCGAACGGGTTGTCGAGGCCGACGCCTTTCATCGGCCCGTAACGCAGAGTTTCAACACCGCGTTCAGCCATCACTTCGATTGGCATGCATCCATCGAAATAGGGCGTGTCTTTTTCCCATTCCTTGAACTCGGTCTTTTCGCCATCGACCAGCCCCTGATGAAATGCCAGATACTGTTCTTTAGTCATGGGGCAATTGATATAATCGCCGTCCTCGTTCGAGGCCTCTGTCCGCTTGTTCCAGCGCGACTGAATCCAGCATTTCGACATATCGATGCTATCGTGGTGAATGATCGGGGCAATCGCATCAAAGAATGCCAGTCGATCTTCGCCTGTCGCGCCGACAATGCTCTGGGCGAGCGATTGCGCGGTTAGCGGCCCTGTCGCCACAATCGTCATTCCCGCTTCAGGAAGAGTATCGATACGCTCGCGAACAATAGTGATATTGGGATGGCCGGTAAGAGCTTTATCGACCTCTGCGCTGAACACATCGCGGTCTACCGCCATGGCGCTGCCCGCAGGTACGCGGGCGACTTCGCCAGCGCGCATCACGATGGAATCGAGCTCGCGCATTTCATGGTGGAGCAATCCGACGGCATTTTTGGTATCATCGTCTGAGCGGAAGCTGTTTGAACATACCAATTCGGCCAGCCCGTCGGTCTGATGCGCGGGCGTCATCTCTCCGCTTCCGCGCATTTCTGAAAGGCGCACTTTGATGCCGCGCTGCGCCAGTTGCCAAGCTGCCTCCGAACCGGCCAGCCCGCCGCCGATAATGTGTACATCATAAGTCATAAGACGCCGCACTTAAGCGCTGCGACGCTCTTCATCAACTCGCGTTTGGCCCAACATCATACGCATGGCGAAAAAAGGTCAGATAGGCCGGCTCACTTTTAACGCAGAAGAGATGATTGGCCCAAGGTCTTACGACATGGTTTCATCAGCAACGCCCCCTGGCCGATTTGCGCTCTCGAACGGTGGTGATAGAGGTCTGGCATTGTTGGGCGTTTCAGCCGTTAGCATGCGCCGCTCCGGCCTTGAGACATGAACGTTCAGCCTCGCTTGTGGAGATAGAATGCCAAAAACTGCACTGATCGAGCATCGGCCATGGCTCCTAGCGAGCGTGATCGCCGCCTGTGCCTACTACTTTTTGTGGAACAATCCGATTGGCGAACTTTATCTGATCATATTGAAAGGTGCCGGAGTTGGATTGCTGGCCGTTTATGCTTTTCGCCGAACGAGCGGCATAGACGGGGCGATCCTAGTTGTTGCACTGGCACTTTCCGCAGCGGCTGACATGGTCTTGGTGCTGGACATGAGGGCCGGCGGGGCATTGTTCGCGGCGTCACATCTGGCAGCGATACTTTTGTACCTGCGCAATCGCCGGGAAACCACGAGCGCAAGCCAGAAAATGCTGGCTATCGTTCTGCTGATCGGCGCGCCTGCGATCTCTTACCTCGTCAGCCAAGATCCCTTAATCGCAATCTATGCTGTGACATTAGGGGCGATGGCGGCGGCGGCATGGATAAGCCGCTTTCCGCGTTACCGCGTTGGCATTGGCGCGGTTTTATTCGTGGTGAGCGATTGGCTGATTTTCAGCGAACTTGGCCCAATCGACCTTTCACCACTGCCTAGCATTTTGATTTGGCCGCTATATTTCGCTGGCCAATTGATGATTGCGACAGGTGTGGTGCAAACGCTGCGCGGAGAGCGCCCGACCAAATAGCGCGATCACTCTGATGGGGCCGCAATGGTGGTCCGGTGCAATTCGCGTCTGTGCCCTTCATATCCGCCGGTGGCTTTGTGCAAGAGGCTGCGATTGTCCCACATTACGAACATTCCGACTTCCCATTTGTGGCGATACACAAATGCGTCCTGCGATTGCCATTGAGCGAGATCCGCCAACAGCGCGAGCGCTTCGGGCTGATCCATGCCTTCGATACCGATAATATACCCCAGTGTGGAAAAAATCGCCTCCTCGCCCGTCTCTGGATGGGTGGTAACGAGCGGATGCAGGCGGGTTTCGTTTGCACTTTCGTTCGGTCGGATAGCCATGGATCGACCATTCGCCTGATCCTGATCCCCGTACGAGCCATCGGGCGCGTAGGCCAATTTCGCGCTGTGTATGGCGGTCAATGAACGCAAATATTGCTTCCGCTTGTCTGGCAGTGCGGCGAATGCTGCCACTTGATCGGCGAATAGCGTGTCGCCTCCAACCGGAGGTATTTCAATAGACAGCAGGCACGTGCCCGCAGGTGGCAGATCCAGAAAGCTCCAGTCGCTGTGCCAGTTCTCCGCGAAAAGGGGCGATATTTCATCCGCTTCGCGCAAAATTGCAGCAATGTGCTCTTGCCCTTCAATCGGATCAAAGAAGGGGTCGTCTCCGAACCCGCCCATCGCCATGGTCACCCGTTCAAGATCGCCAGCGTCCATCTTTTGATCAGGAATTGCGACGACTTTATGCTCCAGCCAAGCCGCGCGTAATTGCGCGATTAACGCGGGAGACAGATCCTTGGATAGGTCAACGCCGGATATCCGCGCACCGCATGATGCACCTGACGGTTCAATCTTCATTGCCAGCCACTCCTTAGCTTATGCCAAAAGACATAACGCTCTAGGAGCGGCTGGCAATGCGTAGTTATTCAGCCGTTTCGCCGTCGCCGTCGCTGCCGGTGTCAGTTTCACCGGCTAGCTCCGGTGCAGCGGCACTGGCAGTGCCGCTTTCCAATTCTGCAGCAACGGCCTCTTCGGCTTCGTTTTCCGGTTCTTCGGTTTCATCGATCTTAACGGCGCTGACGATTGTCTCGTTCTTGCCGACCGTGAACAGGCGAACCCCGGCAGAGTTGCGTCCGATCACACGGAGGCTTTCCAAGCCGATACGGATCAGTTTCGCCTGATCAGTTACCAGCATCAATTGCTGACCTTTCTCAACATTGAAACTTGCCACGACAGGTCCGTTGCGGGCGATATTGTCGATATTGATCAAACCCTGGCCCCCGCGCCCAATCCGGCGATATTCATAGGCGCTGGACACTTTACCATACCCGTTAGCGCAGACAGTCAGAATGAACTGCTCTTTGTCTTTGAGCATCTCATACCGTTCTTCGGTTAGGTCAGGCTTGCCTTCTTTTTCACCCTTCCATGGGGCGAATTTCAGATACTGTTCGCGCTCTTCAGGTGTGGTTCCGGTGGCTGTTAGTGTGGATAGCGAAACGACCTCGTCGCCTTCGGCGAGCTTCATCCCGCGCACGCCGGTCGATGTGCGCGAAGTGAATTCGCGAACATCTTCGGCGGAAAACCGGATCGCTTTCCCCATCCGTGTCGCGAGCAACGCATCATCGCCCGCGCTGACGAGCCTGACGCCGATCAGATGATCTTCGCTCTCCTCGTCAAACTTCATGGCAAACTTTCCGTTCGAAGGAATGTTTGTGAAGGCATCCATACTGTTGCGCCGCACGTTGCCCTTTGCTGTCGCAAATACCACCGATAGCGCGCCCCATTCCGTTTCATCTTCGGGAAGGGGAAGGACCGTTTTAATCGTCTCACCGTCATCCAAGGCTGGCAGCATGTTGATGATCGGCCGGCCTCGCGTGGTGGGGCCACCTTCGGGCAATTTCCAGACTTTCAAACGGTATACTTTACCCGCAGTCGAAAAGAACAGCACAGGTGTGTGCGTTGATGTGACGAACATCTCCGCGATGGCGTCTTCATCCTTGGTGGACATGCCCGCACGGCCTTTGCCGCCGCGGTTCTGGGCCCGGAATGTCGAAAGCGGTGTGCGTTTGATGTATCCGTCGAGCGTCACGGTCACGACCATCTCGTCGCGCTCGATCAGGTCTTCATCTTCAAGACCATCCCATGCAGGCGCGATCTCGGAAACACGCGGCGTCGCATACGTCGCTTTGATCTCTTCAAGCTCTTCGCGCATGACGCCGTACAGCTTCACCCGATCGCCCAAAATCGAAAGCAATTCCTCGATCTGGATCGAAAGCTCTTTCAGCTCATCCCCGATTTCATCACGGCCAAGCGCGGTGAGACGATGCAGACGCAGCTCAAGAATGGCTTTAACCTGCCGCTCGGACAGGCGGTATGTGCCGTCTTCTTGATCCGCGCTTGGTTCAATCGCTTCGACCAGACGGATATACTGGGCGATGTCACCAATCGGCCATTCCTTGGCCAGCAATTTTCCGCGCGCTTCGGCGGGATTGGATGCGCCCCGGATCATCGCCACCACTTCATCGAGGTTCGAAACTGCGACAACCAGACCAAGCAAAAGGTGCGCCCGTTCGCGCGCTTTGTTTAGCTCGAATTTCGTGCGGCGAGTGATCACTTCTTCGCGGAATGCGATAAAGCTTTGAATGATGTCGCGCAGGGTGAGTGTTTCGGGACGGCCACTGCGGATCGCCAGCATGTTCGCCGGGAAACTCGATTGCGCCGGTGTGTAGCGCCACATCTGGTTCAAAACGACTTCCGGTGAAGCATCACGCTTTAGATCGACGACCACCCGGACGCCTTCGCGAGAGCTCTCGTCACGGATATCAGAGATACCCTCAATCCGCTTTTCCTTTGCCGCATCGGCGATTTTCTCGACCAGACCGGATTTACCGACCTGATAGGGAATTGACGTCAGAATAATCGATTGGCGATCGCCGCGTTTGGTTTCAATCTCATGGCGGCACCGCATCAGGATCGATCCGCGGCCTGTGGTATAGGCCGATTTTGCGCCGCTTGACCCAAGGATCAATGGTGCGGTCGGAAAATCCGGTCCCGGAATAATTTCGAACAATTGCTCGGTCGTGATGGTCGGGTCTTCGATAAATGCCAGACAACCATCAATCACTTCGCCAAGATTATGGGGCGGGACATTCGTCGCCATACCCACGGCAATGCCGCCGGCTCCGTTCACCAAAAGGTTTGGAAAACGGGCAGGCAGAACTGTCGGTTCCTGCGTGCTGCCGTCATAATTGTCTGCGAAATTGACGGTGTCTTTATCCAGATCATCAAGCAGCGTGTTCGCAACGCGGGCAAGGCGCGCTTCGGTGTAACGCATAGATGCAGGCGGATCGGGGTCCATCGACCCAAAGTTACCCTGACCATCGATCAAGGGCACACGCATCGACCAATCTTGCGTCATCCGGGCCAGCGCATCGTAAATCGCGGAATCGCCGTGTGGGTGATAATTACCCATCACATCGCCAACGATCTTTGCACTTTTACGATATGGCCTTCCGGCGACAAAGCCGCCTTCCTGGCTGGCGTACAAAATCCGGCGGTGAACCGGTTTCAATCCGTCACGAACATCGGGAAGGGCGCGCGACACAATTACGCTCATCGCGTAATCGAGATAGCTCGTCTTCATCTCATCGACGATGTCGATGCGTTCATAGTCCCCCATGGGGCTGGGGACGGTGGGTTCGATAGTTTCGTTATCGTCGCTCAAAATGCGGGCCGTTTCTGGTTATTTTGTTTGTGTAACCAATGTAGGGTTTGCGGCATCAAACCGCCATGGACGATCAGGAACATAAGGGGCTCAAAGGGCGCTTTTTCCACACTTGCTGCGCTTTTATCGCCGAGTGCGGGAACTGACATGATTTTACAACGTCGCTAGATCAGACACATTTCTATTCAAAGGCCGTTCAGCCCACTTCATCTACTTAGAATTGCAAATCTGACAGCCTGCGTTCAAACGCGGGTGTAGAAAGTTATCAAAACGCGCCAACCCAAAACGAAGCGCGATGTCCAACACCTCAGGAGGTAATCCGAATGCAGCTTTTCACTATGCGTAAACGCGCGTCAAACCTTGCGCTTGCTGTTGCACTGGCAACAGGTTCGGCCGTTGTCGCAACCGCCGTATTCCCCGCCGAGGCACATGCGCAGCGCAAGAAAAAGAAAAAAGACGCCGAACAGGCGCCAGATGGCGGCGGCTATTCCGAAACGTTTGTTGCCGTTTACCAGCCTCTGAACGCAAGCATCACCGCCGAAGGCGCAGATGTTTCAGCACTGCGTCCGCAGATCGATTCACTGGCCGGGCTTGCCAATACGCAAGATGAAAAAATTGTCGCGGGCGGTTTAGTCTACAACGCTGCGATCACACTCCAAGACCCCCTGATGCAACTTCAGGGCATGGAATTGATGCTTGCGAGTGGCAAAGTGCCAGCTGAACAGGTGGCCCGCTACAATTTCATCGCATACCAGCTGGCAAATGGAGCGCAGGACTACACCAAAGCGCGCACGTATCTTTTGCAGGCAATCGCTAACAATTTTCAGACCGAAGCAATTGACGCTGACGCGATGAAGGTCGCGGTGGCTCAGACCTATTTTGCGAGCAATGATTTCCGCGGAGGCCTGTCGTATCTCAAAGGTGAGATCGAAGCGCGTCAAGCTCAAGGTCAGGCCGTGGATGAAGAATGGTATCGTATCGGTCTGAGTGCGGCTTACAAAAACGAGATTGTCCCGGAAGTCTATGATTTCACCAATCTCTGGATCCGGGCATACCCATCAACGACCAATTGGCGCGATGCGGTTAACCTGACGCGTAATCTGAACACGTATGACGATAATCAGCTGCTCGATCTCCTGCGTCTTTCGAGAAAGGCAGGCGCCTTGAACGAGAAGAACGATTACATTCTCTATGTCGAATCCGCTGATCCGCGCCGCCTCCCCAAAGAGGTGAAGGATCTGATCGAGGATGCATATTCAAAAGACGCAATAAGCCGCGACGATATGTACATTGCTGATTCGTTGCAGACAGCTAACGGCCGCATTGCGAGCGACCGTTCGGATCTTCCTGCGCTGGAACGCGATGCGGCAGCCGGCAATGCTGGTTTGCGAACAGTGGTCGCTGCGGCGAACGCTTTTTACAGCTACGGCCAATATGACAAGGCCGCCCGGTTCTACAAAAAAGCAATCGGAATGCCGGGTGTGGATGCCGATGAGGCGCTGACTCGTCTGGGCATGGCCGAAGTGGGGATGGGCCAATACGGTTCTGCTCAGGAGACTTTGGCTCAAGTGAACGGTGTTCGCGCACCGATTGCAAAGCTTTGGCAGGCGTTTGCTGCCGAAAAGGCCGCGCCGATGGCACCTGCGGCACCTGCAACGGGGATGTAAAACCTCAAACTCTGAAATACCAAAAAAGGGCGCAGGGAGAAATCCTGGCGCCCTTTATTCTTTGTGGCCCTATCGGGTGATTTAATGCAGGCGCCTCACAAAAACTTGATTGCCGTCGCGCCGCTCAAGTTTGAAATTGTCTAGTGATGCGAAGAGATCAGAAAGGCTTTTGAAGCCGTAATTGCGAACGTCGAAGCTGGACCGGTTACCGGCGATCTGTCCGACTTGCTGCAATTTGGCCCAACCTTCATCATCGCGCTTTGCTTCACGATAGGCGGCTTGAATCAGCTCATCAAGGTCGCCGACATTCGCTTTTGTTCCCCTTCCAGATTCAGGTTTTGCCTCCCCATCCGATGTGCTCGCAATCAGCTCGTCGATATACAAAAAGCGCGTGCAAACAGCTTGAAATGCCGGAGGCGTTTTCTTCTCTCCAAAGCCATAAACAAGAATGCCATCCTGCCTCAGCCGCGTAACCAGCGGTGTAAAATCGCTGTCTGATGTCATGATACCAAAGCCATCGACTTTGCCTTGATACAGCAGATCAATCGCATCGATTGTCATGGCCATATCGGTTGCATTTTTGCCCTTGGAGACATCAAATTGTTGTTGTGGCCGAATGCCATAGGTGTTGGTTATCTTGTCCCACCGCGAAAGGTTGTCTTTCGCAAAATTGCCATAGGCACGCCGGATATTGACCTGACCCAGTTCGGCCATAACGGTCAGAACCGGATCGATCCCTTGCGGGGTGGTGTTGTCTGCATCAATGAGCAGGGCGATATTTTTGAGTTCGGTTTGTGACATCGCGGTCTAAATGGGCGCGCTATGCTCGCTCGACAAGTTCAATCTTCGGGAAGAAACTCGCCTGTCTCCTCATCAAGAGAATACAGAACGCCTTCTTTGATGGAGAAATGCGCGCCGCGCAGCTTGAGTGTACCCGATCGTTCTTTCTCGGCGACCCAGGAAAACGTCCGCAGATTGGCCAGGCTTTGTCGGATAGCGGCAAATTCCATCGCCAATTCGGCCTTGCGTCCTGTCGTCCCGTGTTTGCGCGCAACCGGTTCACGGGCTTCATCGAGCAGCTTGATCCATGCCGCGATAAAGCCGCCATCGCCGTGTTCAGAGCCGCTGTAGTTTTCAGTCAAGGCAGCCGCACAGCCTCCGCATCTGCCGTGTCCCATGACAAGGATTTGCTTCACTTCGAGCATCTGCACCGCGAATTCCACCGCAGCTGAAACGCCGTGATAACCAGGGGTTTTTTCAAACGGCGGAACCAGCGCAGCGACGTTGCGAACAACGAATATCTCGCCCGGATCGACATCGAAAATCTGGGCCGGGTCCACCCTGCTGTCACTGCAGCCGATAATCATCAGCTTTGGATGCTGACCTTCGACAACACTTTGTTCAAACCGTTCACGTTGTCGGGGGTACACACCCTCGCGAAAGCGGCGATATCCATTCAGCAGCTCGGCATATTCAGGCACTTTAAATTCCCTCCAGCGCGGGAGAGATCGACTGCGCTCTAGAACCGCTCTCCCCGGATCACCTGAACATCCCACATGCTCAAGATGAAGCCGTATCTGGTAAGCATGGGAGCAAGCGTTTCTGCAAGGGCATCCGCCTTGTCTTCCGCAGCTATTGTCAGGACAAAGACTTTATCTGTGCCCATCACGCGTTCTTCGCGCCATGCACCATCGCGGCCTTTTCCGCTGGTAACAGGAACAATTGTCCATCCGGTAATGCCGACGCGATCAATCGCATCGGTGACCCGTTTTTGCAGGGCTGTATCGGTGAGGATTTCAATCCGTTTGCGTGTGACAGTCTCAATCATGGCGCGATCCCTCCGTTTCCAGCCAGATAGGCCGCGAATGCGCTGATGATGCCAATATTTATAAGGACGTTAAAGGGGAAAGTGATACTGAGCGACATCGTCAGATAGATCCCCGGATCAGCCTCTGGCAGGGCGAGCCGCATTGCGGCCGGAACCGCAATATAACTTGCACTGGCGCACAGCACGCCAAGGGCCGCTGCCGATCCCGCATCCAGCCCGATTACATGACCAAGCAAGGTGCCGACTGCGCCATTCACCAGGGGTAAGAAGATGGCGATCGCCGTGAGCCGCCAGGTGATAGAGCGCGAATCCATAACCCTGCGGGCGGCAATCAAACCCATGTCGAGCAGGAAGAAACAAAGGACGCCTTTAAATCCGGCCTCGAAAAACGGGCTAACCGGTGCAAAGCTTTCTGGCCCGCCAATCATGCCAATGGCGAATGCTCCCAACAGCAAAACGATAGACGAATTGGTAAAGACTTCGTGGAACATTTCACCTGTGGTTTGGCCGCCTTCTGACGAACTGCCCAAGCCGCGCGCAAGCAGCAGACCCGATAGGATCGCGGGCGCTTCCATCGCGGCCATTACTGCGACCATATATCCGCCCGGCTCGCGCGCTTGTCCGGTCAAGATTTCTACGGCGGTTACGAATGTTACCACACTGATCGAGCCATAATGCGCTGCGACAGCACCGGAGTTGATGCGGTCCAGTTTCCCGAATGTCTTAAGCACTGCGTAAGCGAAAAAAGGGAGAAGAAAACCGGCAAGAAGACCAGCGCCCAGCGCCGATAGGACTGTCCCATCGATCCCGGATTTTGCGACGGCCACACCGCCTTTGATGCCGATGGCAGCCATTAGATAGAGTGACATCGCCTTGGCAATGGCTTCTGGAATGGCGAGGTCTGATCGGGCGAGGGCAGCCAACAGCCCCAGCACAAAGAAAAGCACTACCGGTGAGGTAAACGTCTGGATCGCTGTATCAAACATGATTGCTTTGCTTCGCACCCCTTTGTTGCATGAAAAGCAAAAGAGGTTGCAGCGATTTTGTTCCTGAACCTGTCATATATGATGCCTCCTACGCTTGCAGCGAACGCTACGGAAGCCTAAGTGAGCGCCCATGAACGATCTTGCGAACTCTCCAAAACCCAACGAAAACAGCGCCAAAGCCGAAGAGCGGCCCGCGCGGCAGCGTAAACCCGACTGGATTCGGGTTCGCGCGCCGGTCAGTAAAGGGTATCACGAGACGCGCAAGCTGATGCGTGAGCTCAATCTGAACACCGTTTGCGAAGAGGCCGCATGTCCGAATATCGGAGAGTGCTGGACCAAAAAGCACGCTACGGTGATGATCCTCGGCGATGTGTGCACCCGCGCCTGTGCGTTTTGTAATGTGAAAACAGGAATGCCGCGCGCGGTCGATCCGATGGAGCCGGAAAACACGGCAGTCGCTGCGGCGAAAATGGGTCTTGAGCACATTGTCATCACGAGCGTTGACCGGGATGATCTGCCCGATGGCGGGGCGGGGCAGTTTGTCAAAGTGATCGAAGCGCTGCGGCGTAACACTCCCAACACGACGATCGAAATTCTCACACCCGATTTCCGCGGAAAGATGCGGCCCGCAGTCGAAGCGATCTGCGAAGCAGGGCCAGATGTGTACAATCACAATCTTGAAACTGTCCCGCGCCTGTATCCAACAATCCGGCCCGGCGCGCGGTATTATGCGTCGCTGCGGCTTCTCGAAGAAGTGAAATCGCATAACCCGCTGATCTTTACGAAATCGGGAATTATGCTTGGCCTTGGCGAACAGCGGCTCGAAGTGCATCAGGTGATGGATGACATGCGCAGCGCCGAAGTCGATTTCATCACGATGGGACAATATCTTCAGCCGACACCGAAACATGCGGCGGTAGAAGAGTTCGTTACACCTAAGGCTTTCAACGCCTATGGTTCAATTGCGCGCGCCAAAGGCTTTCTTCAGGTTGCATCCAGCCCGCTGACCCGATCCAGCTATCACGCTGGAGATGACTTTGCGGTCATGAAGAAGGCGCGCGAGGATAAACTGCGCAAGCGCGATAAATTGAGCGTCTAGTGCCCGGTATTCGCGAGACCCGCAGGCTGCCTTACAGCGCGGAACAGATGTTCGATCTGGTCGCAGATGTTGCGCGCTATCGCGAATTTCTTCCCTGGGTGATTGCAACCCGTGTGCGGTCCAATTCGGAAACCGAAATGGTCGCCGACATGGTCGTAGGTTTCAAAAGCCTTCGGGAAAGCTTTACGTCGCGTGTTTCGAAAGAACGGCCGCGCGAAATTGCGGTCCATTATGTCGATGGGCCATTATCCGATCTTGATAATGTCTGGACGTTCCGGTCAACCGGGGAAACAACGTGTGAGATCGATTTTCTGGTCGATTTCAAATTCAAGAACAGAATGTTTGAAAAGATCGCCGGCCAGTATTTTGACCGCGCCTTCCGCAAAATGGTCGAGGCGTTCGAGAAGCGCGCTGAAGATCTTTACGGCAGCAGCAATTCAAGCGCGCAAATCGTCGCCTGATGCCGGATCGAAGCGCGAACGCTATCGCCTTCGCCTCCATCGAAATGTTTGAGTTCACCCTCGGGCTCACCATCCTGATTGCGATAGGCACGGGCAAAGACGACGGTGCCAACCGGCTTTAATTGTGTGCCGCCACCTGGCCCAGCGACGCCGCTGATTGCGACAGCAACATCGGCATTCGAATTTTTGATAGCGCCTGTCGCCATAGCCCAGACACAGGCAATTGAAACTGCACCGAATGTCTCGATAATGTCCCGCGAAACACTCAGAGATTCCATCTTGGCTTCGTTGGAATACGTCACAAATCCCCGGTCCAGAACGGCGGAAGACCCGGCGATTTCGGTGATCGCCGCAGCAACCAAGCCTCCTGTGCAGCTTTCCGCCAACGCAACTTTGCGCCCCAATGCGGTGTTTTCCGCAACCACGCGGGCGGCAAGGGCTTCGATATCGGCGGGCAACAATGCGGTAGTCATAAAGTGTTCCTTCAAGCCGCTGTGACCAGGCCAACAATGGCCTGAGCGGCAATGCCTTCTTCGCGTCCGGTAAAGCCGAGCCGCTCCGTCGTGGTCGCTTTGATGCTCACAGCATCCTCGGAAAGGCCTGTTATGATGGCAACCTGGCTTCGCATGGCAGGGCGGTGAGGCCCGATCTTGGGCGCTTCGCAAATCAGGGTAAGATCGACATTGCCGATCGTATATCCAGCATTCGCCGCCAATTTGACGGCATGTTCCAGAAACTGCGCAGACCGGGCGCCTGCCCATTCGGGATCGCTCGGCGGAAAGTGCGTACCGATATCTCCAGCGCCGATCGCGCCAAGAACCGCGTCGGTAATCGCATGAAGTGCGACATCGGCATCGGAATGTCCGGCCAGACCTTTGTGATGGTCCAACTTGATACCGCACAGCCAAAGCTCCTCGCCTTCGGCTAAACGATGGACATCATAACCCTGACCGACACGGAATTGTGGACCTGTCATTGTGTCTTCGAAATCCTCTGCGAATGTAATCTTTTTGAGGCGTTCATCACCTTGGACCAGAGCAACTGATCCTCCGCTGGCGGCAAGGACTTGCGCATCGTCGCCTGCTGTGGGCGGCCCCTTCCAATTGCGATGGGCCAGCATGATATCATCAAACCAGAACGCCTGCGGGGTTTGGACCCGGCGCAAAGTGTCCCGGTCGGGGCTGCTTCCCATCATGTCATCTTTTGCGAATACAACACTATCCACAATCGGCAGAACGGGGATCGCGCCAACGGCCTCGGCTTCCAGCGCTGACAGCAATCGTTCGATTACCGCAGGGGGCAAATCAGGCCGTGCGGCATCGTGGATGAGCACGCGCGATTGCAACCCGTTGGTAAGAGATTTCAAAGCATTGCTGACCGATTGTTGGCGGGTCTTGCCGCCCACAACAAAGGTGACGCCCGTTAACCCGGCGAGGGCTTCCTCAGCAATCGCCTGTGTGCCTTGTGCAATCGCAACAACAACTTCATTTGCCCCTAGTGCGATAAGCGTTTCGACCGAATGCCGGACAAGGGGCTTTCCGCGCCACTGCCTGAACTGTTTGGGCTTATCACCGCCAACCCGCAGGCCTTTGCCCGCTGCGACAACTATGGCCTCAAAAGGGGGGAGTGATGGTAATGCATTCATTGCGGCACCGCGCTTAGGGTCTGGACGGAATTTGCGCAATGGACTATGCGCTGCCCAAATTTTAGGCAATGGACCCTTATGACAACGCTTCCTGTTCCCCCGCCGATCAAGCCAATCCAGATCGGTCCAGTCGAGATCGCGCAACCGGTCGTGCTCGCGCCGATGACCGGCGTCACTGATATGCCGTTTCGTACGCTTGTTCGCCGGTATGGGTCCGGCCTGAATGTGACAGAAATGGTCGCGAGCGAAGCCGCAATCCGCGAAACACGGCAATCGCTTCAGAAAACCGAGTGGGATCAGATCGAAGAACCCGTCTCCATGCAGCTTGTGGGGTGCGATCCAGAGAGCATGGGAGAGGCCGCCAAACTTCAAGAGGGCAATGGCGCAGCGATTATCGACATCAATTTTGGATGTCCGGTTCGCAAGGTTGTTGGCCAGTTGGCCGGCAGCGCTTTGATGCGCGAAGTGCCGCTAGCGACCAAGCTTATGGAAGCTACAGTCAAAGCGGTTGATGTGCCGGTGACAGTAAAGATGCGCATGGGATGGGACCATGCCAGCCTGAACGCACCGGAAATGGCCCGAATTGCCGAAGACCTCGGCGTAAAAATGATCACGGTTCACGGCCGCACGCGCAACCAGATGTATAAAGGGAGCGCAGACTGGTCCTTTATCCGCAAGGTAAAAGACGCCGTGTCCATTCCAGTTATCGTGAACGGTGATATTTGCACAATCGACGATGCGTCGAAGGCGTTGGAGCAATCGGGCGCAGACGGTTTGATGATCGGCAGAGGCGCGTATGGCAAGCCGTGGCTTTTAGGTAAGATCATGCATTGGTGGCGCACGGGCGAAAGCATTCCGACACCCGACTTTGATGAACAATATAGCGTTCTGGTGGAGCATTATCACCGGATGCTTGATCATTATGGCCGCGACGTCGGCACCAAAATCGCCCGCAAACATCTCGGCTGGTACACCAAAGGTATGCACGGCTCTGCGGAGTTTCGGAACAAGGCAAATTTCATCGATGATCCCGATGAAGTGCTGGGCGAGATCGAGCGGTTTTACGAACCGTTCTTGCACCGCCGGGCCGCATGACCGTGAATTCTGGCGAGGTCGTAGACAAGCCCAGCGCAGAGGCGCAAATCGGTGGTCTGATATTCGCCATGCTGCTGATCGATGGTGAAAGCTGTATCGCAGAAGCCAACCATGCGGCGGAAAGCCTGCTCGGCAAAAGCGCCGCTCGTCTGCTCGGCAAACCGATAACCGATGTTTTGGGTGATCTGGATCAGCGGATTAAAGACCGTTTTGCGTTATCCGATTCTGCTTTGGTCGCCCGTGATATCCGCGTGCTCGCGAGTGAAGCGGAAGCGCGCGTCAATCTCACAGTGTCTCCGCTTTCCAATCATTCTGGATGGCGTGTCGTGACTTTGTCCGAGATATCGCATGAGGAAAATGCTCGCGAGGCCGATGGAATGGCGACCTTGGGTGCGCCCTCGATCCTTGCGCATGAAATCAAGAACCCTCTTTCGGCCATTCGCGGGGCGGCTCAGCTGGTCGCGCGAAAATTACCGCATCAGGACAAAAAGCTGGCAAGAATGATCATGGATGAAGTGGACCGGATCGCCCGGCTCATTGATCGCATGCAACAATTGGGCAGCACAAAAACTGAACCCGCCACGCCTTGCAACCCTCACGAAGCAATTCGAGCGGCCATCGCCACCGTCCGTGCCGGGGACCAGACCAATATAATTATCTGCGAGGAATTCGATCCCTCGCTTCCCCCCGTGATGGCCAATCGCGATGCTCTGGAGCAGATACTTATCAATCTTATATCGAACGCGCGCGATGCCGCTTCCAAATCTGAAGATGCGCCTACGGTGACAGTGCAAACTCGGTTTGTCAGCGGTTTTGCGTTTCGGGCGATCCGCGTCGGGCGTTCTGTTCGATTGCCGATCGAAATCAAAGTAACGGACAATGGCGGGGGTGTTGATGCCGCAATGCGAGATCACGTCTTTGAACCTTTCGTCTCATCCAAAAAATCGGGACAGGGATTAGGTCTCGCGCTGGTTAGAAAGTTGGTTCGCGATATGAACGGAAGCATCAGCCACGAACGCGACGTTAAGAAAGGCCTCACCCATTTCCGATTGCATTTGCCATTGAGCACAGATGTCGGGAGCGCCAATTGATGGCAGGAACCAACGCCAATAGGGTTTTGCTGGTCGAAGACGATCAGGCCATCGCCATCGTGATGATCGCCGCGCTAGAAGAAGAAGGCTTTGCAATCGAACATTGCGCTTCCATGGCAGAGCGCGACCGCTGGCTGTCGCGGCAGACATTCGACGTTATGGTGACCGATGTCATGCTGGAAGACGGTGACGGACTTGATAGCCTCGAAGCTGTCAGAGAAATTGCGCCCAAGATGCCAGTCATCGTTCTTTCAGCGCAAAACACTCTCGATACAGCTGTCCGCGCCAGCGACAGTGATGCGTTTGAATATTTTCCCAAGCCATTCGATCTGGATGAAGTGGTTCAGGCAGTGCAGCAGGCCTGCGGCGCACGGCAGCTGGCTTCTGGCATCGCCGCAGATGATCTGCCCGAAGACGATGGCATGCCCATGGTCGGACGCAGTCAGGCAATGCAGGGTGTGTACCGCATGATCACGCGGGTTCTGCGTAATGATCTGACCGTTCTTGTGACCGGCGAAAGCGGGACGGGTAAAGAACTGGTCGCGGAGGCGATCCATCAACTTGGCAGTCGCCGTTCAGGTCCGTTTATCGCGGTGAACACCGCCGCTATTCCTGCGGATCTGATCGAAAGCGAACTGTTCGGGCATGAAAAGGGCGCGTTTACCGGAGCGATCGCGCAGGCGATTGGTAAATTTGAGCAAGCCAATGGAGGAACGCTTTTCCTCGATGAAATCGGCGACATGCCAGCAGAAGCTCAGACCCGACTGCTGAGAGCGTTGCAATCAGGCCGGATCCGCCGCGTTGGCGGGCGTCAGGAAATAGCGGTCGATGTTCGTATTGTTGCCGCGACCAATAGGAATTTGGTACCTATGATAGCGACAGGGGCCTTCCGCGAGGACCTGTATTACCGTCTGAATGTGGTTCCGATTCATTTGCCACCATTACGGGAGCGGCGCGAAGATATTGATGTGCTTTCCCAGCATTTTCTGGCGCAGGCGGCTGATGATGGCTTACCCAGACGCCGGTTTACTCCTGATGCCATGCACGCTTTGGAAAGCAGAAATTGGCGCGGCAATGTTCGCGAATTGCGAAATGTGATCTACCGACTGGCCCTGATGGCGCGGGATGACATTATTGATGCAACGAACCTGGAGGATATCCTTGGCGACGAAGCGCTTGCTCCGGGAACCACAGCTGAAAACGTGGATAGCGGCATCAGTCAGGCGCTGAACCAATGGCTGCATGATGAACATCCCGCCAGCGGAACTGTTTATGCTCAGGCTCTGGCGGCTTTCGAAAAACCATTGATCGAACACGCATTGGGCGAAACCAGCGGTAATCAACTGCGCGCGGCAAAGCTGCTCGGTATCAATCGCAACACCTTACGCAAGAGAATTGGCGAATTGGGCATTCAACCTGATCGCTTCGCAAGACCGGTCTAGCGCAGGGTTAAGGGCTTGCGATCACTTTCCTCTTGCAAAGATGCAACAGTGTCGTTGTAACTGTGTCACTATGGAAGCCGCCATCACCAAAACTCGGGCACATTCGCCCCGTCAGTCCCCCCGTTGGTGGCGGCGATATGTGGTGGCTTCACGCCGGGCGAATGTATTTCGGCTGCTAGAAATTCTGGCGGTTATCGCTTTGGTCGGCGCGTTAGTTGCAAACTATCTGATCTATTCAAATGATCCGGGCGAGGGCGATCTGCTGCCGACGATGCAGGTGTCTCTGCTTCTCGTTGCGGTGCTGGTTCCGGCGATGGGTCTTCTGATTTTGATAGGCCGCAGGTTGGCGCTCAAACGCGCAGCCGGAAGCACCGCGCGTTTGCACGTCCGGTTGGTGTTTTTCTTTTCGATGGTGGCTGCTGTTCCGACTCTGCTAGTAGCAGGGTTCGCTGCGTTTCTGTTTCAGACCGGTGTCGATTTCTGGTTCTCTGATGAATCGCGCGGCCTGATGGAAAACGCAAATGAACTGGCTCAAAGTTATTACGACGCAAACCAGCGTGATGTGCAGCAAGAAACCATCACGATGGCAAGTGATATGCGCTATATTCTCGAACGGGTCCCTTTAACTGACAGCGACTTTCCCGATTTTTATGCGCTTCAGGCTCAAGGTCGTGAAATCTCAGAGAGCGCGATCCTGCAGCGGCTGGATGACGGTTCACTACGCACTGCAGCGATTATGAACCTGTTGGAGGACAACCGGCCACTGGAGTTCAGCGAGAATGCTCTCGTCCAATTGGATGCCGGAGAACTCGTGGTAGTCGATGGCAGTCCTGATCGGATCGCAGCGCTTGCTCCGATCGATCTGGATAGCGGTATTTACCTCTACAATGCGCGCAACACCGAAGCATCCATGTTCAATTCGTGGTCCAGCGCCCAAGCGATTTCGACTGCTTATGAAACACTTTCGAAGGATGCGCGTACGCTGCAATTGCGTTTCAACATTGCGCTGGTCGCGATCAGCCTACTGCTTGTCGGGCTTGCCGTGTGGTTCGCACTAAAATTTGCGGATCGTCAGGTCGAACCGCTCACCGATCTCGTCGCAGCAGCGCGGTCAGTCGGGCAGGGCAACTTCGCATTGCGCGTTGAGGGGCGAACAGGTGCCGATGAAATTGGTTTGCTCAACCGCGCGTTCAATCGCATGACCGCTCAGCTAGAGAAACAAACCGACGCGCTGGTCAGCGCAAACCGACAGATTGATGATCGCCGTGCCTTTACCGAGGCAGTGCTGGAATCCGTCACGGCCGGAGTTGTTTCAATTGATGCCGATAATCGGATATTGCTGATGAATGGTTCGGCGCAAAGCCTGCTGGCGCTGGGCGATGATGATGATCTTATCGGCAAATCGTTTCTCGAACTGTCTCCCGAAATCAGCCAAATGATCCGAGAAGGGCAGAATAGCGCTATCGTAGGACATGCGAAGGGCAACGAATTGCTCACGCTCGCGGTCAAAATCAAACCCGGTTCAAGTGGCAGCGTGATCACGTTTGAGGACATAACTCGCCAGCTGTTAAACCAGAGGCAAGCGGCCTGGTCTGATGTTGCTCGGCGGATTGCGCACGAAATCAAAAATCCGCTTACACCGATCCAGCTCGCAACAGAGCGGTTGAAACGGCGGTATCGAAAGCAAGTGGCTGAGGAGGACGGCGAACTCTTTGATGAGTTGACGAGCACAATTGTGCGGCAAGTCGGCGATTTGCGGAAAATGGTCGACGAGTTTTCATCATTTGCGCGATTGCCAAAGCCAGTTTTCCGCAGCGAAGACGCTGTTGATCTGGTGCGTCAAGCGGTCTTTCTTCAGGAAGTCGCCCATTCCGGTATCGAATTCACCGTCTCCTCTGAGAGTTTGGATTCCCGCATGATCTGCTGTGACCGTCACCAGTTGGGACAGGCGATGACCAACATTCTGAAGAATGCTGTGGAAGCTATCGAAACACGGACAAACGATGAGGCGGATGAATATGCTGGCCGAATTGCTGTCGTCATGAAAAACAGCCGCACCGCGCTTTCCATCGTTGTCGAAGATAACGGCATCGGCCTCCCGAGCGAGCGTGACCGGATCACAGAACCTTATATGACCACTCGTGAGAAGGGCACCGGGCTAGGCCTGGCGATCGTAAACAAGATTGTCGAAGAGCATGGCGGCGATATGAGTTTTGCCAGCGCGGATGGCGGCGGAACGATCGTCAAACTCCGCTTTGCCCGCGACCCTCAAATCACGGAAAGTGAGCTGGGATGACCCCTGAATTGCAGCTGCAAATACCCCAAACCCTAGGAACCTCTGATGGCGCTTGATATCCTGATCGTAGATGATGAACGCGACATTCGTGAACTCGTCTCTGGCGTGCTTGGCGATGAAGGTTATGAATGCCGGACAGCCGCCGAAAGCACCAGCGCGCTGGCGGCAGTTGATGAACGCCGGCCCAGCTTGGTCTTGTTGGATGTGTGGCTGCACGGAAGCGAGATGGACGGACTTGAACTGCTTGATGCGATCAAGGTTCGCGAACCAGATCTTCCCGTGATTATCTTTTCAGGGCACGGCAATATCGACACGGCCGTTTCTGCGGTGAGCCGCGGAGCGATGGATTTTATTGAAAAGCCGTTTGAAGCCGAGCGGCTTTTGATGCTGGTTGAAAGAGCCACCGAAACAGAGCGGCTTCGTCGTGAAAATCATCGCTTGCGCGATAGCAATTGGAACAGCGCCGAATTTACCGGAAATTCCCCCTCCATCAACGCGGTACGAGCCACCCTGAAACGGGTTGCCAATACCGGAAGCCGTGTATTGATCTCGGGACCGGCTGGCGCGGGTAAAGAAGTCGCGGCCCGGTTGCTCCACGCCTGGAGCGGCAGGGCTGAACACGCATTCGTGTTGGTGAATTCTGCGAGGATTACGCCGGAGCGGTTTGAACAGGAATTGTTCGGTGAAGAGGCGGACGGAAAGCAGGTCCGTCCCGGATTGTTGGAATTGGCTGACGGCGGCACTCTGTACCTCGATGAGGTGGCCGATATGCCGCTTTCAACCCAGGCGCGGATCCTGCGCGTGCTGACCGAACAAAGCTTCGTAAGGGTAGGGGGCACCCGCCAAATCGGTGTTGATGTCCGTGTCGTTTCATCAACCACCCGCGATCTTGCGTCGGAGATGGAAGAGAAACGGTTCCGTGAAGACCTGTTCTACAGATTGAATGTTGTACCGGTAACCATCCCTTCTCTCGCCGAACGGCGCGATGACATTCCAGCGTTGGCAGAACATTTCTTCACGCGGTATTCAACTGATCAAGGTATTTCGCCGCCGGAAATTTCCGAAGAGGCGATGGCGGCATTGCAGGCCTATGACTGGCCGGGGAATGTACGCCAATTGCGCAATGTGGTTGAGCGGACCATCATCATGACCCCGCGCGACCGGCTTACCATTGTTGAAACCGATATGCTGCCCGGCGAAATCACAGGCGGTAAACTGGCCAGCGCCGGTCAAGGTTTTACCGCCATGATGGGCGTCCCGCTGCGAGAAGCGCGTGAGAGTTTCGAGCGCGAATATCTGGCAATCCAGATCAGACGGTTTTCCGGCAATATCTCCAAAACCGCGACATTTATCGGGATGGAACGATCAGCCTTGCATAGAAAATTGAAATTGCTCGGAATGGCGGAAAGGCGCGATAGTGCCCGAAAAGAATAGGGCCAGACTTAAAACTTTCTGATTTTTCAAAAATTCAAGCATTGCCGCACAGCTCCGCAATCGCCATTATGGGTCTAGACATAGCAAACGGGTGGGCTGTTTGATTGTGTCTGCACCGCGGACCGTAATGGCGGCCGCCAATAATTGGAGCATGAAACATGTCGAACGGACGGACTCTCTCTCCTCGTCCAGAAAGCAGCAGTGATAATGCACCGGCGGAACGCGGCGGAAGCCAGCGACCAACGGGCAAAGGAAACCTTCAGGATGCATTCCTGAATTTGCTGCGAAGAAACAAAACCCCAGTCACGATGTTCCTTGTTAAAGGCGTGAAGCTGCAAGGTATTGTCACCTGGTTTGATAATTTTTCGATCCTGCTGCGCCGCGATGGGCAGTCTCAATTGGTCTATAAGCATGCAATCTCAACGATTATGCCAGGCCAACCGTTAGACGCTGAACAATTTGCAAATCGCCCCGGAAACAAGAAACAACCCCTGCTTCAGGACATATTCCTTGAGCGTGTCAGCGATGCGCGCGTTCAGGTGACGATGTTCCTTGTAAACGGTGTAATGCTACAAGGGCGCCTCGCAGCCTATGATCTGTTCTGCATGTTGTTAGAACGCGACGGAGCAGTCCAGCTGGCTTACAAACATGCGGTATCGACCATTCAACCAGTCAGTCATGTCGATTTGAGCAGTGACGGTTTTGAAGATGATGATGATGGGATTGAAGACTGAGCTTCGATGATGATCTGATGGACGAGGTAACCCGCGGAGCGCGGGCCCTTGTATTATGTCCGGACATACGATCCTTACGTTATGATCTTGATGCTCGCGAAAGGCTTGAAGAGGCTCAAGGCCTAGCCCTGGCCATTAGCGTGGTTATTGCCCATTCTGAAATCCTTCCGATCCGTCAAATGCAGCCCAACACCTTGTTCGGTTCCGGTCAGGTTCAAAACATTGCGACGCTGTGTGAATTGCACGAATGTGAATTGGTCGTGGTCGACGGGGCTCTGACCCCGATCCAGCAGCGCAATTTGGAAGAAACTCTCAAACGCAAGGTCATCGATCGAACCGGACTGATCCTGGAGATATTCGGAGAACGTGCGGCGACGGCAGAAGGTCGCCTGCAAGTTGAACTTGCGCACCTCGATTACCAACAGAGCCGATTGGTGCGAAGCTGGACCCATCTTGAAAGGCAGCGCGGCGGCTTTGGCTTCCTCGGCGGGCCGGGTGAAACGCAAATCGAAGCTGACAGGCGCATGATCCGGCAACGCATGAGCCGCCTGCGCAGAGAGCTGGAGCAGGTCCGCAAAACGCGCGCGCTGCACCGCGAACGCAGGGGCAGGGCACCGTGGCCCGTGATCGCCCTGGTTGGCTACACCAATGCTGGAAAATCCACCTTGTTCAATCGCCTGACCGGCGCTGATGTGATGGCAGAAGACCTGCTTTTCGCGACGCTTGATCCGACAATGCGCGCGATCAGTCTGGCGGGAGTGGAAAAGGCGATTCTTTCTGACACGGTCGGCTTCATTTCTGACCTACCAACGCAGCTGGTCGCAGCGTTTCGGGCGACTTTGGAAGAAGTGACCGGAGCCGATATAATTTGTCACGTTCGCGACATGTCAAACCCAGCCCACGCTGCCCAGAAAAAACAGGTGATGGACGTTCTGGCCGATCTGGACGTCGTCGACCGAGAAACTGGCCATAGTGAAATTCCAATTCTCGAAATTTGGAACAAGGCCGATCTTTTGGATGAAGGCCGCGCCGCCGAACTGGCAGAGGCCGCCGCCGCGCAGGACGCTGTGCTAATTTCGGCATCAACCGGTGCAGGGTTGGATGATTTCTCCGCCAGAATTGCCGAAATGCTGACGGCGACAGCCAAAGAAGTAACTGTGACAATCCCGGCGAGTGACGGGCGGAAGCTCGCATGGCTTCATGCTCATGGTGATGTCTTGTCAGACGAAGAAGCCGGGGAAGGGGAGCAGGGCCCGATGCGAAAGATTACCGTGCGCCTTAACCCTAAGGAATTGGGACAGTATCGCAGTTTAGGCCTTTGAATTTTCGTCTTTTTTGACGGTTTGCCAAAGCGCCTCTTTATCAGCAAGAGAAAGGTCGGCAAAGCCGCTTCCAGCAAGAGCTTCCATCGCGACAAACCGTCGTTCAAATTTACGATTGGCAGCTTTTAACGCATCTTCGGCAGAGATATCGTGCGCTCGTAGATAATTGACCACTGCGAATAATAGGTCTCCTGCCTCTTCAATCTCATTCTCTTGTGAGCTGGCAGATTTAAGCTCTTCAATTTCTTCGTATATTTTGGCTTCTGAGCCCGATGAATCAGGCCAGTCAAATCCGGTCCTCGCTGCTCGTTTTTGCAGCTTCTGGGCGCGCATTAAGGCTGGCAGCGCAATCGCAACCCCGTCTAATGCGCTGGTCGCGCCTTTCTCTTTGCGCTCAACCTCCTTGAGGTTTTCCCATCGGGCTTCGCCCATGGTTCCCGTCTCATCGCCGAAGATGTGCGGATGCCGGGCCTCCATTTTATCACTGATGCCGCGCGCGACATCATCGAATCCAAATTGTCCGGCCTCGTCAGCCATTTGCGCGTGGAAAACGACCTGGAACAGCAGATCGCCAAGTTCAGAGCGCAGTTCGGCCATATCTTCGCGCTTAATCGCGTCAGCGACTTCGTAAGCTTCTTCGATTGTGTACGGCGCGATGCTTGCAAAGTTTTGCGCTCGGTCCCAATCGCAGCCTTGGGTTGGATCGCGCAGAGTAGCCATGATTGCGAGCAATCGTTCAATCTGGGAGGCTTTGTCGTTTAGTGGGGCACCCTCACTCATAGCTCACCTTAAGATTGATAATATATATTATGTTAAATTAACACTGAGACGACGGAAGTAACGGCACACGTCACATCAGCAACCCAACCAGCAAAAATGCGCCTCCGAATATCGCAATCCAGATCAAAGCCATTCTTAAAGCTTTATTCCAGCCAAGACGATACGATGCAAAGGCACTGCCAGCGATAAGCAACCAACCGATCAGAGACACCAAGGATATAATGGCCATATCGGTCATGCTTGCATCTCCAAACCGTCATATCCAACCGTCACAAAATCCGGCACTTCGCTGACCAAAGTCTGATAATCCATACTCTTGTCCAGATGGCTCAACACGAGACGTTTAACGCCGCAGCGCTCCGCCAATTCGATAGCCATGGCCAGATGCGCATGCGTTGGATGCGGATCACGGCGCAGGCAATCACTTACCAGAATATCGACGCCGTCATACAAATCGACCATGTCATCGGAAATTGCGCTAAAATCTGTTGCATAAGCAATTGATTTACCATCACATTCAAAACGGTAACCAGTGGTCTCTCCCGGCCCGTGCTCCATCTGGCACGCTTCGACGCCGAACCCAGCCACGATACGGAGCCGCTCAAGGGTATCGAGGCTTATGATAGTCGGATACCCGTCTTGCCCCGCAAACACATAACCAAAGCGTTGCCGCAAACGCCGCACGGTTTCTGTTGAGGCATAGCCGGGGATCGGCCCGCCGCGTCCATATCGCATGACACGAAGATCATCGATGCCATGGCAGTGATCGGCGTGATCGTGGGTCCAGAATACCGCATCAATTGAAGGGATCTTGTTTGCCAGCAATTGCGCACGGCAATCGCTCGACGTGTCGATTAGCAACCGTTTCCCCGCATTGCTTTCGACAAGAATGGAAACCCGCGTTCGGCGATTGCGTGGTTCGTTCGGGTCGCAATCGCCCCAGTCACCAGTTCCATCCGGTCCGCCAACCCGCGGCACACCCGTGGACGTACCCGAACCGAGCATAATAAACTTCACAGCATCGCCTTAGTGAAAAGTTCCTCAAAATTGCGGGTTGTCGCATCGGCCAATTGCTGCGGATCAACGCCTCGCAATTCTGCGATAAACCTCGCTGTATCTGCGACAAAAGCTGGCTCGCATGGCTTTCCGCGATGCGGCACTGGAGCCAAAAACGGACTATCTGTTTCGACCAGCAATCGCCCTTCCGGAACGCCTTTGGCAGTTTCCTGCAGATCCTTTGCATTCTTGAACGTCACAATGCCTGAAATTGAAATTGTCAGACCAAGATCAAGCACTTTTCTGCCAAAGCTCTCAGAAGCTGTGAAGCAATGGATGAGCGCAGGAAACGTCCCCTTCTCCATTTCTTCGGACAGGATTTGATAGGTATCATCTTCGGCATCGCGCGTGTGAATGATCACCGGCAATCCGGTTTCACGCGCCACATCGATATGCATCCGGAACAGCTTTGCCTGCGTTACCCGGTCCGAATGTTCATAGAAATAGTCGAGGCCGGTCTCACCGATACCGATTACCTTGGGATTTTCTGTCGCGGCGAGCAGCACCCCCCTGCCCAGGTCTTCATGACTGTCAGCCTCATGAGGATGGATCCCGACGCTTGCAAAAACATCCACTTCACGGGTGGCGGTATCAACCACTTGTTCCCACTCGCTTTTCTTCGTCGAGATATTGAGAAAAGCACCAACGCCGGCGGCCCGTGCACGGGACAAGACACCCTGTTGATCCTCGACCAATCCCTTATATTCGAGATGGCAGTGGCTATCGATCAGCATCACGCACCCTCTTCTTGCTCAGGCAGCTCTAACCTCGGAAAGATCGGCGTGGGTTTCGCGACCACAAATCCGGAGTTTACCAAGCGTTGATACCACGCACTATCGGCCAGCGCCGCGTAATCGCGGGCTGTTTCAGGAATACCAAGCTGGTCGAGCAGATTGGCTGATTTCTCGGGTACCACGGGCTGGATAGCAATACCAAGATCGCGCAATGCAACGAACAGCGTCTGCAATACAACGTTCATTCGCGCCGGATCAGTCTTTTTGAGCGTCCATGGAGCCTGCTCATCAACATATTGGTTGCACGCATAAACGGCCTTAATCCATGCTTCGATGCCGACTGAAAATGAGAGTTTTTCAAACTCTGCGGGCACCTCTACGGCACAAGCCTGCCGGACGGTATCCAGCAATGCCTGATCCGCGGGCAGAGGATCAAATGCGGACAGCTTCCCGTCCATATTCTTGGCGATCATAGATAGGGTGCGCTGCGCGAGGTTGCCGAAACTGTTCGCCAATTCCGCGTTCGCGCGGGTCACAATCGCTTCGGGTGAATAGCTTCCATCTTGGCCAAACGCGACTTCGCGCAGAAGGAAATACCGAAGCGCATCAACGCCAAATTTTTCTGCTAATTCAAGCGGATCAGTAACATTGCCAAGAGATTTTGACTCTTTCTGACCGCGATTGAGCAGAAAACCGTGTCCGAACACCTTTTGCGGCGTCGGCAAATCGGCACTCATCAAGAATGCTGGCCAGTAGACCGTATGAAAACGCACAATATCCTTGCCGATGATGTGGAGGCTGGCTGGCCAGAATTCGGCCATTTCCTCTGTGTCATCAGGAAAGCCCAGACCGGTGAGATAATTGGTGAGCGCATCGACCCAGACATACATCACGTGATCTTCGCTGCCCGGCACCTTTACGCCCCAGTCGAAGCTGGTCCGGCTAACTGAAAGGTCGCGCAGCCCCTGCTCAACAAATGCGATCATTTCATTGCGCCGGCTCGCCGGTTCAAGAAAACCGGGCGTCCGAAGCAATTCGAGCAGCCGGTCCTGATATTTGGAAAGTTTGAAAAACCAGCTTTCTTCCACGGTCCATTCAACAGGAGTGCCCTGAGGAGAGAGCTTTGCCCCGCCCTCACCTTCGGTCAGTTCGCTTTCATCGTAATACGCTTCATCACGGACAGAGTACCAACCTTCATACCGATCAAGGTAAAGATCGCCGGCAGCCTCCATGCGCTGCCAGATGGCCTGACTGGCGGCATGATGGTCATCCTCGACCGTTCGGATAAACCGGTCATAAGATACGTTAAGTTCATCGCACATCTCGCGGAAATATCCTGACATTTCATCAGCCAGTTCGCGTGCTGTGCGGCCTTGCTCTTCCGCTTTGCGGGCCATTTTCAAGCCATGTTCATCGGTGCCGGTCTGAAACCGCACCTTGCGGCCCATCAGCCGTTGAAAGCGGGCGATCACATCAGTCGAAATTGCTTCGTATGCATGCCCGATATGCGGGCGCCCATTCGGGTAGCTAATCGCTGTTGTGACATAAAACGGAGAAGTGTTGTGGTCAGCCATTGGCGTGATCGCTAGCCGCGCTCGCGGAGCTAAGCAAGGTACCGATTTCCATCGCGAGCAGACTGTTATCGAAATTGTATGTCGGTGCCTGAGCCGCGAGTGTCACCAGCTCGCTGTGAACTTCGATCAATCGCCCTCGCCGTGCGGCTGTTCCATCCTGCCGCGCCTCACCCGCGACCAGAGCTTGAGCCAGTTCCAGAATGGCCTGCACACGCGATCTGTCTGCGCGCGGACCGATGGCTTTGCCAAGCTCTCCGCGAACCTGAAAATTGGCATCACCTTCTGTAAGGAGCCGCATAATTAAAGCCGCTATCGGCCCCATATCCTGCTCGACAAAGCGTAAGGCGGCGCCAAGGGAACCTTCGGCAGCGCGTATCGCCGCGTCCCGCGCCTGCGCGCTTGCTGATCCGGCATGCTGATCAAGCAGTCTTGAAAGGTCACCCTCGCTCAAAGTCGGAAACCGCAACAGGCGGCAGCGCGAACGGATCGTCGGCAAAAGGCGCGATGGCCGGTGCGTAATCAGCATGAAAAATGTGCCTTGGGGAGGCTCTTCAAGGCTTTTCAAAAGAGCATTGGATGCACTCGGCTCCATATCATCAGCCGGATCGATGATGATCGCGCGGCGCGCGCCCAGTGTCGGGCGCGTGTTCAATCGGCGCTGCATGTCCCTGATCTGCCCGACTGAAATGTTTCGTTTTACCTGATACGGTTTGCCGTCATCACGCTTTTTCTCTTCCTTTTCATCTTTGGGAAGATGCGTGAGATGGAGGATATCAGGATGATTGCCGGCCGGCTGATTGATCCCATCTTCGGCCACGAGTTCACGGGCTGCGGCATGTGCAAATTCGCGTTTTCCAAGACCGCTTTTGCCGGCCAGAATCCAGCCATGATGCATACGGGCACCGGATAAAGCGCGCCGCCACTCGCGCCAGGCATCATGATGGTTGGGCCAATCCATCAACTGGATACGGAAGCCAGCAAGGGCTTGACCGCATTCATCACATCTTGATGCACAGAATGGGGCTGAGCGCTGCCATCGATTACCGCAAATCCCGTTCGGTCGGCTTGCGCCAGGACGCTGAAACGCGATGCCACTTTGTGATGATATGCCGCGCTGCGACCGCCGATCGCGTCGGCTTGCCCGCCGTCGCGCTCGATCAATCGGCGGCCAAGCCTGTCGGCATCTACCTCTAGCAAGATGGTCAGATCGGGCCGTAATCCATCGCTGCCGAACTGGTGAAGATCGAGGATCGCCTGATCGCCCAAACCCCCTGCCCCGCCTTGATAGGCGCGACTGGAGTCCACAAACCGATCGCAGATGACCCAGGTTCCCGCCTCAAGTGCGGGGAGAATCCGTTTTTCAACATGGTCCGCCCTCGCCGCGGCGAACAACAGCGCTTCTGCCTTAAGGCTCCAGCCTGTGCCATGTTCGCCTGATGGTGGGTCAAGCAGGAGATTGCGAATGGCCTCGGCACCGGCGGTCCCGCCCGGCTCCCGGGTGACATCGACCCTAATACCCTTGGCCCGAAGGGCATCGGCCAACATCACAGCTTGCGTTGTTTTTCCTGCGCCTTCGCCCCCTTCAAAAGCGATAAAGCGGCCACGTAAATGCTCTCCGCTCATTCGAACCACCCCGTCACCCCATTATAAATTGTACGGAAAAATCCAGCAGTCTCAACACTCTGTTCGGCGAGCAGCGGGACCAATGCGGGCTTCATTCCCGGAACCGATATTCTCAATTTCCCGATCGGCTCACCTGCGTTGATGGGCGCGCGTAATGGCCCATCATAAATGACGCTGTAACTCACGCCATCTTCTGCCTCTCTTGGAATGTTCACGTATACTTGACGATCAGTGATCAGGTTTACAGACCGAGCATCGCCGCCCTGAACGCGGGCAGAGCCAACAATGACGCTTTTTTGCAAAAGTCGCTTTCTTTCAAAGGCTTCAAAACCCCATCGCATAAACTCTCGCGCCAGTTTGGCTCTCAATGCGTTGCGATCAACCCCGCCCAGAACCATAACCAGACGCTGACCGTTCTGCTTGGCTGATCCCAAAAATCCAAACCCCGCCTCGCTGGTGAAGCCTGTTTTAATGCCATCTGCTCCTGCGATTCTGCCCAGAATCGGGTCGCGGTTCACTTGAGTAATCCCGTTATAGGCAAAGCTGGGCTGGCCGATATATTCAGCGTAAAGTTTTGGATGACGCTCAATCATGGCTTTAGCCAAAAGAAACAGATCGTTCGCGGTCGTGAATGTACGGCCGTCATCAGGCCAACCGTTGGGCGTGCCAAAATGACTGTTGACCATTCCAAGCCGCCTGGCGGCGTTGTTCATTTCATCAAGCCAGGCAGGCACGGATCCGGCCAGCCCCGAAGCCAGAACGATGGATCCATCATTCGCCGAAACTGTAGCGATCCCTGTCAGCAATTCTGAAACGCGCACCTCGGCTTGTGGTGGAAGCAACATTGATGAGCCCTTCCCGAACCATTCGGTCGAAACGGCCTCGGGGACGATGATCGTGCTAGCCGGATCAAGGGTTCCGTTGGAGATCCGTTCGAACGCGACAAAAACGGTCATCGTCTTTGTTATGGATGCGGGCACAAACCGGCGGTTTTCGTTTCGCGCAAACAACACCTGCCCGGAAGTGACGTCGATCAACAAGGCGATCGGCGCTTCGTCTGCGGTCGGTACGGCTCCGCTGGAAGCTTTCTGTGCATGCGCCGGCTGCACGTGCAGAAATGCCGCAAAAGCGGTTGCCAGTATCAACCGGTGTATCAAAGCCGAAAAAGTCACCTTGGCGACATAGCTCTACGCCATTGCCTTGGCGAGACAGCGGCAAATTTAGTTCACGATTTCGTCAGCAAGCAGGCCAACGCTCATCGCATAATAATTTGAACAATTGTACTCGAGGATAACGCGGTAATTGCCGGTGAGCAGCCATGCCGGCTGACCGGGACCGTCCGGCTGAAACAAAGATACAAGCGTATCGGCCGGCAGTGATGTCTGCGGCTGAACCCCGAGCTCCCGCCATTCACGCACCGTTTTCCACTGGCTGTGGCGTTCATGCACGCGTGAACAGACCTGCGCGTTCAATTTGTTGCGGTAGGCATCAACGTCAAACCCGCCAGGAACATAAGCTCGCACACCCCAAGGCTGTCCGGTCCGCCATCCTGCATCGCGAAAATAGTTTGCGATTGATGCAAATGTGTCTGATCTATTTGAGAAGATGTTCGCCTGCCCATCCCCGTCTCCATCCGCGGCGAGGCGCAGGTAAACCGACGGCAGAAATTGCGGGTTGCCAAACGCGCCGGCATAGCTGCCGACCAATTGACTGCGCGAATACCCTTTATCAGCAACCTTCATCAAGGCAATGAATTCATTGGCAAATAAATCGCGCCGGCGGCCTTCCCAAGCCAAGGTTGCCAGGCTGCGGGAAAGATCGAAATTGCCTCGTATCTGTCCGTAGCTTGTTTCATGCCCGAAAATGGCGACGATCACTGATGCGGGAACGCCATATTCTGCCTCAACCGCTCTCAATACAGAGCGATTATCCCTGTACACCGACCGTCCGCCAGCAATCCGGGTCGAATTGACATGTGTTCGAATGTAGGGCGCGAGTGCAGGATACCCCCGGACAGTCGGTTTTCCCGGTTGCCCGCGATCAAGCCGGATGACGCGGTCATTCGGCGTTAGCCCCGCCGTCATACGCTGGATCGTTGCTTCGCTAACCCCTTCACCCCGCGCGCGCGCTTTCAACAGCTCCATATATGCATCAAAGGCAATCCCGTCTTGCGCCTGAGTTTGGGCCAATGCGGGTGGAACGGGGGCGGATAGTGCAGCAAAAGCAAGCGCTGCAAGGGCAATGCGTGTGATCATTTTTCCCATTTGTCACAACTTAGATGAATACCCAATATCCAAATGGAGGTGACAAGGGCGAAATGCCCCGTTAACAGGCTCCACTGCGCGGACAGGTGGCAGAGCGGTTGAATGCACCGGTCTTGAAAACCGGCAAGGGTGCAAGCCCTTCGTGGGTTCGAATCCCACCCTGTCCGCCAACTACCCTTCCAATTTCCTTTCGATGTCCGCGCCAAACTGCGGCGTTGTTTTCGGTGTAATCGGCCATGCTAACTGGTGGCCGGTGTGATTCGGAAAACCGCATCTCGACCCACAGATTTCCTAACGGGTAAGAATTGGGGGCAGATCGGCCAAGCGGGCGGTTTTACCAAAAATTAAGAATTGCGAGGCGCACCGCGCTGCCATTCCTGCCGCGGATAATCCCCTAGGCTGGCGTTCGCTGAGCCTTTGAAATTGTTACTATCTTAACCCTTCCGCTCAACGAAACACGAGAACCTCTTCGGCTATTACCGACGCATGATTGGTGCATTCAAAGCGCCCGCAAACAACGGATTGAAGCCATGAAGTCATTGTTCATCAACACCGCGACAGCAGCCGTCGCCATCTCGCTTGCCAGCACGGCGAGCGCGAGCGAGGCGCAGCCGTATGTGGCGCCCGAACTGGACACTATGCTGTTCGCCGAAAGCCCTTCGGTCGCCGCATCCTTCGAAAGTGACGCCAGCGCGAGTGAGACCATCGCTGCTGCAAACGTTCTACCCGTTACGCTCGGACCGGTAGATCCGGAATTCACCGGCCCGATCAGCGTACAAGAGAGCACCCAAGCATCAATCATGACTGCAGCCGCGCCACAGGCGTTGATTGATGCCGCGACGCGTTTTGATGCACCGGTTGGCATCGTCACCCTCGCATCCTCCGGGACGGTTTCCAGCGATGCCGTACCCGCCAATTTTGCAGACTACGCTCAATCCCTTTCAGGCGGCGGCGCGATCACTGCGCGAAGCATCGCCTCAAACGATGTCGATGCCTATTACGGAGACATTGACGCATTCTGGGGTGATATCGTTGCGTTCTATGGTGATATCAGCCCGTTCTGGGGCGACATCAGCCCGTTCTATGGCGACATCAGCCCGTTCTGGGGCGACATCAGCCCATTTTGGGGTGATATCAGCCCGTTCTGGGGTGATATTGATGCATTCTGGGGTGATATCGTCGCATTCGATCAGGCGAACCTTCAATCGATCGCTCAGTTCGGTCAGAATTATTCGTCGCAGATCACCACGATCGAAAATGAGTTCAACAGCATCCGGTACAATTTGGATGGTTCAATCATCCGTGACGGCGCGCCTGACAAAATGATGGCTGCTTTCGCGCAGCTCATTTCTATCGGTGAAGCGCAATATGGTTCTAAATACACTGCCAAAACAGGGCAGGATTTCGATCAGCTTGTGAATGAAGTGTTCGCTCGGCATGGTGCCGACGCAAATAACAAGGCGTCGATTGAGGCCCTTACCAAAGGCCAGCGCGCCCGGCTCTATCTCGATTTTCATGATACGCTAAACCAATATTCCGGGATCGATCATGTCGATCACTGGATGTCTACGGTCAATTGGACTCCGTCTATCAGCCAGATCCAGGGTTCCGGCGTCCAGACGATTGTCGGTGTGATCGATTCCGCATTCGGATCCAGCGCAGATCTTAACGATAATCTCGTCTACCAAGGTGGATATAACGACCAGCTCGAAGGCCACGGCTCCAGCGTTACCAGTCTGATCGTGGGCGCGCATGACGGCGAAGGCGTAATGGGCATTGCCCCGAACGCCCGCGTCGCTGCCTACAACCCATTCATGGTTGGGGGATCGCCTGAGTGGTATGATGTGATGTTGGGCATTTGGTCCATCAAAGGCCGTTCGTTCTTGAATACGATCACTGGCGATCCACAGCGTGCCAGCGTCATTAATCTGTCACTGGGCGAAGCCGGTTACGTTGTCTCTCCTGGTCTTGCAGCGGCACTTGATTGGAGCTGGGTAAAACCATTCGCCAACAGCACCGTTTATGTCATCGCCGCAGGTAATGATGGCATCAGCCAAACGCAGGATGTCAACTGGGGCTATACCGACACGGCAGCCTTGCTCGATTCGGATTACACTTCTCAGCAATCACTTTTGCTTGGTTTCCCAACAGGTACGGTAAGTGAAAGCACAACTGCTGCGATTTTTGTCGGGTCGGTGCGTCCGGACGGGACGATTTCCGATTTCTCGAACCGGCCAGGTGATGCCTGCCTTTTGAACAACGGTGTCTGCAACAGCGGCAATGAGTTGATGAACCGCTTCATCGTTGCGCCGGGCGAATTGCTGCTTGCCGATGACGGTCATGGCGGGTTGATCCGCCGTTCGGGTACGTCGTTTGCGGCCCCGCTGGTATCGGGCGCGATTGCGCTCTTGCATGATCGCTGGCCATGGCTCGCCAATAACCCGCATGAAACCGCGGATATCATCTTTCAATCGGCTCAGGATCTGGGCGCGCCGGGCGTAGACGCTGTTTACGGCCACGGACTGCTTGATGTGGCGGCGTCGCAATCGCCCCTCGATTTTGGCAACCTCAGCTACACATTCTACGAACGTAAAGGGAAAAGCTACCGCTCGTATGAAACAACGGCATCACAATTGCTTGGCTCTGGCGTGCCTAGCTATTGGGAAACAAGCGATGTCTATCTGACTGCGTTTGAAGATATCGGAGGCACCTTCCGCGACTTTGCAATTCCGATGTCGTCATTCACCTATGGCAAAAGCACCAATGCGCTTGGCAATGGGTATCAGAGGATGCAGGATTTTGTGTCGGATCGTTTTGCCAACTGGCTGCTTAGCAATGGCGCTGACCGGGATGGCGATGGCAAGCACGGCATCAGCCAGATACGCTCAAACTCCGCCGGTACAGACGGTCAATGGTCGATGCGCTTTGATGCCATCGCCCCGCAGTTCAGCGATGATGGCGCGATGCGTCCGGTGCACAACGCGGCAACGCTGGCTGATCCGTCAGGCACCATGTCCTTCACGCTCGGTCATGGTCAGGGCGCACTTGCCCTTGCCGGAAACAACTTTGGCATCATCAGCGATCACGATCATGAGACAGGCGGCGTAAACCCGGTCCTTGGTCTGGCTTCGGGTGAGACATTCGCCGGAGCAACCTATAGCCCGCTCAAGGCCACCACTCTCAGCGTCGGCTACAGCCAGCAACGCGAAGACTGGCGCGATCTCGACGGGGTCTCGGAAATCGAGCGCAACATCCAGCGCCAGCTCGGTGCCCGCGAAGCCGAAGCCCTGACAATCGGGGTCGAGCAAAAAGTAACCAAGAACCTGTCGGTCAACGCGCAGTACACGTATCTGCGTGAAGAAGATGCGGTTCTGGGCGCCCAAACCGGCAGCGCCGCGCTGCTCGGCGAAGGCTC